>NZ_JBMEZS010000011.1:0-270645 GCF_048822555.1 Klebsiella sp. C283
GCAATTGTAGTGGCAGAATATCGCCAGGTATAGAAAAAAGAAAATGCGCCACGGAGGGCGCATCAGGAAGGCAGGGGCTTTTAGTTACCCTCGCTCCGCGCCTGCGCCCCGGGAGGCGGCAGGCGAAAGCCAACATGTTAGTCACACTGAACTTTAATCGCCAGGCCGCCTCGCGAGGTTTCGCGGTACTTGGCGTTCATGTCTTTGCCGGTTTCGTACATGGTCTCGATCACTTTATCGAGCGAGACGCGCGGTTCGCTGGTGCGGCGCATCGCCATCCGCGCGGCGTTGATCGCTTTCACGGAGGCGATGGCGTTACGTTCTATGCACGGCACCTGTACCTGGCCGGCGACCGGGTCGCAGGTCAGGCCGAGGTTGTGTTCCATACCGATCTCCGCCGCCACGCAGACCTGCTCCGGGCTGGCGCCGAGCAGTTCAGCCAGACCCGCCGCCGCCATCGAGCAGGCGACGCCCACTTCGCCCTGACAGCCGACTTCGGCGCCGGAAATGGAGGCATTCATCTTGTACAGCGCGCCGATCGCACCGCAGGCCATAAAGTAGCGGATATAGATCTCCGGGCTGACGGATTCGATAAAGTGATCGTAATAGGCGAGTACCGCCGGAACGATGCCGCAGGCGCCGTTGGTCGGCGCGGTCACCACGCGACCGCCGGCGGCGTTCTCTTCATTGACCGCCAGCGCGAACATGTTGACCCAGTCAACGACGTTCATCGGATCGCTGGAGAGCTTATCGCTGGCCACCAGCAGACGACGCAGCGCCGAGGCGCGACGCGGCACGCGCAGCGGGCCAGGCAGCACGCCTTCGGTGTTCATGCCGCGGTCGATACAGGCGCGCATGGTCTGCCAGACATTAGCGAAATAGTCCTCGATCTCTTTTTTGCTGTGCAGCGCCAGCTCGTTCTGCATCACCATCCCGGAGAGCGACAGGCCGGTCTCTTTGCAGTAGGCCAGCATTTCCTGCGCCGATTTAAACGGGTAGGGCACCTGTAGTTCGTTGGCGTTTTCTTTGCCGAAGTGCTCTTCGTCGACGATAAAGCCGCCGCCAATCGAGTAATAGGTCTTGCAGTAGATCTCTTTCTCGCCGGCCCAGGCATGAATGGTCATGCCGTTTTCGTGCAGCGGCAGATTGTCGCTGCGAAAACGCATGCCGTCATCCGCCGGGAAGTCGACTTCGTGCTGACCGTTGGCCAGCAGCAGACGGCCGCGTGTCTCGACGTCACGGATAAATGCCGGTATCGCGTCTATATCGACCGTATCGGGCTGATTGCCCGCCAGTCCCATGATAATGGCGATGTCCGTATGGTGGCCTTTGCCGGTTAATGACAGCGAACCGTAGACGTCAACCGCCACGCGGGTCACTGCATTAAGCAATCCTTTTTCGACCAGGTCATCGACGAACTGTTTACCGGCCTTCATCGGGCCAACAGTGTGGGAAGATGAGGGACCAATCCCCACCTTGAACATGTCGAATAGACTAATCACGATAATACTCCTGACAGGGTTACCGCGGGTGCGGTAACGATGTAATAACTGCGCATAGTGTAAGAGGGAAGCGCCCTGTCAGTTCAACTATTCACATGAATTAAACTAATGGATAACCGCGATTTTACTAATAGTGAGAGCGCCCTCTCATAATCAGTATAGCTAAGGGCGCGCGCCTATCTGCAGCGCCAGCTCGCGAATGATCCCGGCGGTCATCCCCCAGACAAAATAATGCTGGTACCAGGAGAGCCAGACGCGGTGGTCGTTGCCCCGGCGGTGGATATCGAGCGGATGATAGCGCCCGAGGCGCAGGGCCTCGGCGAGCGGCATTTCAAATACCGCGGAGACTTCGTCCTGGCTGGCGTGATAGTGCAGATCCGGCGGAATAATACCCACCACCGGCGTCACCTGGAAGCCGGTGACGCTGTCCACCGGCGGCAGAACGCCAATCACCTCAACCGTCTCCGGCGGGATCGCCACCTCTTCCTGGGCTTCGCGCAGAGCGGCGGCGATAAGGGTCGCATCGGTATTATCTACCGCCCCGCCGGGAAAGGCGACCTGGCCGGCGTGCTTGCGCAGCAGCGGCGAGCGCTGGGTCAGCAGCAGGCCAGGCTGCGGCCGGCGCACGATCGGCACCAGTACCGCCGCCTGCCGCTGATTGAGCGCATGGCGCGAAGGCTGAGGGCGCAGCAGCTGGAAGCGGGACAGAAAATCATCCAGATTGAGGGCGTGGTCCGCCATGGTCTAGTTCTCCAGTTGGTGCAGGATACGATTAACTTTATCAAAAGTTTCCTGATATTCCGCATCTTCCTCGCTGTCCGCGACGATACCGCCTCCGGCGGAGCAATACAGTTGCCCCTGCCAGGCCGTCAGGGTGCGAATGGTGATGCTGGTATCCATATTGCCGCAATAGCTCAGATAGCCGACGCTCCCGCACCAGGCGTTGCGTCGCTGGGGTTCCAGTTCATCAATAATCTCCATCGCCCGTACCTTCGGCGCGCCGGTGATCGACCCTCCGGGGAAGGCGGCGCGCAGCAGATCGCTGGCATGAAGCGTCGCCGGCAGGCGGGCGGTGATGGTGCTGACCAGATGATGGACCGCCGGGAACGGCTCCACCACGAACAGCTCGGGGACCCGCACGCTGCCCGGGACGGCGACGCGGCCGATGTCGTTGCGCATCAGGTCGACAATCATTAAATTCTCAGCGCGGTCTTTCGGCGAGTTCGCCAGCTTCTCCGCCTGCTGCGCATCCGCCAGCGGCGAATCGAGCCGCGGCAGGGTGCCCTTAATCGGGCGCGTCTGGATCTCACCCTGGCGGAGCTGAATAAATCGCTCCGGCGACAGGCTTAAAATCGCCCCTTCCGCAAGGCGGATGAAGGCGCTAAAGGGGGCGCGGTTGGCGGCGTTCAGCCGGCGGAAGGCCAGCCATTCATCCCCGACGTAGCGGGCCTGAAAACGCTGGGCGAGGTTGACCTGATAGCAGTCACCGCTGCGCAGATAGGCCTGCACCTGACGAAATTTCTCGCCATACTGCTGGCGGTTCATATTTGACTGCCAGGCCGAGGTCAGGGCGAAGGTTTCACCCGGCGTCGGCGTTTGCGCCTCCAGCCACTGCAGACGCTGCTGCGGGTCGTCATAGCTGAGCAGCGACACCTGCTGGCGCTGATGGTCGACGATCAGCGCCCAGTCATAAATCCCCACCGCCATATCCGGCAGCGCGATATCGGCCTGCGCGGCAGCGGGAAGTCGCTCAAAACGGCGGCCCAGATCGTAACCGAAAAGCCCCAGCGCGCCGCCAAGAAACGGCAGATCCTCATGGGGCTGCGGCGTGAACGGCTGACGATCCAGCTGCTGCTGAAGCAGTTGCAGCGGATCGTCAGCCGAGACACAAACGGTCTCGCCGTCATCGATCCAGGTCTGTTCACCGCGCGTCAGCAACGTGGCGCGCGGGGCCGCCACCAGGATATCAAAACGGTTATGCGGATGGTCGGCAAAGCCGGAATGCAGCAGCATCGCCCAGGGCGTGGCGCTTAACGGCGTAAAATAGTATTCGGCGGCATCCGGGCGCCAGGGCAGGGTAATAATCGCGGGGGACAACATCTTTCTCGATCCTGAACGTTACCGTCCCTCTGGCGTAGGCGGGGACGGCGTGAAATAATTACGCCCCACAATGTAGCAGGAGTACAAGATGTTTGCAGGTTTACCTTCGCTGAGCCACGAGCAACAGCAAAAAGCGGTCGAACGTATCCAGGAACTGATGGCCCAGGGGATGAGCAGCGGCCAGGCGATTGCCCTGGTGGCGGAAGAGCTACGCGCGACGCATACCGGCGAACGGATCGTCGCGCGCTTTGAAGATGAAGACGAAGACGAGTAATTACACCGCGGCGATGATTTTGATCTCAACTTTATATTGTGGGTTCATCAGCGTCGCTTCCACCGTGCAGCGCACCGGGGCGTGACCGGCTACCACCCAGGCGTCCCAGGCTTTATTCATCGCCGCAAAGTCGCTTTTGTCGGCAAGGAAAATAGTGGCGTCAAGAATACGCGACTTGTCGCTGCCCTGTTTTTCCAGCACCGCGTCAATCTGCGCCAGGGTGTTGGCGGTCTGCTCGAAGGCATCGGCATCAAGATTCGCCGGTACGCCGGTGTAGTAAAGGGTCTGATTGTGGATCACTACATCTGACCAGCGGGCTTCGGCATCAATACGCGTAATTGTCATTTCTCATTCCTCTTTGAGCATTCCATTCGGCAGCGGCAAGACTGCCATAATGTTCCGCTCGCGTCACTACCCGGACTGGCGAAACGCCGTCCTCCCTGACATAATCACTGTCCAAATAACCAGGGGGCAATGTGATCGACGATTTTGCAGCAGACGGCCAGCTAGCCAAAGCCATACCGGGATTTAAACCGCGCGAGCCGCAGCGCCAGATGGCGGTGGCGGTCAGCGAAGCGATTGAGGCCTCCCGGCCGCTGGTGGTGGAAGCGGGGACCGGAACCGGTAAAACCTACGCTTACCTGGCGCCGGCGCTGCGGGCGAAAAAAAAGGTGATTATCTCCACCGGGTCGAAAGCGCTGCAGGATCAGCTCTACAGCCGCGATCTGCCCACCGTCGCCAAAGCGCTCAAATTCACCGGCAAACTGGCGCTGCTAAAAGGGCGCTCCAACTACCTGTGCCTCGAACGCCTGGAACAGCAGGCGCTGGCTGGCGGCGATCTGCCGGTGCAAACCCTCAGCGACGTGATCCTCCTGCGCTCCTGGTCGAACCAAACCCAGGATGGCGATATCAGCACCTGCGCCAGCGTGGCGGAAGATTCCCAGGCCTGGCCGCTGGTCACCAGCACCAACGATAACTGCCTCGGCAGCGACTGCCCGCTGTATAAAGATTGCTTCGTGGTGAAGGCGCGTAAAAAAGCGATGGACGCCGACGTGGTGGTGGTCAACCATCATCTGTTTCTTGCCGATATGGTGGTCAAAGAGAGCGGCTTTGCCGAACTGATCCCCGAGGCGGAGGTGATGATTTTCGACGAAGCCCATCAGCTGCCGGATATCGCCAGCCAGTACTTTGGCCAGTCGCTCTCCAGCCGCCAGCTGCTGGATCTGGCGAAAGACATCACCATTGCCTACCGCACCGAACTGAAAGACACCCAGCAGCTGCAAAAATGCGCCGACCGCCTGGCGCAAAGCGCCCAGGATTTTCGCCTGCAGCTGGGGGACCCGGGCTACCGCGGCAACCTGCGCGAGCTGCTGGCGGACAGCCACATTCAGCGGGCGCTGCTGCTGCTCGATGATGCTCTTGAACTGTGTTACGACGTCGCCAAACTTTCGCTGGGGCGCTCGGCGCTGCTCGACGCCGCCTTTGAGCGCGCCACGCTTTATCGCGGGCGTCTGAAGCGGCTGAAAGAGATCAATCAGCCGGGCTACAGCTACTGGTATGAGTGCACCTCGCGCCACTTTACCCTTGCGCTGACGCCGTTGACCGTGGCCGAGAAGTTTAAAGAGGTGATGGCGCAGAAGTCGGGAAGCTGGATCTTTACCTCGGCGACGCTGTCGGTAAATGACGATCTACACCACTTCACCGCCCGGCTGGGGATCGACGAGGCGCAGACTCTGCTGCTGCCTAGCCCCTTTGACTATCAGCATCAGGCGCTGCTCTGCGTACCGCGTAATCTACCGCTGCCGAACCAGCCCGGCGCGGCGCGCCATCTGGCGGCCATGCTTAAACCGCTGATCGAGGCTAACGACGGTCGCTGCTTTATGCTGTGTACTTCGCACGCCATGATGCGCGATCTGGCGGAGCAGTTCCGCGCCACCATGACCCTGCCGGTGCTGCTGCAGGGGGAGACCAGTAAAGGCCAGCTGCTGCAGCAGTTCGTCAACGCCGGCAACGCCCTACTGGTGGCCACCAGCAGCTTCTGGGAAGGGGTCGATGTGCGCGGAGACGCGCTGTCGCTGGTGATCATCGATAAGCTGCCGTTTACCTCGCCGGACGACCCGCTGCTGAAAGCGCGGATGGAAGATTGCCGGCTACGCGGCGGCGATCCGTTCGATGAAGTGCAGCTCCCGGACGCGGTGATCACCCTCAAGCAGGGGGTGGGCCGGCTGATCCGCGATATCGACGACCGTGGGGTGCTGGTTATCTGTGACAATCGGCTGGTGATGCGCCCTTACGGCGCGGTGTTCCTGGCCAGCCTGCCGCCCGCGCCGCGGACCCGCGATATCCGCCGGGCGGTGCGCTTCCTCGCCGTGCCGCCGGCAAGGTAATCCGCCCTAAAATGTGTTAAGCTGCGCGCCATTTTGTTAATTAGCGGTTCCCACTAGACTTCGGGCGGTGTGGCGACGGATTGACCGTCTGCCGGTAAACAGGCTGCCTGAAGGCCTGAACTATGTAACGAGAGCGTGACCACCCATGCGAATTTTGGCTATCGATACCGCCACAGAGGCCTGCTCCGCGGCGCTGTGGAATGATGGCACCCTTAGTGCTCATTTCGAAATTTGTCCCCGCGAACACACCCAACGTATCCTGCCGCTGGTGCAGGAGGTTCTCACCGAGAGCGGCACCACCCTGACCGAGCTGGACGCGCTGGCCTTTGGCCGCGGCCCGGGCAGCTTTACCGGCGTGCGTATCGGCATCGGTATCGCCCAGGGGCTGGCGCTCGGCGCGGAGCTGCCGATGATCGGCGTTTCCACGCTGGCCACCATGGCGCAAGGCGCCTGGCGCAAAACCTGCGCCACCCGCGTGCTGGCGGCGATTGACGCCAGGATGGGTGAAGTCTACTGGGCTGAGTACCAGCGCGACGAGCAGGGCGTCTGGCACGGCGAAGAGACGGAAGCGGTGCTCAAACCGGACGCGGTGGCCGAACGGCTGGCGCAGCTTTCCGGCGAATGGGCCACCGTCGGCACCGGCTGGCAGGCGTGGCCGGATCTGGCGAAAGAGAGCGGACTGACCTTAAGCAGCGGCGAAATTGAACTGCCGGCGGCAGAGGATATGCTGCCGTTAGCCTGTTATCTGCTGGCGGCAGGGAAAACCGTGGCCGTGGAGAAAGCGGAGCCGGTTTATTTGCGTAACGAGGTGGCGTGGAAGAAACTTCCGGGCCGCGAGTGAATCTCAGTAACAAGAAGACTGAGAAAAGGAGTCGCATCATGGCGGGTCAAAAACAGGGCGTTCGCTGGCTGCTGGCCGCGGCGGTTGCCGTTGCGCTGAGCGGCTGCGTATCGGTGCCGGATGCCATCAAAGGCACCAGCCCCACGCCGCAGCAGGATTTGGTGCGGGTGATGAACGCCCCGCAGCTGTACGTTGGTCAGGAAGCGCGCTTTGGCGGCAAGGTGGTCAACGTGCAGAACCAGCAGGGTAAAACCCGCTTAGAAATCGCTACCGTGCCGCTGGACAGCGGTGCGCGGCCGGAACTGGGCGAACCCTCGCGCGGGCGAATCTTTGCCGATGTTAACGGCTTCCTCGATCCGGTGGACTTCCGGGGTCAGCTGGTGACCGTTGTCGGGCCGATTGCCGGGGTGGTGGATGGCAAGGTGGGTAGCACGCCCTACAAATTTATGCTGATGAACGCCACCGGCTACAAACGCTGGAACGTGGTGCAGCAGGTGGTGATGCCCCCGCAGCCCATCGACCCGTGGATGCTGGGTCCCCGCCCCTGGGGGTACGGCTATGGCGGATGGGGATGGTACAACCCCGGCCCTGCTGAGGTAAGAAACGTTGTAACTGAATGATTTTGTTGTTTTTGTTAGTTCAAAGAAACAGCGGCCAGTCCGCTGTTTCTTTGTTTTCAGTCGAATAAGAAAAAAAATAGTGACGCGCTTCGCAACCTGCTCATTGCCTAATTAATAAACTGGTACGCTGAGTTAATATAATGTTAACAAAGTGTATTTTCCAGGGGCTGTGATGACGACGAATAACTATTTCAGAGGTGATGCAGTGAAAAAGGTTTGGCTAAACCGTTATCCCGCAGATGTTCCGGCGGAGATAAATCCTGACCGCTATCAATCCCTGGTTGAACTGTTTGAACATGCCACCACCCGCTACGCCGACCAACCGGCGTTTATCAATATGGGTGAAGTGATGACCTACCGTAAGCTGGAAGAGCGCAGTCGCGCCTTCGCCGCTTACCTTCAGGAGGGCTTAGGGTTACAGAAGGGCGATCGGGTGGCCCTGATGATGCCTAACCTGCTGCAGTATCCGGTGGCCCTGTTTGGCATCCTGCGCGCCGGGATGATCGTGGTCAACGTCAACCCCTTATATACCCCGCGTGAACTGGAGCATCAGCTCAACGACAGCGGCGCGGCGGCGATCGTCATCGTCTCCAACTTTGCCCATACCCTGGAAAAAGTGGTGGCGAAGACCCAGGTGAAACACGTGATCCTGACGCGCATGGGCGATCAGCTCTCCACCGCCAAAGGCACGCTGGTGAACTTTGTGGTCAAGTACATCAAGCGCCTGGTGCCGAAGTACCATCTGCCGGATGCCATCTCGTTTCGCAGCGCGCTGCAGCACGGCTATCGCATGCAGTACGTGAAGCCGGAGATCGTAGCGGAAGATCTGGCGTTTCTGCAGTACACCGGAGGCACTACCGGGGTGGCTAAAGGGGCGATGCTGACCCATCGCAACATGCTGGCCAACCTCGAGCAGGTCAATGCCACCTACGGCCCGCTGCTGCATCGCGGCAAAGAGTTCGTGGTGACCGCGCTGCCGCTGTATCACATTTTCGCCCTCACCATGAACTGCCTGCTGTTTATCGAGCTGGGCGGGCAGAATCTGCTGATCACCAACCCGCGCGACATACCCGGACTGGTGAAGGAGCTGGCGAAATATCCCTTTACCGCCATGACCGGGGTCAATACCCTGTTCAACGCCTTGCTGAACAACAAAGAGTTCCAGCAGCTTGATTTCTCCTCGCTGCACCTCTCCGCCGGCGGCGGCATGCCGGTGCAGCAGGCGGTGGCTGAGCGCTGGGTGAAACTGACCGGGCAATATCTGCTTGAGGGCTACGGACTGACCGAGTGTTCGCCGCTGGTCAGCGTCAACCCCCACGATATCGACTACCACAGCGGCAGCATTGGTCTGCCGGTGCCTTCCACCGAAGCCAAACTGGTGGATGATGACGATAACGAAGTGGCGCCGGGCCAGCCTGGCGAACTCTGTATCAAGGGGCCGCAGGTGATGCTGGGCTACTGGCAGCGACCTGACGCGACGGATGAGATCATCAAGAACGGCTGGCTGCACACCGGGGATATCGCGGTGATGGATGAAGAGGGGTTCCTGCGCATCGTCGATCGGAAAAAAGATATGATCCTGGTGTCGGGTTTTAACGTCTATCCGAATGAAATCGAAGATGTGGTCATGCAGCACAGCGGCGTGCTGGAGGTGGCGGCCATCGGCGTGCCGTCCGGCAGCAGCGGCGAAGCGGTGAAGATCTTCGTGGTGAAGAAAGATGCCGCGTTAACCGAAGAAGCGCTGATTACGTTCTGCCGACGCCATTTGACCGGCTATAAAGTGCCGAAACTGGTGGAATTCCGTGACGAACTGCCGAAATCCAACGTCGGGAAAATTTTGCGGCGAGAACTGCGTGACGAAGCGCGCGCTAAAGTGGACAATAAAGGCTGAGTAACGAATGAGTCGCCAGACGCCGGCTACGCCGGCGTTTTTTATGGGCGCAAGTTAAGAGAGTATGCTTTGAACTATCAGATGATCACCACCGACGATGGCCTGCGCGCTGTCTGCGAAGCGGCAAGCGCGGCCTCCGCCGTCGCTCTGGATACGGAATTTGTCCGTACCCGCACCTATTACCCGCAGCTGGGCCTGCTGCAGCTGTTCGACGGCCACCAGGTCTCTCTGATCGATCCCTTGACGATTAACGACTGGGCGCCGATGCGCGACCTGCTGCTCAATCCGGATGTGACCAAATATCTGCATGCCGGCAGCGAAGATTTAGAAGTCTTCCTCAACGCGTTCAACCTGATGCCGCAGCCGCTGATCGACACCCAGATCCTGGCGGCCTTCTGCGGTCGGCCGATGTCCTGGGGCTTTGCCTCGATGGTGGAAGAGTATTCCGGGGTCGCGCTGGACAAAAGCGAATCCCGCACCGACTGGCTGGCGCGACCGCTGACCGAGCGTCAGTGTGAATACGCTGCGGCCGACGTCTGGTACCTGCTGCCGATCGCCAGCCAATTAATGGCGGAGACCGATCGCGCGGGCTGGCTATCGGCGGCACTGGACGAATGCCGCCTGATGCAGCAGCGCCGTCAGGAGGTGGTCGACCCGGCCGAGGCCTGGCGCGATATCGGCAACGCCTGGCAGCTGCGTACCCGCCAGCTGGGCTGCCTGCAGCTGCTGGCGGAGTGGCGTCTGCGCAAAGCGCGTGAACGCGACCTGGCGGTGAACTTTGTGGTGCGGGAAGAGCATCTGTGGAGCGTGGCGCGCTATATGCCCACCAGCCTCGGCGAGCTCGACAGCCTCGGGTTGTCCGGTAGCGAAATTCGCTTCCATGGCAAAACGCTGATCGGCCTGGTCGAGAAAGCCCAGGCGCTGCCGGAGTCGTCGCTGCCGGCGCCGCTGCAGAATCTGATCGACATGCCGGGCTACCGCAAAGCCTTTAAAGAGATTAAAGCGCTGGTGCAGGAAGTGAGCGCGGAGAAGGGCGTAAGCGCGGAGCTACTGGCGTCGCGTCGACAGATCAACCAGCTGCTGAACTGGCACTGGCAGCTGAAAACGCAGGCCGCTGAGCCTGAGCTGATTTCCGGTTGGCGTGGTGAGCTGATGGGCGAACGGCTGAAGAGGCTGTTAAACGACTATCCGCGCTAGCGGGCGGTCTGGTTCAGGGTATAAAAAAACCGGCGGCGCGTGGCGTAGCCGGTTTTTTTCGGGATGGAACAGCAGGTCAGGGTTTCGACTCTTCCGTTTCGGGTAGGGTCACGTTCAGCTCAAGAATGGAAATATCACCGTCCCGTTGCTCCAGCTGCACGCTGACCATCTCCGGGTCGATCTGCACGTATTTACAGATCACTTCCAGGATATCTTTGCGCAACTGCGGCAGGTAATGCGGCTCCGCGTCTCCGCGGCGGCGCTCGGCGACGATGATTTGCAGGCGTTCTTTCGCAATATTAGCCGTGTTCTTTTTTCGCGAGAGAAAAAAGTCGAGTAAAGCCATAATTTATCCTCCGAACAGGCGTTTGAGGAATCCTTTCTTCTCTTCTTCAATGAAGCGGAAAGGGCGTTCTTCTCCGAGCAGACGTTCAACGGTATCGGCATAGGCTTTGCCTGCGTCCGACGCGGCATCGAGGATCACGGGCTCACCCTGGTTGGATGCGCGCAGGACTGACTGGTCTTCCGGGATCACGCCCACCAGGTTGATGCGCAGAATCTCCAGCACGTCTTCCATGCTCAGCATATCGCCTTTATTGACGCGGCCTGGATTGTAGCGGGTCAGCAGCAGGTGCTCTTTGATCGGCTCTTCGCCATTTTCCGCGCGGCGGGATTTGGAGGCGAGAATGCCAAGGATACGGTCGGAGTCGCGAACGGAGGAGACTTCCGGGTTGGTGGTGATAATGGCTTCATCAGCGAAATAGAGCGCCATCAGCGCACCGGTTTCAATGCCTGCCGGGGAATCACAGACGATGAAATCGAACTCCATCTTCTTCAGTTCTTCGAGAACTTTGTCGACGCCTTCGCGGGTCAGGGCGTCTTTATCCCGGGTCTGGGAAGCCGGGAGAATGTAGAGGTTTTCCGTGCGCTTATCTTTGATCAGCGCCTGGTTCAATGTGGCATCGCCCTGGATGACGTTGACGAAATCATAAACGACGCGACGTTCGCAGCCCATAATCAGGTCGAGGTTACGCAGGCCGATGTCGAAGTCGATAACGACGGTTTTCTTTCCCTTCTGGGCCAAACCTGTAGCGATGGCCGCGCTGGAGGTGGTCTTGCCAACGCCCCCTTTACCCGAAGTCACAACAATAATGCGTGCCATAGAAATTCCTTGTTAAAAAGGGATTAATTTAACGGTTGAATTGTCAAAGCGCTTTCGCCTAAACGCAGGCGTGCCGCTTTGCCATAAAATTCGGCCGGGATGTTATCGCTCAGCCAATATTCCCCAGCGATGGAGACCAGCTCCGCCGCAAGGTGGGTACAAAATATCTGGGCGTCTCTGTCGCCACCGGCGCCTGCCAATGCGCGTCCTCGCATCATGCCATATACATGGATATTGCCGTCAGCGATAAGTTCCGCACCGGCACTCACATGATTTGTAACAATAAGATCACAGTGTGGCGCATAAATGCGCTGACCGGAACGTACCGGCTGGTCAATCAAACGCGTTTTTGTGATCTGGTTAGCAACTGGTGGCGGCGGGGCAGGTTCGGACGGTGCCGGACGAGGGGCTTTTTCTTTCCCTTCGGTTAATAACGGGATACCGGCGCGGTCGATTTCGGTTTTCAGGCGCGGGATTTTGCATCCGCTGACGCCCATAATACGTAAACCGGTCGCGGCGATAGCCTCGTTGACGGCGCGCCATTCGACGCTCTCCTCGACGCTGGCGATATTCACCACCACCGGAGCATGGCGTAAAAAGGCGGGAGCCTGGGCGATTTTGTCTTCTAACGCCTGACGAATAACCTCGGGATTTGCATCGTGCAAATGAACGACAGATAACGTGAAGCTACTGCCTTTAAGTTCGATTGGCGTATTTGACATCCTGGCCTTACTCAATTTGCTGTTTATCGACCGCCGAAGTGCGGTGATATTCCGAAGACTAAAAGGCATGTTATAGTCACTCATATATTGAGGCAAGTGACCACGGGTCTAATTCCGAGTAAAACTATGTTTTGTGTGATCTATCGAAGTACTAAACGTGAACAAACCTATTTATACGTCGAAAAAAAGGACGATTTCTCACGCGTTCCTGACGAGCTGATGCGCGGCTTCGGCACGCCGCAAATGGCGATGCTGCTGCCGCTGGATGGGCGCAAAAAACTGGTTAACGCCGACCTGGAAAAAGTGAAACAGGCGTTAAGCGAACAGGGCTATTACCTGCAACTTCCTCCGCCGTCTGAAAATCTACTAAAGAAACACCTGGCGGAACAGGGGAAACAATCCGATTAACCCACGAGGGAAAATAATGTACCAACATCATAACTGGCAGGGAGCGCTCCTGGATTATCCGGTGAGCAAAGTGGTTTGCGTCGGCAGTAATTATGCAAAGCACATCAAGGAAATGGGCAGTGCGACGCCGGAAGAGCCGGTGCTGTTTATTAAACCTGAGAGCGCGCTGTGCGATCTCCGTCAGCCGTTGGTGCTTCCTGAGGGGCTGGGCTCGGTGCATCACGAAGTCGAGCTGGCGGTGCTGATCGGCGGTACGCTGCGTCAGGCGACGGAAGAGCATGTGCAGAAAGGGATTGCCGGCTATGGCGTCGCATTGGATCTCACCCTGCGCGACCTGCAGGCGAAGATGAAAAAGGCCGGACAGCCGTGGGAAAAGGCCAAAGGCTTCGATAACGCCTGTCCGATCTCCGGCTTTATTCCGGCCGCCGAGTTCCACGGCGACCCGCAGAATACGCCGTTAAGCCTGAAGATTAACGGCGAGGTGCGCCAGCAGGGCACCACCGCCGACATGATCCATAAGATCGTGCCGCTGATCGCCTATATGTCGCGCTTCTTTACTCTCAAAGCCGGGGACGTGATCCTCACCGGCACCCCGGAAGGGGTAGGGCCGCTGCACAGCGGCGACGAGCTGGTGGTCGGCTTCAACGGCCTGTCGCTCACCACCCGGGTACTGTAAGCGTGGTTTGCCGCCTTTTGGGGCGGCAAAACTTGCATCGTCGTGCCAGACTGGTTATAAGGTGCACCCTTAACTGGCAACGACGGACACTTCGATGAGCGAACAACCTTTCTGGCAACAAAAAACCCTGGATGACATGACCGACGCGGAGTGGGAATCGCTGTGTGACGGTTGCGGCCAGTGCTGCCTGCATAAGCTGATGGATGAAGATACCGATGAGATCTACTTCACCAACGTCGCCTGCCGTCAGCTCAATATCAAAACCTGCCAGTGCCGTAACTACGAGCGTCGCTTCGAATATGAGCCGGACTGCATCAAGCTCACGCGCGAAAATCTGCCGACTTTCGAATGGCTGCCGCCGACCTGCGCCTATCGCCTGCTGGCGGAAGGCAAGCCTCTGCCGGCCTGGCACCCGCTGCTGACCGGCTCAAAAGCGGCGATGCACGGCGAACGCATCTCCGTCCGTCATATTGCGGTGCCCGAGTCCACCGTTGTCGACTGGCAGGACCACATCCTCAATCTGCCTGACAGGGCGCGGTAAGCGCCGTCACGCTTTTTTCGCGTGGAACAGCCCGTTTTCACCGTCGGTTTCATCCGCCACCCAGAAGTGAATATTGAAGCGGGCATCGTCGCTGAGTTCGACGCGGTGCCAGTACTGCGGCGGACTGGTGGCAAACTGCCCGGCATGAATGACGACTTTTTTCTCCGGCTCCGTCGCCTGTTCATTGGCAAAACCGTAATAGGTCACCGTACCTTCCATGACGCACAGCTGACCGAAGACGCCGGCTGCGGTGTTGTGGTGGCTCAGCAGGGCGGCGGGGACGTTCTCTTTGGTAAAGAACGGGGTGGAGCGTTTAACTTTCCAGTCTGCGGGGATCAGTAAAGATGACATGTGAGCTCCTGTGGGGCTATATAAGATGTATTAAATATGCATCTTTTGGCGGCCGTGGTCAACCACAGACAGGAAACGATTCAGCGATGAACAGCAGGCACAAAAAAACGCCCCGGAGGGCGTTTCATAATGCGCGGGACTCACAGCGGCTTAGCGGCCAAACAGATCGCGCTTTTTCGCTTTAAAAGGCTGAGCAACGATCACCAGGATAGCCACCACCAGATAGGCCGCGAAAATGCCCACCAGCCATTGCGGCATCTCCAGCGACAGGAACTGCCACTGGCGTACCGAACAGTCGCCGGACGCGACAAACACCTGCGGCAACCATTTATCCAGCGGCAGCCAGCTCGGGAAGCGGGCGGCGAAATCACAGGTCTGGAACGGCGATGGGTGCAACTGGATCATCGTATGTTCCCACGCCAGCTGCAGCCCACGTACCGCGCTGTACAGCCAAATCAGCATGGCGACATAGCGCAGCGGCGTTTTGGGGGCAATGGCGCCCACCAGGCCCGCGCCCATGATGCCAAACAGGGCGCAGCGTTCATAAATGCACATCACACACGGCTGCAGCAGCATCACGTGCTGGAACCACAGCGCGACGAGTTCGAGAATGAACGCGGTCAATGCCATCAGGAGCCAGGCGCCGCGTCCCCGCGAGCACTGGTTTAAATATTGCAACATAATCATTTCCCTGGAAGATGCTAAATCATGGCAGTGTAAACGAAAACCGAACCGACGCCAGCGGCCCGGCGGAAAATATTACGTAACTGGTTATTGAATCGCCCGGGCGAACCCGGGCGACAGGTGGATCAGGGCAGGGTGGGGGTAACCAGCCAGCCGTGAGCCAGCAACCATTCGGTGACCGGCATCAGGGTGAACTCGACGCACAGCAGGCCGACCAGCGTCAGCACGAGGGTGTAGGGCAGAGCCATCCACACCATGCGGCCATAGGAGAGCCGGATAAGCGGCGCCAGCGCGGAAGTCAGCAGGAAGAGGAATGCCGCCTGGCCGTTCGGGGTGGCCACTGACGGCAGGTTGGTGCCGGTGTTGATCGCCACCGCCAGCATCTCAAACTGCTTCAGGCTGATGGCGCCATGCTCGAGGGCGGTTTTCGCTTCGTTGATGTAGACCGTACCGACAAAAACGTTATCCGAGATGGACGACAGCAGGCCGTTAAACAGATAAAACAGCGACAGCTGCGCGTGCGGCGAGGCCTGCAGAACAAACTCGATGACCGGCGTGAACAGCTGCTGGTCGATGATCACCGCCACAACGGCAAAGAATACCGTCAGCAGCGCGGTGAAGGGCAACGCCTCGGTGAACGCCTTGCCAATCGCATGTTCATCGGTCACGCCGGTAAAGGTGGTAGCGAGAATGATCACCGACAGGCCAATGAGGCCGACTTCGGCAAGGTGCAAAGCGAGGGCTGCGATCAGCCAGACGCCAATCAGCGCCTGGGCAATCAGCCGCAGCCGTTCCTGACGACTGCGCTGCGCGCGGCTGCGATCGTCAAAGTCCTGCAGCACCTTTCGGACCGTCGGCGGCAGCGGTTCGCCGTAGCCAAACAGGCGATACTTTTCCACCAGCAGACAGGTCAGCAGCCCGCAGATCAGCACCGGCAGCGTGATGGGCGACATGCGAATGAAGAATTCGCCAAAATGCCAGCCCGCCGCTTTGGCGATAATCAAGTTTTGCGGCTCGCCGACCATGGTCATGACGCCGCCGAGCGCGGTACCGACGCCGGCGTGCATCATCAGGCTGCGCAGAAAACCGCGGAACTGCTCCAGCACCTCGCGGTAGTGCTGATCGATATGGCTGTCGTCCTGCATATCGCTATCGTCGGGGCGCGCCGAGGCGACGCGGTGATAGATGCCGTAAAACCCGACGGCGACGCTAATTACCACCGCCACCACGGTGAGCGCATCGAGAAAGGCGGAGAGAAAGGCGGCGGCCAGGCAGAAGGCCAGCGACAGCAGCATTTTGCTGCGGATGCCGAGCAGCAGGCGCGTAAAGACGAACAGCAGCAGCTGCTTCATAAAGTAGATGCCCGCCACCATGAACATCAGCAGGAGCAGCACTTCCAGGTTGCTGGCGATCTCTTCCCGCACATGACCCGGGCTGGTCATGCCGATCAGCACCGCTTCAAATGCCAGCAGCCCCCCCGGCAGCAGTGGATAGCACTTCAGCGCCATGGCGAGGGTAAAGATAAACTCAACCACCAGCAGCCAGCCGGCGACAAACGGCGCTAAGGCGAACACCAGCGGATTGATGATTAAGAAAATAATTAATGCCAGCTTGTACCAGTCAGGCGACTGGCCAAGAAAATTGCGCCACAGCGCGCGGCCATAAGAAATTTCCACGACAGAATCCTTCCCCGTCAGTTAGTACATGATTTTGTGCGTAACGATTGGCAAGAGTATCAGTTGAGCAAAATGAGAAGCAACTTTCTTCGCAGCTCGGCGGCGGCTACGGGCGAGAAGGAAAAGCGTAAAGTAAAAACGGAAAATGAAACGGCGATCCCTTTTTAATTCACTTGCGATGCTATCTGCGCTATAGCGGCTCTGGTATGATGAGTGCAATTGCAACAATGTGTAATGGAAATATTATTATGGTCATTAAGGCGCAGAGCCCTGCGGGTTTCGCGGAAGAGTATATCATTGAGAGCATCTGGAATAACCGCTTCCCACCTGGATCGATTCTCCCCGCTGAACGCGAGCTTTCTGAGCTGATCGGTGTCACCCGCACCACTCTGCGCGAAGTGTTGCAGCGTCTGGCGCGTGACGGCTGGTTGACCATTCAGCACGGCAAACCCACCAAAGTGAACAACTTCTGGGAGACCTCCGGGCTGAATATCCTTGAAACGCTGGCGCGTCTCGATCACGACAGCGTCCCGCAGCTGATTGATAACCTGCTCTCCGTGCGCACCAATATTTCCACGATTTTTATTCGCACCGCGTTCCGTCAGCATCCGGATAAAGCGCTGGCGGTGCTGGACAGCGCCCGGGAAGTGGAAGATCACGCCGACGCCTTCGCCGACCTCGATTACAACATTTTCCGCGGTCTGGCGTTCGCCTCCGGCAATCCGATCTATGGTCTGATCCTCAACGGCATGAAGGGGCTGTATACCCGCATTGGCCGCCACTATTTCTCCAGCCCGGAAGCGCGCAGCCTGGCGCTGGGCTTTTATCATCAGCTGGCGAAGGTGTGCGAAGGCGGCCTGCACGATCAGGTGTATGAGCTGGTTCGTCGCTACGGCCATGACAGCGGCGAGATCTGGCACCGGATGCAGAAATCGCTGCCCGGCGATTTAGCCATGAATGTGCGTTAAGCTGGCTATTCGCCATCGATAAACACAATAAGGGGGCCAATGGCCCCCTTCGTCGTTTTATACGTCCCGCAAAGCTATAGCGCGTTCGGCCGCGCCGGGCAGCGGTCCAGTAGCTCAATGCTGCCGTCGGCGTTCTGCTGCTCCAGCAGCACATCGAACCCCCACAGACGATGCACATGTTTCAGCACTTCGCGCCTCCCTTTGTCCAGCGGGACACGGTTGTGCGGCACATAGCGCAACGTCAGCGAGCGGTCGCCGCGCAGGTCAACGTTCCACACCTGGATATTCGGCTCAAGATTGCTGAGGTTATATTGCGCTGAGAGCTTGTTGCGGATCTCGCGATAGCCCTCTTCGTTGTGGATCGCCGAGATCTCGAGATAATTGTTGTGGTCGTCGTCGAGCACGGTGAAGAAGCGGAAATCGCGCATGATCTTCGGCGACAGGAACTGGCTGATAAAGCTCTCATCCTTGAAGTCGCGCATGGCGAAATGCAGCGTTTCCAGCCAGTCGGAACCGGCGATATCCGGGAACCAGTACTTGTCCTCTTCGGTGGGCGACTGGCAGATGCGCTTGATGTCCTGGAACATGGCGAAGCCCAGCGCGTAGGGGTTAATCCCACTGTACCACGGACTGTTGTATGGCGGCTGGAACACCACGTTCGTGTGGCTGTGGAGAAACTCCAGCATAAAGCGCTCGGTCACTTTCCCTTCATCATAGAGATGATTGAGGATGGTGTAGTGCCAGAAGGTGGCCCACCCCTCGTTCATCACCTGGGTCTGTTTCTGCGGGTAGAAATACTGGCTGACTTTGCGCACGATGCGCAGGATCTCGCGCTGCCACGATTCCAGCAGCGGGGCGTTCTTCTCCATAAAGTACAGCAGGTTCTCCTGCGGTTCAGAAGGGTAGCGGCGGGCGGACTCAATCGCCTTCTCCTCTTCGCGCTTCGGCAGGGTGCGCCACAGCATATTCACCTGGCTCTGCAGATACTCTTCCCGGCTTTTCTGCCGCGCCTTCTCCTCCTGCAGAGAGATTTTTTGCGGACGTTTATAGCGGTCGACGCCGTAGTTCATCAGCGCATGGCAGGAGTCGAGCAGTTTCTCCACTTCGTCGACGCCATAGCGTTCTTCGCACTCGGTAATGTATTTGCGGGCGAAGATCAGGTAGTCGATGATTGAGCTGGCGTCGGTCCAGCTGCGAAACAGGTAATTGTTTTTAAAGAACGAGTTATGCCCGTAGCAGGCGTGCGCCATCACCAGCGCCTGCATGGTGATGGTGTTTTCTTCCATCAGGTAGGCGATACAGGGGTTGGAGTTGATGACAATCTCATACGCCAGGCCCTGCTGGCCGTGCTTATAGGCCTGCTCGGTCTCAATGAATTTTTTGCCGAACGACCAGTGCGGATAGTTGATGGGCATGCCGACGCTGGAGTAGGCGTCCATCATCTGCTCGGAAGTAATGACTTCGATCTGGTGCGGGTAGGTGTCAAGACGATAGAGCTTAGCGACCCGGTCCACTTCGGCCAGGTAGGTCTCCAGTAACTCAAACGTCCAGTCGGGTCCATCGCTTAAACGGGTGGTGTCCCTGTTCATGGAGTCAATCGTAGCCATTAGCGCGCCCTCGTTGTTGTTGGTTTTCTCTGAACGGAAAACCTCTAAACAAGCATAGAACACCGCACAGCAAACTGTGTTGTCAGCCAATCGCTTTTCTTCGCGATTTCCCCATCTCAAAGCCGTTTTTTGCGCTTATTTACAGAATATAATGCTGGGTAAAAATAAAGCGCAGCATGAGATCGTAAATCTCGCAGCGCAGGGCTGGTGCGGTTTGCTGTGAGTTAAGTCACCATAAATAAAGCGTATGTTGAATAATATTTTCATCTGAGTTATCAATTTGTAATTAGATGATTGTTCTTTAACTGTTACGGAGTCGCTATGCGTGTCGTCATACTGGGAAGTGGGGTGGTTGGGGTAGCCAGCGCGTGGTATTTGAGTCAGGCGGGTCATGAGGTGACGGTTATCGACCGTCAGCCCGGTCCGGCAGAGGAGACCAGCGCGGCCAACGCCGGGCAGATTTCTCCCGGCTATGCGGCGCCCTGGGCGGCGCCGGGGGTGCCGCTGAAGGCGATAAAATGGATGTTCCAGCGCCATGCGCCGCTGGCGATCGGCCTTGACGGCACGTCGTTCCAGCTGAAGTGGATGTGGCAGATGCTGCGCAACTGCGACACCCGCCACTATATGGAGAACAAAGGCCGGATGGTGCGCCTGGCGGAGTACAGCCGTGACTGCCTGAAGGCGCTGCGCGACACCACCGGCATTCAGTATGAAGGGCGTCAGGGCGGGACGCTGCAGCTGTTCCGTACCGCCAAACAGTATGAAAACGCCACCCGCGACATCGCGGTGCTGGAGGACGCCGGCGTGCCGTATCAGCTGCTGGAGGCGAAGCGGCTGGCGGAAGTGGAGCCCGCGCTGGCGGAGGTCAGCCACAAACTGACCGGCGGCCTGCGTCTGCCAAACGATGAAACCGGCGACTGCCAGCTGTTTACCACCCGTCTGGCGGCGATGGCGGAACAGGCCGGGGTCACCTTCCGCTTCAACACCCCGGTGGACGCCCTGCTGCAGGAGGGCGATCGCATTGCCGGGGTGAAATGCGGCGATGAGATTATCAAAGGCGACGCCTATGTGATGGCCTTCGGCTCCTACTCGACGGCGATGCTCAAGGGGCTGGTGGATATTCCGGTCTACCCGCTGAAAGGCTATTCGTTAACCATCCCGATTGCCCAGGAAGACGGCGCGCCGGTTTCCACTATCCTTGATGAGACGTATAAAATCGCCATCACCCGTTTCGATCAGCGCATTCGCGTCGGCGGTATGGCCGAGATCGTCGGTTTTAACAAAGCGCTGCTGCAGCCGCGTCGGGAAACTCTGGAAATGGTGGTGCGCGACCTGTTCCCGCGCGGCGGCCACGTTGAGCAGGCCACCTTCTGGACCGGCCTGCGGCCGATGACGCCGGACGGCACGCCGGTGGTCGGGCGCACGGCGTTTAAAAACCTGTGGCTCAACACTGGTCACGGTACCCTCGGCTGGACCATGGCCTGCGGCTCAGGGCAGCTTATCAGCGATTTGATCTCCGGCCGCACGCCGGCGATCCCTTACGACGATCTGGCGGTCGCCCGCTACAGCCCCGGGTTCACCCCGGCGCGTCCGCAGCATCTGCATGGCGCACACAACTAAGGAGCTTGCATGACCCGTCCGGTAGTGGCCAGCATCGACCTGCTGGCCTTGCGGCAGAATTTACAGATAGTGCGTCGCGCGGCCCCCGGGTCGCGCCTGTGGGCGGTGGTCAAAGCTAATGCTTATGGCCATGGCGTGGCGCGGGTATGGAGTGCGTTGAGCGCGGCGGATGGTTTCGCCTTGCTCAACCTGGAAGAGGCGATCCTGCTGCGCGAGCAGGGCTGGAAAGGTCCGATCCTGCTGCTGGAGGGCTTCTTCCATGCCGATGAGCTGGCGGTGCTGGATCAATATCGCTTAACCACCAGCGTTCACAGCAACTGGCAGATTAAGGCGCTGCAGCAGGCGAAGCTGCGCGCGCCGCTGGATATCTATCTCAAGGTGAACAGCGGCATGAACCGGCTGGGCTTTATGCCGGAGCGGGTGCATACCGTCTGGCAGCAGCTGCGGGCGATAAGCAACGTCGGCGAGATGACGCTGATGTCGCACTTCGCGGAGGCGGAGAACCCGCAGGGGATTGTCGAGCCGATGCGCCGTATTGAACAAGCGGCGGAGGGACTGGATTGCCCGCGCTCGCTGGCTAACTCGGCGGCGACCCTCTGGCATCCGGAAGCGCATTTTGACTGGGTTCGACCGGGCATCGTGCTGTATGGCGCGTCGCCCTCCGGGCAGTGGCAGGATATCGCGAACACCGGCCTGAAGCCGGTGATGGCCCTGCACAGCGAAATCATCGCCGTGCAGAACCTGCGCCCCGGCGAGGCGATCGGCTATGGCGGCCTGTATCGCACCACCCAGGAGCAGCGGATCGGCATCGTCGCCTGCGGCTATGCCGACGGCTATCCGCGGGTGGCGCCGAGCGGCACGCCGGTGCTGGTGGACGGCGTGCGGACCACCACCGTCGGGCGCGTGTCGATGGATATGCTGGCGGTCGATTTAACCCCCTGTCCGCAGGCCGGGATTGGCGCGCCGGTCGAACTGTGGGGCAAAGAGATTAAAATCGACGACGTGGCGGCCAGCTGCGGCACCGTCGGCTATGAGCTAATGTGCGCCCTGGCGCCGCGGGTGCCGGTTGTGACCCTGTAACGTATTCCGGGGCGGATCACTCCGCCTCGTCTTCCGCGACCCGGACCCCTACCTTCAGTACGTGATCGTTCTCTTTTTCCGCTACTGTCCACACCATCCCGGCGAACTCCACCTGGTCGCCCACCACCGGCGCGGCGCCCAGCAGCTGCTGAACCACTTCCCCCAGCGACTGCTGATGTTCGCGGAACTCCTCTCCGCCGTCGATGCCGTAGATTTGCGCCACATCGGCGAAGCGGGCCTCGGCATCAAGGATAAAGTCGCCGAAAAAGCGCTGATCGAGCGCCACCGGCGGCGACTGGCTGAACATTTTGCCCAGCGCAGGCAGGTCGTGTTCCCGGCCAATGACGCACAGGATATCGCCTTCCCGCAGGCGGGTGCTGCCGGTGGGGTGCAGCAGGGCATTGTTGCGAAACAGCGCGGCAATCCGCGTCTCCGGCGGCATATGCAGGTCGCGCAGCGCCGCGCCGATGCACCATTTATCGGCCCCCAGCTGGTAGACGAACTGCTCCCACGGGTTTTCCGGGTGAATATCCAGCCCGACGCGGGAGATGGGCCAGCTGACGGGGGGCACCACCACTTTGGCTTTTTTCGCCGCCCACGATAGCGAGGTGCCCTGCAGCAGTAGCGACACCAGCACCACGAAGAAGGCGACATTGAAGAACAGGCGGGCGTTGTCCAGGCCGGCCATCATCGGGAACACCGCGAGAATAATCGGCACCGCGCCGCGCAGGCCAACCCAGCTGATAAACACCCGTTCACGGAGGTTAAACCCGCGGAACGGCAGCAGACCGGCAAACACCGACAGCGGACGGGCAATGAAAATCATCCACATCGACAGCAGCAGCGCCGGGATAGCGATCGGCAGCAGGTCGGAGGGCGTCACCAGCAGGCCCAGCACCAGGAACATGGCGATTTGCGCCAGCCACGCCAGACCGTCGAAGTTCTGCAGGATACCGTGCCGGTTGCGGATCGGCCGATTGCCCAACAAAAAGCCGCAGAGATAGACGGCGAGGATACCGCTGCCGTCGAGGGTGGTGGTGACGGCGAAAATCATGATCCCGCCGCTCAGCGCCAGCAACGGATAGAGCCCGGCGGGCAGCACGATGCGGTTGATCATCTGCAGCAGCAGGTAGCCGCCGCCGAGGCCGATGACGATCCCGAGGCCAAACTGTTGAATGATATGCACGGCGAACATCCAGCTGAGGCCGGTCTGGTGCTGCTGGATCATTTCGATTAGGGTGATGGTCAGGAAAACCGCCATCGGGTCGTTACTGCCTGACTCAATTTCCAGCGTCGAGCCGACGCGCTCGTTGAGCCCCTTGCCGCCGAGCAGCGAGAAGACCGCTGCGGCGTCGGTGGAGCCGACAATGGCGCCGATCAGCAGGCCTTCGATCATATCCAGTTTGAACAGCCAGGCCGCCATCATCCCGGTGAGCGCCGAAGTGATCAGCACCCCGACCGTCGCCAGCGACAGCGCCGGCCACAGCGCGACGCGAAAGGAGCTGGCCTGGGTGCGCATCCCGCCGTCCAGCAGGATCACCGCCAGCGCCAGGTTACTCACCATGTAGGCGAAGGGGTAGTTGTCGAAGGGGATGCCGCCGATGCCGTCAATGCCTGCCAGCATCCCGATTGCCAGAAAGATGACCAGAATCGGGATGCCAAGGCGAGAAGAAAAGGAGCTCAATAAGATACTGCAGGTTACTAAAACAGAACCCAGAATAAACAGACTAATGACCGCAGCGGCGTCCAATGTTCACGTACTCCCTGACTGGCGTGAAAAAATGGCTAAAAGTGACACTATTTTAACAATTCGCAGGGGATCCGCCTATGCGTCTGACAAATTTATTCTGCCAGCACCGGGTGGCCGCTGATTGTCAGGGTGGTGGCCGCCGCCTGATTCACCAGCCGCGCGCGCGCCCCCAGCGGCAGGGTCACCGTGCGCTGCTCGTGACCAAACTCCAGTCCGCTAATCATCGGTACAGAGAGCTGCTGGCGCAGGTAATCAAAGACCTGCGGCAGGTCGTATCCCGCGTCATAGTCGTTCGGCGTGCCGCCGGTGAAGCTGCCGAAGATCACCGCCTTCTGCGCCGCCAGTACGCCGCTGTGCAACAGCTGAAGCAGCATGCGTTCGACGCGGAACGGGTGCTCATTGATATCCTCCACCACCAGGATGCCGTCGCGGATCGCCGGCAGCCACGGGGTGCCGATAAGCGAGGTCAGCATCGCCAGATTCCCGCCCCACAGGGTGCCTTCCACCCGGCAGTTCGGCCCTTCGCCCGGCCATTCGAGGGTGAATTCCGGCTGGCGCAGCGCCTGCCAGAAATGGTGTTCGGTAAACGGATCGAGGGTCTCCGCGCCGAAGTTGCCCGCGAGCATCGGCCCGCTGAAGGTGACGACATTGCCCAGGGCCAGCAGGCCCGACTGGATGGCGGTGAAATCGCTGTGGCCGCAAATCAGCAGCGGGTCGCGCTGCTGGCGGGCAATCAGCCCCTGCCAGTCGATATGCGGCAGCAGACGACTGGCGCCGTAGCCGCCGCGCACCGCGAGGACGATCCGGTTGCGCCCGGGCAGCTGGGCAAGCTGGTTAATATCGGCCAGCCGTTCATGTTCAGTCCCGGCGAAACGCTGCAGCCGGCGGGGAATGACCTGCTGGTGGGCCACCTCGTGTCCGGCCTGCTGCAGACGCTCGACGCCGCGGGCCGCCGCCTGCTGGTTGATGCAATAACCGGATGGCGCGACCAGATAAAACTGAGACATGATAATTCCTTGCTATGAATGAAAGGGTTATGATGCCGCCTGGAATGGCGATTGTCATCTCCAGGTGGCTAACTTCAATCCGCACCCGTCATCCATCAGGCTGTCGGCGGGCGGGGGTCGTACCGCTGCCGTCGTTCTGCAGCATGATGGCGTTTGGGTAGATAAGGATAGATGTGTGAAATTGAGATGGTTGCTTATTTTAGTCGTTTTTCTGGCCGGTTGTAGTTCGAAACATGATTACACCAATCCGCCGTGGAACCCCGAGGTCCCGGTGAAGCGGGCGATGCAGTGGATGCCGATCAGTGAAAAAGCCGGCGCCGCCTGGGGCGTGGATCCGCAGCTGATCACGGCGATTATCGCCATCGAGTCGGGCGGTAACCCTGCGGTAGTGAGTAAATCCGGCGCCGTCGGGCTGATGCAGCTTAAGCCGTCGACCTCCGGACGCGATGTCTATCGGCGGATGGGCTGGCGCGGCGAGCCGTCGGTCAGTGAGCTGAAAAACCCGGAACGGAATATCTCGATGGGGGCCGCCTATCTGAGCATTCTGGAAAACGGCCCGCTGGCGGGGATCAAAGACCCGCAGGTGATGCGCTATGCGGTGGTGGTCTCCTACGCCAACGGTGCGGGCGCGCTGTTGCGCACCTTCTCGTCAAACCGGCAGGACGCCATCGACGAGATTAACGATCTCGACGCCGATGAGTTCTTCGAGCATGTGGTGAAAAAACACCCGGCCCCGCAGGCGCCGCGCTATATCTGGAAGCTGCAGAAAGCGCTGGATGCCATGTAATCCCTCGTTTGGCCTCCGGGAGTCTCCCGGAGGCCACGTCCTCAGAAATCGTAGCCGACGGTAGCCATCACGCTGCGCTCTGCTCCCCAGTAGCAGTTGCCGGTGCCGTAGCAGCCGGAAACGTATTCACGATTGCCGATATTGTTGGCGTTAACCTGCACATAAGCGCCTTTCAGCCCCGGCGACCAGACGCCGAGGTCGGCCCGCATCATGGCATCCATCAACGTCACCGACGGCAGCCGCGCGGTGTTGGCATCATCCGCCCACTGTTTGCCGATGTAGCGGACGCCGGCGCCCACCGAGATCCCCGCCGGGAACTGATAGCGCGCCCAGAAGGAGGCCATCTGATCCGGGGTCAGCTGCGGCGTGTTGTTGTCGGTACCGTCCTTAGTATCCTGGAAGCGCAGACGATTCCAGGTATACGAGGCGATAGTGCTCAGCTGCGGCGTGATCTGATGGTGCGCTTCCAGTTCGACGCCCTGGGAATGCACTTTCCCCGCAGGAATATAGGTGGCGGTGGCGATGTTCGGGTCGCGGGTGGCGACATCCTTTTGCGTCAGGTCGTAAATCGCGATGCTGTAGAGGTCGCTGCTGCCCGGCGGCTGGAACTTCAGGCCGGCTTCAAACTGTTCGGCGGTGGTCGGTTTCAACGGTTTGCCATCCGCGCCGGGCAGCATCGCCGGGGTAATCGCCTGACTGTAGCTCAGATAGGGTGAAAGCCCGTTGTCCAGAGCGTATAACAGCGAGGCGCGGCCGCTGATATGGTCGTCTGAACGGCGGTTCGAGGTGCCCTGGGTGTCGCTGACCTGCTGGGAAACGATGCGGTCATAGCGGGCGGAAACATCCATATGCCAGCGGTCCCAGACCATCTCATCCTGCAGATACAGCCCGGTCTGGTAATAGCGGCGATTATTGTCATCGCTGTAGGTCACGGTATGCCCGGTCTGGGCGGTATAGCCGGTAAACGGGTTAAGCGGCGCCGCGCCGCCGGCGCCGGTCCACAGATCGTTGCGGAAGCGATGATATTCGGCGCCGAGGATCAGGGTATGCGCCAGATCGCCAGTATTGAAATCGGCGCGCAGGCGGTTATCGGTTGACCAGCCGTCCAGCGAACCGCGCGAGCCGCTGTAGCCGCGGGCCAGCCTATCGCTGTCATCTATCCAGCCGACCTGGTAGACCTGATCGAGGGAGACGTTGGTGTGGGTGTAGCTCCCGGCGGAATAGACCGACCAGACGTCGGTGAACTGGTGGTCAAACTCATAGCTGTAGATCTGCTGACGGCGCTGATAGCCATCTCCCGGATCGCCCTCGTTGGTGCTGGTGGAGAGCTTACGGCCATTATGCGCGTAGCGGGTGCCGTCCAGCGGCAAAGAGCCATGATAGCCGCCGGAAGGATCTTTTTGCAGATAGGCGCGCAGCAGCAGCGAGGTGTCGCTGTCCGGCTGCCACAGCAGGGAAGGCGAAATGGCGTAGCGCTCTTCGCGGGTATGGTCATACTGCGTGTCGCTGCTTCGGGTCATACCGATCAGCCGCCATGCCCACTGCTCATTGATGGCGTCGGTGTAATCGAAGGCCGCGCCTTTGGTATTTTGCGTTCCGCCAGTCAGGCGGACGTGGCCCTGCTGACTGAACTGTGGGCGCTTGGAGGTCAGGTTGACCACGCCGCCCGGCACGCTTTGCCCGTAGAGCGCGGAGGAGGGGCCGCGGATCACATCGACGCGTTCGATAAACCATGGGTCGATCTGCACAACGTTATGGCTGCCGCCGTCGCTCATCAGGCGCATGCCGTCGAGGAACAGGTTATCGACGTCGCCGCCGTGGTAGCCGCGCAGGGAGATGGCGTCAAACCGGGTGGCGCCGCCGCCGAAGCTGGAGTAGACCCCTGGGGTATATTCCAGCGCCTGGCTGATGGTATTCGCCCCCTGATCCGCCATCTGCTGGCGGGTGACAACCGACACCGACTGGGCGGTGGTGATTAACGGCTGGTCGGTTTTCGTCGCCCCGAGCGAGGTGCTGGCGCTATAGCCTTCAGTCGGCGCGCTGGCAGACGCCGGCGGGCTGGCCGTCACCACCACCGTCTCTTCGGCCTGCGCGGTGAAGGGAAGTGCGACCGCGAGGGCGTACAGCAGCCCCGGGCGTTTTCGAGAAATAGCCACGTTCATAAGATCATCCTGAACCAGCGCGGTCTGGTACTCCTGTACGCCGCCGCGGGAAAAACGAATCTGTCATTATTCGTTAAAAAGTAATGCGAATTATTATTGTTTGTATTTGTGCAATCAAGCGAAAAGGTGACCTGTACAGCGCGAGGGGGTGGAGAGGTGTTTCCCGCGAGCCGCAGAATGGCCCTGCGCGGGAGGGTCGTGACCAGGGAGACCACTTCACCCCTACCGATTTTGGTAGGGGGAAGCGGAACAGCGTCAGGAGCCGGTCTTTTGCGGTGCCGCAGGGGCGGGGTCGTTAGCGGCGGGTTTGTCCTGTGGTGAAGGCGTTGTCGCCGGACGGGTGGCGGGCAGCGCATCGCAGGGTTTCTCCTGCGGGCAGATCAGGTCCAGCATCTTAAGGGTGACGCCGTTGGTCCAGCCAAAACCGTCCTGCAGTGGATATTCCCCACCGCCGCCGCCGGTGCCGGTCGAACTCACATCATACTTCTCCACCAGCTTTTGTTTGCTGTCATAGGTATGCTGCACGTTGGTCAGGAAACGCCAGCTGACCTCCATGGCGATCTTCTGCTGGCCATAGTTTTGCAGCCCCTCGACGGCCACCCACTGCAGCGGCGCCCAGCCGTTGGGGGCGTCCCACTGCTGGCCGCTGTTGACGGTGGTGGTGGTCAGCCCGCCGGGTTTGAGCAGCCGCGACTCGGCGGCGGCCGCCACTTTCGTCGCCCGCTCGCGTGACGCGGCATTGACGTACAGCGGGAACAGCGCCGCGGCGGTCAGCTGATTGCGCACCTTGTGGCTTTTCAGATCGTAATCGGCGTACCACCCCTCTTTTTCATTCCACAGGTATTTCTCGATAGCCTGCTGGCGGGTGTTGGCCAGCGCATCGTACCGCGTAGCGCCGGCGCTGTCCCCCGCAGCTTTACTGGCGCGGGCGAGGGTTTTCTCCAGATGGAACATCAGGGCATTGAGATCGACCGGGACAATCGAAGTGGTGCGAATCGTGGCGAGCTGCTGCGGATTGTCCATCCAGCGGGAGCTGAAATCCCAGCCGGAAGCGGCGGCGGAGCGCAGGTCGCGATAGATCTCGGTGGCCGGACGATTCGGGTTGCTTTTGGCGGTTTTGACGTCGTCAAGCCAGGACTCGGGGCGCGGGGTGTCGTTATCGTCCCAGTAGCGGTTGAGCAGCGCGCCATCGGCCATCCGCACCGCCCGTTTGTCGGCGCTGCCGGGAGCCAGCGCGTCCGCCCCGGCCATCCAGTAGCGATACTCTTTCTCCAGCTGCGGCTGGTAGGTTTTCAGCACCTGGTCGCCATCGTGCGTCGCCAGCAGGCTTACCATAAAGGAGAAGAAGGGGGGCTGCGAACGGCTGAGGTAATAGGTGCGGTTACCGTTGGGGATATGGCCCCAGGTGTCAATTTCCGCGGCGAAGTTGGCGACCATATCTTCGACTTTATCCCAGTGACCGCTTTCGGCAAGACCCAGCATGGTGAAATAGCTGTCCCAGTAATAGACTTCGCGAAAGCGTCCTCCGGGGACCACGTAGGGCTTAGGCAGCGGCAGCAGCGAGTCCCACTTTTCCACCTCGACGGTGCTGCGGGTCAGGACCGGCCACAGGCCGTCGATATGCTGACGCAGGGTTTGCCCTTTGGGCGGCACATAGGTGTCGTTCTCTTTCGGCAGCGTGAAGTTCAGCTCGACGAAGTGGCGCAGGTCGAAGCTGGCCTGGTTTTTTTGCATCCGGTAATCGGCAAGGATCATCAGCGGATCGCTGTTAGGGATCGCGTCGGCGAAGGTTTTTTGATCGGCAAAGAGCTTCGCGCTCTGGACATCATTGAACAACGGGCCCAGCAGAATATCCGGCGAGGGTGGCGGCGCGGTTTTGCCGTCTTCCGCCTGGACATTCAGGCTCATCAGGGCGAGCAGGGCGCCGCCGATCGCCAGGCGCAGGGAACAGGGCAAAGCAGCGGGACGATGTGCATCAGTACTCGTCATGGGGAGTTCTCCTTATCATTATCGACTGCGGGCCACGACGTTTGGCCATCCAAAAACCTTAGACGAATATCTGCCGCTGCGCGTGTCAGGGGTAACATTTTGCGCGAAAACAGAGGATTTACCTGCCTGGTTTTCTGCTACAACCGCCGGCAACGCGATTAGGCTTACCGGCAAGCCAACGCGCCCGGGCCACTGGCCACGGCGCGCTGGAGGCGAATACCAGCGGATCGAGAAGGGTTGTGAGGCCCGGCCTGCGTGACACTGGCTGACGGCGCTGGCGTCCACCATGGCGCAAAAATCGTCGCCCTGCCTCACGACGGTGCAACCGCAGGCGGGCGCAGGCGGCCATTGTGGCGATTTTTTGCACAATCAGACGGCGGGTCAGAACCGATTTGCACAACGCCGCGGCGGCGGATGACCTGGCATAATTAATGCTTATCTCTTACCGGGATTACCACAAAGTGAGTACAACCGGAGGAGACGGCCATGATAAAAATAACGCTTCCTGACGGGCATTATTATGACGAGATGCTGACCGCCCAGGGTGAACAGCGGCCGCACTATAATGCCTGGTGGCAATGGTTTCGCAACACCGATCAATTCTCTATCCGGCAGAAAAAAGCGCAAGCGGAACTGCTCTTTCACCGTATCGGCATCACTTTTAACGTTTACGGCGAGGATGAAGGGACCGAGCGGCTGATCCCGTTTGACAGCGTGCCGCGGATCATCCCCGCCGGGGAGTGGCAGCGCATTGACCGCGGTATACGCCAGCGGGTGAAAGCGCTGAACGCTTTTCTCTATGACATCTATCATGAGCAGAATATCCTGCGTGCGGGGCTGATCCCGGCCGAGCAGGTGCTGGCCAACGAGCAGTATCAGCCGTGCATGCAGGGCATCAACCTGCCGAACAACACCTATGCCCATATCACCGGCGTCGATATGGTGCGCAATAACGACGGTCAGTACTACGTGCTGGAGGATAATCTGCGCACGCCGTCCGGTGTCTCCTACATGCTCGAAAACCGTAAGATGATGATGCGCCTCTATCCGGAGATGTTCGAGCAGCATCACATTGCGCCGGTGGAGCGCTACCCGAGCTACCTCCTGCAGACCCTGCGCGAAAGTTCGCTGGTGGATGATCCCTGCGTCGTGGTGATGACGCCGGGTCGCTTCAACAGCGCCTACTTCGAGCACAGCTTCCTGGCGCAGCAGATGGGGGTCGAGCTGGTGGAAAGCGCCGACCTGTTTATTAAAAACGGCGCGGTGTATATGCGCACCACCGAGGGGCCGCGGCGGGTGGATGTGATTTATCGCCGCATCGATGACGCCTGGCTCGACCCGCTGGCCTTCCGCGCCGATTCGATGCTCGGCGTACCGGGGCTGCTGTCCGTTTATCGCGCCGGCGGCGTGGTGCTGGCCAACGCCATCGGCACCGGGGTGGCCGACGACAAATCGATCTACCCGTACGTCCCGGAGATGATCCGCTTTTACCTCGGCGAACAGCCGATCCTCAGCAATATCCCCACCTGGCAGTGCCGGAAAGCGGAGGACCTGCGCTACGTGCTGAGCAATCTGGAGCTGATGGTGGTCAAGGAGGTCCATGGCGCCGGGGGCTACGGCATGCTGGTCGGCCCGCGTTCCACCAAAGAAGAGCGGGAGGCCTTCCGCCAGCGCCTGCTGGCCAATCCGGCCAACTATATCGCCCAGGACACCCTCGCGCTGTCGACCTGCCCGACCTTCGTTGATGAAGGGCTGTCGCCGCGGCATATCGATTTACGCCCCTACGTGCTGTCCGGGCAGGAGATGCGGCTGGTGCCTGGCGGCCTGACCCGCGTGGCGCTGACCGAAGGGTCGCTGGTGGTCAACTCGTCGCAGGGCGGCGGAACCAAGGATACCTGGGTGATGGAGGATGACGCATCATGCTAAGTCGTACGGCGAGTGAACTGTTCTGGATGGCCCGCTATCTTGAGCGGGCGGAGAGCTACGCCCGGGTGCTGGACGTGACCTGGAAATTATCAATGATCCCCCGCCACAGTCAGCAGTCGCGGGATCTGGCGCTGCCGCTAAATTTGTCGATGACCCACGAGCTGTTTCAGGCGCGCCACGCCCGCTTTACCATGAGCAATCTGCTCAACTTTTTTGCCCTCGATGGCAACAACCCCTGCAGTATTTACAGCTGCGTGGAGATGGCGTGGAACAACGCGCACGCGGTGCGCGGCAGTCTGTCGGCCGAAGTGTGGGAGAGCATCAATGCCACCCGCATCGAGCTGCGAACCCTCCGCCAGCAGGGGCTGGGCGAGCTGGGGAGCGACGGCTTTTTCGAGTGGGTGAAAGAGCGGGTGCATCTGTTTCGCGGGGCGGTGATTGGCACGCTGCTGCGCAACGACGCCCTGAGCTTTATCGGTATCGGCACGCTGATCGAGCGTGCGTTCGCCACCACCCAACTGCTGCTGATTAAGGATCAACAGCTGACCAACGATCCGGATCCGGTGCGCGAATACTACCGGCTGGATACCCTGCTCAATGCGGTCAGCGCCCGCGAAGCATACAACAGCCTCTACCGCCAGCCGGTCAGTCGCGAAACGGTAATGGAGCTGCTGATCCTGCGTAATGATATTCCACGTTCGCTGCGCGCCAGCATTGCCGACCTGGTGGGCGAACTGGAGAAGATCGCCAACGATCGCTCCTATCAGCCGCTGCGCCTCGCCCATCAGCTCAACGTTGACCTGCGCTTCAGCACCCGTGACGACCTGGCGCAGGCGGACCTGCAGACCACGCTTAACGGACTGCTGGCGAGAATTAACGCCCTGTCCGACAGCATCAGACAAACCTATCTGGAGGCCTTATGAAACTGGTCATCGATCATCTCACCCGCTACGGCTACGATGAAGAAGTGAAGTTTTCCACCCAGTATCTGCGCCTGACGCCGCGCAGCACCGGACGGCAGACCATCACCGCCTGGACGCTGACCCTGCCGGACGGCGCGGCGGTGACCACCACCGACGGCTGGGGCAATGTGCTGCATGTGCTGACGCTGGATAACCCGCACAAAGAGATCACCATCCGCGCCAGCGGGATTGTCGATATCGCCGACGAGGGGGAAGAGACGCGTGATGAAGAGGCCGAGCTGCTGTCGCCGCTGGTTTTTCTGCGCTCTACGCCGCTGACCCGCGCCGATACGGCGATCCGCGAGTTTGCCCAGCGCCTCTATCGTCCCGATGCGGCGGAAGAGAGTTTGAATCAACTGATGGCGGATCTGCTGTTAAGAATGCCATACTCCCCCGGCGCGACCCAGGTGCAGGACTCCGCTGCCGACGCCTTCGCCCGGGCGAAGGGAGTGTGCCAGGATCATACCCATGTTTTTCTCGCCTGCTGCCGGGCGCTGGAGATCCCGGCGCGCTACGTCAGCGGCTATGTCTACAGCGATAACGCCCAGCATGTGGCGATGCATGCCTGGGCGGAAGTGTGGCTCGACGGCCGCTGGCTGTCGTTTGATATCACCAATAATACCCGTCGTCTGAATCAGCATCTGCGGCTGGCGACCGGGCTGGATTATCTCGACGCCTGCCCGGTACGGGGCACCCGGTTGGGCGGCGGCGGGGAGATTATGTTAACCAACGCTGAAGTGCGCGAACACAGTCAGCAGGCGCAGCAGCAATAATACGGGAATAACCGCAATGACCTACTGTGTGGCCATGTGCCTGGCGGATGGACTGGTGTTTGCTTCCGACTCCCGCACCAACGCGGGCGTCGACCATATTGCCACTTTTAAAAAGCTGCACGTTTTCCATCAGGAAGGGGAACGGGTGCTGGTGCTGCAATCCGCCGGCAACCTGGCCACCACCCAGAGCGTGATAAGCCTGCTCAGCGCGCGGATCCGTACCCAGCAGGAGCCGAACCTGATGCAGGTAACTTCCCTCTACGACGCCGCCATGCTGATCGGGAAAACGCTGCTGGAGGTGATCCAGCGCGACAGCAGCAACCAGCAAAACTGCAGTAACACCAACTTCAACTGCAACCTGCTGCTTGGCGGCCAGATCGCCGGTGAAACCCATCGTCTGTTCCATATTTATCCGGAGGGTAACTTTATTGAAGCCACCCGCGACACGCCTTATTTCCAGATTGGCGAAAGCAAGTACGGCAAGCCGATCATCGATCGGGTGCTGACCATCGATACGCCGCTGGAGCAGGCGATGTGCTGCGCGTTGATCTCCATTGACTCGACGCTGCGCAGTAATCTGTCCGTCGGTCTGCCGCTGGATACGCTGCTCTACCGCAGCGGCAGCCTGAGCAGCGCCGGGCAGCATCGCATCACCGACAGCGATCCCTACTTCAACCGCATCCGCAAGGCGTGGTCGGAAGGGCTGTTGCACACCTTCCGGACTCTGCCGGCCTGGACCCCAGCGGAGCGGGAAGAGGAGTAGTCTCTGCGCCGCTCCGCCGGCCACGCCGGCGCGAAGGCGGATAAGGCGCCAGCCTCCAGCGGGCAAGAAAGGGGGGTACGTTGCCTGCTGCGGATTGCCGGGCGGCGCTGCGCTAACACCGGCCTCCAGTGACCGGGGATCGACGTTCATCCCGTAGGCCCGGCAAGCTTAGCGCCGCCGGGCGATGGGCCATCATAACCGGATGGCGGTCGCAGCGAACGTCTCCTCTTAACTCATGCCACGGCTGTCAGAATCCCACGCTATTTGCACGCCATCGACCCGTTGCGCCGTGGACGGCATTCTCTGATTCATGCGGAACGCAAACGCGCTTTTTGGCAAAGCTAAGTAAATTAAATACTTTGTTATTTAACGTGTTATCTCACATCTTCGAAGGGAATGAGGCAACACGGCAAGGTATCGGAAGTGACGGAAAAGAAGACGGCTGTCTATGTGGATGACCAACAGCGCATCCTGATCCGCCAGCTGGCGCGCAGCTGGCTGTGGCGCAGCGAGCTGCCGACCTGGCTGCTGATTGTGACGGTTTACGGCGGCTGGTTTGCCTGCGTGACGAGCTGGCGGACGCTGGGACTGTTTCCGGCCACGCTGCTGCTAATCTGGTTTACCGCCTGGTATATGTCCTTACAGCATGAGCTGATCCATGGGCATCCCACCCGGCTGGCATGGTTCAACCAGCTGCTGGGGACGCTGCCGCTGGCGGTCTGGTATCCCTACGGCGTCTACCGCGACAGCCATCTGGCGCACCATCGCACCCATCTGCTGACGCACCCCGAGGACGACCCCGAGTCGTACTATGTGACGGCGGAAAGCTGGCAGCGCTTCTCTGCCTGGCAGCGCCGTCTTATCCACCTGCGCAATACCTTCTGGGGGCGTCTGCTGCTGGCGCCGCTGATGGATATCGTTCACACCCTGCGTAGCGCGCTGCGGGCTTTCCGCGCGGGCGACCGCCGCACCATCGCCATGTGGAGCCTGCATCTGTTTCTGTTGACGGGTCTGCTGGCCTGGATGGCGGCGCAGGGTTTTTCCCCGCTGTGGTTTGTGCTGGCGGTGAGCTACCCGGCGCTGGCCCTGACCAAAGTGCGCTCTTTTCTCGAACACCGGGCCGCGGATGACCCGCTGGCCCGCTCGGTGATCAACGAGGCCGGGCTTCCCTGGCGGGTGCTGTTCCTCAATCTCAACTACCATGCGGTACATCATGACCTGCCAGGGGTCCCCTGGTACGCTTTACGTCGGCTGTATCTGCATCGCCAGGCGGCTTATCTGCAGCGTAATCAGGGGTTCCTGGTGCGCGGGTACGGTGAGTGGCGACGCCATTTTAGCCGCCGGGCGGTGGCGGTGAACGCCCATCCAGGCTTTGGCGAACAGGCGCAGGCGGGAGGAGAACATGGCTGAACGTATGACCTTTCCCATGTATGCCATCCACCGACAACAGACCCAGGCCCTGTGGCTGGCGGTGCAGTCGCTGCTGGCTGAACGCGGCGTGAGGGTGGCGGGGGACCCTCCGGCGGCCGATCCCGAGGATCTGCTGGCCCACTGGCGCCAGCCGGGGCTGTTGCTGAGCCAGACCTGTGGCTATCCGCTGGTGACCCAGCTGCCGGAGGTGCAGACGGTGGGCTGCTTCCACTACGCCGCGCCCGGTTGCGAGGGGCGCCGCTACCGCAGCCTGCTGGTGGTTCGCGAAGCGGATAGTCACCGGATGCTGGCGGACTTTTTTGGCCGCCGCGCGGTGTGCAATGCCGAGCACTCGCAGTCTGGCTACAACGTGCTGCGCAAAATGGTCGCGCTGCTCTCCCGGCAGGGGCGATATTTTTCGGCGGTGGTGTTCAGCGGCAGCCATCGGCAGTCGCTGCGCGAGCTGCAGCAGGAAAACGCCGATATCGCCGCCATCGACTGCGTGACCTACGCTCTGCTGCAGCGCCATCAGCCGCAGGCCCTGGCAGGCCTGGCGGCGATCGGCTGGAGCCCGGCCGCGCCAGGCCTGCCGCTGATCACCGCCGGCGCCACCCCGGCGGCGACGCTGAACAGCCTGCGCGAGGCGCTCCAGCAGCTGGTGAGCGATGCGCGCTATCGTCCCCTGTGCGACGCCTTGCTGATCTGCGGCTATAGCGATATGTCGCGGGAGGCCTATGCTCCGCTGCTGGCGTGGCGGGATGAGGCCGCGGCGCTGGGGGTCAGTCAGCTGTAGGTAAAATGCCCCGGCCAGCGATCTGCGCCGGGGCGGGCCATGGCAAGCTACGGCGTCGGCGGTAACGCGGGGCGGGACGGGGCGGTGAAGCGGTTTTCCACCGCCGGCAGACCGAGCTTTTCACGCAGGGTGCCGGGCGGATAGCGGTCGCGCATGACGCCGTTACGCTGCAGAAGCGGCACCACCTGGTCAATAAAGCGGTCAAAGTCTCCCGGCAGCAGCGGGAACATCAGGTTGAACCCATCGGCGGCGCCCGCCTGCCAGGTCTCCGTTAAGGTGGCGGCAATCTCCTCGGCGCTGCCCAGCAGCAGCCAGCTATCAGAACTCTGTAATAACAACTTCCCCAACTCCAGCAGGGTGAGCTGCGGATCGTACTGGCGGATAAGCTTCAGCGCGGTACGGATGCCGTCAAAGCTCTCCTCATCGGGGAGCGGCGGCAGAGGTTGGTCCCGCGGCAGGGCGCTGAGATCCATTCGAAGATAAGAGGAGAGCAGATCGATAGCCATCTGGTCGCTCATGAGCTGCTCGTTAAGCTGCTGGCGGGCCGCCTTCTCCTCGCCGGAGTTCACCACCACCGGCAGGACCCCGGCGATGATTTTGAAATGGGCCGGATCGCGTCCGTGCTGGCGCAGCCGCTGGTTCATCTCTTCGCGATAGGCCAGCCCCTCGGCGACCGAATGAATAAACACGAAGTGCATATCAGACCAGGCGGCGGCCAGCGCTTTTCCCGCCTCCGAAGAGCCGGCCTGCACCAGCAGCGGATGGCCCTGCGGCGGGCGAGGTACGTTGAGCGGGCCGCGGACGCGGAAGTACTCGCCCTGATAGTCGAGGTGATGCACCTTGTCGGCATCGGCGAAGACTCCGCGCGCTTTATCAAAGATTGCCGCGCCATCTTCCCAGGAATCCCACAGGCGAGTGACCACGTCGATGAATTCATTGGCCCGCTGGTAGCGGGTGCCGTGGCGGGGAAGCTGCTCCAGACCGAAGTTTGCCGCTTCTTCTTCCAGCCACGACGTCACCACATTCCAGCTTGCCCGGCCATTGCTGAGAAAATCCAGCGAGGCAAAGTACCGGGCGAGATTATAGGGTTCGTTATAGGAGGTCGACGCGGTGGCCATCAGGCCGATATGCTCCGTTACCGCGGCGAGAGCGGAGAGCAGCGTCAGGGGTTCAAGCCGGGCGTTAGCATAGTGGCTCAGGCCGCTGGGCACCGTATCCCACACCGCGACATGGTCGGCGACAAAGATAGCGTCCAGGGTCGCCGCTTCGGCCTTACGCGCCAGGCTGGCGTAATAGTCGAGGGTAAATATGTCCGCTTCAGGCGCGTCAGGGTGGCGCCAGGAGAAACGGTAATCCCCCTGTGGGTTATAAAAGAAGAGGTTCAGGATCATGTGTCGGTTAGACATAGTATAGACTCGCGGCTGAACGCCATCCGTGGCGGGGTGACGGTCAGTGTTGGGATAGGTTGGCATTAACCCACTGTTCGGCGACGGCCGCCGGATCTTTATGCTGGAGATCCACCTGCTGGTTGAGGGCAATCAGCGTGGCATTGTCCAGCTTGCCGGAAACCTCATTGAGCACGGCGCCTATCTCCGGCGTCAGACTGGCTTTGCGCACCAGCGGCACCACGTTCTGACTCGGTTGTTCATGTTTATCATCCTCGAGGACCACCCATTTCTCCTTCGCCAGATTGCCCTGGGTGGAGACGACCGTTGCGACGTCGATTTTGCCCGAATTGAGCGCCAGCCGGGTGAGCGGCCCACCCATGTCCAGCGATTTCACCGCTTTGAACTCAAGACCATAGACGCGCTTCAGCCCCGGCAGGCCCAGGGCGCGTACCGCCAGCTCCGGCGGTCCACCGATCACCAGCTGCGGGGCGACGGGCTTCAGGTCGGAGAGGGTACGCAGATGGTATTTCTCCGCGGTCTCGGCACGTACCGCCCAGGCGGTGATCGAGGTGGCCGGGGCCGGGTTCAGCAGGGTGAAATCGGAGGGCAGGGCCTGGGCCAGCTCTGCGCTGACGTCCTGCTGGCTGGTGGCCTCGGTTTTACCGTTATAGAAATTGAGCAGGGCGCCAAGATATTCCGGAACGATATCGATCTCACCGCTCTGCAGCGCCGGAATAATAATTTCCCGGTTGCCGAGGTTGAGACGGGTGTTGGCCTCAATATGATTTTTCTTTAGCGCGCTGGCGTAGATGTTGGCGAGAATGGAGCTTTCGGTAAAGTTGGCCCCGCCCACGGTGACGCCGGCGGCAAAGGTGTTAACGCTCAGACTGAAGAGCCCGGCGGCCAGCAGCGAGAGACGAAATCGACGGGCGGTGACGGCCTTGCCAAATAATTGCTTCATAATACCTCTTGTATTTTCAGGTTAATCAGCGCCAGGCGCTGAGGGTAATGTCAGGTACACGCTAATAAGGCGCGGCAATTCGGCGGTGGGTCAGGCGTCCGGCGCAGCGGGCGAAAAGCAGTTCGCCGCCTATCGCCAGCAGGGAAACCACCAGCGAGCCGCCGATCACCTGCGGGATATCCCGCTGCCCGAGGCCATCGATCAGAAAACGTCCCAGCCCGCCCAGGCCGGCATAGGCTGCGACTACCGCCGTGGCGATAAGCTGGACCAGCGCGGTGCGCATCCCGGCGAGGATCAGCGGCGCCGCCATCGGGATCCGCAGCTGCCACAGGCTTTGCCAGGGGGTCATGCCCAGCGCAATGGCCGCATCGCACAGCGGGCGGTCGGCGTGATAAATCCCCACCCAGGTGTTAGTGAGAATGGGCGGAATAGAAAGCGCGATCAGCGCCGCCAGCACCGGGATATCGTTAAAGCCAAAAACGATGATGCATAATAAAATCAGCCCTAACGAAGGGATGGCGCGGCCAAGATTAAACAGGTTGATCACCACAAAGGCGCCTTTGCGCCAGTAACCCAGGGCGATGCCGAGCGGCAGGGCAATGGCGCAGGCAACGGCCATGCTGACCAGCACGTAATAAAGGTGTTGGCCCAGGCGCAGCAGGATGCCATCGTCGCCCAGCCAGTGCTCCGGCTGGGTTAACCAGTGAAAGGTGGCGAGAAGCAGCGTCATCATTTCGTCCACGGCGTTAGCCAGTCGCCGAGACGGGCAATCAGCCCGTCAAAGACCAGCGAAAGTACAAGACTGAGGACCAGGCTGACGACAATCGGTGTCAGAAAGTCCTGATTAAAGCCCGCCATCAGCAACTGCCCGAGCCCGCCCTGACCGATCAGCGCGGTGACAGTGACCAGGCCGACCAGCGTCACCGAGGCAATGCGCAGCCCGGCAAACAGAGAGGGCAGCAGCAGCCACAGCTCGATATCGAAGAAGCGGAAACCGCGGGTGTAGCCGAGCGCCCGCGCCGACTCCAGCGCCGCCTGCGGCAGCTTCTCCATGCCGGCCAGCACGTTGCGCAGCAGGATCAACAGCGAGTACAGCGTCAGGCCAATCAGCGAGGTGGTCAGCGACAGCCCGGTAAACGGCAGCAATAAAATAAACAGCGCCAGCGAGGGAATGGTAAACAGCACGCCGCAGAGGGTGATGAGCGGCTGCGCCGTCGCGGGCCAGCGCAGGGTAATGGCTAACAGGCCGCCGGTGAGCAGGGAGCCGAAAAACAGCGCCAGCAGGACCATCCGCGCATGCTGCCAGAGAAGATCGCCGATCATCGCGCGGTTATCGATAACCCAGCCCCAGTCAATCATGAGGTCTCACCCCCACCGCGCCGTCGAGCACCTGCTGCAGCAGGGCGTGGGACACCGCCCCCTGGTATTGTCCTTCGCCATCCACATGCACCAGCACGCCGGTCGCCACGTCGAGCAGCGCGCTGTAGGCGAAACGCAGGCTGTGGCTGCTGGCGAGCGGGCGCTCCACCGGCAGGGTGAGACCGTGTTGCGGATCGAACCAGTGCAGCGGACGTCGCTGGCGGTCAAGCACCAGGCGCAGCGGGCTGGCCAGCGGTGGATGGGCGCTGGCGATCGGCGTCAGCGCTTCGTCGAGCAGGGGGACATCGTGACGCGGCAGCTGGCCGACCTGAATCATACCCAGCCGTTTCAGATTGGGTTCCGGGCCGATAAAGCGGCGCACGAACTCGCTCGCCGGGTGGGCCAGAATACGGTCGGGGGTATCAAACTGCGCCAGCACGCCGCCTTCCTGGAAAATGGCGATTTTATCGCCGAGGCGGATTGCTTCATTGATGTCGTGGGTCACTAATACAATGGTTTTCTGCAGCCGCTGCTGCAACAGCAACAGCTCGTCCTGGAGGCGTTCACGGACCACCGGGTCGATGGCGGCGAAGGGCTCATCCATCAGTAAAATCGGCGGATCGGCGGCGATGGCGCGGGCGATGGCCACGCGTCCCTGCTGGCCGCCGGAGAGCTGATGCGGATAGCGGTGCAGCAGATGGCTGTCGAGCGACATCAACGCTACCAGTTCCTCAATGCGCGCGTTGATGCGCGCTTTGCTCCAGCCCGCCAGCCGCGGCACAGTGGCGATATTTTGCGCCACGGTACGATGGGGAAAGAGCGCGGCGCTTTGCATCACGAAGCCGATCTGGCGGCGGACCTGGATAATATCAGCGTCAGCGAGGCGGACGCCCTGAATATAGACGTCGCCGCTGTCGGGAATATCCAGCTGGTTGATCATCCGCAGGATGGTGGTTTTTCCGCAGCCGCTCGGGCCGACGAAAGTGCAGAATTCGCCATGATCAATATCCAGGCTGAGGTCACGAATGGCCGGCTGGGCGCTGCCTGAATAGGTTTTGAAAAGATGCGCTAATTTTATCATGGCGAAATTCAACACTCTGAATAATAAAGTCCTGACCCGGAAAAAGTGGCGCCGGGATCCTGGCTCAAACTACAGAGCGCCTGCGGGGAGGGCAAATACGTTATTTGCATTTGCATAGTGAAAAGCCGGTTAATCAGTCGCGGTGGAAGAGAGGCCGGGAGGTTGTTTTATGGATTTGTGATCGGCAACACAAATGACTGCCTGCCAGGCGCCGCAAAAGATAAATTGCCAGGGTTGATTTTAATCAAAGTATGACCGCCTGCGATATGGCGGAAAAAGCCGCCCCCTCCGCCGCATAAGAAAAACAAGATTGTGAATTTAATGTTTCTTTGATGTAAATAATGCCTGCGCCTTTTTCCCGCCCGCCGCCGATAAAATGTGATGCCAAACCGACTTGTCGTAAAATAATGGCGTTGATTACGTCCGCTTTTTATTCTTTATAGCATTAATTTAATTTTAGCCTTTTTTATCGCCCTGACGGCGCGGGTCAAATAGCGTACAAAAAGCGTATTTTTTATCGCCATTTTACCGTCGATGTTATCGCCATCAATTATTTTTATCCCCGCATTCGGTTATGGCAAAAGGCGCGCAAATAACGTTTATAATGATTTTAATGTGTTGATTTTAAATACATTGTTCTGGATGGTGAATCCTGCTAATCCGCCACGGCGGAGCCTTTGTGAGAGCTCTCACATAACCCGCTAATCGCGATTTGTTACACTTTCCGCCGTCAACAAAGGAATGAAAGCGAGACGTGATGAATACTTTTTCTCTGCCTAAAACTCAGCATCTGGTGGTTTTCCAGGAAGTGATCCGCAGCGGGTCTATCGGGGCCGGAGCAAAAGCGTTAGGACTCACACAGCCGGCGGTCAGTAAAATCATTGGCGACATGGAAAGCTATTTTGGCAGCGAATTAATCGTCCGGCGAAATACCGGCGTCTCGCTCACCGAGGCCGGGCAGGTATTTCTGAACTGGTCAGAGGCGATCACCCGTGAAATGAAAAATATGGTCAATGAAATGAATGCGTTGACCAACAGCACGGTGGTGGATGTCTCCTTTGGTTTTCCCTCGCTGGTGGGGTTTACCTTTATGTCGGAGATGGTGCATCAGTTCAAAATGACCTTCCCTAAGGCGCGGGTATCGATGTATGAGGCGCAGCTCTCTGCCTTCTTGCCGGCGATCCGCGACGGGCGCCTCGACTTCGCCATCGGGACGCTGAGCGATGAGATGAAGCTGCAGGACCTGCACGTCGAGCCGCTGTTTGAGTCTGAGTTTGTGCTGGTGGCGAACCGGGCGCGGATCGGCAACGGCACCGTCCGCCTGGCCTCGCTCCAGCACGAGCAGTGGGTGCTGCCGGAGACCAATATGGGCTACTACAGCGAACTGCTGACCACCCTGCAGCGCAGCGGCATCCGCCGTGAAAATATCGTCAATACCGATTCGGTGGTGACGATCTATAACCTGGTGCTCAATGCCGATTTTTTGACGGTCATTCCCTGCGACATGACCACGCCGTTCGGCTCGAGCCAGTTTGTCACCATCCCCATTAAAGAGGCCTTGCCGGTGGCGCGCTATGCGGCGGTGTGGTCGAAAAATTACCGGCTGAAAACCGCGGCGGCGTCGCTGGTGGAGATGGCGAAACAGTATTCATCGGGGCAGGGCAACCGCCACTGGCAGCCAATAGAAATTGCCTGACTGATATTGATTAAATAATCCAACAACCATCCTCGCTGTTGTCAGCAGGATGACGCCCGGTCATTGACTTTATATTAAGATACAGAGGCCATAATGCATATTACCTACGATCTTCCGGTATCCATTGACGATATTCTCGAAGCGAAGCAACGCCTGGCAGGAAAAATATATAAAACGGGTATGCCGCGGTCGAATTATTTTAGCGAACGCTGTAAGGGTGAAATATTTCTTAAATTCGAAAATATGCAGCGCACGGGTTCATTTAAAATTCGTGGCGCCTTTAATAAGCTCTGCGGCTTAACCGCAGCGGAAAAACGCAAAGGGGTGGTGGCCTGCTCAGCGGGCAACCACGCCCAGGGCGTCTCGCTCTCCTGCGCCATGCTCGGCATTGACGGGAAAGTGGTGATGCCGAAAGGGGCGCCGAAATCGAAAGTCGCCGCCACCTGCGATTATTCGGCGGAGGTGGTGCTGCATGGCGATAATTTTAACGATACCCTCGCCAAAGCCAGCGATATTGTTGAACTTGAAGGCCGTATCTTTATTCCCCCCTATGACGATCCCCAGGTTATTGCCGGGCAGGGCACTATCGGTCTCGAAATATTAGAAGATCTGTATGACGTGGATAATGTCATTGTGCCGATTGGCGGCGGGGGCTTAATTGCCGGCATCGCGATTGCGATTAAATCCATTAACCCGACGATCCGGATTATCGGCGTGCAGTCGGAGAATGTTCACGGCATGGCCGCCTCCTGGTACGCCGGAGAGATCACCAGCCATCGCCACGCCGGCACCTTAGCCGATGGCTGCGATGTCGCCCGCCCGGGAAAACTGACCTATGAAATCGCCCGCCAGCTGGTGGATGACATCGTCCTCGTCAGCGAGGACGACATTCGCCAGAGCATGGTCGCCTTAATTCAGCGCAATAAAGTGATCACCGAAGGGGCCGGAGCGTTGGCCTGCGCCGCGTTATTAAGCGGCAAATTAGACAGCTATATCCAGAACCGCAAAACGGTCAGCCTGATTTCCGGCGGCAATATCGATCTCTCGCGGGTATCGCAAATTACCGGTTTTGTTGACGCTTAATTCAATACATAAGTGAGGACAGGATATGAGTACGACTGAGAGCATTGCATCCAGCCAGACAAGCCTTTTGTCCTGGCGTAAATCCGACACCACCTGGACCCTGGGCCTGTTTGGCACCGCCATCGGCGCCGGGGTGCTGTTTTTCCCCATCCGCGCCGGCTTCGGCGGGCTGATCCCGATCCTGGTGATGCTGGTGCTGGCCTATCCCATCGCCTTCTATTGCCACCGGGCGCTGGCGCGGCTGTGCCTGTCGGGGGCTAACCCCTCCGGCAATATCACCGAAACGGTGGAAGAGCATTTTGGCAAAACCGGCGGGGTGGTGATCACCTTTCTGTACTTCTTCGCCATCTGCCCGCTGCTGTGGATTTATGGCGTGACGATCACCAATACCTTCATGACCTTCTGGGAGAACCAGCTGCAGATGCCGGCCCTCAACCGCGGAGTGGTGGCGCTGCTCCTGCTGCTGCTGATGGCGTTTGTCATCTGGTTTGGCAAAGACCTGATGGTCAAGGTGATGAGCTATCTGGTGTGGCCGTTTATCGCCAGCCTGGTGGTGATCTCCCTGTCTCTGATCCCTTACTGGAATAGCGCGGTGATTGATCAGGTGAACCTCAGCGATATCGCCTTAACCGGTCACGACGGCATTCTGGTGACAGTGTGGCTGGGCATCTCCATTATGGTGTTCTCCTTTAACTTCTCGCCGATCGTCTCCTCGTTTGTGGTCTCCAAACGCGAAGAGTATGAAGCGCAGTTTGGCCGGGAGTATACCGAACACAAATGCTCGCAGATCATCTCCCGGGCCAGCATGCTGATGGTGGCGGTGGTGATGTTCTTCGCCTTCAGCTGCCTGTTTACCCTCTCGCCGCAGAATATGGCGGACGCCAAGGCGCAGAATATCCCGGTGCTCTCCTATCTGGCGAACCACTTTGCCTCGATGTCGGGCGCCAAATCCACCTTTGCCACCCTGCTGGAGTATGGCGCGTCGATCATCGCCCTGGTGGCCATCTTCAAATCGTTCTTCGGCCACTATCTTGGCACCCTCGAGGGGCTGAACGGTTTGATCCTGCGCTTCGGCTATAAAGGGGATAAAACCCGGGTCTCCAGCGGCAAGCTCAATACCCTGAGCATGGTGTTCATCATGGGTTCGACCTGGGTGGTGGCCTATGCCAACCCTAATATCCTCGACCTGATTGAGGCCATGGGCGCGCCGATTATCGCCTCGCTGCTGTGCCTGCTGCCGATGTACGCCATTCGTAAAGCGCCTTCGCTGGCCAAATACCGTGGCCGTCTCGATAACCTCTTTGTGACCGCCATTGGTCTGCTGACCATCCTCAATATCGTTTACAAACTGTTCTAATCCGGCTCAGGCCACGCGGAGTACAACATGACTGAATTTCCGGTAGTGCTGGTGATCAACTGCGGCTCGTCGTCGATCAAATTTTCCGTGCTGGACGCCGCCAGCTGCGACTGCCTGCTCAACGGCGTAGCCGAGGGCATCAACGCGGACCAGGCGTCTCTCTCGCTCAACGGCGGCGAGCCGGTGGCGCTGGCGCCGCGCGGCTACGAAGGCGCCCTGCAGGCGATTGCCGGGGCATTAGCCCAACGCGATCTTATCGACAGCGTGGCCCTGATTGGCCACCGCGTCGCCCACGGCGGCGACCTCTTCACCGAGTCGGTCATTATCAGCGAGGAGGTTATCGACAATATTCGCCAGGTATCGTCCCTGGCCCCGCTGCATAACTACGCCAGCCTTAGCGGCATCGCCTCGGCGCAGCGGCTGTTCCCGGGGGTCATGCAGGTGGCGGTCTTTGATACCAGCTTTCACCAGACCCTGGCCCCGGAAGCCTTTCTCTATGGCCTGCCGTGGGAGTATTACCAGAACCTCGGGGTGCGCCGCTATGGCTTCCACGGAACCTCTCACCGCTATGTCTCCCGGCGCGCCCTGGCGCTGCTCGGGTTGCCGGAGCAGGAGAGCGGCCTGGTGATCGCCCACCTGGGCAATGGCGCCTCGATCTGCGCGGTGCACAACGGCCGCAGCGTGGACACCTCGATGGGGATGACGCCCCTGGAGGGGCTGATGATGGGCACCCGCAGCGGCGATGTCGACTTCGGCGCCATGGCGTGGATTGCCGCGGAAACCCGGCAGACCCTCAGCGACCTGGAGCGGGTGGCCAACACCGCTTCCGGCCTGCTGGGGATCTCCGGCCTTTCCTCTGACCTGCGGGTACTGGAGCAGGCCTGGGATGAGGGCCATGCCCGCGCCCGCCTGGCGATCAAAACCTTCGTCCATCGCATCGCCCGCCATATCGCCGGCCACGCCGCCGCGCTGCAGCGTCTCGACGGGATTATTTTCACCGGCGGGATTGGCGAAAACTCGGTGCTGATCCGTCGGCTGGTGAGCGAGCGGCTGGCGGTCTTTGGCCTTGAGATGGACGCTGCCCGCAACCAGCAGCCTAATTCGGCCGGCGAGCGCCTGATCTCCGCCGACGGCAGCCGGGTGCGCTGTGCGGTTATCCCCACCAATGAAGAGCGCATGATTGCCCTCGATGCGATCCGCTTAGGCCGGATCCACACCGCGGCGGCGCTGGCCTGATTTTTTTATTCTGTAGAGAGACGATGTTCATGAAAGTAGATATCGACACCCACGACGCACGATACGCCGACGCCTGGCAGGGCTTTCGCGGTACGGCGTGGCAAACGCAGATTAACGTTCGCGACTTTATTCAGCATAACTACACCCCTTACGAGGGCGATGAGTCCTTCCTCGCCGACGCAACGCCGGCCACCACCGCCCTCTGGGAGCAGGTGATGGCCGGGATCCGCGTCGAGAACGCCACCCATGCGCCGGTGGATTTCGACACCAATGTCGCCACCAGCATCACCGCCCACGCGGCGGGCTATATCAACCAGCCGCTGGAAAAGATCGTCGGCCTGCAAACGGACCGGCCGCTGAAGCGCGCCCTGCATCCCTTTGGCGGGATCAATATGATCAAAAGCGCCTTCGAGGCCTATGGCCGCGAAATGGACCCCGATTTTGAGTATCAGTTTACGGCGCTGCGCAAGACCCACAATCAGGGCGTATTTGACGTCTATTCCCCGGATATGCTGCGCTGCCGTAAGTCCGGGGTGCTGACCGGGCTACCGGACGGCTACGGTCGCGGACGGATCATCGGCGATTACCGCCGCGTGGCGCTGTACGGCATTCGCTATCTGGTCCGCGAACGTGAGCTGCAGTTTGCCGACCTGCAGCCGGCCCTTGAACGCGGCGAGGCGCTGGAGGCCACCCTGCGCCTGCGCGAAGAGCTGGCCGAACAGCGGCGCGCGCTGCAGCAGATGCAGGAGATGGCGGCCCGTTACGGCTGCGATATCTCCCACCCGGCGCGCACCGCCCGGGAGGCGGTGCAGTGGCTCTACTTCGCCTACCTGGCGGCGGTGAAGTCGCAGAACGGCGGCGCCATGTCGCTGGGACGCACGGCCACCTTCCTTGACATCTATATTGACCGCGATCTGCGCGCCGGTTTACTCAATGAGGAGCAGGCCCAGGAGCTGATTGACCACTTCATCATGAAGATCCGCATGGTGCGTTTCCTGCGTACCCCGGAATTTGACTCGCTGTTCTCCGGGGATCCCATCTGGGCGACGGAAGTCCTGGGCGGTATGGGGCTGGATGGCCGCACCCTGGTCAGTAAAACCACCTTCCGTTACCTGCATACCCTGCACACCATGGGTCCGGCGCCGGAGCCGAACCTGACCGTGCTCTGGTCGCAGGCGCTGCCGGTGGCGTTTAAAAAATACGCCGCCCGGGTCTCAATCGCCACCTCGTCGCTGCAGTATGAGAACGACGATCTGATGCGCAGCGATTTTCACAGCGACGACTACGCCATCGCCTGCTGCGTCAGCCCGATGGTGATCGGCAAGCAGATGCAGTTCTTCGGCGCCCGCGCCAATCTCGCCAAAACGCTGCTCTACGCGATTAACGGCGGGGTGGATGAGAAACTGAAGATCCAGGTGGGGCCGAAAACCGCGCCGCTGCGCGATGAGGTGCTGGACTACGACAGCGTGATGGCCAGCCTCGACCACTTTATGGACTGGCTGGCGGTGCAGTACATCAGCGCGCTGAACATCATCCACTGCATGCATGATAAGTACAGTTACGAAGCGGTGCTGATGGCCCTGCACGACCGTGACGTTTACCGCACGATGGCCTGCGGCATCGCCGGCCTGTCGGTGGCGGCGGATTCGCTGTCGGCGATAAAGTACGCCCGGGTGAAGCCGGTGCGCGACCATCACGGGCTGGCGGTGGACTTTGTCATTGAGGGGGATTATCCGCAATATGGCAACAACGACGATCGCGTCGATGCCATCGCCTGCGACCTGGTGGAGCGCTTTATGCGCAAAATTCAGGCGCTGCCCACCTGGCGCCAGGCGGTGCCGACCCAGTCGATCCTGACCATTACCTCCAACGTGGTGTACGGGCAGAAAACCGGCAATACGCCGGACGGACGTCGGGCGGGGACGCCGTTCGCCCCGGGGGCCAATCCGATGCATGGCCGCGACCGCAAAGGGGCGGTGGCGTCGCTGACCTCGGTGGCGAAACTGCCGTTTACCTACGCCAAAGATGGCATCTCGTACACCTTCTCCATCGTGCCGGCGGCCCTCGGCAAAGCGCCGTCGGCGCAGGAAAACAACCTGGTGGGGCTGCTGGACGGCTACTTCCATCACGAGGAGACGGTGGAGGGGGGACAGCACCTCAACGTCAATGTACTGAACCGGGAAAAGCTGCTCGATGCGATAGAACATCCGGAGCAGTATCCGAATCTGACGATCCGCGTCTCCGGCTATGCGGTCCGCTTTAACGCGCTAACCCGCGAGCAGCAGCAGGATGTGATCTCGCGAACGTTCACCAGCCAGCTCTGAGCGGCCGCCGGGCCACAGGGGAGCCCTTAACGGGCTCTCCTGTTATCATCTTCACATTACCGCAACAAAATAATCACCACTGTTGATCATATTCGCATTTTTGCACCACGCTGGCGCGCAGCGACCGCTAACTGCATCTATGTTTAGCTCACGGGCCGGTACGGATACCGCGTTGTCCGGCTCGCCACGTGATGGCAACCGATCTCCTGACCTGAAAGGGAATGCGCCCTTGCCGGATGCGGCACGGGTTGTCGTCGCGTGCGCACCGACCGGGGCGTCCGCTCTCCGGCGCGATTTCTCTACCTGGCGGGATTTTTGCTTCTTCCACCCTGGCCGTCCTGGCGCTGCGCCTGCGTCGGTACCACACGGTAAGTGATATTTTCTGCGTCATTCCATGACGCCAGGCTCTAAATCGCTGAGGAATATCCGAATGTCTTTGAAACTGAAAACAATGACGCTTCATGTTGTGATAGCAGGTTGTATGAGCATGGCCTTTTACGCCCAGGCTGACGTGAAGATCGGCGTCGCCGGGCCCTTCACCGGCCCCAACGCTACCTACGGCGCCCAGTACTGGAAGGGGGCCTCGCAGGCGGTGGCTGATATCAATGCCGCCGGCGGTATCAAAGGCGAAAAGATTGTGCTGGTGCAGGGGGATGACGCGTGCGAACCGAAACAGGCGGTAGCGGTGGCCAACCGGCTGGTGGACGAAGCGAAAGTCTCCGCCGTGGTGGGGCATTTTTGCTCTTCCTCAACGATGCCGGCCTCCGAGGTGTATGACGAAGCCGGGATTCTGACCATTACCCCCGGCTCCACCAATCCGCAGATCACCGAGCGCGGCATGAAGGATCTCTTCCGCATGTGCGGCCGCGACGATCAGCAGGGGGCGATTGCCGCCAACTATATGCTGGACGTGCTGAAGGCGAAGAAAATTGCCGTCATCCACGATAAAGACACCTATGGCCAGGGGCTGGCCGATGCCACCCGCGCGGCGCTGGCGAAGCGGGGCACCAAAGAAGTGTTGTACGAAGGCCTCTCCCGCGGTGAAAAAGACTTTAACGCCCTGGTGACCAAGATCGGCGCCCTCAAGCCGGACGTGGTCTATTTTGGCGGCTGCCACCCTGAGGCGGGCCCGCTGGTGCGCCAGATGCGCGAGCAGGGAGTGCAGGCGAAATTCTTCTCCGGCGACTGTATTGTCACCGAGGAGCTGGTGACTGCCGCCGGCGGGCCGCAGTTCACCAACGGCGTACTGATGACCTTTGGTCAGGACCCGCGCACCCTCCCGGAAGGCAAAGCGGTGATCGAGAAGTTCCGCGCCAGCGGCTTTGAGCCGGAAGGCTATACCCTCTACGCCTACGCCTCCATTCAGGCTATCGCCGCCGCCTGGAACGCCGTCGGCACCGATAACGCCAAAGCCAGCGACTGGCTGAAGAGCCACGACGTCGAGACGGTGATGGGCAAAAAAGGCTGGGATGGCAAAGGCGACCTCAAGGTGTCGGACTATGTGGTCTATCAGTGGGACGACAAGGGCAAATATCACCAGCTCTGATCGGCGACCACCCAGGAACTATCCGTTGTTTTGATTGGCTAATCGTCTCACGACGGCGGTCGACCGGGTACCGATCCCGGCGGCCGTCGGCCTGGCGGCTGGAGGGGCTATGACGGCGTTTTTTCTGCAACAACTGATCAATGGGCTGACGCTGGGCGCGGTGTACGGCTTAATCGCCATCGGCTACACCATGGTGTATGGGATCATCGGCATGATCAACTTCGCCCACGGCGAGGTGTATATGGTCTCCGCCTACCTGTGCGCCATCGGCCTGGCGCTGCTCTCCTTCTTCGGGATCCATTCGTTTCCGCTGCTGATTTTCGCCACCCTGGTATTCACCATTGTGGTCACCGGCGTGTACGGTTGGGCGATCGAGCGCATCGCCTACCGGCCGCTGCGCAACTCGACGCGCCTGGCGCCGCTGATCTCGGCTATTGGAATGTCGCTGATCCTGCAGAACTATGTTCAGCTGAGCCAGGGGCCAAACCAGCAGGGGATCCCGACGCTGCTCAGCGGCGCGCTGCGTATGACGGTGGGCGATGGGGTAGTGCAGATCACCTGGACCAAGGTGTTTATTCTCGTCGCCGCGCTGGTGGGGATGCTGATCCTGACCTGGATTATCCAGTACACCCGGCTGGGGCGCATCTGCCGCGCCACCCAGCAGGACCGGCGCATGGCGGCGATCCTCGGCATCAATACCGACCGGGTGATCTCCCTGGTGTTTGTCATCGGCGCGGCGATGGCCGGCCTGGCCGGGGTGCTGGTGACCATGAACTACGGCACCTTCGACTTCTACATCGGATTTATTATCGGCATCAAAGCCTTCACCGCCGCGGTGTTGGGCGGGATTGGCTCGCTGCCTGGCGCGATGCTGGGCGGACTGCTGCTCGGGGTGGCCGAGGCGCAGTTCGCCGGAATGGTGAATTCGGATTACAAAGACGTTTTTTCCTTTGCGCTGCTGGTGGCGATCCTGATTTTTCGCCCGCAGGGGCTGCTGGGTCGTCCGCTGGTGGCCAAGGTCTGAGGGGGCTCTATGGGTGAACTGACGCGCCAGCCTGCGCGGGATATCAAAAGCGCGCTGATCGACAGCGTGCTGGCCGGTCTTTGCGCGTTAATTGTCTTTGGCCCGATCGTCGGCGTGGTGCTCAAAGGCTATGGCTTTACCCTCGCGCCCGTGCGGGTGGCGATCCTGGTGGCGGTGGTGATGGCCGGCAGACTGGCGCTCAGCCTGCTGCTGCAGAGCCGGCGGGGCAAGGCCTTGGTTGCCCGCTTTGAGGGGGCGGATGACGGGGTGTACGTTCGGCCCCCGGGCTACCGCTCGCGGCTGCGCTGGATAATGCCGTTGCTGGTGGGCCTGGCTATCGCCTTTCCGTTTCTCGCCAGCAAATACCTGCTGACCGTGGCGATCCTCGGGCTGATCTACGTCCTGCTCGGTTTGGGGCTGAATATCGTGGTGGGTCTCGCGGGGCTGCTCGATCTGGGCTATGTGGCGTTCTATGCTATCGGTGCCTACGGCCTGGCGCTGGGCTACCAGTACCTGGGCCTCGGCTTCTGGGCGATGCTGCCGCTGGGGGCGGTGATGGCGGCCCTCGCCGGGGCGTTGCTGGGCTTTCCGGTGCTGCGCATGCACGGCGACTATCTGGCCATCGTCACCCTCGGCTTTGGCGAAATCATTCGCCTGGTGCTTAACAACTGGGTGAGCTTCACCGGCGGCCCCAACGGCGTCCCGGTGCCGTCCCCGACGCTGTTTGGCCTCGAATTTACCCGCCGGGCAAAGGATGGCGGTATCCCTATCCATGAATTCTTCCACGTCAGTTACAACCCCAACCTGAAATTCATCTTCCTCTACGCCGTGCTGTGCATGGTGGTGATACTGGTGCTGCTGGTGAAGCATCGCCTGACGCGGATGCCCATCGGCCGCGCCTGGGAGGCGCTGCGCGAGGATGAGATCGCCTGTCGGGCGATGGGGCTCAACCATGTGCTGGTTAAGCTCTCGGCGTTCATGCTCGGCGCGTCGACCGCCGGCATCGCCGGAGTGTTCTTCGCCAGCTATCAGGGATTTGTTAATCCGACGTCGTTCACCTTTTTTGAGTCGGCGCTGATCCTGGCGATTGTGGTGCTGGGGGGAATGGGCTCCACCCTTGGGGTGGTGCTGGCGGCGTTTGTCCTGACGGTCACCCCGGAGCTGCTGCGCGGGTTTGACGAATATCGCGTGCTGCTGTTTGGCGTGCTGATGGTGCTGATGATGATCTGGCGGCCGCGCGGCCTGGTGCGCACCAGCCGCAGCGGGGTCGCGTTGCGAAAAGGAGTCGCGCCATGAGCGACAGCATCTTACGCGTTGAGCATCTGATGATGCATTTCGGCGGCATCAAAGCGCTGAATGACGTCAATCTGGAGGTGGAGCGGGGGTCGATCACCGCCCTGATCGGCCCCAACGGCGCGGGCAAAACCACGGTATTTAACTGCCTGACCGGCTTTTACCGGGCGACGGGGGGGAGTATCGTGCTACGGGCGCGGGAAAAGGTCACCGATGTCATTCAGGTGCTGGGGCAAAAGCTTCACCCGGACGATTTCCTCCACCCGGCGCAGCTGGGGCGGCGGATCTATTACAAGATGTTCGGCGGCACCCATCTGGTGAACCGCGCCGGTCTGGCCCGCACCTTCCAGAATATTCGCCTGTTCCGCGAGATGTCGGTGATTGAGAACCTGCTGGTGGCCCAGCATACCCAGGTCAACCGCCATCTGCTGGCCGGGATCCTCAACACCCGCAGCTATCGGCAGGCGGAAAGTCAGGCGCTGGATCGCGCGTTTTACTGGCTGGAGGTGGTGGAGATGGTGGACTGCGCCAACCGTCTGGCGGGAACGCTTTCCTACGGACAGCAGCGGCGGCTGGAGATCGCCCGCGCCATGTGCACCCGTCCGGAGATGATCTGTCTGGACGAGCCGGCGGCCGGACTCAACCCGGTCGAAACCCAGGCGCTGAGCCGGATCATCCGCTTTCTGCGCCAGCAGCACGGCATCACGGTGCTATTGATCGAACATGATATGGGGATGGTGATGGAGATTTCGGATCATATCATCGTCCTCGATCACGGGGACGTCATCGCCCGTGGCGCGCCGCAGGCGATTCAGGCCAACGCCAGCGTGATTGCCGCCTATCTTGGCGCTGAGGAAGAGGAGACGCGCCGATGAGCCAGCCACTGCTTGCCTTTGATGAGGTGGATGTCTTCTACGGGCCGATCCAGGCCCTGAAGCAGGTCTCCCTGACCGTCAACGAGGGGGAGACGGTGGCGCTGATCGGCGCCAACGGCGCGGGTAAATCGACGCTGTTGATGTCGGTCTTCGGGCAGCCGCGTATTGCCGGCGGGGAGATTTTCTATCGCGGGGAGGCGATCAGCCGGAAATCGACCCACTTTATCGCCAGCAACGGCATCGCCCAGGCCCCGGAAGGGCGGCGCATCTTTCCCGATATGACCGTCGAGGAGAATCTGCTGATGGGGACCATTGCCATTGGCAACCGCTATCAGGCCGAGGACAAGGCCCGGATGTACCAGCTGTTCCCCCGGCTGGAAGAGCGGCGGGGACAGCGGGCGATGACCCTCTCCGGCGGCGAACAGCAGATGCTGGCCATCGCCAGGGCGCTGATGAGCCGGCCGCGCCTGCTGCTGCTGGATGAGCCGAGCCTGGGACTGGCGCCGCTGGTGGTGAAGCAGATATTTCAGATCCTGCGCGAGCTAACGGCCCAGGGGATGACGCTGTTTCTGGTGGAGCAGAACGCCCGCCATGCCCTCAACCTGTCGGACCGCGCCTACGTGATGGTGAACGGCCAGATCCGCCTGAGCGGTAGCGGCCAGGCGCTGCTCAACGACCCGGAGGTGCGTAAGGCGTATCTGGGGATCAGCGGCTGAGAGGGTTAATCCCGCGGTTGGTTACGGGTTTTAATGTGCTGCCAGAAACGTTCGGCGGCCTGGTTAAGCCGCGAGCCGGAGCGGTAGAGCCAGGCACCGATCGGCAGCGACAGGCTCTCATCGAGGATCGTCAGTCGGCCTTCGTCCAGCTCGCGCTGAATGGAGTACTGCGGCAGCCAGCCCACGCCGTCGCCATTGAGGATCATGCGCTTGAGCAGCTCGCTCATGGAAGAGACAAAGGTGAGGGAGAAGGTGATCTCTGGCGTGCGGTCGATGACCTGGTTCACCTGGCGCCCCATATAGCTGTCGTTGGCGTATTTCATCAGCGGCAGCACGCCGCGATGTAAATGAAACAGCGGCCGGCCATGTTCGTCGCAGGGGGAGACCAGATGCAGGTAAGAATCAAAAATTTTATGATTAATAAACGGATAGTTCATTAATTCTTCATTATAGAAGGAGAGGATAAAATCGCTTTTACCCTCTTTCAGGTTAAATACGGCGTCGTTGACGTTAATCGATTCAACATGAAAAGTCTTATTTTTACGGTCGGTGTAACCGGCGATAATTTCCGGCAGCAATAACACCGACAGCGAAGGGGCGGCGTCGATTCTTATTTTTTGCGTGGTGTTATTTAAACCTTTAATTCGGCTGATCTGAAAATCCATGTCGTCGAGCATATTTCGCGCGTAGCCGACAAAAATTTTCCCGCGGTTGGTCAACTGCAGGGGGTTGGCGCTGCGGTCGAAGATGCTGAATCCGAGGGAAGCCTCCAGCGACTGAATGCGTCGGCTGAACGAGGACTGGGAGATATTGCGGGCTTTGGCCGCCAGGGTAAAGCTGCGTGACTCCTCGAGAGCAATCACATCATACAGCCATTTAACTTCCAGATTTGCCAACACCGATCCAGTCCTCAAAAACGCAATAAAGGCTATGCAATTTTAGCATAGCGCATAGAAACTATGCAATTAACATAATTATCGACAGGTGTTAACATTTTTTGGAAAGTTGAGATTTAAGAATGCGTATCGGCGACCCTACATGAGCACGATATGAAATCGCGACTCACGGTTATTTATTGCTTTATTTCATTGCCCAGGATTTATCTTATTAAATAGCTGGCGACGATGACGAAAGCAATGAATAACCCAGGCCTCTTACCTTAAATAGTTTGTCAGGAGTTCCATGTCACAACAAATTGAATCAGTAAAAATGGCTCTGCAGGAGCTGGGGATTAATGCAAGCGGCGAATTGTTTTACAACCCTGATTACGATTTGCTTATTGCACATGAAACCGCTCCTGAGCTGACCGGCGCGGCCCGCGGCGTAATGACCGACTCTGGCGCTGTGGCAGTGGATACCGGCATCTTCACCGGCCGCTCGCCGCGCGATAAATATATCGTCAGAGACGAGCAGACGCGCGACACCGTATGGTGGGCTGACTCCGGCCTCGGCCGCAATGACAATAAGCCGTTATCGCCAGAAGTGTGGCGCAGCCTGAAAAGCCTGGTCGCAGGCCAGCTGAGCGGCAAAAAACTGTACATCATCGACGCCTGGTGCGGCGCCAGCCCGGACACCCGCCTTGGCGTGCGCTTCGTCACCGAGGTGGCGTGGCAGGCCCACTTTGTCAAAAACATGTTTATCGTGCCGAGCGCCGACGAGCTGGCCAGCTTTACTCCGGACTTCGTGGTGCTCAACGGCGCCGGCTGCACCAATGCTAACTGGCAGGCGCAGGGCATGAACTCCGAGAACTTCGTCGCCTTTAACCTGAGCGAGCGTATTCAGCTCATCGGCGGCACCTGGTACGGCGGCGAAATGAAAAAAGGGCTGTTCTCGGTCATGAACTACCTGCTGCCGCAGAAAGGCATCGCGTCGATGCACTGCTCGGCCAACCGCGGCGAAGCAGGGGACGTCGCGCTGTTCTTCGGCCTCTCCGGTACCGGCAAAACCACGCTGTCCACCGATCCGCATCGTCAACTGATTGGCGATGACGAGCACGGCTGGGACGATGATGGGGTGTTTAACTTCGAAGGCGGCTGCTACGCCAAGACCATCAATCTCGACCCGCAGGCGGAGCCGGAGATTTATGGCGCCATCCGCCGCAATGCGCTGCTGGAAAACGTGGTGGTGCGCGCCGACGGCAGCGTGGATTACGCCGACGGCAGCAAAACCGAGAACACCCGCGTCTCCTATCCGCTGTCGCATATCGACAATATCGTCAAGCCGGTGTCCCGGGCGGGCCATCCGTCGAAGGTGATTTTCCTTGCCGCAGACGCGTTTGGCGTCCTGCCGCCGGTCTCCCGTCTGACCACCGAGCAGATGCAGTACCATTTCCTGTCGGGCTTCACCTCGAAGCTGGCGGGCACCGAGCGCGGCATTACCCAGCCGACGCCGACCTTCTCCGCCTGCTACGGCGCGGCGTTCCTGCTGCTTCACCCGACCCAGTACGCCAGCGTACTGGCGGCGAAGATGGCGGAATCCGGTGCGGAAGCCTGGCTGGTCAACACCGGCTGGAACGGCGAGGGCAAACGCCTGTCGCTGCGCGATACCCGCAGCATCATCAGCGCGATCCTCAATGGCACCACCGGCCCGCTGCGCGATGAAGCGATCCCGGTGTTCAATCTTGCGATCCCGCAGAGCATTCCGGGCGTCGACAGCGCAGTGCTGGATCCGCGTAATGGCTGGAGCTCAGCGGATAAGTGGCAGGAGAAGGCGGAGAGTCTGGCTCAGCTGTTTATGGATAACTTTAAGCAGTACAGCGATACCGAAGCGGGCGCGCGTCTGGCGCTGGCCGGTCCGCAGCTGCAGAATAGCGCGGTCGAAGCCTGATCCGCGGCCAGCAGGTCGACGCCTGGCGCCGACCTGCTGGCGAGCCGCTTTACTCCGCAAAGGCACGCAGCGCATCGCCAGTGAGGCGATAACGCACCCACTCATCCTGCGGCTGCGCGCCAATGCTCAGATAGAAATCAATCGCCGGCTGGTTCCAGTCGAGCACGCTCCACTCCAGACGCCCGCACTGACGCTGTACTGCATATTGCGCGATGGTTTTCAGCAGCGCTTTTCCGGCGCCGATCCCGCGATAGTCGGGGGTTACGTACAGATCCTCCATATAGATGCCGTTACGGCCAAGCCAGGTGGAGTAGCTGGTGAAGAACACGGCGTAGCCCACCGCTTTGCCCGCCACCTCGCAGATCAGCGCCTCGGTTTTGCTGCTGCTGGCAAACAGCGTCTCTCTGATCTCCTCTGCCGTCGTCACCACCTCTTCGGGGGCTTTCTCGTAGACCGCGAGTTCATAAATCATGTCATAAATAGCGGTGGCGTCGTCCGGGGTGGCCTGGCGGATCGTGATGCTCATGGGTCGTCCTGTCTGAATGGTATGAAGGAAAGCAAAATTGCTGACCCAGAGCATAAGCGGTATTGTGAAAAGAATTAAGTGCAATGAAATCAGCAAACGATGAATATTATGCATCCTGTCCTGCGCCGTATCGACCTCAACCTGCTGCCAGTCTTTGACGCGGTCTATCGCTCCCGCTCGGTGCGCCTGGCGGCAGAAGAGCTGGCAATGAGCACCTCGGCGCTGAGCCATGCGCTCTCCCGGCTGCGCAGCGCCCTCAACGACCCGCTGTTCTATCGGGAAGGTCACCGGATGTGCCCCAGCGTCTATGCCAGCCAGCTGGCGCCCTCTATCGCTTCGGCGCTGAAATTTCTCAATCAGGAGCTGACGCCGCCGGCGGCGTTTGTGCCGGCCGCCAGCACCGACTGCATGCAGATTGCGATCACTGATTTCACCGCGTTCTGCGTCTTTCCGACGCTGATGCACCACCTGCAGCGTGAGGCGCCCGGGCTGCGGTTTGAGCTCCGTTATCTGCCCCACAGCCCGGCGCTGACCGAGCTGCTGGCGGGGGAGGTCGATCTGGCTCTCGGGTTCAATACCCCTGACGAGCCAGCTCATCCCGATCTCGAGGAGATTAACTGGCTGCGGGACGAATATGTGGTTATCAGCCAGGCCGACCGAACGGCGCTCACCCTGGACGCCTACCTTGCGGCCCGTCATCTGGTGGTGACCCCGTGGAATGAGCGGCAGGGGGTGCTGGACTGTGAGCTGGAGCGGCAGGGCTATTCGCGGCAGGTGGCGGTGAAAACGCCCTCGATGCTGAGCGCTCCCTTTATTATTGAGCAGAGCGATCTGCTGATGGCGCTGCCCCGGCGGGCGGCGGAGACGATGGCTCGCGCCGCCAGGCTGACCATTTTCCCGCTGCCGTTTCCGGTTCCCCCGTTTGACGTCAAGATTTACGCCCACAAACGCAGCGGGAAACGCGAGGCCACCCGCTGGCTGATCTCCCTGTTGCAGACGCTGGGGAACGCCGCCGCGGCGCCGGCGCCCTGAGGTCACGTCCGGATTATTCACATCTCGCCGCTCGGCGTCGCGTTAACCCTGCCGGGCCGGGTATGTCTTTTACCGCCTGGCGCCCGGGGCGCAGTGGCGTACCCTGGCCTCGGTCACAAAACGGAAAACTCACCTTTTCATCCCTGCCGCCGACGCTGATGGCGTAGAGAGTGTTAAATGATTGTATATAAAAGTAATGTTAATTAGTTAAATGTTATTTATGCGTAAATTGCATCAATGGATGCGTTTATTACGCTTATTTCATTCCCGGTTCTGTTTCAGTCTTCAGCAACAGGCGCGCGACAACGCGTGGATAACAAACTGGAGACCTGCATGCATTCGACAACCTCACTGATGAGTACCCGTGACCGGCTCGGCGCCATTCTGCGCGTCACGTCCGGTAACTTTCTCGAACAGTTCGACTTTTTCCTGTTCGGGTTTTATGCCACCTACATCGCACATACCTTTTTTCCGGCGAGCAGTGAATTCGCCTCGCTGATGATGACCTTCGCGGTCTTTGGCGCCGGCTTTCTGATGCGGCCCATCGGCGCCATCGTGCTTGGCGCCTATATCGACAAGGTAGGGCGGCGTAAAGGGCTGATTGTGACTCTGTCGATCATGGCCACCGGCACCTTCCTGATCGTGCTGATCCCCTCTTACCAGGCCATTGGCCTGTGGGCGCCGCTGCTGGTGCTGATCGGCCGCCTGCTGCAGGGCTTCTCCGCCGGCGCTGAGCTGGGCGGGGTATCCGTCTATCTGGCCGAGATCGCCACCCCGGGCCGCAAAGGGTTTTACACCAGCTGGCAGTCGGGCAGCCAGCAGGTCGCCATTATGGTGGCGGCCGCGATGGGCTTTGCCCTCAACGCCGTGCTGGAGCAGAGCGCCATCAGCGACTGGGGCTGGCGTATTCCGTTCCTTTTCGGCTGCCTGATCGTCCCGTTCATTTTTGTGCTGCGCCGTAAGCTGGAGGAGACCCAGGAGTTTACTGCCCGCCGCCATCATCTGGCGATGCGCCAGGTATTCGCCACCCTGCTGGCGAACTGGCAGGTGGTCATCGCCGGGATGATGATGGTGGCGATGACCACCACCGCGTTCTATCTGATCACCGTCTATGCGCCGACCTTTGGCAAAAAAGTGCTGATGCTCAGCGCCTCGGACAGCCTGCTGGTCACGCTGCTGGTGGCGATTTCCAACTTCTTCTGGCTGCCGGTGGGCGGGGCGCTGTCCGACCGCTTTGGCCGCCGGCCGGTGCTGATTGCCATGACCCTGCTGGCGCTGGCTACCGCGTGGCCTGCGCTGACCATGCTGGCGAACGCGCCGAGCTTTTTGATGATGCTGAGCGTGCTGCTGTGGTTGTCCTTTATCTACGGCATGTACAACGGGGCGATGATCCCGGCGCTGACCGAAATTATGCCCGCCGAAGTGCGCGTGGCAGGCTTCTCGCTGGCCTATAGCCTGGCGACCGCAGTGTTTGGCGGCTTCACGCCGGTGATTTCCACGGCGCTGATTGAATATACCGGTGATAAAGCTTCCCCAGGCTACTGGATGAGCTTTGCCGCCGTCTGCGGCCTGCTGGCCACTTGCTACCTCTATCGCCGCAGCGCCGTTACGCTGCAGACGGCACGTTAATCAGGGAGATGATGATGCGTAAAACGACAGGAACCCTGCTGGCCACGCTGCTGCTGGCCGCCACCGGCGGCAGCGCGCTGTCCGCTGAGGTCACCGTGATGATCTCCGGCGGCTTCAAAGCGGCGCTGGAAAAGCTGGCCCCGGCATGGGAAAAACAAAGCGGCAACCACCTCGTGGTGATCCCCGGGCCGTCGATGGGAAAAACGCCGCAGGCGATCCCTAACCGCCTGGCGCGGGGCGAACACGCGGACGTGGTGATTATGGTCGGCGACGCGCTGACCAGCCTCGAGAAAGCGGGCCGTACGCAACCGGATTCACGCCGGGAGCTGGCCGACTCGCCCATCGGCGTGGTGGTGAAAGCGGGAGCGCCGCTGCCGGCTATCCGCAGCGCAGACCAGCTGCGGGCGGCGCTGATGGCTGCGCCGTCGGTCGCGTACTCCGACAGCGCCAGCGGACGCTATGTCAGCTCGACGCTGTTCCACCGCCTGGGCATTGATGAGGCGATGCAGAGCAAAGCGCAGATGGTGGAGCGTATTCCGGTGGCCTCGGAAGTGGCGAAGGGACGGTATGCGATCGGTTTTCAGCAGGTGAGCGAACTGCTGCCGGTGCCCGGCGTGACCGTTGTCGGCGAACTGCCGGATAACCTGCAGTACATCACCCGCTTTGCCGGGGCGGTGACCGTCAGCGCCGACCACCCGCAGGAAGGAAAGGCGCTGCTGACGTATCTGGCCTCACCGGCGGCGCAGGAGACCATCCACGCCACCGGTATGCGAAGCGTAGCTGCCGCCGCGCCGGTCAGCCAGAAGGATACTGTTCAATAATCAGCTTCTCCAGCTCTGCCGCCACGTAGGACTGAATACGGCCGCTGAGGCGGATCAGACCTACCGTACGGGTGACCACCGGGTCGGTAAGCGGTACGGCGCGGAGAACGGAATGCTCCCCGGCGGGCATCGACATCGCGGGCACGGCGGCAATGCCGATGCCCGCTTCCACCATCCCCAGCATCGTGGTGACGTGGCGGGTTTCGCAAATGCTTGGCCGCGCCGGCGTCAGATGCGCCAGCTCCCTGTCGAGCAGCGTCCGGTTGCCGGAGACCCGATCGAGGCCAATATAATCCTGTTCAAAGTATGCCTGCCAGCTGAGGTGCGTCCTGCTCGCCAGCGGATGGTCGTGCCGACAGGCGGCGACATAGCGGTCGTCGGCCAGCGGGGTGAATTCGATGCTGGCCGGCAGGTTTTTGGCAAAGCAGAGGCCAAAGTCAGCCTGTCCGCTGCTCACCGCCTCGATGACATTCCCGGCGCTGCTGTCGATTAGCCGGATACGCACCTGGGGAAAGCGCGCCTGAAAGCTGCGGATGATTTCCGGCATAAAGTAGTAGGCGGCGGAAGGTACCGTCGCCACTGTCACCAGCCCGGTACGCGCCTTGCTGACCTGGCTGATATCCGCCAGCACCGTCTCGACGTGGGCCAGCAGCTGCTCCGAACGTTCGGCAAAATTCTGTCCATACAGCGTAAGGGTCACGCGGCGGGTGGTGCGCTCGAACAGCCGGTTGCCTAACGCGGTTTCCAGCTTTTCGATGCGGCGGCTGAGGGCTGACTGCGACAGGCAAATGGATTCTGCGGCCAGCCGAAAGCTGCCATACTCCATCAGGGCGCGAAAGGCATAGAGGTCGTTGAAGTCAAAATTTACGGGCATGGCGGCGGCATCCTTATCGGCTGTCTGGCGCCTCGCCCCGTCCGGTGAGGGGCGATGGCGACGAAAATCGGCTCGGCAGGTGACTGGGCGCGCGGCTGACCGCACGCCGGGTCGTCATACCTTGAGCAGTTTTACCGTGGCATCGATATCGATTTCGTCTTCCGAGAAGATCAGGGTTGTCCCCTGAAAGGTGGTGATCGCCAGCTTTTTCACCGAGCGCATCTCTCCCGGCTGCACCGCGGATTTTGGCCGGATGCTGTTCATCAGCAGCCCGACCGACAGCACCGCGTTTTCTTTATCCACGCGGGTCTCGACCGGCTCTTCTTCCCGGTAAACCACATAGGACTTGATGGAGGTCAGCTTCAGCCGCTCGCCGGCGATATAGATATATTTGCTTTCCGGAATGACCTTCACCGCGTAGGCCGACAGCCCTTTATTGTTGGTGGTAGGTTCAAAAGTTACCGCCGCGTCTTTCTTGATGAGATCGGGATTGGCGACCTTAATCACATGAAAATACCGGTTTTCGCCGTTTTCATCTTTGATAAATCCAAAACCTTTATCTTTAAACCACGTTGTGATTGTTCCGTTCATCGCCATTACCGTTCTTACTCGTTGGTTAACTCAAATTTTGCAGCGCGCAGTGTAAAGCACATTGCCTGCGCAGACCATGCCTTTGCGATAAGTGTGGGTGATAAATGACGCCGCCGCGAGGGCGGATCGTGCGCCAGCGTCGTACCGGCGGGCAAAATGGGTTACTATCGCCGGCCACTCCTTCTTCGGGCCGTCTGATGTCCACCATTATCGATACCTTTGTCGCTCCGCCGTGCCGCGAGCAGATAACCCTCCTGTATCAGGACGAACACCTGCTGCTGATCAATAAACCTGCCGGGCTGCTGAGTCTGTCAGGCAAAGATCCGCGCAACCTCGACTCCGTGCATCATCGACTGGTCCAGCGCTTTCCGGGCTGCACCCTGGTACACCGCCTTGATTTCGGCACTTCCGGTCTGATGGTGGTCGCCCGCAACAAGGTGATTAACGCCGCGCTGTGCCAGCAGTTCAGTCAGCGCACGGTGGGTAAGGTCTATACGGCGCTGCTGTGCGGCCATCTGCCGGAAGATAAAGGGATAGTGGAGGCGGCGATCGCCAAAGACCCGGCCCGTTTCCCGCGCATGTCGATCTGCGCCCGGCACGGCAAACCGGCGCGTTCGCGCTACCGGGTAATTGACCGTATGTACCAGACGCGGGAAGGGGAGAGGGCGTTGGCGCTGACGAGGGTGGCGCTCACCCCGGAGACCGGGCGCACCCATCAGCTGCGGATCCACTGTCAGCTGCTGGGCTATCCGCTCCTTGGCTGCGATCTGTATGGCGGCCGGGTATTGCCGGGCACGGAACAGGCTCCGCGGCTGATGCTGCACGCCAGCGAACTGCGTTTTCGCCACCCCGTCAGCCGCAAGCCGATGCATATCCAGCAGGCAAGCTCGTTCTGATAGCCTGCCGCCGGAAGCCCGCGATCACCACATCAGGTCGTCGGGCACCTTAAAGTCGGCGTACGGATCGTCTTCATCCTGCTCATCCTGACTCAGGGCGCTGTGCAACACGATGCTGCTGGCATCGCGCTGGGCAATTTTCTCAGCCACAATCGCCGGAATAATTGCATATTCCCCTTCAGGTTTGTTATCCACCGCCAGGCGGGCAATCGCCAGGCGACCGTTAATCAGCTGGGTTTGGGTGGTCTTGTCGACCATGATTTTTTTAATCAGATTATTATCGGTAAAGTTAAAGCCGATATCGCCCCGGGCGACCGTAATGCGGTTCATCTCAATCAGCTGCTTGACCTGAGCTTTATACTCTTTCGCCAGCACCGCCTGCTTTTGCTGCTCGCTGAGCTGTTTATCGCGCTCCAGCTGGGCTTTTTTATTCTCTTCCACCGCTTCCCGGGCCTCACGGGCCTGCACGCGGGATTTTTTCGCCGTTCTCTGGACTTTGGCCATTTTTTTGCTGCTGACCAGGCCGGCTTTGAGCATCTGCTCTTGTAAGGTAAGTTTTGTCATTTGCGTATCTGAAGCTGAGGAAACATCTGGCAAGTATACCTGCATTGGCGGAAACGACGCCAGACCCGCGGACGTACTGGGCCGCTGTGCCCGGTAGCGCGAGACTGGCCGGGGATTACTCCCGGGGCTGGAGCTGATAAATCCAGGCGCTGACCTGCTGTCCATCGTCGGTAGTCACCTCCACCGACACCCGATCGTACCCCTCCTCAAAGTCGTCCAGCATGGGCCAGTGCGCCGCCAGCCGGTCGGACAGGAACAGATAGCCGTTGACCCGCGGGCCGTTGGCGTCAAGGACGATCCCCGGAAAATCAGCGGCTGCGCCCCAGCCGCGCGCGTAAAAGGTACCGGTAACGTAGCCCGGACGCCACTCGCCCCCGATCGCCTCCAGAATATGCGCATTGCTGCGACCGGGACAGAGCGTCCCATAGACAAATAGCGGTTTCATTTTCTCTCTCTCTCGTTCGCCCTGATACCCGCCCCCAGCGGAGCGGAAAACCAAAATACGGGGTAATTCAGCGCCTGGCAATGGCCGGATGGGGGTCAGGCATCTCTCTGATGCCGGGGGAGATTCAGGCGCCGGCGCTGTCGGTGGCATATTTACTGCAGTGACAATTTTAGTGTTGAGTTTTTTTTATTATTTGCAGGTGAATATAAATAATATTTAATAGCGAAATAATAAATGGACAGCTTATGGAATAAGCTGCGTGAATGGAATGAAGAGGAATTATAAAACTTCCTTGGGTTGAATTCAGATATTATTTAGGGCCAGGCGTTACCTCCCCTGGCTATTTCACTTTAAGATAAACCTCCCTTGAACAAAAAATACCATCTGATTTCGAAATTCTCGCGGGCAGGGGAGATATTTCCTTTCCTTGAAGCGGCAGGCAATCAATCGAGACGAACGACGTTCGGGAGAAAAACCGCTAGTGAGGAACAGGCCAGAGCAAATGCAGGGGCTGAGGCGAACGCAAGGTATATGAAGGATATCCCACCGGGCATTTGGTCCTGTCTGCAGACAGATGAAAGTGAAAGGCACAGGAGGTGCGATGAAGATTTTCCGCCCATTATGGCGCGATGGGGCTTTTCTGGTTCCGCAGCAGTTTCAGCAACAGGCCCGCTGGGACGCGCACGTCGCCGATACGGTCTCCCGCATGGCGCTCGCCCACCCCTGGGGGATATTGCGCGCGGAGTTTGACGCCAGCGCGCTCACCCTTTCCCGGCTCAACGCCACCCGGCTGATCGTGCGTTTCGCCGACGGCGCGCTGATTGACACCGAGCTGGCGGATATTTTGCCACCGGTCCGCGATGTATCGGACGTGATGCAGGACAACGTGGAGGTTCTGCTCGCTCTGCCGCTGCTCAGCGCCAGCGGCGGCAATCTTGATGACGGCCAGGAAAGCGCCCGCCCGCGCCGCTGGCGCGCCGAGCAGGTGACCGTGCAGGAGCTGGCAGGCCATGAACGCAGCGAGCTGGCCGTCCTGCGGCACACGCTGACGCTGCGTCTCTCCATCGAAGAAAACGCAGCCTTCCTAACCTGCCCGGTAGCGCGTCTGGTACGCGACGCCCAGGGGCAGTGGATCTTTGACCCGAAATTCATCCCGCCGCTGCTGTCGCTGGCCGCAAGCCCGACGCTGGTCAGCGAGCTTGGCGAGCTGCTACATCGCCTGCAGGCCCGACGCAGACGCCTCATGGCCATGCGCCGTGAAAGCAATGCGCGGATGGCTGATTTTGCCGTGGCGGATGTTTCCCTGTTCTGGCTGCTCAACGCACTGAACAGCGCCGAGCCGGTGCTCAGCGAGCTGCATCAGGACCCTTCGCGCCATCCGGAGCTGCTCTATCGTGAACTGGCCAGGCTGGCCGGCAGTCTGCTGACCTTCTCTCTTGAACATCATCTGGACGCGATCCCCCGCTACCGGCATGCCTCGCCGGAGCAGGTATTCCCACCGCTGTTTGCCCTGTTGGATACGCTGCTCGAAGTCAGCTTGCCCTCAAGGGTGATCGCCATCGCGCTGGAGCAGGGTGCTGACCGGGAGATCTGGCGGGGGAGGCTGCACGATGCACGGCTGCGCGAGGGGGCGGATTTTTATCTGTCAGTGCGTTCTTCACTTCCCCCTCATCAGCTTCAGAGCCGCTTTCCGCAGCTCTGTAAGGCGGGTAGCCATGATGATGTCGCCGAGGTCGTCAACATTGCCCTCAGCGGCATCGCGATCAAACCGCTGAGCCACGTGCCGGCGGCCATTCCGCTACGTCTGGAAAACCAATATTTCGCTCTGGATCTCTCCACGGATGCCGCCCGCGCGATGCTGGAGGCTGGCAACTGCACCTTCTATACCCCGGAATCGCTTGGCGACGTGAAACTTGAACTCTTTGCGGTACTGCGCTCATGAATATCTCTGAAAGCGATCTGATCAACAAAACCTTTTACCCGGGCTGGCTGATGGTCAGCCAGTTACGCTGCGGCCAGCCGGTGACCGATGGCGAGGCGCTCTATCGTCAGGCCTGTCGATGGGTGACCGAGGCGCGCGAGGCGCTGGCGGCGGCAGGAATCAGTGACACCAGCGCTGAGCAGATGCTCTATGCCTACTGCGCGCTGCTCGATGAGAGCGTCCTCAACCGCGCCAGTCAGGATGATGGCTACCGCAGGTGGCGCAAGGATCCGCTGCAGGCGCGTTTTTTCAGCACCCTCAACGCCGGGGAAGAGCTCTGGGAACGGATCCGCCAGCTGCTGCGAGAGCCCACGGCGGATGCGGCAGTGCTGACCTGCTTCTTTCGTACTTTGCAGCTGGGGTTTGTCGGAGAGTACCGCGCCCAGGATGACGAACGGCGTGAGGATGTAGCGCATGCGCTTGGCGCGCGGGTTCCGCCGTTCAGCATAACCCAGGAGGCGCCGGTGGTGGTTCGTGCCTCCCGGCTGCGCAGCGGACGGCGGATGTACTGGTGCGGCTGGGCGGCTGGCATTGTGGCGCTGGCCGCGCTGTGGTTGACCTTCTCCTCCATGCTGTCACAGATGGTGGCGCAGATAGCAGGGCAGGGATAAGAGATGCGTGATAACGCCCGTCGTCTGCTTACGCTACTGACCGTCATCCTGGCCCTGTGGCTGGCGCTGGGCTTCTGGCCGCTGTCCATCGGCAACCAGGTGATCGTCAGTCTGTGCATCCTGCTGGTGGGCGGCGCGGCGCTCTGGCGTCAGCGTCGCCGGGCAGTCAGCCGTCAGCGATCGGAAATCGTCCTGCCACCCGAGGATTTTCAGGGGGCAGTGGTTCTGGTCTGCGGGGATACCGACAGTCTGTTTCCCGGGCGTTCGGCGCACTGCGAAACCCGCCTCGGCTGGTATCTACGGGGGGAAAGCGCGGAGCAGTTGCCGCGGCTGGCGCAGTACCTGGCGGCGGCGCGTCCGGCGCTGGTATCGCAGGTTTCCGTGCTGCTGGCGGTGGTACCGGAGCACCACCCCTCCGGGGAGCACCTGGTGCAGTCGCTGTGCGACTGGCGGCGGAGTATTGTTCAGTGCCGAACCTGGTTAAACGGTCTGCCGCCGGTGTGGAGCGTGTTCTGGGTGACGCCGCCTGGCGGCCAGGCAGCGGAAAGCCGCTGGTTTACCGTCACGCCGGATCGGCCTGGTCTCCAGGTGCGGCAGAAGGGACAAGCGCCCCAGTCGATTGCCGACTGGCAGCGAGAGGGCAGCTCAGCCTCACGCCTGCATCAGACGCTGTGGCTGGAGAGCATTCTGGCGTTGGCAGAAAACGTTCTTGTCCGGCCACTGAGCACTCGCCAGGCGGAACTTTCGCCGTTGGACCTGTGCGCCATGGGCATCTGCCTGACGCCGGTGACGGCGGTGGCAAATAACCTCTGGCAGCAGCAAATCGCCGGGATCACCACGCTCTCCCCGGGCAACGCCGCGGCGCCAGGTCCTCACCCGCTGCCGGATCTTCTTCTGTCGTCACTGCCGCACCGCCACGGGGTCAGCCGCCGGATGCGCGATGCCGGTCTTGCCGCTGGCGTGGGCTTCCTCTTTCTGGCGCTGGCGATGCTGGCTTCCTTTATCAACAACCAGCGCCTGGTGCGCAGCGTCGGCGATCATCTGGCGGTCTACCACCGCCTCAGCGGCACGCCGCCGACGCCGAAGCTGCAGGCGCAGCAGCGCCTACGTGCCGACAGCCGCCTGCTGGATGACTGGCTGCGCCGGGGAGAGCCGCTGCGTTACCGGCTGGGGTTGTATCAGGGATTGCGGCTGATCCCCTTCGTGGAAGCCGCGATCAATGACTGGGCGCCGCCCCCGCCGCCGCGTCCGGTCATTAAGCAGGTTGTGCAGGGGCCGCAGACGATCCGCCTCGATAGCATGGCGCTGTTCGATACCGGCAAATCGACGCTGAAACCGGGTTCGACAAAGCTGCTGGTGAACTCGCTGCTGGGCATTAAGGCGAAACCCGGCTGGCTGATCGTGGTGGCAGGCCATACCGACAGCATCGGCAATGATAGATCTAATCAACAACTCTCCCTGAAGCGTGCCGAGGCGGTCCGCGACTGGATGCGCGATACCGGCGATGTGCTGGAGAGCTGTTTTGCGGTGCAGGGCTACGGCGAAAGTCGTCCTGTCGCCAGCAACGAGACGCCAGACGGGCGGGCGCAAAATCGCCGGGTGGAGATCAGTCTGGTCCCGCAGAAGGACGCCTGTCTGACGCCGGGCACGGCTAATACCTCAGGAGCCGGGGCTGCCGCTTTAAAAAACGAAACCGAGTAATCCGCGACCCCGAACGAGGACGGTGAACAATAACAATCTGCCTGCCTGACCCTGTGCGCTACGGGTTCCTGATAAACAGGAAACAGCGATGGGCGGTAGCGTGCCTGCAGCCAGTCAATCTTGTCGGCAAAGCGGGGCCTCTGCGGGGATGAAGCGCAGGAAAGGGGATGGATAAAGGAGATCAGCATGGATAGCGCTAAGGACAGTGCCAGAGAAATGCTGGCAGCGTTAAACGTTGAAGGTTCCGGTTTCTGTGTGCTTTTTTATTTCTCAGTAAGTGAAAATAAATATCCCTGGGGTTGCCTTTTAGTAATGAAACTCCTGGTGGGGTATCTGATATATCGATATGCACTTAAATATATTTATGATGAATGAGATGATTATCATTAAACAAAATTAAACCGTATGGCCTGTTAATCGATGTTTGATGGTCATTACTGCGGAGTAAAACAGGAATATAATGGATACCTCTTCAATAATTACCGGCACCACCCTCAACCGTTACCAGCTGGATATTCCGTCATGTACTGCATCGCTGGATGTGGAAGAATTCAGCGGTGCAGAAAAACTCAGTGAAACGTATCTCTGGACAATTTATTTCACCAGCACGGATAAAAATATCGACGCCAGCCAGTTACTGAGCAAACCGGCGACGCTGACGATGGACGGTGGCATATTACAGAGCCTGACCGAATGCAAACGGGTGCATGGCGTGGTCACGCATTTTGAGCGTATCAGTGGCTCTGCTGACCAGGCAGAGTACATGATAACCCTCGAACCCTTCCTCTCGCTGCTGGACAAACAGTTCCGCACCCATCGTTTCTTCGTCAATAAATCGGTGCCGGAAGTGGTGGAGCAGGTTTTGCAGGAACATCACCTGCATGACTGGGAGTATGAGTTTAATCTCAAGCAACACTATCCGCGGCGCGAGCAAATTAATCAGTATCAGGAGAGTGACCTGGCGTTTATCCAGCGCCTGCTGGCAGAGGTGGGGATATTTTATTTCTTCACCCTGCAGGAAGAGGCCCAGAGCGAAGTGGTCCACTTCGCCGACGCGCAGCGGGCGCTGATGTTCGATAAGACACTGCCGGTTAACAGCCCGTCCGGGATGAGCGACAGCGGTGCGGAATCGATATGGGGTCTGAACATCACGCACAACGTCGTAGAGGCGAACGTCACTACCCGGGATTATAACCCCCGCGATGCGCAGAGCGTTCTCCAGTCGGCAACAGCGGATATGACCCGGGGAAATGGTGAAGGCATCACTTACGGAGAGGTATACCACTATAAGCTTCGCCACCGGGAGCGGGGCGATAAAATCGACCCGCAGGCGGAGACCGCCAACTTCTATGCCCGTCTCGACCATGAGCGTTTTCTCGCTCGCCAGACGCTGATTACCGCGAGCAGTACGGCAGCCTGGCTGGCGCCGGCCCAGGTGCTGACCCTCACCGACAGCCTGCCGTCGACCCTGCCTGCGCCCGTGCAGGATTCGCTGTTAATCACCGGCACCGGTTTTACCGCCAGCCGCCGGGAGGCGCTGCGGGTGACCCTGCTGGCGGTGCCCTACAGCGAAACATTGTGCTGGCGTCCGCCGCTGCTGCCGCGCCCGAAGGTGACTGGCACCATGACGGCGCGGGTGACCAGCGCGAAGGCGAATGATATCTACGCCTGGCAGGATGCGTCCGGCCTGTACCGGGTGAAATTTGACGCTGACAGAGATGATAAAGGGCAGGGGCAGGAAAGCATGCCGGTGCGTCTCGCCAAACCTTACGGCGGCGATGTGTACGGCTTTCACTTCCCGCTGATTCAGGGAACGGAAGTGGCGATAGCGTTCCACGAAGGCGACCCCGACCGGCCGTATATCGCCCATGCGCTGCACGACTCGCGGCATGTTGACCCTGTGACGGAAAAGAACAGCACGCGCAATGTCATCAGAACGGCGGGGCTGAACAAACTGCGGATGGAGGACAAACGCGGCGAAGAGCATATCAAGCTCAGCACTGAGTACGGCGGCAAGACACAACTGAACCTGGGGCATAATGTGGATGCTCAGCGAGCGCTTCGTGGGGAAGGGGCAGAGCTGAGAACGGATAAATGGGTGAGTATCCGCGGCGGTGCGGGTGTGTTTATTACGGCGGACCCACAGCAATCGGCCAGAGGAATGATGCTGGATATGTCTGCTGCCTTGAGCCAGCTCCGGCAGGCACAGAATCTGGCGGACTCGTTAAGCAGCGCAGCAGAAATCGCGAAAGCAGAGTTGGCGGACCTGCAAACGCAGAAAACCCTGTTGAACGAGACACTGACAGAACTCAGGAAATCAGCGCTGTTGCTTTCTGCCCCTGAAGGGATAGCGCAGGTGACGCCGAAATCCCTGCAATTATCAGCCGGAGAAAACATTACGGCAACAAGCGGTGGTAATACCGATTTCAGTATTCTGAAAAAATTGACTGTTGCGGCAGGAGAAAGAATCGGCCTGTATGCCCAGAAGCTGGGTATCAAACTGTTTGCCAGTAAAGGGAAAGTAGAGATTCAGGCTCAGGGGGATGAAATGACGCTGGATGCGCTGAAAGATATCCGGGTTAGTAGTAGTGAAGGGAAAATCATCATCAGTGCCAAACAAGAAATTATTCTGACCAGCGGTGGGGGCTATATCCGGATAGCTGATGGCACGGTGGAGTGCGCGGCCCCGGATAAAATTATCGAACGCGGCGCGGTGTGGCAGAAGTTTGGCGGGCAAAGTATTACTGAGGCGATTCAGCAGTGGGAGAGTGCGGATTTTGCTGTTACGCCAGAGGTGCGCTGGGAACAGACCGGTAAACTGGCAAGAAACCAAAAGGTCCTTGTTACCCGCGATGATGGGAGTACAACAGAGATGATAACTGATGGTGAGGGACGTTTGCCAAAACAGAGCGGACTCTTTGTTGAGGAAATAAAAGTGGAAAGTCCTGATAATCTGAAAAACTAAAAACAGACAGAGAGCAAACAGTATATGACCACAATAAGTACGGATCTCAGCGCAAAGAATAAAATAGGTTCAGTGACAATTAATGACTATCGCATTATCCCTGTAGTTTTTATTCCGGGAGTTATGGGGAGCAACCTGAAAGACGGTGATGATAATGTTATCTGGCGATATGACGATGGTTTGTCATTAATAGGCTGGTCATTACCCGGTTCCGGACCAGAAGAGAGAAAGAAACTGCTCCATCCTGACAGAGTTCAGGTTGATAACCGTGGAGTGATTATATCGTCACAGCAACAGGAACAGCAAAGTCAGATAATGCTTGACAATCCTGTTAATAAATACGATTCAGAATCAATAGACCGTCTGGGCGCTGCGCTTAAAAAGGCCCAGGAAAACGATCCGGAAACAAAGCTTTTTGGCACACGTGCTGCCCGTGGTTGGGGGGAAGTTGCCGCAGGCAGCTATGGTTCGTTTCTTGATTTACTCCAGCTAGCTTTATTTCGGGATAAGCCTTGTAAAGATAGTCCTCTTAATGCGATTTATAAAAAATTAATTACTGAGGCGCTGGGTGTTGAGTTTTGTAGTAGTGGGAATAGTGACTCTCTGGATGAACAGGCTCTTGAAGTCATGAAGCAATATCAGTTTCCTGTCCATGCAATGGGGTATAACTGGCTCGGTTCTAATATAAAATCAGCGGACCATCTGAAGTCCCGTATTAATGAGATTGTTCAGGGTTATAAAAGCAGAGGCATGAAATGCCATAAAGTCATTCTGGTCACCCACTCGATGGGGGGACTGGTGGCAAGATATTATTCAGAGTGTCTGGACCTGGACGATGGTAAGGGTAATCAAAATATCTACGGAGTTGTACACGGTGTGATGCCCTCAACTGGCGCAGCGCCTGCTTACACACGTATGAAACGCGGGACTGAAAATCCTGAATCGAGTACTGAGGGATATATTATTTCGCAGATACTCGGACGAAACGCAGCAGAAATGACGGCAATTTGTTCCCAGTCTGCCGGACCACTGGAGCTGCTGCCATCCGTGGACTATGGTACTGACTGGCTTAAAATAACCGATCGTCATGGCGTAACCACGTCGCTGCCAGGGAATGATCCTTATACGGATCTTTATCTGAAAAGGGATGCCTGGTGGAAGTTGATCGATGAAAACTTGTTGAATCCTAACAATGTTTCATTAAATCAAGCACAAATTGAAATTGATTGGGGGGTATTTGATGAGCTAATAAATAGCTTCGTTAAACCATTTCATGAAAATATATCTGGGAAATATCATTCCAATACTTATTCTTTTTATGGGAAAGTAGATGATGATGTTATTCCTCCGGCATATCTGACACAAGAAACTGCTCGCTGGAAAGGAAGTATTGCCATTGGTGATGCCGCTGTTTTAAAGAAAAAATATATTCTCAATGACGGACGCCTGGATTATCGGGAGATAAAGGAGAAAAGGACGGTAGCAGATACCCTTTCCGAAAAAGAGCAGAGCTGGAAGGTTTCTTCTCATGGCTCTGGGTATATGAAAAGTTATAATTCAGAATATGTCTATATAGGTCAATGTTTTACCCTGCAGGATTCCAGTGAAAATGGTGATGGCACTGTGCCGTTACGGGCTGGGAAAATTCCCGATCGCTTTGTAAAGGAAAGGTTGAATGTCAATGTATCTCATGAAGCGGCCTACCGTAATGAAACCAGTCTGGCATTTACATTGCGTTCAATTATTAAAATAGCTCAGCAGGTAAATGATGATGAAGAAATGGCATATACGGAATAATCTGACCCACCAGCCTGGCGTGGTGATATCATTACTGATTACTTTACTGGTCGTGACCGGTTTTTTTATATATCACAATAATAATTACTCTTATTCACTTACCGATAAGGAACAGCAGATGGTCAGTACACTTTTACAACAGCCAGAAACCCGGTATTTTGGTTACTATTCTGTTGCCTTGCCCGCAGAGTTTACTCCAATGCCAGAGATGTTAATGTTCATACAGGGTTCAGATATGACGAAAATTGAGAGTAAACAGCAATATTATCCACCTTTTGAACAATTTTTAAAACGTTATAAAAATGAGCTAGATAATACTTTGCCAGTGCGTCCTGATGATGCACCTTTTTTGAAACAAATCCATTTGTTGCCATCAGGGATGAAAGGGGAAATTTTTGAGCGAATGGAACATCAGGGAGTTCCGGATGTGGCAAGAATACTGGATGCTTACCGATGGGATGATGGCGTTACATTTAAAATAAGTATGAAGGCCAGAGACGGACGTGCAAAAAAATATGATGAAGACAGAAAAAAATCAAAATATAGTTTTAACTATGATATTCCAGAAAAAAAATCTCTTTTACTCAGTATATTATCAAGTCTGCACCCCCGGAAAGATAATCAGCGCCCGCAGGGGAACAATCTGGCTATAAAATATGGTGAGGTGAAAGAGTCACTGCTTGGGGAATATGAAATGACGGTGAAGTATATAAACAGATATGGAATTAAAGTTTATTTCAATACGGATAACAGCACTTACATTGGAACTCCTTTGCTAAAAAAAGATCATCGAGTAATGGAAAATTCCTATGGTACCACGCTGTATAAAGGTAGCAGAAAAGTGAATGGTCTCGATGTCGTTGAATGGCTGGTCAGAGAGAACCAGATATCAGAGTGTATTCCCATTATAAGTTATGCCTTTACGCTGAGAATTAATGAGGGCAGGGTTGGGGGAATGATGCCGCTGACCGTGAATATGAGATACACATCACGGGACAATAGCTCGGGTGAGATATTAAGTGAGCCTGAACTGGTTGCAGTCTGGCAGCATATAACAGAAACACTGGAGTACCATAAATCCTGGTGATCATTTTTTGAATGGATCTGTAATTTACTTAGGCGATGGTAATTCCACTGATTTATGCACTCTGTTCTTAAGATTACTAAAATAGCCCAGCAGGTCAATGATGATGAAGAAATGGCATATACGGAATAATCTGACCCGCCAGCCGGGCGTAGTGATATCATTACTGATTACTTTACTGGTCGTGGTCGGTTTTTTTATATATCACAATATTAATTATTCTTATTCACTTAGCGATAAGGAGCAGCAGATGGTCAGTACGCTTTTACAGCAGCCAGAAACCCGGTATTTTGGTTATTATTCTGTTGCTTTGCCAGCAGAGTTTACCCCGGCACCAGAGATGTTTATGTTCATACAGGGGTCAGATATGACTAAAATTGAGAGTAAACAGCAATATTATCCACCTTTTGAGCAATTTCTTAATCGATATAAAGAAGAACTTAAAAATACACGACCAGATAGTTCTGATGATGCACCTTTTTTGAAAAAAACCGAAATATTACCATCAGGAATGAGTGGGGTATTATTTGAGAGGATGGAAGAAAGATATTACTCTGATGTCTCAAGAATTCTTGAGGCTTACCGATGGGATGATGGAGTTACATTTAAAATAACTATGAAGGCCAGAGATGGCAGATCTTCAAAATATGATCGAGACAGGGAAACTTTTAAAAGTAGCTATCGTTATGATATTCCAGAAAAAAATCTCTTTTACTCAGTATATTATCAGGTCTACACCCCCGGAAAGATAACCAGCGCCCGCAGGAGAACAATCTGGCCATAAAATATGGCGAGGTGAAAGAGTCACTGTTGGGGGAGTACGAAATGACCGTGAAGTATCTGAACAAATACGGAATTGAAATTAATTTCAGCATGGATAACGGCCCTTACAGGGAAACTCCTTTACTAAAAAAAGATCATCGGGTAATGGAAAGTTCCTATGGTACCACGCTGTATAAAGGTAGCAGAAAAGTGAATGGTCTCGATGTCGTTGAATGGCTGGTCAGAGAGAACCAGATATCAGAGGGTATTCCCATTATAAGTTATGCCTTTACGCTGAGAATTAATGAGGGCAGGGTTGGGGGAATGATGCCGCTGACCGTGAATATGAGATACACATCACGGGATAATAGCTCGGGTGAGATATTAAGTGAGCCTGAACTGGTTGCAGTCTGGCAGCATATAACAGAAACATTGGAGTACCATAAATCCTGGTGATCATTTTTTGAATGGATCTGTAATTTACTTAGGTGATGGTAATTCCACTGGTTTATGTACACTGTTCTTAATATTGTTTAAATGAAAGTATTGTTATCTGTGATACAATTATGCTTTCTATCCGTTTAATATAGGATAAATATTATGCCAGCATTAGTCTGTCTGGGAGATGCCACTACTCATGGCGGTAAAGTCATTTCAGCATCTTCCACTATGTTTATTAATGGTATTCAAGTTGCACTGGTTGGTGACTTTGTATCCTGCCCGAAACATGGTTCCGGTCGTATTATTGAAGGTGATTCCACGGCATCAGAGGAGGGCGTATTTGTTGTTGTGGATAATTGCCTCTGTGAATGTGGTTGCCGTGTTATCAGTTCTTATACCGAAAACAGTATTGAGTCATAATTATGCAATGGCCTGTTCCTGATATACCGGAGAAAAACCCACTTCCTTGTCCTGAATACAAAACATGGGGTGTGATTCTTTTCATTATGCTGGCGGTTGGAGGAACTCTGGTATTATTTGTCGGCAGAGTCACCAGTTACGGGCAGGTGATTCTGTATGGTGTGCTACCGGCATTTTTTATCTGGTTGTGTTTCTTCGGTGTTATCTGGCATCGCTATGAAAAGTCTGTTAATGACACACTATTGTGGAATAAAGAATCTGAGCGGACGAGATCACACTGGCAACGCTGGTGCAGGCAGCAATGGGTTGTTGTGGGTAATATTGTGCTGACACCGGAAAAAGACGGAATTGCTGCCCTTCTGGGAGATTATGCGGATATACCCGCTTATCCGCGCAAGGCCCGGTCTTTGCATACTGTTCTTGCTGGATTGAATAACCGGCTGGAATATATTGATGCCCAGGCAGAGAAACAGTGTCCAGGATATCGCCATTTTTTATATGCGATAAAAATTCTTCTTCCTGGCGTGAGTCAGCAGTTATCGGTTAGTCAGGCTGTTTATAAACAATGGGATTTATACCCGGAGTATATTAATTCAGTTGATGATATTCAGGTTGATTCAGAACAGAAGGGACTTATTCTTCTGCTTTGTATTCAGGACTGGTTTACTGATAACAACAAAAAGCACAGCGAATTTATTTCTGGACAGATTATTACATTAGTTTCGTTTTCCTCAATACATAAGCTGCCAGTTATGGCCGGGATAGGAAGGGTCTTATCCGCTGATTCGTTAACCAGCGCACTGGATATATTGTCTGAATATAACAGGCTAAACAACACAGACTTACATCATATCTGGTTGACAGGAGTTGATAATGATGAACGGGCGAAAATCGTTCAATATGCCGGAGAGCAGCAATGGCAGTTACCGGCAAAACTGCCGTGTCATTTGCTGGATCATACCTTCGGACCTGGCGGACCATTGTCATTTCCCGTTTCTGTCGCACTGATGGTTGATGCAGCTGTTCATACCGGTGAAATGCAGTTGCTTATTTCACAGCAGCGAAAAAATAAGTACTCACTTTGCCTGATCACCAGGGAGTTATTTTTATGACGGCGGGAAATTCAACACCAGAGATCCGTTACAGTGTTACCGGATACATTATTCTGATTATTGGCCTTGCCGGAATATGTGCACTATTACTGTTTCTTAATCAGGATAAAGTAGTCGCTTATGGCATAACGATGCATAAAGCATGGGCTGTCTGGGGAAGTTTATTTTCTGCATTATTGCTGGGTGTGATCGCATCGCCATTCTGGTTGAGGAGAAAGTACAAGAAAGAACAGAATATCTACAAACCAGACAATGTTCTTGCTCATCAGGAAAATCAGCAGATTTCGACAAAAATAACACCTGCTGTCCTTCTGTCATACCAGGAAATACGCAGGCAACTCAGCTCAGTTTATGGTTTCTTCTGGCCCCGCAAACTCCGCATCCTGCTCATTACCGGCAGCATCGCCGACGTCGAACAACTGACCCCAAAACTCACCCGGGAACTCTGGCAGGAAGACCGGGGGACATTGCTGCTGTGGGGCGGCGACCCGGCGGCACCGGCGGACGCCGCCTGGTTCGCCGCGCTGCGAAAGCTGCGCCGTCGCCCGGCGGACGGCATGGTGTGGGTGACCTCCGCTTTTGACTCTGTTCCCGGTGCGGATGGCGATATGCCCGCCGCATCACTCACTTCTGATGCGACGGATGCGCTGGCCCATGCCCTGAGCGGTCGTTATGAGGCCCTGGGCTGGCGGCTGCCGCTGTATGTCTGGTCGCTGCACGGGCGCGGCGGGGAACAGGCTGGCCGGACAACCCAGCCGGTGGGCTGCCTGCTGTCTGCGGGATGTGCGCCTGACGCGCTGGCCCGCCAGCTGAACGGGCTGATACCGGCGCTCACCGCGCAGGGCATTCAGCAGATTTGCGACAGACCGCAGCATCATTTTCTCCTCACCCTGGCCGACCAACTGACCCGCGGGCCGGAAAGCCTGACCGGCCCCCTGTCCGTGCTGCTTAATCCGTACCGCCCGCTGCCGCTGGCGGGCGTGGTGTTCAGTGCCCCCTCTGCCGGGGCGCAGCGCAGCGTTGCCCACCACTGGAGCCGGGATAACCGCTGGGACGCCATCCCGGAATCCCCGCTGGCGTTACCGGCAGGTTTGCGTGCGCGTAAACCGGGCGTCAGCGGGGTGCGGATGGCGGGCGCGAGCGTTGCGGTGCTGATGCTCCTGTGGGCCGCCGCAATGACCGTCTCCTTTATCACTAACCGCAGCCAGGTGGCGCAGGCGCAGCAGCAGGTTCAGCAGCTTTCGGCGGATAAACAGCCGCTGACCACGAGTCTACACGCCCTGTCTGAGCTGCAGAAAACCCTTGCCCGGCTGGAATACCGGTCACAGCACGGAGCACCCTGGTACCTCCGCGCTGGCCTCAGCCAGAATGATGACCTGCTGGCGGCGCTTCTGCCGCGCTATGGCGAAAGCGCCTTACCGCTGCTGCGTGATGCGGCGGCGCGCCATCTGGAAGGGCAGCTGAACGCCTTTGCGCAGCTTCCGCCGGACAGTCCGCTTCGCGAGAAGAGGGCAAAAACGGCTTACGATCAGTTAAAACTGTACCTGATGCTCTCGCGCCCTGAGAGGATGGACGCGTCCTGGTTTGCCACCACGCTGATGCAGGACTGGTCGCAGCGCTCAGGTATCGCCGACGCCGTCTGGCGGGGCAACGGCCCTTCGTTACTGGCATTTTACGCTGCCAGCCTGGCGTCGCATCCGCAGTGGCGTCTGCCTGTCGATGACGGTCTGGTCAGCCAGGCGCGCACACGGTTAATTCGCCAGCTGGGCCAGCGCAACAGTGAGTCCACGCTTTATCAGAAGATGCTCGCGCAGGTGGCGAACCAGTATGCGGACTTGCACCTGGCGGACATGACCGGCGACACCGACGCGTCGCGCCTGTTCACCACCGATGAGGTGGTGCCGGGGATGTTCAGCCGGAAAGCCTGGGAAGAGACGGTGCAGCCCGCCATTGAGAAAGTGGTCGCGGAACGCCGCGATGAAATGGACTGGGTGTTGAGCGATACGAAGCAGACTGCCGCGCAGTCGACGTCGCCGGAAGCTCTGCGAGCCAGGCTGGCGGAGCGTTATTTCGCTGATTTCAGCGGCGCCTGGCTGGATTTTCTCAACAGTCTGCGCTGGCAGCGCGCGGCGACCCTCTCTGATGCCATTGACCAGCTGACCCTGATGGCCGATGTGCGCCAGTCGCCGCTGGTGGCGCTGATGAACACCCTGAGCGTGCAGGGGCGAACCGGCCAGACCGGGGAAGCCATCGCCGATTCGCTTGTCAAATCAGCGAAAAATCTGTTTAACCGCGACGGGCAGGCCGCCATCGACCAGCAGGGTGGCGTGCGCGGTCCTCTGGATGCCACCTTCGGGCCCGTACTGTCGCTGCTGGACAATCGCGACGGCGGGGCGTCCACCAGCCGTCTTAGCCTGCAGACCTTCCTGACCCGCGTCACCCAGGTGCGTCTGCGCCTGCAGCAGGTCACCAACGCCACCGACCCGCAGGCGATGACCCGCCTGCTTGCGCAGACGGTGTTCCAGGGCAAGGCAGTGGATTTAACCGAAACGCGCGACTACGGCAGCCTGGTGGCGGCGGGACTGGGCCAGCAGTGGAGTGGTTTTGGACAGACGCTGTTTGTTCGCCCGATGGAGCAGGCCTGGCAGCAGGTATTGACCCCGGCGGCGGAAAGTCTCAACGCCCAGTGGCGCAGCGCGGTGGTGGAGGACTGGAATCGCGCTTTTGGCGGCCGCTACCCCTTTAAAAATACCAGCAGTGAAGTCTCTCTCCCGCTGCTGGCAAAATATCTCAATAGCGAGACCGGACGCATCGCCCGCTTTCTGCAGACCCGGCTGAACGGCGTACTGCATAAAGAGGGGAGCCGCTGGATGGCGGACAGTATCAATGCCCAGGGGCTGACGTTTAACCCGGCCTTTCTGCAGGCGATGAATACCCTGAGCCATCTCTCCGACGTCGCGTTCGCCAACGGCGAAGCGGGATTGCATTTTGCGCTACGCCCCGGCACCGCGGATGGCGTGATGCAGACGGAGCTGGTCATCGACAGCCAGAAACTTGTCTACATGAACCAGATGCCGGCCTGGCGGCGGTTCAGCTGGCCCGCCGATACCGAAGCGCCGGGCGCCAGTCTGAGCTGGATCAGCACCCGGGCGGGCACCCGCCAGTATGCAGATCTTCAGGGGGCCTGGGGCTGGATCCGCCTGCTGGATAAGGCGGTGGTCAGCGCTTACCCCGGAACGAGCAGCAGCTGGAGCCTGAGCTGGAAAGCGCCGGATGGTCTGTTGCTGAACTACACCCTGCGTACCGAGGCGGGGGAAGGACCGCTGGCGTTGCTGGCCCTGCGAAACTTTACGCTACCTGAGACGATATTCAGCGTGCGCGCGCCTGCTGAGCGTATTCCGCTGACCGACGATATACCCGGCGAAGAGGGATACTGAAACCGCCTCCCTCACTGATTGGCGTTGACCTGCGACGCCGGGCCGCCTCTGCTCATGGCCGCCCGGCGGCCAACTAATCTGCCCGCGCAGCCATGCTGCGTGTCTCCCTGAAGACGAATAATGGAATAGTCATAATGGACGATTTAACCCTGCGATATTTTGACGCTGAAATGCGCTACCTGCGTGAGGCGGCAAAAGCGTTCGCGCAGGCTCACCCCGACCGGGCGGCGATGCTGGATCTCGATAAAGCCGGTACGCCGGACCCTTACGTTGAGCGCCTGTTTGAAGGCTTTGCCTTTTCCGTAGGTCGCTTGCGCGAAAAAATTGATGATGATCTGCCGGAGCTGACCGAGGGGCTGGTCAGCATGCTGTGGCCGCACTATTTGCGCACCATTCCGTCGTTATCGATCGTGGCGCTGACCCCAACGCTGCCGGCGATGAAGATGGTGGAAACGGTGCCCGCCGGGTTTGAGATAAGCTCCCGCCCACTGGGGCCGAAAAATACCGTGTGCCGGTACCGAACCACCCGCGATCTGACGCTTAACCCGCTGGCGATAGAGGAGGCGGTGATGATGGCAGAGCCGGACGGACGTTCGGCCCTGCGGCTACGATTCGCCTGTAGCGAGCTGGCAGACTGGTCGCAGACCGATCTCCGCCGCCTGCCGCTGTATCTGGGGGAAGACGCCGTTACCGGCAGCGCTCTTCATCTTTGGCTGACCCGACGCCAGGCCGCGCTGTACCTGCGCCTGCCAGGGCAGGCGGAGCGGGTAAGTCTTGACGGCTATTTTTCGCCGGGGGGATTTAGCGAGGAGGATCGTTTATGGCCGAAGGGGGAGAGCGCTTTCAGCGGCTATCAGTTGCTGCTCGAGTACTTCACCTTTCGCGAAAAATTTATGTTCGTGCAGCTAAATGGTCTGGAAAACATGACGCTACCGGCGGGGATAGCGCATTTCACGCTTGAGGTGGTGTTCAGCGAGGTCTGGCAAAGCGATTTGCCCGTCAGCGCAAGCAGCCTGCGCCTGCACTGTGTGCCGGTGATTAACCTGTTTACCCTCGAGGCCGATCCGTTGACCATCAGCGGGCTGGAGAGCGAATACCTCCTGCGTCCGAAGCGCCTGCAGGACGGGCATACCGAAATCTATTCTGTTGACAGCGTGACCGGCTCCGGGCGCACCGGGGAGGCACGCTATGTCCCTTTCACCCGCTTTCGTCACCAGGGCGGGATGATGCGTCGCCATGCGCCGGAACGCTACTACCACACCCGCGTCAAACGGGGCGTCACCGGCATGCACGATACCTGGCTTATCCTCGGCGGACAGCAATGGGAGGCTGACCGGGCGCTGGCGCGGGAAACGGTCTCCTTGCGCATCACCGGCACTAACGGCCAGCTGCCGCGCCGGGCGCTACAGAGCACGCTGCTGGATCGCTGTGAGTCGATATCAGCCACGCCGCTTACCGTCCGTAATCTCTGTAAACCCACGCTGCCGGCATATCCCCCGGCGGAAGACCGCTACCACTGGCGGGTCATGAGCCATCTGGGCACCCGTTTTCTCAACATGATGAGCAGCGCCGAGGTACTGCGCGGCACGCTGTCGCTCTACAACTGGCGGGAGGATGAGCTCAATAACCGTCGTTTGGACGCTATTCTGGCGGTCAGCCATCACCGAATTCAGCGTTTCGAACAGGGCTTCCTGCTGCGCGGGCTGGATATCGAAGTGACGCTCGACGGTAGCGGATTTACCGGTGCGGGCGATGTCCACCTGTTTGGCGATATGCTCAACCGCTTTTTCGCACTGTATGCCGATATGAATCAGTTCATCCAGCTGACGCTCATTGTTCAACCTGAAGGGAAATGTATCCGGTGGAAAGAGAATCACAGTCTGCGCCTGCCCGGCTGATGGCGCAGCTCCGGCCTCAGTTGCCGTACATGAATTTTTACCGCTTCTGCCAGTTGCTGGAGGAGAACCAGCCGAAGGCGCCGATCATCGGCAGCGGCTGGCTGGTGGGTGATGAACCCATACGCTTTCGCCCGCATCCGGGGATGGGCTTTCCGGCCGGCGAAATCCGTGGAATGGACGATCCTGACCCGCCCCGGCCGCCGGCGGTTCGCGTTGCTTTTATGGGTCTCTACGGCGTGGAATCCCCGCTACCGACACACTATAGCGATGACATTGCGCAACGGCGGGAAGGCGTCGAGGCGACCGAGGATTTTCTCGATATCTTCAACCATCGACTAATCGCCCAGTATTACCGTATCTGGCGCAAATATTCCTACCCGGCAACCTTTCGGGCGGGTGGCACGGACAACACCTCGCAGTATCTGCTGGGCCTGGCGGGGCTGGGTATACCGGGATGTGCCGCCGTTGCCGCAGCGCCGCTGTCGCGATTTCTGGCGTTGCTGCCGGTAATGATGCTGCCGGGGAGATCCGGGGAAGGCATGGAGGCGCTGGTGGCGCTCCTGGCTCCGGGGACCCGGGCGACGGTGTACCACCACGATCCCTGCCGGATCCCCTTGTCGCAGCCGTTAGCGATGAGCATCCGCCAGCCGGTTAGCCTGCAACACAGGCCAGTGATGGGAACTCACGCTACGGATGTGAACGGTCAGGTGTTGCTGCAGCTGGCGACGGAAAAGCCTGATGAGGTCCGCGGCTGGCTGCCCGGCGGCGAACTGTTCAGCGACCTGATGGCGCTCCTGCACGTCTGGCTCGGATCTCATCTCGACGTGCGGCTGCAGCTTTGCGTCGCCCGCCATTTACTGCCGGATGCGCAACTTTGCTGCCAGCAGGCGCATGCCGTCCAGCTCGGGAGAACGGCTGTGCTGCAACCGCTGGATGCGCAGAAGCAGGTTGACGACAGGATCACGATTTATCTGGGGCGCTATCAGCGCGTCCGGGAAAACCTCCACCGCAGGGAGAGCGATGAAGATGGCGATTACCGTAGTTAAACCCTCTGCCACGTTACTGGCATTCCTCATGGTCACCCTCTTAACCGGCTGCGGCCTGACGCAGACCGTAAAAGACGGCGCCGTTTCCGTGACCCAGTCCATTTTTTACCCCCAGGTGAAAACGCTTCATCTGGATCTTCGCGCCCGGGAAGGCGTGAATAACAACGCCAAAGGCGCCTCCCTGGCGACGGTGGTGCGTATTTACCAGCTGAAGGACCGACAGGCGTTTGACAATACTGACTACCCGTCGCTGTTTGCCGGCGATGGCCAGGCGCTGCAGGCGGACCGGGTGGCGGAAAAAGATATTCGCCTGCGTCCGGGCGAATCGGTGACCGTTGATATGCCCATGGAAACCAGCGCGCAGTTTGTGGCGGTGGCGGCCATGTTTATCGATCCAGACCTGACGCTAAATAGCTGGCGGCTGGTACTCACCCGGGACGATCTCGACCCGGCGAGACCGCGCATTATCGAAGCCAGCCAAAATCAACTGACGCTGCACCCGCTTAAGGAGAAGTGAAATGCCTCGTCCCTCCCTGTACGACATCCTCTACGGCAATTTCGCCGGCGGGCTGGACCTGAACAACGTCAGCGAAACGGATCAGGTCATCCTGTCGGTGCTCGATAACATGCAGCGCATCCTCAACTGTCGGGCCGGAACGCTGGCGCATTTGCCGGACTACGGCCTGCCGGATATGACCGCTATCCTCCAGGGCATGCCGGCGTCGGCGCATCAGCTGATGAGTACGCTGTCGGCGGTGTTGCTGAAATACGAACCGCGCCTGCAGCGGATCGCGGTGGTGATGCTCGATCAGGATGCGCCCGGCGAACTGCGCTATGCCATTGATGCTGAGCTGAAGGATATCGGTCTGGTACGTTACGGCACAGAGTTTATGCCTGAAGGCAGGGTGCTGATCCGCCACCTTAAACGTCAGCAGTACCTTGACGCCCGCTCCGCCCTCTAATCTCTCGCTGAAAGACATCATGATGACAACACATAAAGACCGCCGTTATAAAACCGGTGGCGACCCGCGCACGCTGGCTGATTTTATTGCCCTGCGTGCGGAAATGAACAAGCTCAGCCACCCGGCGCGGCCGGATATTAACTGGCCGTATGCCGAGCAGCTTGCCCGTGCGCTGCTGGAGCATCACGGCGCGGATCTGCAGACTGTCGCCTGGTATACGCTGGCCCGCGCCCGGCTGGACGGCCTGGCAGGGATCAACGAGGGGCTATCGCTGCTGGAAACGCTGCTGGCCCACCAGGGTAAAAACCTGTGGCCGCAGGCGCTCCCGGCCCGCACCGAAATCTTCCGCACCCTGAGCAAGCGACTGCGGCAGGTGATCCGCACCCTGAACCTCACCCCGGACGATCTTGCGTCGCTTAGCCAGGCTGAGTGTTCGCTGCAAACCTTCGACGCGGTGCTCCAGCGCCTTGAGATCGCGCCTGAAAACCCGCTGAGTGACCTGCGGGCGCTGCTGCGCAGCACGGCAACCCGCTTCGAGAACCTCGACCCTGCGCCAGCGCCTCCCGCCACGCCGCCGGTGGCGATGTCTGAGGCGGCACTTCCCGACGCTCTGGTCAGCGAAGAGGATGCTGCGAAGGCTGAGCCAGCGCCAGAACGACAACGTAGACCAGAGGCTGAGCCGCTGGCTCCGTCTTCACCAGCAAAGCGGCCCGCGCCAGGGATGGCATCGACTCCGGTCGCCGCGTCGCGCTGGAAGCCATTTATCGCCGGAATGGTCACCATGCTGGCGGTGTCGGGCATCGCCGTCGGTGGATGGCTGGCGCTGCGCCAGACCGATTTGCCGCCAACTGTGATGACGCAACAGGCTGGGCCGCTAGCGGACCTCCCGGGGGCATCTCCCCACGCGCCGGTCGATCTGCGCCAGGCGCAGCGCCAGCTTGACGATCTCGCCCGCCTGGCGCCGGACTGGGCGATAAGCTACGGCGACCGGCTGGTCCAGCTGGCCTTGAGCCGCTGGCCGGAACAGGCAAAGCCCCTGGCGCAGCAGTGGCAGCGGCAGCTAAGCGCTGCGGCATTGCCCGCGGAAAACCTCACCGGCTGGGCGGAGGGCATGCGTCAGCTGCAACGGCTCGCCGGTCAGCTCAATGCCCTCGACGAGCAGAAGGGGAAGTACCTGACGGTGAGCGAACTGAAAACGGCGGTGTTTGCCATTATGCAGTCGCTTAACCGCACCGTTCCGCTGGAAGAGCAGCTGCGCGAGCTGGCCGCGCTCCCCGCAGGTCAACCCTGGCCAGCCGCCCGCGGCAGTCTCGCCGAACTGCATTTGCAACAGCTGATCGTGGAGTATGCCCTGCTGAAGCGAAAACAGCCGGCGCCACCGCCTGCTGCGCGACCCGCAACCGGTGGGCCCTCGGTGAGTGAGGCGGTGAAATAAAGTGTGCGCATGGCAACATTTTCTTTACATCATGATTGCAAGAACTCTACGCCCTTCGTAGTCTGAAAATGATTTAAATATACCGTTTAATTTTATATTGAAAATTTTATTTCAAACTCTGAGGGCATGCTATGAAGCACTGTAAAATCATCCTGTTAGTTGGCCTTCTGGCCAGTTCCGCTTCGGCATTGGCGGAAAAGATCGGCGTCTCGATGGCTTACTTCGATCAAAACTTTCTCACCATTATTCGTCAGTCCATTGAGAAAGAAGCTCATGCCCGCCAGGTCGAGGTGCAGTTCGAAGACGCCCGCGGCGACACCGGGCGCCAGGCCGATCAGGTGCAGAGCTTCATTGCCTCCGGCGTGGACGCGATCATCGTTGACCCCGTGGACTCCGCCAGCACCCCGCAGCTGACGAAGATGGCGCAGCAGGCCAGGATGCCGCTGGTGTATGTGAACCGGACGCCGGGGGATAAAACGTTACCCCCTGGCGTGGTGTTTGTCGGTTCGGACGAGCGGGAGTCCGGCACATTGCAGATGGAAGCGCTGGCGAAGCTGGCGAACTACAAAGGCAACGTCGCCATCATGATTGGTAATCTCACCGATGCCGGCGCGCTGCAGCGCACCAGGGACGTAGAGCAGGTGGTGGCCAAATATCCGGCGATGAAAGTAGTGCAGAAACAGCCGGCCAACTATTCCCGCAGCGAGGGAATGGATCTGATGCAGAACTGGACAGGCAACGGGGAAGCGATTGATATTGTGGCGGCGAACAACGACGAGATGGCGATTGGCGCGGCGATGGCGCTGGAGAAGAGCCAGAAGAAGCTGCTGATCGGCGGCATCGACGCCACGCCGGATGGGCTGAAAGCGTTGGCCAGCGATAAGATCCAGGTAACGGTTTTCCAGGATGCCGTTGGTCAGGGCAAAACGGCCTTAGCGGTGGCGTTGAAGCTGATTAAAGGAGAAAAAGTCGAGTCCCATGTCTGGATCCCGTTTGAGTTAGTGACCAAAGAAAACATGCAGACCTATGTGGAAAAGAGTCATTAACGGCAAGGCAGAAATGTTCGAACTTTGCTGATAAAACCGGGCTGAGAATATGACGCCCGGGCAACGAAACCGGAGGAAAAGAGATGGCAACGGCAAAAAGCGGCTATACGCTGCAGGTGATAAAGGCAGGGCAGCAGGGGCATGTTGAAATGAGGTGGGGGTATCTCGCGGAAGTTGATACGCGCGTGGTGGCGGCGACCATCGCGCAGCATATCGGGCGACCCTCGTCTGCGGCGGATCCGCAGGAGATCAGCCTGTCGCTGACCAATGCCGCCAGCGGCATCTCGGTGGAGCTTCATCACCCGACCTCAGGGGAAAGCGCCACCCCGGCTTTTATTGAGGACGAGTTAAAAAAGATTGTGCAGATCGTTGATGGCTACGAGGCGGCAGAAGAGACCCATATCGTGGAGTAGCGCGCCGCCTTGAGCACAGGAAAAAAATCCACGCCGGAGCGTGGATTTTTTATTACTCGATGGCGGCAGAAACGCCAGCCAGCGGGATTAGACGTTGAACAGGAAGTTCATCACATCGCCATCTTTCACGATGTAGTCTTTACCTTCAGCGCGCATTTTACCGGCTTCTTTCGCGCCCTGTTCGCCTTTGTAGGCGATAAAGTCTTCATAAGCGATGGTCTGCGCGCGGATAAAGCCTTTTTCGAAGTCGGTGTGGATCTTACCGGCTGCCTGCGGCGCGGTCGCCCCGACCGGGATGGTCCATGCGCGAACTTCTTTCACCCCAGCGGTGAAGTAGGTCTGCAGGTTCAGCAGGGCGTAGCCAGCGCGGATCACGCGGTTCAGGCCCGGTTCTTCGAGACCCAGCTCAGCCATAAACTCATCACGCTCTTCATCGTCCAGTTCGGCGATGTCCGCTTCAACCGCGGCGCACACCGGCACCACTACAGACCCTTCCTGCTCGGCGATAGCGCGAACCTGATCGAGGTACGGGTTGTTCTCGAAACCGTCTTCGTTGACGTTCGCGATGTACATGGTTGGCTTGAGGGTCAGGAAGCTCAGATAGCGGATGGCCTCTTTCTCTTCTTTGGTCAGATCCAGCGCGCGCAGCATACCGGCGTTTTCCAGCTGCGGCAGGCATTTCTCCAGCGCGGCCAGCTCAACTTTCGCGTCTTTATCGCCGCCTTTGGCTTTTTTGGAGACGCGGTGAATCGCGCGCTCGCAGGTATCAAGGTCAGACAGCGCCAGCTCGGTGTTGATAACGTCGATATCTTCCGCCGGGTTCACTTTACCTGCCACGTGAATGATATTGTCGTTTTCAAAGCAGCGAACCACATGGCCGATAGCTTCGGTTTCGCGGATGTTGGTCAGGAACTGGTTGCCGAGACCTTCGCCTTTGGACGCGCCTTTCACCAGGCCCGCGATATCAACGAACTCCATGGTGGTCGGCAGGATACGCTGCGGTTTGACGATTTCAGCCAGCTTGTCCAGACGCGGATCGGGCATCGGTACGACACCGGTGTTCGGCTCAATGGTACAGAAGGGGAAGTTGGCCGCTTCAATACCCGCTTTGGTGAGCGCATTGAACAGGGTGGATTTGCCGACGTTGGGCAAACCGACGATACCGCATTTGAATCCCATGATTTAAATCACCTTAATCTTTGGATAATCAATCTGTTATCAGGAACAGATTGCAGAAAATTGAATAGCTTTGCCTATTATACACGGTGCGCGGCAAAAATGCCGCACGACAACGGCTTATTGCGCCTTAAAGGCGTGTAAACGGTTGGTCGCTTTAGTGAGACCATCCTTTAACCAGATTTCCGTACAGCGCGCCGCTTCGTCGACGGCATCATCAATCAGTTTCTGCTCGCTGGCCGGTGGTTTGCCGAGGACAAAGCCGACAACCTTGTTTTTGTCGCCCGGATGGCCGATCCCGACGCGTAAGCGGTGAAAGTTCGGGTTATTGCCGAGCTTGCTGATGATGTCTTTCAGGCCGTTGTGGCCGCCATGGCCGCCGCCAAGTTTAAATTTCGCCACGCCCGGCGGCAAATCCAGCTCATCATGGGCAACCAGAATTTCGTCCGGGTTGATGCGATAAAAGGTCGCCATCGCGGCCACGGCTTTACCGCTAAGGTTCATAAAGGTGGTGGGCACCAGCAGGCGAACATCCTCGCCCGCCAGGTTGATGCGCGAGGTATAGCCGAAGAATTTGCTCTCTTCGCGCAGCGGCGCGCGATGGCGATCCGCCAGTAAATCCACATACCAGGCGCCAGCGTTGTGCCGGGTGGCGGCATATTCCGCACCGGGGTTGGCCAGGCCGACAATCAGTTTAATGGTCACGTTTTCTTTCCTGCATGGGGCATTCTCTGCCGCGTAGTGTACTGTCTGCGGGCGCGCTTGACAAAGTTCTGGCCTCGAGACAATACCAGCATTGATGATTTACTCTCTAAACCATTAGAATTTGATATTGTTCATAGGCTTATTTGTAAATTTTTGTCTATTTGCTGTTCACTAATGTGATCGTGGGCGCACTCCACAGAAGAGACCTTGTCTATACTACACCTATAAGATTTGGGGACATTCCCTGGCAACCCAAAGTCCGGAGGTGACACATGAAACGCAAAAACGCTTCGTTACTCGGTAACGTACTCATGGGGTTAGGGTTGGTGGTGATGGTTGTGGGGGTGGGTTACTCCATTCTGAACCAGCTTCCGCAGCTTAACCTGCCACAATTCTTTGCGCATGGCGCAATCCTAAGCATCTTCGTTGGTGCGGTGCTCTGGCTGGCCGGTGCCCGTATTGGCGGCCACGAGCAGGTCAGCGACCGCTACTGGTGGGTGCGCCACTACGATAAACGCTGCCGTCGTAATCAGCATCGCCACAGCTAACCGTAGCATGATCCCCCGCATCGGTCCCTGAAGGCCGATGCGTTTTACTGTGCCTCTCGTTATCTCTTCTTCTTTTTCCCGCCATATGACGACCCCCATTCCGACCTGACCTTCGTGATGCTATGGTTGCCGCCAAAAGTGAATATCAAGCGCGTTTTTCGCTTGACCCTGACGTTACGTCAGGCAGCAGAGTAGCGGACCTGGCCACAGAGAGGAGCAGTCATGTTAATTCAGGTGGGAGAGCTGGCGAAGCGCGCCGGGCTGACGGTGCGTACGCTGCATCATTATGAACAGACGGGGCTGTTAACGCCTTCGGCCAGAAGCGAGGCGGGCTATCGGCTCTATAACCTGTCCGCGGTTCAGCGCCTGCATATGATCAAGGCGCTGGCGCAGACCGGGCTGACGCTCGCCACCATTAAGGACTATCTCGATCGGCGAACGCTGTCGCTGCCCGAACTGCTGACGCAGCAGATAGAGACGCTTAATGACCAACTGCGCGATGTCGGCAGGCTGCGCGACCGGCTGTTGGCGCTGCGCGAGGCGCTGGCGAGCGGCAATGAACCCGATCTGGAGTCCTGGCTACAGACGCTGGAGTTAATGAAAATGTACGATCGTTGGTTTAGTCAACAGGAGTTAGCTGTGCTGCCGTTTGCGGCACAGGATGAACAGCGCGCGCAGGCGTGGCGCGAGCTAACAGAGGAGGTGCAGACGCTGATGGCGAGCGGCTGCCCGACGGACAGTCCGCAGGCGATGAGTCTGGCGACGCGCTGGATGGAGCGCCTGGAGCAGGATACGGCCGGGCGCCCGGAATTTCTGACCCGTCTGAACGAGATGCATGCCGCCGAGCCGCAAATGGTTGAACAGACCGGCGTCACCCCGGCCATCATTGCCTTTATCACCGAAGCCTTTGCCGAAAGCAAACTGGCCATCTGGGCGCGGTATCTCGACGACGAGGAGATGGCGTTCACCCGCCGGCACTACTTCGACCGGCTACAGGAGTGGCCAGCGCTGGTGGCGAAGCTGCATCAGGCGTGCCGTGAGGGCGTAGCGCCGGACTCGGCGTCGGGTCAGGCGCTGGCCCGGGCGTGGCTTGAGCTGTTTCAGTCCTACGCCGGCACCCGGCCGCAGACGTTGCAGAAGTTTCGTCAGGCAATGGAGCAGGAGCCGCATTTGATGAAGGGCACCTGGATGACGCCGGCGGTGCTGCGCTGGCTGCAGCAGGCGACCGGAGCCTTGATGCGGCAGGCGCAGGGGCCTGCCGCCGGGTGATCACAGGTCAGCCAGCGCGGCCTGACGATCGGGGTAGAAGCTCAGGCGTCCGGGCAGCGGCTTGACGCCGGCGCGCGCTAACGTGCGTAGCGGCTGAAATTCGAGGTTAGATACGCGCAATTCACAGCCTTCCGGCAGCTTGTTCACAAAGCGCTGGAAGGCATCCAGACCGCCGGCGTCGAGAACCGGCACCGCGTCCCACTTCAGCACCACGATGCGCTTGCCGGCGATCCGGGTCTCCAGGTCGTTGAATAGACCTTCGGCGGCGGCAAAGAACAGCGGACCGATCACCCGCAGCACCAGCACGTCGTCTGGCACTTCGACGTTGACCGGCGCCAGATGGGTCATGCGCGCGATACGGCGCATAAATAACAGCGAAGCCAGCACGATCCCGACGCTGATGGCGATCACCATATCAAACAGCACCGTCAGCGACATGCACATCAGCATCACCACAATGTCATCCTTCGGCGCGTGGCGCAGCAGATTGATGACTTTATGCGCCTCGCTCATGTTCCATGCCACCATCAGCAGCAGGGCGGCCATCGCCGACAGCGGCAGCCAGGAAAGCAGCGGGGCGAGGATCAGCAGCGCCATGATCACCAGCAGGGCGTGGATCACGGCGGCGATCGGCGATGTGGCGCCGGCGCGGACGTTCGCCGCCGAGCGGGCAATCGCCGCGGTGGCGGTGATCCCGCCGAAGAACGGCGCAACGATGTTGCCCAGCCCCTGGCCAATCAGCTCGCTGTTGGCTTTATGTTTGGTACCGGTCATGCCGTCGAGCACCACCGCGCACAGCAGAGATTCAATAGCGCCCAGCATCGCCATGGAGAAAGCCGCGGGCAGCAGCGCCTGCAGCGAAGCCCAGCTCAGGGTAAAGTTGGAACCCGGCATATCCCAGGGCAGTACCAGCTGCGGCAGCAGCTGCGGAATGCCGTTGCCCTGAGTGCCGTCCGCCAGCTGATAGTGGAACTGCGAGCCGATCGTCGCCACATCGCCGCCGAGCAAGTTGACGACCAGCATCACCCCACAGCCGGCCAGCAGCGCCGGGAGGTGGCCCGGCAGACGGATACCCAGCCGTGGCCAGAGGATCAGGGTGCCGAGGGTGACGACGCCGATGGCGGCGTCCCCGACGTTAATGGTCGGCAGGGCCATCGCCAGCGCCGCCACTTTCTGCAGATAATGCTCCGGCACATGGGGCATCTGCAGGCCGAGGAAATCTTTAATCTGCATGGTACCGATGGTGATACCGATCCCGGAGGTGAAGCCGAGGGTGACCGACAGCGGGATATATTCGATCAGGCGGCCAAAGCGCGCCAGGCCGAAAAGCATTAAAAAGATCCCCGACATCAGCGTCGCCACCAGCAGCCCCGCCAGGCCGAACTGCTGGGAAACCGGATAGAGGATCACCACAAAGGCGGCGGTCGGTCCGGAAACGCTAAAGCGCGATCCGCCGGTTAAGGCGATCACAATCCCTGCCACCGCTGAGGTATAGAGGCCGTACTGCGGCGGCACACCGCTGCCAATCGCCAGCGCCATCGCCAGCGGAATCGCAATGATCCCGACGGTGATCCCGGCGATCAGGTCGCGGGTAAAGCGGGCAGTGGTGTACTTTTCTTTCCAGCAAGCGTCGATGAGGGCGCGGAAAGGCATCACATGTGAGGAAAATAATCTGTTCACAATAATGTTTCATCCATGAGCGCATCATCTGTCAACTGAATGGCAGGTGAAGGAGGCATCGGTCATTTCCACATCATCCTTCGGGATGCCTCTGTGTTGGCTGCGTTCATTTATCCCGGTCACGTACTGCCTGTACGCTCCCGGGGATTCATTCACTTGCCGCCTTGACGCATGCCGAATGATTTTGTGGAAGAATTAAAAATTCAGAGACAAAAAAACCCGCCGCAGCGGGTTTTTGTGCTCGGCTCGATTAATGTTCGAACATAGCAGAGATTGATTCTTCATTGCTGATACGGCGAATAGCTTCAGCCAGCATACCGGAGAGCGTCAGAGTACGCACTTTATCCAGCGCTTTAATTTCTGGTGCCAGCGGAATGGTATCGCAGACGACAAATTCATCGATCACAGAGTTTTTAATGTTCTGGATAGCGTTGCCGGAGAAGATCGGGTGCGTCGCGTAAGCGAATACGCGTTTCGCGCCGCGCTCTTTCAGCGCTTCTGCCGCTTTACACAGGGTGCCGCCGGTGTCGATCATATCGTCGACCATCACGCAGTCACGACCCGCGACGTCGCCGATGATATGCATCACCTGGGAGACGTTGGCGCGCGGACGGCGCTTGTCGATGATAGCCATATCGGTATCGTTCAGCAGTTTAGCGATAGCGCGAGCACGAACCACGCCGCCGATGTCCGGAGAAACCACGATCGGGTTGTCCAGGTTCAGCTGCAGCATATCTTCCAGCAGGATTGGGCTGCCGAACACGTTATCAACTGGCACATCGAAGAAGCCCTGGATCTGTTCTGCGTGCAGGTCAACGGTCAGTACGCGGTCAACGCCGACGCTGGACAGGAAATCTGCCACCACTTTCGCGGTGATTGGCACACGAGCAGAACGAACACGACGGTCCTGACGAGCATAACCGAAGTAAGGGATAACGGCGGTGATACGACCTGCCGAAGCACGACGCAGAGCATCAACCATAACAACCAGTTCCATCAGGTTGTCATTGGTGGGAGCACAAGTGGACTGGATGATGAAAATATCACCACCGCGTACGTTTTCATTGATTTGTACGCTGACTTCGCCGTCGCTAAAACGACCTACAGCGGCGTCGCCAAGAGAAGTGTACAGGCGGTTGGCAATACGTTGTGCTAGTTCCGGGGTGGCGTTACCAGCAAAAAGCTTCATATCAGGCACGAGAAGAACCTCAGGCATGCGTCCAGTGGTGGATGAATGGGCCAATAATGTGCGGGCTGGCGCCATTCGATCCAGTCGGTGTATTTAAAGAGCACGATGCAACGTCTGGAACAGGGTGACGTTGTCACCGTAACTCAATTTCCCCAGCTGACTCATGAACGATGCGCCCTCACGGCGCAGGATTCAGAGCAGGGCCTGCTTGAGCGGCGAGAGGTTTACTCCGCGCGCCACAAAGCCATTTAGCCATGCCGGGGCAGTGTCCAGCACCTGACGGGCAGCGGATTCGGTGTTAAATTCAGCAAACACACAGGCCCCTGTGCCGGTCAGGCGTGACGGCGCATATTCTAACAGCCAGGAAAGCGCGGCATCAACCTCGCGAAAACGTTTTCTTGCGATAAGCTCGCAATCGTTGCTGAATTCACAATTTAATAACGTATTAATTGACCGGCGCGGGGTATTTCGTGGTAGCTCCGGGTCGCGAAAAATGATCGGCGTCGGAATACTGACGCCCGGGTGGGCCACCAGGTACCATTTTTCCTCAGGCTCCACCGGCGTCAGAATTTCACCCACCCCCTCGGCAAAGGCGGCATGGCCGCGCACGAAGACCGGCACATCGGCCCCCAGCTGCAGGCCAAGGGTCGCCAGCTCATCTTCCGAGAGTCCGCAGCCCCAGAGATGGTTGAGCGCCACCAGCACGGTGGCGGCATTGGACGAGCCGCCCCCCAGACCGCCGCCCATCGGCAGGCGCTTATCGATACTGATATCGGCGCCGCTGCCCGCCGGCAGGCGGCCGCTTTCGCCGGCGGCGCGCATCAGCAGACGCGCGGCGCGAACGATCAGATTCTCTTCGTCCGGCACCCCGGCCACCGGCGTCAGCAGGCGCAGTTCGCCGTCAGCGCGCGGTTCGATGGTCAGCGTATCGCCGTAGTCGAGGAACTGAAACAGCGTCTGCAGGGTGTGGTAACCATCAGCCCGCTGGCCGGTGATATATAAAAACAGATTCAGTTTTGCAGGTGAGGGCCAGCGGCTCATCATTTCACGATCCAGTTATCCATCTTCAGCTTGATGCGCTGGGCGCCATTGTTCAGCTCGACATTAGACGGCAGGGCGGGCTGGGTATCGCTGGTGTAGCCGCCGTAGGTGACGTGCCAGGTTTTGCCGTTTTGCGTGTAGTTCAGTTCACGCAGACGGTACCGATCGTCCAGCGAATAGTCGGTGGCGTCGCCCGGCAGGCCGATGATCCATTGGCGCAGGCTGTTCAGCGGGATCGGCATCCCGGTCAGGCGGCCAATCATCTCTTCGGCATCGGTGGCGGTGTAGGTCTGGCCTTTGTTGTCGATCAACTGCACGCTGCCAGGCTGCGCGGTCAGCGACAGCTCGGTGCTGCCCAGCGGGTTGGTCAACAGCAGGCGATAGCGGTCCTGGCCGGTCTGCTGCCAGAAGAAGCGGGCATAGACTTTTTGCTCATCGGAGAGATAGGCAAACGCCCCGCGGGTCTGGAACTGGTTGAGGCTGCGAACAGCCTGCTGGTGCTGGCGCCACTGCGGCGAATCCGGGCTTTTGCCAGGCCCCTCGGGGGTATGAACAGAACAAGCGGTCAGGACGAGGCTGGCCAGCGGCAGCAGGCGGAACAGTCGATTCATAATGATGACAAATCCTTGATGTCTACAGTGAAATCCGGCGGCAGGGGAACAGCGGGCCGATTTGTGTAGCAGGTTACATTTATAATCCTTAATGCTAGCGTCGCCGGGCGATAGCGTCTACGTTCAAGTTGTCTGAAATCAAAAAATTAACCTTAATGGCGGTCTTGCTTTGGCTATTACTCCAAAAGGGGAGCCTCTCTTTTATTGATTACGCGCATCCTGTATGATGCACTCAGACTAACCTTAGCAACGCTGGTACTACTCCCTCACAATGACCCTTTTAGCTCTTGGCATCAATCACAAAACAGCTCCGGTCGCCCTGCGAGAACGCGTCGCGTTTTCGCCGGAAACGCTCGATAAGGCGCTGGAGAGCTTGCTGGCTCAGCCGATGGTGCAGGGTGGGGTGGTGCTGTCGACCTGCAACCGCACGGAACTCTATCTCAGCGTCGAAGAGCAGGATAACCTGCAGGAAGCGCTGATCCGCTGGCTGTGCGATTACCACGGCCTCAATGAAGAAGACCTGCGTAAAAGCCTCTACTGGCACCAGGATAACGATGCCGTCAGCCATCTGATGCGCGTCGCCAGCGGCCTTGATTCGCTGGTGCTGGGCGAACCGCAGATCCTCGGTCAGGTGAAAAAAGCCTTCGCCGATTCCAGCCGCGGCCATCTTAACGTCAGCGAACTGGAGCGGATGTTCCAGAAATCGTTCTCGGTGGCCAAGCGCGTGCGTACCGAAACCGATATCGGCGCCAGCGCCGTTTCCGTCGCGTTCGCCGCCTGTACCCTGGCGCGGCAAATCTTTGAATCCCTGTCGAGCGTGACGGTGCTGCTGGTCGGCGCCGGTGAAACCATCGAACTGGTGGCGCGCCATCTTCGCGAACATCACGTGCGCAAAATGGTGATCGCCAACCGCACTCGTGAACGCGCCCAGGCGCTGGCGGAAGAAGTGGGCGCCGAGGTGATTGCCCTCAGCGATATCGACGAACGGCTGAAAGAGGCCGACATCATCATCAGCTCCACCGCCAGCCCGCTGCCGATCATCGGCAAAGGCATGGTGGAACGTGCGCTCAAGGCGCGGCGCAACCAGCCGATGCTGCTGGTGGATATCGCCGTCCCGCGCGACGTCGAACCGGAGGTCGGCAAACTGGCTAACGCTTACCTCTACAGCGTCGACGATCTGCAAAACATCATTCAGCATAACCTGGCGCAGCGTAAGGCCGCGGCGGTGCAGGCGGAATCGATCGTCGAGCAGGAGACCAGCGAATTTATGGCCTGGCTGCGCGCGCAGAGCGCCAGCGAGACCATTCGCGAATACCGTTCTCAGTCCGAGCAGGTCCGTGAGGAGCTGACGGCGAAGGCGCTGGCCGCGCTGGAGCAGGGCGGTGATGCCCAGGAAATTATGCAGGATCTGGCGCGTAAGCTCACCAACCGCCTGATCCACGCGCCAACCAAATCACTTCAGCAGGCCGCCCGTGACGGGGACGACGAACGCCTGCATATTCTGCGCAACAGCCTCGGGCTGGAATAGCGCACCTTTCTCTTATTTTCAGGACAGGGTGAATTCACGCCTATGAAGTCTTCTATTGTTGCCAAACTGGAAGCGTTGTACGAGCGCCACGAAGAAGTGCAGGCGCTGCTCGGCGATGCCGCGACGATTGCCGATCAGGATAAATTCCGCGCGCTGTCGCGGGAGTATGCTCAACTAAGCGATGTGGCGCGCTGCTATACCGACTGGCGTCAGGTGCAGGAGGATATTGAAACCGCGCAGATGATGCTCGACGATCCGGAAATGCGCGAAATGGCGCAGGAAGAGCTGCGGGACGCCAAAGATAAAGGCGAACAGCTGGAGCAACAGCTACAGGTCCTGCTCCTGCCGAAAGATCCTGATGACGAGCGTAACGCCTTCGTGGAAGTGCGCGCCGGGACCGGCGGCGACGAAGCGGCGCTGTTTGCCGGCGACCTGTTCCGCATGTACACCCGTTACGCGGAATCGCGCCGCTGGCAGGTGGAGATCCTCAGCGCCAACGAAGGTGAACACGGCGGCTTTAAAGAGGTGATCGCCAAGATCAGCGGCGACGGCGTCTATGGCCGGCTCAAATTTGAATCCGGCGGCCATCGCGTGCAGCGCGTGCCGGCCACCGAGTCGCAGGGGCGTATCCACACCTCCGCCTGTACGGTGGCGGTGATGCCGGAGCTGCCGGAGGCGGAAATGCCGGATATCAACCCGGCGGATCTGCGCATCGATACGTTCCGTTCCTCCGGCGCGGGCGGTCAGCACGTTAACACCACCGACTCGGCGATCCGTATTACCCACCTGCCCACCGGCATCGTGGTGGAGTGTCAGGACGAACGTTCCCAGCATAAAAACAAAGCCAAGGCGCTGTCGGTGCTGGGGGCGCGGATCCGCGCCGCCGAAGTGGCCAAGCGTCAGCAGGCGGAAGCCTCCACGCGCCGCAACCTGCTGGGCAGCGGCGACCGCAGCGATCGCAACCGTACCTACAACTTCCCGCAGGGCCGCGTGACCGACCACCGCATCAACCTGACCCTTTACCGTCTCGATGAGGCGATGGAGGGCAAACTCGACATGCTGATTGAGCCGATTGTCCAGGAACACCAGGCCGATCAGCTGGCGGCGCTGTCCGAGCAGGAATGATGACCTTTCAGGCCTGGCTGCAGCAGGCAATCGCCCGCCTGGCGGAGAGCGACAGTCCGCGACGCGACGCCGAGATCCTGCTGGGACACGTCACCGGTCGGGCGCGCACCTGGATCCTGGCCTTCGGCGAAACGACGCTGTCCGCCGACGAGGCGACGACGCTGGAGGCGCTCCTGCAGCGACGCCAGCGCGGGGAGCCCATCGCCCATCTGGTCGGGCAGCGGGAGTTCTGGTCGCTGCCGCTGTTTGTCTCCCCGGCGACGCTGATCCCCCGACCGGATACCGAATGTCTGGTGGAGCAGGCGCTGGCGCGTCTGCCCGTCGCGCCGTGCCGTATTCTCGACCTCGGCACCGGGACCGGCGCCATTGCCCTGGCGCTGGCCAGTGAACGTCCTGACTGTGAAGTGATCGCGGTGGACGTGATGCCGGACGCCGTGGCGCTGGCGTTGCGTAATGCCGCTCATCTGGGCATTGCTAACGTGACGATACGGCAAAGCGACTGGTTCAGTGCGCTGGCCGGGCAGCGCTTCGCCATGATCGTCAGCAATCCCCCCTATATCGACGCCGCCGACCCGCATCTTGCCGAAGGCGATGTGCGTTTTGAGCCGTTGACGGCGCTGGTGGCATGCGACCAGGGACTGGCCGATCTGGCGCAGATTATCCGCGAGGGGCGGCAGTATCTGCAGCCCGGCGGCTGGATGCTGCTGGAGCATGGCTGGACCCAGGGCGAAGCGGTACGCGCCCTGTTTCGCGAGGCGGGCTATCTGGATGTCGCGACCTGCCGCGACTATGGCGACAATGAGCGTCTGACCCTCGGACGTTTACCCGACATGGAGAACGTTGGCTGATGAACTTATTCACGGCTGTCCTCTACCTGCACATCGCCAGCGTGGTGGTGTCGGTAGGATTGTTCGTTTTACGTTACTGGTGGATGTATCACCAGAGCCCGCTGCTGAACCAGCGGTGGGTGCGAATTGCGCCGCACTGCAGCGATACGCTGCTGTTTCTCAGCGGTGCGGGATTAATGGCGATAACGCACTACCTGCCGTTCACAGAAGACGGCGCATGGCTGACTGAAAAGCTGTTTGGCGTTATCATTTACATCGCATTAGGTTTTATCGCGCTGGGCCGTCGTCGTCCGCGCAGCCAGCAGAGCCGCTTTATCGCGTTCCTGCTGGCGCTGGTGGTGTTGTTTATCATCATTCAACTCGCCATCACAAGAATACCGATACTGGGGTAGGTCATGGGGTCATTAGCGGATTTCGAATTTAACAAAGCGCCATTGTGTGATGGCATGGTCCTCATTTCTGAACAGGTCCGCGACGATTTTCCGACGCGTTTTGTCGAGGAAGAGCTGCAGCGGCTGCTGCGCCTCGCGCAGGAGGAGATTGCGCCTTCGTGGGACCAGGAACGCCAGATAGAACGCCTGCTGGCGCTGTTTTACGAGGAGTGGGGCTTTGGCGCCTCGCAGGGCGTTTATCGTCTATCCGACGCGCTATGGCTCGATAAAGTGCTGGTCAACCGCCAGGGAAGCGCGGTGTCATTAGGCGCGATCCTGCTGTGGATCGCCCAGCGTCTGGGGCTGCCGGTAGTGCCGGTGATCTTCCCGACCCAGATGCTGCTGCGCGCGGACCCGGAAACCAGCGAAGAGATGTGGCTGATTAATCCGTTCAACGGCGAAACCCTCGACGAACATACCCTGGAGGTATGGCTGAAGGGCAACATCGGGCCGGTGGCGGAACTGTTTAATGAAGATCTCGACGAAGCGGATAACGCCGAGGTGATCCGCAAGTTGCTGGACACCCTGAAGTCGGCGCTGATGGAAGAGCGGCAGATGGAGCTGGCCCTGCGCGCCAGCGAAGCGCTGCTGCAGTTTAACCCGGAAGATCCGTATGAGATCCGCGACCGCGGGCTGATATACGCCCAGCTGGATTGCGATCACGTGGCGCTGCTGGACCTGAGCTATTTTGTCGAACAGTGTCCGGAGGATCCGATCAGCGAGATGATCCGCGCACAAATCAACACGATTTCGCACAAACAAATTACATTGCATTAGTCTGGAACCATTCCGGTTACACCCTGATAAGGCGAATTTATGAAACAAAAAGTGGTTAGCATTGGTGATATCAACGTAGCGAACGACCTGCCGTTCGTGCTGTTCGGCGGGATGAACGTGCTGGAGTCACGCGATCTGGCGATGCGCATCTGCGAACATTACGTCACCGTTACGCAGAAGCTTGGCATCCCCTACGTCTTCAAAGCCTCCTTTGATAAAGCCAACCGTTCCTCCATTCACTCCTATCGTGGGCCGGGTCTGGAAGAAGGGATGAAGATTTTCCAGGAGCTGAAGCAGACCTTTGGCGTGAAAATCATCACCGACGTTCATGAAGCCAGCCAGGCGCAGCCGGTGGCTGACGTCGTGGACGTGATCCAGCTTCCCGCCTTCCTCGCGCGCCAGACTGACCTGGTGGAAGCGATGGCCAAAACCGGAGCGGTGATCAACGTCAAGAAACCGCAGTTCGTCAGCCCGGGCCAGATGGGTAACATCGTCGATAAATTCATCGAAGGTGGTAACGACAAAGTGATCCTCTGCGACCGCGGCGCGAACTTCGGTTACGACAACCTGGTGGTGGATATGCTCGGCTTCGGCGTGATGAAGAAAGCCTCCAACAACTCGCCGGTTATTTTCGACGTCACCCACGCGCTGCAGTGCCGCGACCCGTTTGGCGCTGCCTCCGGCGGTCGCCGCGCGCAGGTGAGCGAGCTGGCCCGCGCTGGTATGGCGGTGGGTATCGCCGGTCTGTTTATCGAAGCGCATCCGGATCCGGACCACGCGAAATGCGACGGCCCGTCCGCGCTGCCGCTGGATAAACTGGAGCCGTTCCTCAAGCAGATGAAAGCGATTGACGATCTGGTGAAAAGCTTCGACGAGCTGGATACCAGCAAGTAAGCCTGACCGCATCACTGAAAAAGCCTGCCGGCGTCAAAACCGGCAGGCTTTTTTTTCGCCCGGACTCCGCCGGACGGGCAAGCGGGGTCAGGCGAAAATGGTCATCAGGTAGGCGGCGAACAGCGCCAGATGGGCCGCGCCGTTCAGCACATTGGTGCGTCCGGTGGAGAAGGAGATATGACACAGCACCAGCGAAGCGACCATCACCACCATCTCCGGCGCGCCAAGGCCAAAGCGCAGCTCATTGCCGGTCAGGAAGGCGATGAGGGTGACCACCGGGACCGTCAGCGAGATGGTGGCCAGCACGGAGCCGAAGAACAGGTTCATCGCCCGCTGTACCTGATTGTTGAGCACCGCTTTGAGCGCGCCAAGGCCTTCCGGCGACAGGATCAGCAAGGCCACGAGGAAGCCGGTGAAGGCCACCGGGGCATCCATGCTGGTCAACAGCGTTTCCAACGGGTTGGCGTTCATTTTAGTGACGGCGATCACCGCCACCAGGTGCACCAGCAGCCAGGCGGTATGCCACCCGCTGCTGTGGGCGGACGGTTTACCGTGGTGCGGGTCGTCATCATCGCCGTCGTCTTCATGCTCATACACAAACAGACTCTGATGGGTTTTGGTCTGAATAAGCAGGAAAACGCCGTACATGGCCGCCGAAATCACCGCCACCAGCAGCGATTGCCCGGTGCTGAAGTTCGCGCCCGGCAGCGCCATGGGAAACACCAGCACGATAATCGCCAGCGGAAACAGGGCGATAAGATACTGCTTAATGCCGAACAGATTCATATATTGGGTGGCGAATTTACGCCCGCCCAGCAGCAGGGAGAAACCGACCAGACCGCCGGTGACGATCATAATGATGGAGTAGAGCGTATCACGCATCAGGGTCGGCGCGGCGTCGCCGGTGGCCATCAACGCGGAGATCAGACTGACCTCAAGGATAACCACCGACAGGCTGAGAATCAGGGAGCCGTAGGGTTCGCCCAGGCGGTGGGCTAGGACGTCGGCGTGGCGGACCACGCTGAAGGCGCTGCTTAAAATACCGACCAGCGCGAGGATATTAATCGCGATAACCACTGGCAGTGACTGGCTGCTGCCCCAGAAAAACAGCACCGCCAGCGCCAGCACCGGAAAGACGAGGGAAGACTCCTTATGGCGGGTTTTTACCGCCTCATGTGCATGGGTCATGAACCATCTCCATTTATGCAGGTGTTATAATTATAAAAACGCAGGGCGATAAAGTAACAGATTTTGCTAAATTTCTGCTGTATTTTTACTTAAGTTTACGGGTATCGAGAGATATCTTGATTAGTTTATTATAATTTGCGATTACGCTATTTTTATACTTACTATTCAGATAATTACTAAAATTCATTTTTAACTCATCCTCGGCTTGATAGCCTGCCGCCTGCGTTCCAGACTTAAATTTTATGCTCAAACAGGAGGTCATTATGCCCTATAACAGTAAACAAGAGCTCCCCGACAGCGTTCAGCATGTTCTGCCTGCCCATGCACAGGAAATTTATAAAGAAGCGTTTAACAGCGCCTGGGATCAATATAAAGATAAAGACGAGCGGCGCGATGACGCCAGCCGTGAAGAGACGGCGCACAAAGTCGCCTGGGCGGCGGTGAAGAACAGCTACGAGAAAGGCGATGACGATAAGTGGCATAAGAAAAAATAATTGCTGACGCCGCTTTTATGCTTGCCAGCGCCCCGCTGATTGCTTATTGAAAGATAAAGCTGGATAATATTTCAGCAATATTGACGGATGCATGAGACGAACGCCGGGAAGCGGGCAGTGGCGGAGGTAGTAAACAGTGTTAACTCGTGATTTCTTGATGAATGCGGATTGTAAGACAGCGTTTGGCGCTATTGAGGAATCGCTACTCTGGTCGGCAGAACAACGCGCAGCCTCGCTGGCGGCGACGCTGGCCTGCCGCCCGGATGATGGCTCAGTATGGATCTTTGGCTACGGTTCGCTTATCTGGAACCCGGCGCTCAATTATCGCGAGTCCTGCACTGGCACGCTGCCGGGCTGGCACCGCGCGTTTTGCCTGCGGTTGACCGCCGGGCGCGGGAGCGCCTGCCAGCCGGGACGTATGCTGGCCCTGAAAGAGGGCGGTCGAACCACCGGCGTCGCTTATCGTCTGCCGGACGACACGCTGGAAGAAGAGCTGACGCTGCTGTGGAAACGGGAGATGATTACCGGCTGCTATCTGCCGACCTGGTGCAAGCTGGAGCTGGACGACGGGCGGACGGTAAATGCGCTGGTGTTTATTATGGATCCGCGTCATCCGCTGTTTGAGCCGGATACCAGCGCCCAGGTCATTGCTCCGCTGATCGCCCGGGCCAGCGGGCCGCTCGGCACCAACGCTCAGTACCTGTTTTCGCTGGAACAGGCGTTGAGTAAGCTCGGGATGCACGACGCCAGTCTTGATGATCTGGTGGCCAGCGTCCGCGCGCTGTTGGGCGACAGCCCGACGCCGGGCCTGGCCTGAGCGCGCGGAAAAGAAAAACGCCCGGCATGGCCGGGCGTGTGTTAAGGCAGTGACTGTCAGGCCGGAACGTAGCTGATGGAGTGCTCCAGTGACTGGCTGTGACTGTCGATAAGCACGTTCCAGGTGCCGCTGTAGGGCACCGTCAGATAGGCGCTGTCCCGATCCTGCACGCTCAGAATATCCGCATGGCTGTCGCCAGGAACCTTCGCGCTCATCAGATGAATATGGCAGCGCTCTGAGCACCGCACCACCAGCGTGTCACCGCCAAACAACGTCAAACTTGCTTTTACCATCGCCATTTTTGTACCCCGTCTCTGTCCCGCTACAGCATCCTGCCCACCCAGTCCTCGCGTGATATTGTTCACACTTTGCTCTGTGCATCACACCAAACGGCGCGGGTCGGGATGCTGATTTTGATCAAAAAAAGGGATAAAGATTAAACAAAAATGACGTTGTTCCTGAAAGCATTCAGCTAACGTTTTTTTTACCTCTTCAGGCGGCGAAACCTGATATTTCCTGCCGTTCTGCGGCGCAGATTTAGAAGGTCAGCACTTTATCTGCCGCCAGGGTCCACTGGGCCAGCTCAACGAGAGTGCCAACCTCCACCCCATCAACCAGCGGCAGTGCGCTGACCCCGCGGCCGTCCGCGCAGGTCTTGCACAGCTTCACGGGAACCTGCTGGGCGGTGAGGATCTCCAGCATCTGCTGCACATTATACCCTTCCGCCGGCTTCTGCCCGCGCAGCCCGGCGGTGACGGCGTCGGACATCAAAAACAGCTTGAGATCGAGGTCGGACTGCTGTTCGCGCAGGGCAATGGCCAGACGCAGGCTATTGAACAGGGATTCACTGCCGTAGGCGGCGCCGTTGGCGATAATCACAATACGTTGCATACAAACTCCTTCTTAAAGGCACGGTTATTGCTTTACCGCAGTATAAAGCGTTAACCCGGAGGAGGGGTATGAATAATACGACTGGTCACGCGGACGAGGCGACGGCCTGGCTGCAGCTGGCGCGCCGCCTGCAAAAACAACAGCTTCAGCAACTTGCCCGGCTGGGCGAGCTGGCAAGTCAGCTCAGCGCGCTGGTGCATATGCTGCAGTGCGAGCGCGGGGCGTCGAATATTTTTCTTTGCTCGGGCGGTCAGCTGTACGCGGCGGAGTGTCGGGCGGGTGGGGCGCTGGTTGATGAGCGGCTGGCCTTGTTCTATGCCGCCCTCGAACGGGCGCGCGCGGTCGCCGGCAGCGCGCTGTGCTGGCGCATCGCCCGGGCGGTCGGCGATCTGGCGCAGCTCCCGGCGCTGCGTGAGCAGGTCAGCCGCCGGCAGGTCGCCGCTGAAGCTGCGACGGAGCAGTTCAGCCGTATTATCCGCCATCTGCTGAATATCGTCCCGCAGCTCAATGACAGCATTGACGACCCGTCGGTAGCCGGGCGTATGGTCGCCCTGTACAGCTTTATGCAGGGAAAAGAGCTGGTGGGCCAGGAGCGCGCGCTGGGAGCATTGGGCTTTACCCGCGGCGAGTTCAGCGACAGCCTGCGCCAGCAGCTGGTGGACCGTATTGACGGTCAGCAGCCCTGCTTTGACAGCTTCCAGGCGCTGGGCAGTCCGGCGACGGTCCAGCTGTTTACGACCGAGTGCCAGGCCGGTCTGGACATCGAGCAACTGCGGCGGATCGCCTGCACCCGCCAGCCGGCGGCGGACGGCGGGGAAACGGCGCTGCGCTGGTTCGGCCTGCAAACCCAGCGGCTTGAGCAACTGCGCGAAGTGGAAGAGCAACTGATCGACGATCTGCTGGACGCCACCGACGCGCTGTTAGAAGACGACGCGCCTGGCTGGCTGGCCGGGGAGGAGAGCGACAGCGTGACGCCGCGGCTGGATAAACAGCTGCTGCCGCTGGTGCGCCAGCAGGCCTATGAGCTGCAGCAGCTCTCCAGCCAGCTGGCTTCGCTGAAAGACGCGCTCGAGGAACGCAAGCTGATCGAAAAAGCGAAAAGCCTGCTGATGACTCATCAGGGGATGCCGGAGGAGCAGGCCTGGCAGACGCTGCGCAAGATGGCCATGGACAAGAATCAGCGGATGGTTGAGATAGCCCGCGCGCTGCTGATGGTGAAGGCGATCTGGCCATTAACCCCAAAGGAGTAGATGCACAATCGATGGGCATTCGCTGCCTGTCGGCGGTGCACTTTTGCCTGACAAACCGACCAGAGCGAAAGGAAAAGCCCGCCAGCGCGCCATAGCCAAAGCTGGCATCCCCTTTGCATTAGCATTAGTGAGTGAATAAAAGTCCGGGCGACGAACCAATGGCGGTTCGGGTGTCCGTGGATAAAGGCGTCCTGCAGTGCATATGCACTGTCGGGCGCTTTTTTTTTGCGCGTGTGGAGCGGATATGAGCGATAAGTTTTCAATTTCACGGCGGCGCTTGCTGCAGGCAGGGGCCGCGCTGGGCGGCGCGATGCTGCTGCCGGGCGTGATGCAGGCCGCATGGGCCGGCGGCTCGGACAGACCGGAGCAAACCACCGTGCGGGTAGGGTTTATTCCGCTGACCGACTGTGCGCCGCTGGCCATCGCCGCGGCGAAGGGGTTTGACAAAAAATATGGCATTACCCTGGCGCCGAGTAAGGAGGCCAGCTGGGCGGCGGTGCGCGATAAGCTGGTGGCCGGTGAACTGGACGCGGCGCATATTCTCTATGGCCTGCTGTACGGTCTTGAACTGGGGATCGCCAGCAAGCCGCAGGCGATGGCTAATCTGATGACCCTCAACCGCAATGGTCAGGCCATCACCCTCTCCAGCGAGCTGCAGGAGAAAGGGGTGACCGACCTCGGCGGACTGAAGCGGCTGATCGACCGCAGCGCGCCGGGCAGCTACACCTTCGCCCATACCTTTCCCACCGGCACCCATGCCATGTGGCTTTACTACTGGCTGGCGAGCGCCGGCATCGATCCCTTTAACGATGTGCGCACCGTCGTGGTGCCGCCGCCGCAGATGGTGATGAACATGCGCATCGGCAATATGAGCGGCTTTTGCGTCGGCGAGCCGTGGAACGCCCGCGCCATTAACGACCGTATCGGCTTCACCGCGGCCACTTCCCAGGATATCTGGCCTGAGCATCCGGAAAAGGTGCTGGGCGCCCGTCGCGACTGGGTGGAACGCCACCCGAACACCGCCCGCGCGCTGGTGGCGGCCCTGATGGAGGCGCAGCGCTGGATCGCCGCCTCGGCGGAGAACACCCGGGAGACGGCCCGCCTGCTCGCCAGACGCGGCTGGCTCAATACCAAAGAGCAGTACCTCACCGGCCGGATGCTTGGGGAGTATGACAACGGCCTCGGCCGCCGCTGGCAGGATGCCCATCCGATGCGTTTTTACGCCGAGGGAGAGGTGAGCTTTCCCTGGCTGTCGGACGGGATGTGGTTCCTCACCCAGTTTCGTCGCTGGGGGCTGCTGAAGCAGGCTCCGGATTACCTCGCCGTGGCGTCGCGTCTTAACCGCATCGACGTCTGGCAGGCGGCCGCCCAGGCGGTCGGCGGGATCAGCACACCGGCGGCCACGATGCGCAGCAGCACACTGATGGACGGTACGGTCTGGAACGGGTCTGACCCGGAAGGCTACGCCCGCCATTTCGCTATTCAACGTAAGGGGGCATGAGATGAAGCAGGCACAACGTAAGCAACCGGTCGTCAGCGCGGAGAACGCGCCTGGCGAAGTCATTATCCTGCCGCCGGTGCAGGTCCGGCGCACCACGCCGACCGTCACGCGCTGGCTGCGTGAGCTCACCCAACGCCTGCTGCCCCCGCTGCTGGGGCTGGGGGTGCTGCTGCTGGCCTGGCAGCTGGCGGCGATGCACAGCAAAGGCTTTCCCACCCCGTTGAGCACGCTGGACTCGGCGCTGACGCTGTTCGCCGATCCGTTCTATCAGGACGGGCCGAATGACATGGGGATCGGCTGGAACGTGCTGGCCTCCCTGCAGCGCGTGGCGGTGGGCTTCGGCCTGGCGGCGCTGGCGGGCATTCCGCTGGGGTTTTTGATCGGCCGCTCGCTGTTCTTCGCCCGCATGTTTAATCCGCTGATTGCTCTGCTGCGCCCGGTCAGCCCGCTGGCCTGGCTGCCGATTGGCCTGCTGCTGTTCCAGAAGGCGGAGCCAGCCTCCAGCTGGACCATTTTTATCTGCTCCATCTGGCCGATGGTGATCAACACCGCGGAAGGCGTGCGGCGGATCCCGCAGGACTATCTCAACGTCGCCCGCGTCCTCCAGCTCTCAGAGTGGACGGTGATGCGCAAAATTCTCTTTCCGGCGGTGCTGCCGGCGGTGCTCACCGGCGTGCGCCTCTCCATCGGCATCGCCTGGCTGGTGATCGTGGCGGCGGAAATGCTCACCGGCGGGCTGGGGATCGGCTTCTGGATCTGGAACGAGTGGAACAACCTCAATGTGGAAAACATCATCATCGCCATCGTCATTATCGGCGTCGTCGGCCTGCTGCTGGAGCAGGGCCTGATGCTGCTCGCCCGCCGCTTTAGCTGGCAGGACAAATAAGGAGCCAATATGAAACCATTAATTCAGGTGCAGGCCGTCAGCCAGCGCTTCAACACCGCCAGCGGCGAGTTTCTGGCGCTACAGAATGTCTCCTTCGATATCGTCGAAGGGGAGACCATTAGCCTGATCGGCCACTCGGGGTGCGGAAAATCGACCCTGCTGAATCTGATCGCCGGGATCACGACCCCTACCGAGGGCGGACTGCTGTGCGATAACCGGGAAATCGCCGGGCCCGGGCCGGAGCGGGCGGTGGTTTTCCAGAACCACTCGCTGCTGCCGTGGCTGAGCTGTTTCGACAATGTGGCGCTGGCGGTGGATCAGGTGTTCCGTCGCATCATGAGCAAGCATGAGCGTCGGGAGTGGATTGAACACAACCTCGCTCGCGTGCAGATGAGTCATGCGCTGCATAAACGGCCCGGGGAGATCTCCGGCGGCATGAAGCAGCGGGTGGGTATCGCCCGGGCGCTGGCGATGAAGCCGAAAGTGCTGCTGCTTGATGAGCCCTTCGGCGCCCTGGACGCGCTGACCCGCGCTCACCTCCAGGACACGGTGATGCATATCCAGCAGGAGCTCAATACCACCATCGTCATGATCACCCACGACGTTGATGAAGCGGTGCTGCTTTCCGACAGGGTGCTGATGATGACCAACGGCCCGGCGGCGACGGTCGGCGAGATCCTCGCGGTCGATCTGCCGCGTCCGCGCCATCGCGTTCAGCTGGCGGACGACAGCCGGTACCACCATCTGCGCCAGCAGATCCTCCATTTCCTGTATGAAAAACAGCCGAAAGCGGCATAAGGAGGCGGTCATGACGCGGCGACTGGTGGTGATCGGTAACGGCATGGCGGCCACCCGGCTGGTGCAGCGGCTGGTTGAGCGCGACCCTGCGCGGTTTGCCATTACCGTCGTCGGCGACGAGCCGCACCCGGCCTATAACCGCATCCAGCTCTCGCCGCTGCTGGCTGGCGAAAAAACGGCCTCACAGATCCCGTTGCTGCCGGCGGAGTGGTACACCCGGCACGGGGTGTGTCTGCGGTCTGGCGAGGCGGTGGATGAAGTGGATGTTGCGCAACGGCGGCTGCGCATCGCTGACGCCTGGCTGCCGTGGGACGAGCTGGTTTTCGCCACCGGCTCGCGGCCCTTTATCCCGCCGCTGCCGGGCATTGATCGTCCGCAGGTTATGCCCTTCCGCACCTTGGCGGACGTGGAACGTATTCTGGCGATACCCGGCCCGGCGGTGGTGATTGGCGGTGGGGTTCTGGGCGTGGAAGCGGCGGCGGCGCTGCGTCGCCGCGGCGGAGAGGTCACACTCCTGCATCGCGGCAGCGGCTTAATGGCGCCGCTGATCGACGCCTTTGCCGCCGATGAGCTCAGGCAGCAGCTTGAAGCGCGCGGTATTCGCTGCGTGCTGGAGTGCCGGATCGCCGCCATCGACGCCGACGGCGTGCGGCTGGCGGACGGGCGGGTATTCCGCGCCGCCCGAGTGGTGCTGGCGACCGGCGTGCAGCCCAACAGCCGTCTGGCGGCGCAGTCCGGCGTGCTGTGCCAGCAGGGGATCGTGGTTGACCGCCAGATGGCCGCCTCGCTGCCGGGGATCAGCGCCATTGGCGAGTGTTGCGAAATTGACGGCCAGACCTGGGGGCTGGTGGCTCCCTGCCTGCGCCAGGCCGAGGTGCTGGCGGATCGCCTGTGCGGCGCCCCCGGCGCGGGCTTTGTCTGGCAGGACGCCGGGACCCGCCTGAAGGTCACCGGCATTGAACTCTTTAGCGTCGGCGAACAGCAGGCCGGCGAACAGGATGACATCTATACCAGCTGGGATCCCATCGACCGGCACTATCGTCGCCTGCTGCTGCGCGACGGCCGCCTGCACGGCGTGCTGCTGATGGGCGACTGTACCGCCGCCGCCGCGCTCACCGCGCGCCTGGAAAGCGACGAGCCCGCCACCGCGGACTGGCTTTTTGACCCTTCTTCAACGCAGCCGCAGGCTGCAGGAATAATGACGATGACGAAACCTGTATTAGTGCTGGTGGGACATGGCATGGTCGGCCACCATTTTCTCGAACAATGCGTGAGCCGCAACCTGCATCAGCAATATCGTATCGTGGTGTTTGGCGAAGAGCGTTACGCCGCCTACGACCGGGTGCATCTCTCCGAATATTTCGCCGGACGCAGCGCCGAATCGCTGTCGCTGGTGGCCGATGATTTCTTTCACCAGCACGGCATCGAACTCCGCCTCGGCAAGGCGGTGGCGACGATCGACCGCGACGCGCGGCTGGTGCGGGACGCCGAGGGGCATGAAACTCACTGGGATAAACTGGTGCTGGCGACCGGCTCCTATCCCTTTGTTCCGCCGATCCCTGGCAACGATCTCGACGGGTGCTTTGTCTATCGCACCCTTGACGATCTCGACCGTATCGCCGCCCATGCCGCCGCGGCGAAGACCGGGGTGGTGATCGGGGGCGGCCTGCTCGGGCTGGAGGCCGCCAACGCCCTGAAACAGCTGGGGCTGGAGACGCACGTGGTGGAGTTTGCCCCGAACCTGATGGCCGTCCAGTTGGATAACGGCGGGGCGGCGATGCTGCGGGAGAAGATCGTCGCCCTCGGCGTGGGGGTGCATACCAGCAAAGCCACCACCGCCATCGTGCGCGAGGCCGATGGCCTGCGGCTGAACTTTGCCGACGGCGGCACGCTGGCGGCCGACATGGTGGTCTTCTCGGCAGGGATCCGCCCGCAGGACGCGCTGGCCCGTGGCTGCGCCCTGCAGGTTGGCGAGCGCGGGGGGATTGGCATCGACGGCCAGTGCCGCACCACTGACCCGGACGTGCTGGCGATAGGCGAATGCGCCCTGTGGGATAATAAAATTTACGGCCTGGTGGCGCCGGGTTATCAGATGGCGCGGATCGCCGCGGCCACCCTCGCAGGAGAGGACGCCTGCTTTAGCGGCGCCGACATGAGCACCAAACTGAAGCTGCTGGGGGTTGACGTAGCCTCGTTTGGCGATGCGCAGGGGCGCACGCCGGGCTGCCAGAGCTATCAATGGACCGACGGTCCGCAGCAGGTTTACAAAAAAATCGTCGTCAGTCAGGACGGCAAAGCCCTGCTTGGCGGCGTGTTGGTGGGGGACGCCAGCGACTACGCCACGCTGCTGCAGATGATGCTGAACGGCATGGCGCTGCCGCCGCGTCCGGAGAGCCTGATCCTGCCGGCGCTGGAGGGGGCCGCGCCGAAGGCGCTGGGGGTGGCGGCGCTGCCCGACAGCGCGCCGATCTGCTCCTGCCATAGCGTCAGCAAAGGCGATATCTGCCAGGCGGTGAACAATGGCGCGGGGGATATGGCGGCGATAAAAAGCTGCACCAGAGCGGCCACCGGCTGCGGCGGCTGCAGCGCGCTGGTGAAACAGGTGATGGAGCACCAGCTGGCGGCGCAGGGCGTCGAAGTGAAAAAAGACGTCTGCGAGCATTTCCCGTGGTCGCGTCAGGAGATCTACCATCTGGTGCGGGTCAACCATATCCATACCTTCGAGCAGCTGATTAGCCGCTACGGCCAGGGGCACGGCTGCGAGGTTTGTAAACCGCTGGTGGCCTCGGTGCTGGCCTCCTGCTGGAACGAATACCTGCTGAAGCCGGCGCACCTGCCGCTGCAGGATACCAACGACCGCTATTTCGCCAACATTCAGAAGGACGGCACCTATTCGGTGGTGCCGCGGATGGCGGCGGGGGAAGTGACGCCGGACGGGCTGATCGCCATCGGGCAGATCGCCAAACGTTACCAGCTCTACAGCAAAGTGACCGGCGGCCAGCGCATCGACCTGTTTGGCGCGCGGCTGGAACAGCTGCCGGCGATCTGGCGCGAGCTGGCCGACGCCGGGTTTGAAACCGGCCACGCCTATGGCAAGTCGCTGCGCACGGTGAAGTCCTGCGTCGGCGCAACCTGGTGTCGCTACGGCGTGCAGGACTCCACCGGGCTCGCGGTGCGGCTCGAGCATCGCTATAAAGGGCTGCGCGCCCCGCACAAAATCAAGATGGCGGTCTCCGGCTGCACCCGCGAATGCGCTGAAGCCCAGGGCAAAGACATCGGGGTGATTGCCACCGACAAAGGCTGGAATCTCTACGTCTGCGGCAACGGCGGAATGAAGCCGCGTCACGCCGACCTGTTTGCCAGCGACCTCGACGAAGCGACGCTGATCCGCAGCATCGATCGTCTGCTGATGTTCTATATCCGCACCGCCGATCGCCTGCAGCGGACCAGCACCTGGATGGACAACCTGGAGGGCGGCGTGGCCTACCTGCGGCAGGTGGTGATGGAGGACAGCCTCGGCATTGGCGAGGAGCTGGAACAGGAGATGGCCCGCATCGTCGACAGCTACCAGTGCGAGTGGCAGACCACGCTCAACGATCCCCAGCGCCTGGCGCTGTTCCGCTCCTTCGTGAACAGCGACCAGCCCGACGAGGCGGTGCAGCGCCACGATCTGCGCGGTCAGCCGCAGCCGTTGCCTGCTGAAGCGTTGCCCGAAGGCGAACTCCCATCCCGGCCGTGGCAGGCGATTTGCGACCTTGACGCCATCCCGGCGCAGGCGGGGATCGGCGCCCGGTTAGGGGAGCGGCAGATCGCCCTGTTCCGCTTTGGCGATCGGGTGTATGCCCTGGACAACCGCGAGCCGGGCAGCGCGGCCAACGTGTTGTCGCGGGGGCTGTTAGGGGACGTCGGCGGGGAACCGGTGGTGATCTCCCCGCTGTACAAACAGCGGATTCGCCTGCGCGACGGCTGGCCGTGCGACGGCGGTGAACAGGCAGTGCGCGCCTGGCCGGTGAAAGTGGAAAACGGCAAAGTGTGGGTGGGCAGCCAGCAGCTGCTGGCGCGAGCGGAGGCCTCCTGATGAAGACCATCCGAACGACCTGTCCCTACTGCGGCGTAGGCTGCGGCGTGCTGGCGAGCGTGGATGACGCGGGTCAGGTGAGCGTGCGCGGCGACGAACAGCACCCGGCCAACCTCGGCCGCCTGTGCGTCAAAGGGGCGGCACTAGGGGAGACCACGGGCCTGGCGGGGCGGCTGCTGGCGCCGGAGGTGGACGGCCAGCCGGTGGCCTGGTCTCAGGCGCTGGCGGAGACCGCTTCCCGCCTGCAACAGGTTATCGACCAGCACGGTCCGCAGGCGGTGGCCTTCTACGCCTCCGGCCAGCTGTTGACGGAGGATTACTATGCCGCCAACAAGCTGATGAAGGGATTTATCGGCGCGGCGAACATCGATACCAATTCGCGGCTGTGCATGTCTTCGGCGGTGACCGGCTACAAGCGGGCCTTTGGCGCCGACGTGGTGCCCTGTAGCTATGAGGATGTGGAAAACAGCGATCTGGTGGTGCTGGTCGGCTCGAACGCCGCCTGGGCGCACCCGGTGCTGTACCAGCGTCTGGCGCAGGCGAAGCGGGATAATCCCCGGCTACAGATCGTGGCGATAGACCCCCGGCGCACCGCCACCTGCGAAATCGCCGATCGCCATCTGGCGCTGGCGCCGGGAAGCGACGGCGGGCTGTTCGTGGGGTTGCTTAACGCCCTGGCGCAGGCCGGGGCCTGCGTCGACGGTTTTCGCGACGGCCCGCAGGCGCTGGCCGCCGCCCGCGGCTGGGACGTGGCGAAAGTGGCGGCTTTTTGCGGCCTGCCCGCCGATGAGGTGGCGGGTTTCTATCGCGATTTTATCGCCGCCCCGCGGGCCATCACCCTCTACACCATGGGAATTAACCAGTCAGCCAGCGGCAGCGACAAATGTAATGCCATCATCAACGTCCATCTGGCCAGCGGAAAGTATGGCCGCCGCGGCTGCGGCCCCTTTTCGCTGACCGGTCAACCCAACGCCATGGGCGGGCGCGAAGTCGGCGGGTTGGCGACGATGCTGGCGGCGCACATGGATTTTGTGCCAGACGATCTGCAGCGGCTGGCCCGCTTTTGGGGAACCGAGCGGCTGGCGCAGACCCCGGGGCTGACCGCCGTGGAGCTGTTTGCCGCCATCGGCCGCGGCGAGGTGAAAGCGGTGTGGATCATGGGCACCAACCCGGTGGTGTCGCTCCCCGACAGCCACGCGGTGAGCCAGGCGCTGGCCGGCTGTCCGCTGGTGATCGTCTCGGATGTCGCCGCTGAGACGGATACCGGACAATTCGCCCACATTCGCTTTCCTGCGCTGGCCTGGGGCGAGAAAAATGGCACGGTCACCAACTCGGAGCGGCGCATCTCCCGTCAGCGTAGCTTCCTGCCGCCGCCGGGGGAGGCGAAAGCGGACTGGTGGATCATCGCCAGAGTGGGGCAGGCGCTGGGGTATCGCGAGGCGTTTACCTGGCAGCATCCGCATGACGTCTTCCGCGAGCATGCGGCGCTGTCCGGTTTCGAAAACGACGGCCAGCGGGCGTTTGATATCGGCGCGTTGGCGGATCTCAGCCGCGAGGCATGGGACGCTATGGCGCCGGTACGCTGGCCGGTCAGCCGCCGCCGCGCCGCCTGGGATGTCACGCGCGGCTGGCATAGCGATGGCAGGCTGCGGATGGTGCCAGTGACGCCTCAGCCGACCCGGGCGGCAACCGATGTCTTTTATCCGCTGATCCTCAACAGCGGGCGGATCCGCGATCAGTGGCACACCATGACCCGCACCGGCGCCGTGCCGCGGCTGATGCAGCATATCGCGGAGCCGGTGGTGGAGGTGGCGCCGCAGGACGCCGTTCGCTACCAGCTTGTCGCCGGCGGGCTGGCGCGGATCTGGTCGCGCCATGGGGTGATGGTGGCGAAAGTGGCGATCAGCGAAGGCCAGCGCCCCGGCTCGCTGTTTGTCCCAATGCACTGGAACAATCAGTTCGCCCGCCAGGGGCGGGTGAATAATCTGCTGGCCGCCGTCACGGACCCGCATTCCGCCCAGCCGGAGAGTAAACAGGCGGCGGTGGCCATCGCCCCCTGGCAGCCTGCCTGGCATAGCGAACTGTTTTGTCGCGAACCGCTGCCGTTTCCTGCGGCCTGGCACTGGCGGCGGCGGGCGGCGGCGGGCGTATTGCACTACTCGCTGGCCGGGGAGGCGTCAGCCCGACAGTGGCTCAGCGTCTGGTGCGCGCAGCGCGGCTGGCAGCTGCAGATAGCAGACGGCGGCGCGGTGTGGAACCTGCTGGCGTGGCATCAGGGGAGGCTGATGCTGGGCTGGTGGAGCGATGCGCGCGAGCCGGCGGTGGATAGCGCAGGGATAAGCGCCGCCTTCGCCGCGCCGCCGTCCGACGCCGCCCGGCGCCATGCGTTGCTCAGCGGCCGACCGGACGCCGCCGCCGCGCCGCCGGGGCGGATCGTCTGCAGCTGTTTTGGGGTGGGGGAGCGGGCGATCGGCGAGGCCATCGCCAGCGGCTGCGCCAGCGTTGGGGCTTTGGGCGCCAGGCTTAAGTGCGGGACCAACTGCGGCTCCTGCGTGCCGGAGCTCAACGCGCTGCTGACGGCGCAACCGGCCCGCGCCGGGGCGTAACGGCGCGGCGGCACCTTCTGTGGTTGGGCGACTATTTGCCCAACCGGTTTCAGCATATTCCTGGAATTGTCCGCAGGGCTGCGGGAGAAGGGAAAAGACGATAAACTAAAACTATCTTCCAATTTTTTCTGCGAGCCCGCGCAAAACCTGTTGATGCCTGTGTCGTACCGTTTGCTGCCATCCCTGATCTTTCTCCTGCTGCTGCCGGGCGCTCCTGTCTGGGCGCTGACCGCCAGCGACACCGCTCTTACGCCCCAGGGAGAAGATCCCTTGCCCGATTTGGGGATCGCCCCGCAGGTCGATGACGACGCCAGACACTTTGCCGAAGTGGCGAAGAAATTCGGCGAGGCCAGCATGAGCGATAACGGACTGACGGCGGGCGAGCAGGCGCAGATGTTCGCCATCAACAAACTCGGCAATGAAGTGAGCCACCAGCTGGAGAGCTGGCTCTCGCCGTGGGGCAACGCCAATGTCGACCTGCTGGTCGATAAAGAGGGGAAGTTCACCGGCAGTAAAGGGAGCTGGTTCGTGCCATTGCAGGATAACGATCGCTACCTGACGTGGAACCAGTATTCGGTAACCCGGCGCGAGAACGATCTGGTGGGCAATATTGGGCTTGGCCAGCGCTGGCGGGTCGGCGGCTGGCTGCTGGGCTATAACTCGTTTTATGACAAGGTGCTGAGCGAAAGCCTGGCCCGCGGCAGCGTCGGCGCCGAGGCGTGGGGGGAATATCTCCGCCTGTCGGCGAACTACTATCATCCGCTGGGCGACTGGCAGCTGCGGGAGAATCAAACTCAGGAGCAGCGGATGGCCGCGGGGTATGACGTTACCGCCCAGGCGCGGCTGCCGTTTTATGAGCACATCAACACCAGCGTCAGCGTCGAACAGTACTTCGGCGACAGCGTCGATCTGTTTCACACCGGCACAGGCTACCATAACCCGGTGGCCGTCTCCGTCGGGCTCAATTATACCCCGGTCCCGCTGGTCACCGTGACCGCCAAGCATAAGCAAGGGGAAAATGGCGTCAGCCAGAACAACGTTGGCCTGAAGCTCAACTACCGCTTTGGCGTGCCGCTCAAGCAGCAGCTGGCGGCGGACGAGGTGGCGTTCAGCAACTCACTGCGCGGCAGCCGCTTCGACAGCCCGGAGCGGGATAATCTGCCGGTGGTGGAGTATCGGCAGCGCAAAAATCTGACGGTCTACCTGGCCACGCCGCCCTGGGATCTACAGTCCGGGGAGACGGTGCAGCTGAAGCTGCAGATCCATAGTCTGCACGGCATCAAGTCGCTGCACTGGCAGGGCGACACCCAGGCGCTCAGCCTGACGCCGCCGGTGGATGCCAGCAGCCCCGATGGCTGGAGCGTGATTATGCCGGTGTGGAACAGTGAACCGGGCGCCGCGAACCGCTGGCGCCTGTCGGTGGTGGTAGAGGATAAACAGGGGCAGCGCGTCTCCTCCAATGAGATCGTCCTGACGCTGACCGAGCCGCTGATCAAGTTCACCGCGCCTGGCGTCTCGTGGACGGACTCGCCTTAAAAAATTCGCTCCTGGTGGACCCATACCGCGGCTTCCACCCGGGATTTGAGCTTCATTTTCTTCAGCATGTGCTTGACGTGCACTTTGACGGTGCTTTCGGTGATATCCAGCCGGCGGGCGATCATTTTGTTCGGCAGCCCCTGGGCGATCAGCTTGAGGATGTCGCGCTCGCGCGGGGTCAGCTGGCTGATGTCGCGATCGGAGGTGGCGCGGTTGGCGCGCAGGCTGGCGGCCAGCACCGGGGTTAACGCTTCGCTTAATACCATCTCGCCGGCGGCGGCCTGCTGCAGCGCTTTCAGCAGATCTTCCGGCTCCATGTCTTTCAGCAGATAGCCATCGGCGCCGCGCTTGAGGGCGGTAACAACGTCCTCTTCATGGTTAGAGACGCTGAAGACCACCACCCGGCCAGACAGCGATTTCTCACGCAGTTTGTCCAGCGTCTCCAGACCGTTCATGCCCGGCATATTGAGGTCCAGCAGGATCAGGTCCGGATCCAGCGACTCCGCCAGCTCGATACCTTGCGCGCCATTGCTGGCTTCGCCAATCACCTGGATGTCCGGCGCCATGCTGATCAGTTGTTTCACGCCGGTGCGCAGCATCGGATGGTCGTCAATGAGAAGGATGGTTGCCCGTTCCTGTTGACTCATGGGGGTCTCCTTATTGGATAGAAAACGTTTTTTCCGGGATAAACGTGACGATCACTTCGGTCCCGCCGGTTTCCCGGCGCCGAACCTGACAGTCGCCGCGCAGACTTTGCGCGCGATCCCGCATAATGATTAAACCGTAATGGTTACTCCGCTCTGCGTGGTCCGGCACGCCGCGGCCGTTATCCGCCACCACCAGACGGACCTGATTATCGCGTTGTGACACCGTCACGGTGACTTGGGTCGCGCTGGCATGCTTCAGGGCATTGCTTAACGCTTCGCGGGCGATCTGCAGCAGGTGAATGGCCTGATGCGACGGCACAAAGCGCGGCGGGAGCTGATAATCAAGCTGCACCGTAAAGCCGAAGTGGGCGCTGTACTCCTGACAGCTGGCCTCCAGCGCCGGGCGCAGGCCCGGCTCGGTCAGCTGCAGGCGGAAGGTGGTCAACAGCTCACGCAGCTGGGCCCAGGAGGTATTCAGCTCGTTACGTATCTGCCCCAGCAGCTGACGGCTCTCCGCCGGCAAGGCGTCGCCCTGCATCTGCAGGCAGCTGACCTGCATCTTCATACAGGATAGCGACTGGGCGATGGAATCATGCAGCTCGCGGGCGATAGTGGCCCGCTCTTCCATAACGATCAGCTGCTGCTGTTTCTCCTGATGGCGGTCCAGCGCCAGGGTGCTGGTCAGTTGTTCAACCACAGTATCCACCAGCTGCTGCTGATCGTGGCTGAGATGACGGCCAACCGGCAGCGTCGCCAGCAGGATGCCGTACTGATTATGCGCATCCGACAGCCGCCACTTCAGCGTCGTTCCGCCATCCGGCAGCGGCGGCAGGTTGCGTGGGCAGAGGTAGCAGCCCATGTCGTCACACTCATTATCCGAGTGGCAGGTAAACTCCTGATGGTTGTCTTCATCTTCCAGATCGTAGACCCGCACCTCGATATCGCGCAGCAGCGTCAGACCCTGCAGGCCGTTCAGCACCGGCGAAATGCGTTCACAGAGCGGGGCGTTGGCGTGCAGCCGGCGGTTGGCCTGCCATAAGAAAGCGAGGATCTCGTTCTTCTGTTCCAGCCCGGCGGTCTTCTCCTGCACCCGGCGCTCGAGCACGGCGTAGCTTTCCGCCAGCTCTTCCGACATGTTATTTAGCGCCATGCCGAGGGTCGCCATTTCGTTGCGTCCGCTGATGTGCGCCCGCTGGGTGAAATCACGCTGGCTCACCGCTCGCGCCATGCTCAGCAGCTGTTTCCATGGCCGCAGCAGGCGGGCGCGTAGCCAGATGATGGTGAAGATCAGCAGCAGCGCCATGCCGATGGCGAGGAGGCGATGGATCCAGACCACCCGTTCGATACGCTGCTCGGTGGTATGGTCGAATGCGGTGACCAGCTGGTCGATACGATCGACAAAGTCGGCGACATCCTGGGCGACCTCCGCCTGGTTGACCGCGCGCTGCATGCCGGGAGCCAGCGCCAGCTGCCAGTACTGCTGCAGGGCCTGCAGCTGGCGCTCCTGCCCGTCGCGGCGGGCGGAGTTTTGCAGCTCCGGACTGAAGACGGTGGCGGTCATATCATCGACCAGCTTTTGGTCGTGTTCATTCAGCGGGATCGCCGCCAGCAGCCGGTAGCTCTGCATGCGTAATGACCCGGCTTTGTTAATGGCGTGCGCGCTGCCCTGCACGCCGTTGACCAGGCGCGCGGAGATCGCCATACCGGCGACGCCAGTAAGGGTGGCAAGCAGGACGATCAACGCCAGTTGATTGACCAGCGTCAGCGGGGTAAAAAGACGTTTTAACATGGAATGCGTGGCTCCTGACCGGTCGTGTCCCCGGGAGTGGCGCTTATTCTCGGCTATCCCCTGGAGTATACCCATACCCACAAAGAGTTACTCCTTAATTGTCGGTGGTAGGCGCCGTTGGGAGAGGGGTTAGACGCATCCCGGCAGCCGTGTGAAAAACCACACTTTTTTTCCCACCATTCTCTACTCACTTCGGAGCATGGTTTATTTTCGCACAAATTAGCGCGCGCTTTTCCTTTGATTTATATCAACTTACCGCCCGGGGCAACCCCTAAGGTAGCGGCAGGAAAAATGAATAATCAGAGGTATCTATGAGTCAATCTTCCCTCCCGGAGAAGGCTAACCGCTCGGTCATTACCGACTGGCGGCCTGAAGATCCTGAATTCTGGCAACAGCGCGGCCACCATGTGGCGAGCCGCAATTTATGGATCTCCGTTCCCTGTCTGTTACTGGCGTTCTGCGTGTGGATGTTGTTCAGCGCCGTTGCCGTTAACCTCAACAAAGTGGGCTTTCAGTTTACGACCGATCAGCTGTTTATGCTGACCGCGCTGCCGGCGCTGTCAGGCGCTTTGTTGCGCGTGCCTTACGCTTTCATGGTACCGCTGTTCGGCGGCCGCCGCTGGACGGCGTTCAGTACCGGGATCATGATTGTGCCGTGCGTGTGGCTGGGCTTTGCGGTCCAGGATACCTCCACGCCGTTTAGCGTCTTCGTGATCATCTCTCTGCTGTGCGGCTTCGCCGGGGCCAACTTCGCCTCCAGTATGGCCAATATCAGCTTCTTCTTCCCGAAAGCGAAGCAGGGCGGGGCGCTGGGCGTCAACGGCGGCCTTGGTAATATGGGCGTCAGCGTGATGCAGCTGGTCGCGCCGCTGGTGGTGTCGGTCTCGGTGTTTGCCATTTTTGGCGGGACCGGCAGCGAGCAGCCGGACGGCTCAATGCTGTATCTGGAAAACGCCGCGTGGATCTGGGTACCTTTCCTGATTATTTTCACCCTGGCGGCGTGGTTCTTTATGAACGACCTGTCCGCTTCTAAAGCCTCGCTGAGCGAACAGCTGCCGGTGCTCAAACGCCTGCACCTGTGGATCATGGCGCTGCTCTATCTGGCGACCTTCGGCTCCTTTATCGGTTTCTCCGCCGGTTTCGCCATGCTGTCAAAGACCCAGTTCCCGGACGTGCAGATCCTGCACTACGCCTTCTTCGGTCCGTTTATTGGCGCGCTGGCGCGTTCGATGGGCGGGGCGATCTCCGACCGTCTCGGCGGTACCCGCGTGACGCTGGTCAACTTTGTGGTGATGGCTGTCTTCTGTGCGCTGCTGTTCCTGACCCTGCCGACCAACGGCCAGGGCGGTAACTTCATCGCCTTCTTCGCGGTGTTTATGGTGCTGTTCCTGACCGCCGGGCTGGGGAGCGCTTCCACCTTCCAGATGATCTCCGTGATCTTCCGTAAGCTGACCATGGACCGGGTGAAGGCCCAGGGCGGCAGCGAAGCCCAGGCGATGCGCGAGGCGGCGACCGATACCGCGGCGGCGCTGGGCTTTATCTCCGCTATTGGCGCCATCGGCGGCTTCTTTATTCCGAAGGCGTTCGGTATCTCGCTGGATCTGACCGGCTCGCCGGCCGGCGCGATGAAAGTCTTCCTGATCTTCTATATCGCCTGCGTGATCATCACCTGGGCGGTATACGGCCGTAAGCGTCAGTAATTCGCTATCGTCGATGTTGCTTCGTAAAGGCGTACTCCCGGAGGAGGCGCCTTTTTTTACCGGCCTATTTAGTTACAACATACTAAGGGGTGATTGTATGCGTATTGGCCACTGAGCCGGGAAGGGACGGCTTGCCAGCGTCACTGCTCTACCCCTTAATACCTCCCTGGTGAACAATTCCGCGCCTGGCGACCCATTTTTCGATAAAAACCATTAAAAAACATTAAGTTAAAAAATTTAACTTCCTACCACCTTGGTGGTAAATGCCAATTTCCGCCGCGATAACAAGCCAGTCCGTATTGATCGCTATCAATTCCCGTCCGCTTTCATAGCGTTACCTTCGCTGCAAATCCAGCAATGTCGATTTATCAGAGAGCCGTCAGGCTCCATATCAGGAGAAACCCGATGAGTAAATTCCTGGACCGGTTTCGCTACTTCAAACAGAAGGGTGAAACCTTTGCCGATGGGCACGGCCAGCTTCTAAACACCAACCGGGACTGGGAGGATGGATACCGTCAACGTTGGCAGCATGACAAAATTGTGCGTTCCACTCACGGTGTCAACTGCACCGGTTCATGCAGCTGGAAGATTTATGTCAAAAACGGACTGGTGACCTGGGAAACCCAGCAAACGGACTATCCGCGCACCCGTCCGGACCTGCCAAACCACGAACCACGCGGCTGCCCGCGCGGCGCCAGCTACTCCTGGTATCTGTACAGCGCGAACCGCCTGAAATACCCGCTGATGCGCAAACGCCTGATGAAGATGTGGCGGGAAGCGAAGGTCCAGCATAGCGATCCGGTTGAGGCATGGGCCTCGATTATCGAAGACGCCGACAAAGCGAAAAGCTTCAAGCAGGCTCGCGGTCGCGGCGGGTTTGTCCGCTCCTCCTGGCAGGAAGTGAATGAGCTGATTGCCGCCTCCAACGTCTATACCGTGAAAACTTACGGTCCGGATCGCGTGGCCGGCTTCTCGCCGATCCCGGCGATGTCGATGGTCTCCTACGCCTCCGGCGCTCGTTACCTGTCGCTGATCGGCGGTACCTGCCTGAGCTTCTACGACTGGTACTGCGACCTGCCGCCGGCCTCGCCGATGACCTGGGGCGAGCAGACCGACGTGCCGGAATCCGCCGACTGGTACAACTCCAGCTATATCATCGCCTGGGGCTCCAACGTGCCGCAGACCCGTACCCCGGATGCGCACTTCTTTACCGAAGTTCGCTATAAAGGGACCAAAACTGTCGCCATCACCCCGGACTACGCCGAAATCGCCAAGCTCTGCGATCTGTGGCTGGCGCCGAAGCAGGGTACCGATGCCGCGATGGCGCTGGCGATGGGCCACGTGATGCTGCGTGAGTTCCATCTTGATAAACCGAGCCAGTACTTCACCGATTACGTGCGTCGCTACACCGACATGCCGATGCTGGTGATGCTTGAGGAGCGCGACGGCTATTACGCCGCCGGCCGCACGCTGCGCGCGTCCGACCTCGTGGATTCCCTTGGTCAGGAGAAGAATCCGGAATGGAAAACCGTCGCCTTTGATGAGAAGGGCGATCTGACCGTGCCGAACGGTTCCCTCGGATTCCGCTGGGGCGACAAAGGCAAATGGAACCTCGAACAGCGCGACGGTAAAACCGGCGAAGAGATTGAGCTGCGTCTGAGCCTGCTGGGCAGCCATGACGAGGTCGCGGACGTCGGCTTCCCGTACTTCGGCGGCGAAGGTTCTGAACACTTCAACAAAGTCGCGCTGGAAAACATTCTGCTGCACAAACTGCCGGTTAAACGCCTGCAGCTGGCTGACGGCTCCACCGCCATGGTGACCACCGTGTACGACCTGACCATGGCCAACTATGGCCTGGAGCGCGGTCTGAACGATGACAACTGCGCCGCCAGTTATGATGAAGTGAAAGCCTACACCCCGGCCTGGGCGGAGAAAATTACCGGCGTCTCCCGCGCGCATATTATCCGTACCGCCCGCGAGTTTGCCGATAACGCCGATAAAACCCATGGTCGGTCGATGATTATCGTCGGGGCGGGTCTCAACCACTGGTTCCACCTCGACATGAACTACCGCGGTCTGATCAACATGCTGATCTTCTGCGGTTGCGTCGGCCAGAGCGGCGGCGGTTGGGCGCACTATGTGGGCCAGGAAAAACTGCGTCCGCAGACCGGCTGGCAGCCGCTGGCGTTCGCCCTTGACTGGCAACGTCCGGCACGTCATATGAACAGCACCTCGTACTTCTATAACCACTCCAGCCAGTGGCGCTATGAAAGCGTGACCGCGCAGGAGCTGCTCTCGCCGATGGCGGATAAATCCCGCTACAGCGGCCATCTGATCGACTTCAACGTCCGCGCCGAGCGGATGGGCTGGCTGCCGTCGGCGCCGCAGCTGGGCGTAAACCCGCTGCGCATCGCCGATGAGGCGAAAAAAGCGGGCATGACGCCGGTGGATTACACCGTCAAATCTCTGAAGGAGGGATCGATTCGCTTTGCGGCAGAGCAGCCGGAAAACGGAAAAAACCATCCGCGTAACCTGTTTATCTGGCGTTCCAACCTGCTGGGCTCCTCCGGTAAAGGCCATGAGTACATGCTCAAGTACCTGTTGGGTACGGAGAACGGCATTCAGGGTAAAGACCTTGGCAAGCAGGGCGGCGTGAAGCCGGAAGAAGTCGAATGGCGCGATAACGGCCTCGACGGCAAACTGGACCTGGTGGTGACCCTCGACTTCCGTCTGTCGAGCACCTGTCTCTACTCCGACATCGTGCTGCCGACCGCCACCTGGTACGAAAAAGACGACATGAATACCTCGGATATGCATCCGTTTATTCATCCGCTGTCAGCGGCCGTTGACCCGGCCTGGGAATCGAAGAGTGACTGGGATATCTACAAAGGTATCGCGAAGAAATTCTCTGAAGTGTGCGTGGGCCACCTCGGTAAAGAAACCGACGTCGTTACGCTGCCGATCCAGCATGATTCCGCCGCGGAAATGGCGCAGCCGCTGGACGTCAAAGACTGGAAGAAGGGCGAATGTGACCTGATTCCGGGGAAAACCGCCCCGCATATTATTCCGGTCGAGCGTGATTACCCGGCGACTTATGAGCGCTTCACCTCCATTGGCCCGCTGCTGGAAACCATCGGCAACGGCGGGAAAGGCATCGCCTGGAATACCCAGAGCGAAATGGACCTGCTGCGTAAGCTCAACTACACCAAGGCCGAAGGCCCGGCGAAAGGTCAGCCGAAGCTGGAAACGGCCATCGACGCCGCGGAGATGATCCTCACCCTGGCGCCGGAAACGAACGGTCAGGTGGCGGTGAAGGCGTGGAAAGCGCTGAGCGAAATCACCGGCCGCGAACACGCGCACCTGGCGCTGAACAAAGAAGACGAGAAGATCCGTTTCCGCGATATTCAGGCGCAGCCGCGGAAAATCATCTCCAGCCCGACCTGGTCCGGGCTGGAAGACGAACACGTCTCCTATAACGCCGGATACACCAACGTTCACGAGCTGATCCCATGGCGTACCCTGTCCGGTCGTCAGTCGCTGTATCAGGATCACCAGTGGATGCGCGACTTTGGCGAGAGCCTGCTGGTTTATCGTCCGCCGATTGACACCCGCTCGGTGAAAGCGGTGATGGGCGAGAAGTCCAACGGCAACCCGGAGAAGGCGCTGAACTTCCTGACGCCGCACCAGAAATGGGGTATCCACTCGACCTACAGCGATAACCTGCTGATGCTGACCCTGTCACGCGGCGGTCCGATCGTCTGGATGAGCGAGGCGGATGCGAAAGATCTGGGTATCGAAGATAACGACTGGATCGAAGTGTTCAACGCCAACGGCGCCCTGACGGCGCGCGCGGTGGTGAGCCAGCGCGTGCCGGCCGGGATGACCATGATGTACCACGCGCAGGAACGCATCGTGAACCTGCCTGGCTCTGAAGTCACCGGCCAGCGCGGCGGGATCCATAACTCGGTTACCCGTATTACGCCGAAACCGACCCATATGATCGGCGGCTATGGCCATCTGGCCTATGGCTTTAACTACTACGGCACCGTCGGCTCCAACCGCGATGAGTTTGTGGTGGTACGTAAGATGAAGAACATTAACTGGTTAGACGGCGAAGGCAATGACCAGGTACAGGAGAGCGTAAAATGAAAATTCGTTCACAAGTCGGCATGGTGCTGAATCTCGATAAATGCATCGGCTGCCACACCTGCTCGGTAACCTGTAAAAACGTCTGGACCAGCCGGGAAGGGATGGAGTACGCCTGGTTCAATAACGTGGAGAGTAAGCCTGGCGTTGGTTTTCCGAACGACTGGGAAAACCAGGAGAAATGGAAGGGCGGCTGGATCCGCAAAATCAACGGCAAGCTGCAGCCGCGTATGGGCAACCGCGCGATGCTGTTAGGTAAAATCTTCGCGAACCCGCATCTGCCGGGCATCGATGATTACTACGAGCCGTTCGATTACGACTACCAGAACCTGCATAACGCCCCGGAGAGTAAACACCAGCCGATCGCCCGTCCGCGATCGCTGATCACCGGCCAGCGGATGGACAAGATCACCAGCGGTCCGAACTGGGAAGAGATCCTCGGCGGCGAGTTTGAAAAGCGCGCCAAAGACCAGAACTTCGACAACATGCAGAAGGCGATGTACGGCCAGTTCGAGAACACCTTCATGATGTATCTGCCGCGCCTGTGCGAGCACTGCCTGAATCCGGCGTGCGTCGCAACCTGCCCGAGCGGCGCCATCTATAAGCGTGAAGAAGACGGCATCGTACTGATCGACCAGGACAAGTGCCGCGGCTGGCGGATGTGCATCACCGGCTGCCCGTACAAGAAGATCTACTTCAACTGGAAGAGCGGGAAATCTGAGAAGTGCATCTTCTGCTACCCGCGTATTGAATCCGGAATGCCGACGGTATGCTCCGAAACCTGCGTGGGCCGAATCCGCTACCTCGGCGTCCTGCTGTATGACGCGGACGCGATCGAAAATGCCGCCAGCACCGAGAACGAGAAAGATCTCTATCAGCGTCAACTGGACGTGTTCCTCGATCCGAACGACCCGAAAGTGATTGAGCAGGCGCTGAAAGATGGCGTACCGCAGGGCGTGATTGAAGCCGCGCAGCAGTCGCCGGTCTGGAAAATGGCGATGGACTGGAAGCTGGCCCTGCCGCTGCACCCGGAATATCGCACCCTGCCGATGGTTTGGTACGTGCCGCCGCTGTCGCCGATTCAGTCCGCCGCCGATGCCGGCGAACTGGGCAGCAACGGGATTCTGCCGGACGTGGAAAGCCTGCGTATTCCGGTGCAGTATCTGGCCAATCTGCTGACCGCCGGCGATACCCAACCGGTCCTGTTGGCCCTGAAGCGGATGCTGGCGATGCGTCACTATAAGCGGGCGGAAACCGTTGACGGTGTTGTCGATACCCGCGCGCTGGAAGAGGTGGGCTTAAGCGAAGCGCAGGCTCAGGAGATGTACCGCTACCTGGCGATCGCCAACTACGAAGATCGTTTCGTGGTGCCGAGCAGCCATCGTGAACAGGCGCGGGAAGCGTTTCCGGAGAAAAATGGCTGCGGCTTTAGCTTTGGCGACGGCTGCCACGGCTCTGACAGCCAGTTCAACCTGTTCAACAGCCGTCGCATCGACGCCATCGACGTGACCAGCAAAACGGAGCCGCACGCATGATTGAACTTGTGATTGTGTCGCGTTTGCTCGAATACCCTGACGCTGCCTTATGGCAGCATCAGCAGGAGATGTTCGAGGCGCTCGCGTCATCGGAGAAACTCAGCAAAGAAGATGCTCACGCGCTGGGCGTTTTTCTGCGCGATCTGCTGGCTCAGGATCCGCTGGATGCCCAGGCGGCCTACAGCGAACTGTTTGACCGCGGACGGGCCACCTCGCTGCTGCTGTTTGAACACGTGCACGGCGAATCCCGCGATCGCGGGCAGGCGATGGTTGACCTGATGGCGCAGTATGAGCGCCACGGTCTGCTGCTCGATAGCCATGAGCTGCCGGATCATCTGCCGCTGTATCTGGAGTATCTGGCGCAGCTGCCGGAAGAGGAAGCGCTTGGCGGCCTGCGGGACGTCGCGCCGATCCTCGGCCTGCTCAGCGCGCGCCTGCAGCAGCGCGAGAGCCGCTATGCGGTGCTGTTCGAGCTGCTGCTGAAGCTGGCCAACACTCAGGTCGACAGCCAGAAAGTGGCGGAGAAGATTGCCGACGAAGCCCGCGACGATACGCCGCAGGCGCTGGACGCAGTCTGGGAAGAAGAACAGGTTAAATTCTTTGCCGACCAGGGCTGCGGCGAGTCGGAGATTTCCGCTCACCAGCGTCGTTTTGCCGGAGCCGTGGCCCCGCAATATCTGAATATCTCTAACGGAGGACAGCAATAATGCACTTCCTGAATATGTTCTTCTTTGACATTTATCCGTACATTGCGGGCTCGGTGTTTCTGATCGGCAGCTGGCTGCGCTATGACTACGGTCAGTACACCTGGCGCGCGGCCTCCAGCCAGATGCTGGACCGTAAAGGGATGAATCTGGCGTCGAACCTGTTTCATATCGGCATCCTCGGCATTTTCGCCGGCCACTTCCTCGGCATGCTGACGCCGCACTGGATGTATGAATCCTTCCTGCCGATCGACGTCAAGCAGAAGATGGCGATGATCGCCGGCGGCGCCTGCGGCGTGATGACCCTGGTGGGCGGTTTACTGCTGCTCAAGCGTCGTCTGCTCAGCCCGCGCGTTCGCGCCACCACCACCGGCGCGGATATTCTGATCCTCTCCCTGCTGATGGTGCAGTGTGCGTTGGGCCTGCTGACGATCCCGTTCTCAGCCCAGCATATGGACGGCAGCGAAATGATGAAGCTGGTCGGCTGGGCGCAGTCGGTGGTCACCTTCCACGGCGGTGCGTCGCAGCACCTGGATGGCGTGGCGTTTATCTTCCGCGTCCACCTGGTGCTGGGTATGACCCTGTTCCTGCTGTTCCCGTTCTCCCGTCTGGTTCATATCTGGAGCGCGCCGGTAGAGTACCTGACGCGCAAATACCAGATTGTTCGCGCCCGTCGCTAACTGGCCCGCGACTGCTGACTGACCCCGCTCTGGCGGGGTTTTTTTTCGCCCCAGCCGAGGTTATTCCCCGCGGCGGCAAACAGAATCAGCATCCCGCCGCACCACTGCACAGGGGTTAACGCATGGTGGAAGACCAGATAGTCGACCCCCATCGCCACCAGTGGATAAATAAAGGAGAGTGAACCGGTAATGGGCGTTGGCAGCTTCTGTATCGCGCTATATAAAAGCTGATACATGATCCCGGTATGGACGACGCCGAGGATCAGCAGATAGCGCCAGGGAAAGCTGGCAGAAAACTCGGGCATTTGCACCAGCGGCAGCAGCATCACGACGCCGACCAGCACCTGAATAAAGGCGATATGCTGAGCAGGGAGCGGATGCAGTTTGCGGGCGATAATGGCGGTCAGAGCATAGAAAAATGCTGCGCCTAATGCCAGCAAAACGCCGGTCGCGAGACTATCGCCGTGCGCCGGGGCAAGCTCGCTTGACAGCAGGATCACCACGCCGCCGAAGGCCAGCAGTAACCATCCCCATTTTACGGCGCTGACTCGCTCCCCTAGCACCATGCCCATCAGTACCAGCATAAACGGCTGGGTGTTGTAGACCACCGTGGCCATGCCAATTGAAATACGCGAGTAGGCGGCAAAAAGCAGCAGCCAGTTGATGACCAGCGCAATGCCGCCAAGCACCGCGAGGGCGAGGGTGCAGCGCGTGAGACGACTGAAGGGTTGGCGGCTGAGAACGATAAACAGCAGCAGGGTGAGCGCGCCAATCAGGCAGCACCAGAACACCACATCAATTACCGGCAAACCAGAGAGCAGCACGAACGCGCCGATCGAGCCAGAAATTATCATCGCCAGGCTCATTTGCCAGACGCCGCGGGTAAGTTGCATATTTCACCTCCAGTAGTTTTCCATTATTGTGCGAAAAATCCTGACAGCCTGACATGGCTGAATTAAGGTAAGCAGGGGGAAATTCCTTTCATAATTAGGTGAAAACCATGAATGACTTACTTGATGAAATTGACCGGGCGATCCTCGCTTGCCTGACTCAGGACGCCAGAGTCTCGTTGAAGGTATTGAGCGCGCGGGTGGGGCTGACCTCGCCGAGCACCGCCGAGCGGGTGAAGCGCCTGGAGGAGCGGGGGGTGATCCAGGGCTATGGGGCGCGGGTGAATCTTGCCGCGCTGGGCTACAGCCTGCAGGCGCTGGTGCGGGTACGGCCGCTGCCTGGTCTGCTGCAGAAGGTGGATAAATATATCCAGGCGATGCCGGAGTGCATCGAAAGTGACAAAGTGACCGGAGAGGATTGTTTCGTGATGCGACTGGTGGTGCGTGATATTGCCCAACTGGATACGCTGCTTGACGGCCTGGCCGAATTTGCTCAGTGCAATACCTCGGTGGTGAAAAGTTCGCCGGTGAAGAGACGACTGCCCCCGCTGTGAGTTTCCCGGAGGCGGCGCGGCGCACCAGTCCGGGCTGCCGGTCGGCACAGGCAACGTTCTCTCGCTACGCTCGAGTCGAACCTTAGTCGACGCTTCTCATCCTTCCCCGTGGGGCAGAATATAGAGTATCGCAAGTGAAGTAAGTTGGGTAATACATGAAGAGATGGTGGTGGGGGAAGGATTCGAACCTTCGAAGTCGATGACGGCAGATTTACAGTCTGCTCCCTTTGGCCGCTCGGGAACCCCACCAGGGGTAAAATCAAATTGTAGGCTATTCAGCAAAGTGAATGGTGGTGGGGGAAGGATAACTCGTCGCTATCGCTCCTCGCCCTTCGGGCCGTTGCCTGCGGCAACGTTCTCTCGCTGGCGCTTGAGTCGAACCTTAGTCGAAGGTTCTTACCCTTCCCGCTAAGTGCAAACATCGTTTACGCCTGCCGGGGAAACCCTATCACTGTAGTGAATAATGGTGGTGGGGGAAGGATTCGAACCTTCGAAGTCGATGACGGCAGATTTACAGTCTGCTCCCTTTGGCCGCTCGGGAACCCCACCACGGGGTAATGCTTAGTACTGGCCTGCTTCCTTCTCGGGAAGCGGGGCGCATCATACCAAATGATGCGCCCCTGTAAAGCATTCCTTTGACAAAAATAAACTGGTTGCCTGATTTTTACCCGTAACGCCGGAAAGCTAACCAATTCATTTCTCAGTCGATTAAAGAATAATCGTCCGGTTACCGTAGACGAAGACGCGCTGCGCCAGGACCTGATACAGCGCCCGGCTCAATACGTTTTTTTCGACATCGCGCCCGGCACGCATCATATCTTCTGCGGTATAAGTATGATCGACGTGAATGACGTCCTGCATAATGATGGGACCTTCGTCCAGGTTATCATTCACGTAGTGGGCGGTGGCGCCGATGATCTTCACGCCGCGCTCATAGGCCTGATGATACGGACGCGCGCCGATAAACGCCGGCAGGAACGAGTGGTGAATATTAATGATCTTGTTCGGGAAACGAGCGACAAATTCCGGCGTAAGAACGCGCATATACTTGGCCAGCACCACGTAATCCGGTTCATGGGCGGCAATCGCGTCGCCCATCTGCTTGTCGTGCTCTTCGCGGCTCAGCCCTTCATGGCTGACCAGTTCAAACGGGATGCCAAAACGTTCCACCAGCGGGCGCAGGGTGTCATGGTTGCCAATAACCGCGGCAATGTCGACATCCAGCCCGCCGTAGTTGGCTTTCATCAGCAGATCGCCGAGGCAGTGCGCCTCTTTCGTCACCAGAATCACTACCCGGCGGCGGCCTGCCGGATTGAGTTCACGAATCGAGCCTTCCGGCAGGGCGCTGTCCAGATCGGCCAGCAGAATAGCGTCGTTGAAGATGCCTTCCAGTTCGGTGCGCATAAAGAAACGACCGGTACGGTGGTCAACAAATTCGTTGTTCTGCACAATGTTAAGTTCGTGCTTGTAGCAGATATTGGTGATACGCGCGATGAGGCCTTTCTGATCAGGGCAAATAGTGCGTAGTACTTTACGTTGTAATGAATGCATCGCGAGGAAAATCCTGTAGTGTTTGCAAGCGCTGCGGTAGCGTTACTGGCCGCAGCATTTTTTAAATTTTTTACCTGAACCGCAAGGGCAGGGGTCGTTACGGCCAATCAGCGGCCGTGTCCCGTCGATATAGTACCACTGTCCATTTTCTTTTAAGAATCTGGAACGTTCAATAATGGCGCCCGGGCGGTTATTGTCATTAAAGCGGGCGATAAAGCTGACAAAGCCTTCATTGGCGGCTCGTCCATCATCGCTGGCGAACAGGGTTAAGCCCAGCCATTCGGTGTGGGCAAAGCCTTTCTCCAGTTCGGCGCGAAACTGCTGCGCCTGACAGGACGGATGCCAGGTTTTGATCAGATAGTCGGCATCTTTCATGACGAACGCGCTGTAACGGGAGCGCATAAGCTGTGACGGGCCTGGCGCAAGCTCAGCGCCGGACAGATATCGCTGGCAACATGAGCTATACTCCAGTGCGCTGCCACAGGGGCATAATTGCGACAAAACTGCCTCCATGGAAGAAAGAGTAACGGCGCTTCTACGCCAAAGGGCTTTATGTTAACTGAGCCGTGACAATGTTGCCACGCTCAGAGTGGAAGGATAGTTATCAGTACTAATGAGAAAGCTTAAAATTGGTCTGGCGTTAGGTGCGGGCGCCGCCCGCGGATGGTCGCACATTGGCGTCATCAACGCCCTCCAGCAGGCCGGCATTGAGATTGATATCGTGGCCGGTTGCTCTATCGGTTCGCTGGTAGGGGCGGCGTATGCCTGTAACCGACTCCCGGCCCTTGAGTCCTGGGTCTGCTCTTTCAGTAACTGGGACGTTTTGAAACTGATGGACCTCTCCTGGCGCCGCGGTGGACTACTGCGGGGTGAAAAGGTGTTCAATCATTATCGCCGCATCATGCCCGTGACCGATATCGAACACTGCGAGCGGCGATTTGCCGCCGTCGCGACAAATTTAAGCACTGGCCGGGAGCTGTGGTTTACCGAAGGCGATCTGCACTTAGCGATTCGAGCCTCCTGCAGTATGCCGGGGTTAATGTCGCCGGTCAGGCATAACGGTTACTGGCTGGTCGATGGCGCGGTGGTCAATCCGGTTCCCGTATCGCTTACGCGGGCAATGGGGGCGGATATCGTGATTGCCGTGGATTTGCAACATGATGCCCACCTTATGCAGCAGGATTTATTCTCCCTCGAAACGCCGCGGCGGGAAGCCGAAGCGAAGGAGGGGCCATGGCATACTCGTCTGCGCGCACGCTTGACGCAAATGAGTTCCCGCCGTACGGCCGTGACGCCGACGGCGATGGAGATCATGACCACCTCTATCCAGGTCCTGGAGAACCGTCTTAAACGCAATCGTATGGCGGGTGACCCGCCGGATATCCTGTTGCAACCGTACTGTCCGCAAGTCTCGACGCTTGATTTCCATCGCGCCGGCGAGGCGATTACCGCAGGGCAGTTGGCGGTAGAAAAGAAAATGGATGAATTATTACCCTTAGTGCGTACCGCGATTTAACGCACGAGTACCTGACTTAAGCAAATTCTGACAGGCGATAGTGAGAATAGCGTGCCACTATTGAATTATCGTCAGCCAGGGGAGATATCATGACGCAGCCATTGGCGGGAAAACAGATTCTGATAGTTGAAGACGAACCCGTTTTCCGCTCACTCTTGCATGGATGGCTGACCTCGCTGGGAGCAACAACCTTCCAGGCGGAAGATGGCAAGGATGCCCTGCATAAAATGACGGAGGTGCATCCGGACCTGATGATTTGCGACATTTCGATGCCGAGAATGAACGGTCTGGAGCTGGTGGAAACGTTGCGTAATCGCGGCGAGCAGCTACCGATCCTGATGATTTCCGCTACCGAAAACATGGCCGATATAGCCAAAGCGTTGCGGCTTGGCGTTCAGGACGTGTTGTTAAAGCCAGTAAAAGATTTCGATCGCCTGCGCGAAACCGTTTATGCCTGCCTCTATCCTGCGATGTTCAGTTCACGGGTGGAAGAGGAAGAGCGATTATTTGAGGACTGGGACGCGCTGGTCAGTAATCCCACTGCGGCTTCACGATTACTGCAGGAATTACAGCCGCCGGTGCAACAGGAAATGTCGCACTGCCGCATTCATTATCGCCAGCTGGTGTCGGCGGATAAACCCGGTCTGGTACTTGATATCGCGCCGCTCTCAGACAATGATTTGGCCTTCTATTGTCTGGATGTCACACGGGCAGGAGATAATGGCGTCCTGGCCGCTTTATTATTGCGCGCGTTGTTCAATGGCTTGCTACAGGAGCAGCTGGCGCATCAGGGACAGCGGCTACCAGAAATGGGGAGTCTGCTAAAACAGGTGAATCAGCTCCTGCGTCAGGCAAACCTTCCCGGCCAGTTTCCTTTGTTAGTGGGGTATTACCACAGCGGACTGAAAAATTTAATTCTGGTGTCGGCGGGACTTAATGGCACGCTGAATACCGGTGAGCATCAAATTCAGATTAGCAATGGCGTTCCTTTGGGCACCCTGGGTGATGCTTACCTTAATCAAATTAGTCAACGCTGTACCTCATGGCAGTGCCAAATTTGGGGGGCGGGAGGCCGTTTACGCTTAATGTTGTCTGCGGAGTGAGCAATTGCGTTTATATCTAAGCAGACGGGATTACCCGTTGTCCTTTAGCGGTGGTAACATCGAGCAGTTTTATGCGTAAAAGTCCTAATTCGAGGCTATCGGAAGCTTTTCAGACCAGTGAATACGCGGTTGACTGATATACTCGACACGTTATTTGTAACGAGAAGTTTAAAAAACAAACAGTCCAGGAGATTTCAATGGCTGCCCTTAATTCTAAAGTCAGAAAAGCGGTTATCCCGGTTGCGGGATTAGGCACCAGGATGCTGCCGGCCACCAAAGCGATTCCAAAAGAAATGCTGCCGCTGGTAGATAAGCCGTTAATTCAGTACGTTGTTAATGAATGTATCGCTGCAGGAATTACTGAAATTGTTCTGGTAACGCACTCGTCCAAAAACTCTATCGAAAACCATTTCGATACCAGTTTTGAGCTGGAAGCGATGCTGGAAAAACGTGTGAAACGCCAGCTGCTGGAAGAAGTACAGTCTATTTGTCCGCCGCACGTAACCATTATGCAAGTTCGTCAGGGCCTGGCAAAAGGTCTGGGACACGCGGTGCTTTGCGCCCATCCGGTGGTGGGTGATGAGCCGGTCGCAGTTATTCTGCCAGACGTTATTCTGGATGAATATGAATCCGATCTGAGCCGCGATAACCTCGCAGAGATGATCTCTCGTTTCGATGAGACCGGCGCCAGCCAGATTATGGTTGAGCCTGTCGACGACGTGACCGCTTACGGTGTCGTTGACTGCAAAGGTGAATCTCTCAAGCCGGGAGAAAGCGTGCCGATGGTAGGCGTGGTCGAGAAGCCAAAAGCTGACGTCGCCCCGTCCAACCTGGCGGTGGTGGGGCGCTATGTCCTCAGCGCCGATATCTGGCCGCTGCTGGCGAAGACTCCTCCGGGTGCCGGTGATGAAATTCAGCTGACTGACGCGATTGATATGCTGATCGAAAAAGAGACGGTCGAAGCTTATCATATGAAAGGCAAGAGCCATGACTGCGGTAATAAGCTTGGCTACATGCAGGCGTTCGTCGAATATGGTATTCGCCACAAAACGCTGGGTGACGATTTTAAAGCCTGGCTGGAAACCGCGGTTGCTAAGTAATCTGCAGCGCTGCTGAAAGCACAAAACCGGGAGTCGCAGATGCGCTCCCGGTTTTTTATATCGGCCCCTGGGGGCAAAAAAAATCCCGCCGCAGCGGGATTTTTTATATCGTAACAACGGAGATTAGATCAGGAAATCGTCCAGTGATTTACCTTGCTCATCCATTGCTTTTTTGATCACCGCCGGGGTACGGCCCTGGCCGGTCCAAGTTTTGGTTTCGCCGTTTTCGTCGACATAGCTGTATTTAGCCGGACGTGCAGCACGCTTGGTTTTGGTACCGGCTTTAACGGCTGCCATGGTGCTCAGCAGTTCATTCGGATCAATACCGTCAGCGATCAGCATTTCACGATATTGCTGCAGCTTACGCGTACGCTCTTCAATTTCTGCCGCGGCGGCGTTTTCTTCTTCACGGCGCTCGTTAACAACGACTTCTAATTTTTCCAGCATTTCTTCGAGCGTTTCCAGGGTGCATTCTCTTGCCTGCGCACGAAGAGTACGGATGTTGTTCAAAATTTTAAGTGCTTCGCTCATTGTAGTAATCTCAAACTTATATTGTGGGGTGGTTTGTTGAACTAATAATAGAGCGATAAAATGCGTTGTGCAATAGGGGGGAATGTAAGGAATTCAAAATTACTGGTTATTTGTCGCGAGAATTAATTAATTTAAGTTAAAATTCCCGTGCCGCTTCACATCTTTCATCCTTATAGCGATGAGCAGAAGGTAAGCTAAAACACTGAGACGGTATGCTTTTTCTGAGGTTCGGTGAGAAAAATTATCCTTTACATGGGTAAATAACCCTTGTCAGTATTAGCGCATTTTTGGTTATGAGGCTTAATATAAAACAACGCGCGGCGCCGCTTATAGCCCCATAGGTAACCGCCCTATAAGCACGAAAAGACAATGGTTACCCCGCCAGTAGCGTAGCGGGGCGTACAAATAATGGCCCTGAAAATTCAATTCATCCTCTTAATCCTTTGGCTTTGCAGGCTCTTCAGCTGCGATACAATACCCCTGCCGAATGGGCGGCTGTACGCATAAAATATGGTACAATCGCCGCCGCGATAAAACACTTTGATTGGGGTCACGCAGCCGATGGCACAACTTTATTTCTACTACTCTGCAATGAATGCAGGTAAGTCGACCGCTCTGTTGCAATCTTCGTACAATTATCAGGAGCGGGGGATGCGTACCGTCGTTTATACCGCTGAGATTGATGACCGCTTTGGCGCCGGAAAAGTCAGCTCGCGTATCGGTCTCTCCTCGCCGGCCCGATTGTATAACCCACAGACGTCGCTATTTAACGATATTGCCGCAGAGCACAAGCTAAAGCCGATTCACTGCGTGCTGGTGGATGAAAGCCAGTTTCTGACGCGCGAGCAGGTTCACGAGCTGTCTGAAGTTGTCGATACGCTGGATATTCCTGTGCTTTGCTATGGTTTGCGGACAGACTTTCGCGGTGAGCTCTTTACCGGCAGCCAGTATTTACTGGCCTGGTCAGATAAGCTGGTGGAGCTGAAAACCATCTGTTTCTGCGGCCGGAAGGCCAGTATGGTGCTGCGCCTCGATCAGGAGGGGCGTCCTTACAACGAGGGCGAGCAGGTCGTCATCGGCGGCAATGAGCGGTACGTGTCAGTTTGTCGTAAGCATTATAAAGAGGCGCTGAGCGTCGGCTCGTTAACTCAGGTACAAAACCAGCACCGCCCCAGCTAATACGCGCAGAAGCTCGTCCAGGCGCCTGTGGGCGCCTTTTTATTGCCTGCGCTCCGTTGGGCCAGCAGGCGTTAAAGCTTGGCTGTCGGCGGGCAAAAAAAAGCCCCGTCAGATGACGGGGCTTGCAGAACGTTTATGCTTGTCGATTAAGCGGATTTTTTCGCTTTTTTCTCAGCTTTCACCGGAGCTGCTTCGGCTTTCGCGGCTGCTTCGCCTTCGACGAACTCGCGACCGTAGTAGGTATCCAGCAGGATCTGTTTCAGCTCGGAGATCAGCGGGTAGCGCGGGTTAGCGCCGGTGCACTGGTCATCGAATGCATCTTCAGACAGCTTATCAACGTGGGCCAGGAAGTCAGCTTCCTGAACGCCAGCTTCGCGGATAGATTTCGGAATACCCAGCTCAGCTTTCACGCTTTCCAGCCATGCCAGCAGCTTCTCGATTTTCGCTGCGGTACGGTCGCCCGGTGCGGAGAGACCCAGGTGATCGGCGATTTCAGCGTAGCGACGACGAGCCTGCGGACGGTCGTACTGGCTGAACGCGGTCTGCTTGGTCGGGTTGTCATTCGCGTTGTAGCGGATAACGTTGCAGATCAGCAGGGCGTTGGCCAGACCGTGCGGAATATGGAACTGGGAACCCAGTTTGTGCGCCATGGAGTGACACACGCCGAGGAAGGCGTTAGCAAACGCGATACCGGCGATGGTGGCGGCACTGTGTACGCGCTCGCGGGCAACCGGGTTCTTGGAACCTTCGTGGTAGGAAGCCGGCAGGTACTCTTTCAGCAGTTTCAGCGCCTGCAGAGCCTGGCCGTCAGAGAACTCAGAAGCCAGCACGGAAACGTAAGCTTCCAGGGCGTGGGTCACGGCATCCAGACCACCGAACGCACACAGCGATTTCGGCATATCCATCACCAGGTTGGCATCGACGATGGCCATATCCGGGGTCAGCGCGTAGTCCGCCAGCGGATATTTCTGACCTGTCGCATCATCGGTCACAACGGCGAACGGCGTAACTTCAGAACCGGTACCGGAGGTGGTAGTGATCGCCACCATCTTGGCTTTAACGCCCATTTTCGGGAACTTGTAGATACGTTTACGGATGTCCATAAAGCGCAGCGCCAGTTCTTCGAAGTGGGTTTCCGGATGTTCGTACATGACCCACATGATTTTTGCCGCATCCATCGGGGAACCGCCGCCCAGCGCGATGATCACGTCTGGTTTAAAGGAGTTCGCCAGGTCGGCGCCTTTACGTACGATGGTCAGCGTCGGGTCAGCTTCAACTTCGAAGAAGACTTCAGTTTCAACACCCGCTGCTTTCAGTACGGAGGTGATCTGATCGGCATAGCCGTTGTTGAACAGGAAGCGGTCAGTCACGATCAGCGCGCGTTTGTGACCATCAGTAATCACTTCATCCAGTGCGATAGGCAGGGAGCCACGACGGAAGTAGATAGATTTCGGAAGTTTGTGCCACAACATGTTTTCAGCTCGCTTAGCAACGGTTTTCTTGTTGATCAGGTGTTTCGGACCAACGTTTTCAGAGATGGAGTTACCACCCCAGGAACCACAACCCAGAGTCAGGGAAGGAGCGAGTTTGAAGTTGTACAGGTCACCGATACCACCCTGAGAAGCCGGGGTGTTGATCAGGATACGCGCAGTTTTCATCATCTGGCCGAAGTAAGCCACGCGAGCCGGCTGGTTATCCTGGTCGGTGTACAGGCAAGAGGTATGACCGATACCGCCCATGGCGACCAGTTTTTCAGCTTTGGTCACGGCGTCTTCGAAATCTTTCGCACGGTACATCGCCAGCGTCGGAGACAGTTTTTCGTGAGCAAACGGCTCGCTTTCGTCAACGTCGGTGACTTCGCCAATCAGAATTTTAGTCGTGGCCGGTACGGTGAAGCCTGCCAGTTCAGCGATTTTCGCCGCAGGCTGACCAACGATAGCGGCGTTCAGCGCGCCATTTTTCAGGATAATGTCCTGAACGGCTTTCAGCTCTTTACCCTGCAGCAGGTAGCCGCCGTGGCTGGCGAAACGTTCGCGAACCGCGTCATAAACGGAATCAACCACCACAACGGACTGCTCAGAAGCACAGATAACGCCGTTATCGAAGGTTTTAGACATCAGAACGGAAGCAACGGCGCGTTTGATGTCAGCCGTTTCATCAATCACCACCGGGGTGTTACCGGCACCTACGCCGATAGCAGGTTTACCGGAGCTGTATGCTGCTTTCACCATGCCTGGACCACCGGTCGCAAGGATCAGGTTGATGTCCGGGTGGTGCATCAGGGCGTTAGACAGTTCAACAGACGGCTGATCGATCCAGCCAATCAGGTCTTTCGGCGCGCCGGCAGCAATGGCAGCCTGCAGGACGATGTCAGCCGCTTTGTTGGTGGCTTCTTTAGCACGCGGGTGCGGAGAGAAAATGATGGCGTTACGCGTCTTCAGGCTGATGAGCGATTTGAAGATGGCTGTTGAAGTCGGGTTAGTGGTCGGTACGATACCGCAGATGATGCCGATAGGTTCAGCGATAGTGATGGTACCAAAGGTGTCGTCTTCTGACAGGACGCCACAGGTTTTTTCGTCTTTATAAGCGTTGTAAATGTATTCGGAAGCGAAGTGGTTTTTGATCACTTTGTCTTCAACGATGCCCATGCCGGATTCGGCAACGGCCATTTTGGCGAGAGGGATTCGAGCATCTGCAGCGGCCAGCGCGGCGGCGCGGAAGATTTTGTCGACTTGTTCTTGAGTGAAACTGGCATATTCACGCTGGGCTTTCTTGACACGCTCAACAAGCGCGTTCAGTTCAGCGATATTAGTAACAGCCATAATGCTCTCCTGATAATGTTAAACTTTTTTAGTAAATCAGTCGCTCGATTCGACATTATAGACAGGCTGTAAACAGCTTGCATGTAAATGTTTATGTAGGAAAATCAGGACGCTGTTTTACCGATTTACTAAAAAAGCTTTCTCTTTTTAACTTTCAGGTACTGCTGCCTTCCACTCTGTTGGTGTCATCAAGATTACTCACTTCTGAGTACAAATTACGTGATTTAGATCAAGTATTGGCACTGCTGATACCTTTCAGCTGGCTGCTTTTTGACCGGTTCGATCAAGTGTAATGGGAGGGTTTTGAAATTAAAAAAACTATTAGCATTAAAACTACAAATAGCTAACATTCGATACATATCACCGGGTTATGCATATTTATAATGAATATTGCATGCAAAAAGCGTATGTTTCGCGCAGTTATTTTATGCTGTTAACAGTCAACCGCCAATTTTGATGATGCTGCGGAGCCCATTGTGACTCAATCACTGTTCGATTTTTCTGCATATTTCAAGTTTTTCATCGGCTTATTTGCCCTGGTTAACCCGGTGGGCATTATTCCGGTGTTCATTAGTATGACCAGCTACCAGCCGGCAGCAGTGCGCAATAAGACCAACCTGACCGCCAACCTGTCGGTGGCGATCATCCTCCTGACGTCACTGTTTCTCGGCGATGGCATTCTGCAGATTTTTGGTATCTCCATTGATTCCTTCCGTATCGCCGGCGGCATCCTGGTGGTGACCATTGCGATGTCGATGATCAGCGGTAAGCTCGGCGAAGATAAGCAGAACAAGCAGGAGAAGTCGGAGACGGCGGTGAGGGAGAGCATCGGCGTCGTTCCTCTCGCGCTACCGTTAATGGCCGGACCGGGGGCAATCAGTTCCACTATCGTATGGGGTACGCGGTATCACTCCTGGGTGCATCTCGTCGGTTTTTCACTGGCGATTGCGGTCTTTGCCCTCTGCTGCTGGGGGATTTTCCGCATGGCGCCATGGCTGGTGCGTCTGCTGGGGCAGACAGGGATTAACGTTATCACCCGTATTATGGGCCTGCTGCTGATGGCTCTCGGCATTGAGTTTATTGTGACGGGGATTAAAGCGCTCTTCCCGGGGCTGCTGAGTTAGTTCGTTGCCACGCAGGCGGGGAGGCTCCCTTCACGCCTGCGCGATTATTAGCAAAACCTATTAACCAGCGCGGAACCGGCGGTAGGAATACGATTTTGCGATATCGCTATTAATTTCATGTTTTTCATTAAGATATGAAATATTTCTCTTAACATTCCCCTCACGTCTCTCCCTCCTGTGATGTTATTTTCTTCACATCATTCTCTGGCGCTTGCTGTCGGATCATCGAAATGATATTAGTAATTTTAACAAGGCTGCAGATGAATGTGCTAAAAAGTAATCTATTGTTAAATTTTTGTACAAAAAATCATCTCGCGGTCGCTGCGCAGTATGATGACTGATGGAAATTTAGTAAATATATGATTGATAAAAACATTTTTCTGTCGGCATATTGTGGCAACCGCTAGTGACGCTGGCAAAGCCGGCAATAAAAGAGAATCCGGTAACATATTTGCAAATTGCATTGGCGGAGGTGTGTACCTTTTGGTACTTTCCGCCGTTATCGTCTGCTGAATTATGCGTGTAAATGAGAATCATTTTTAATCGTCTCATTGCGCCTGAACTGCCCTCCAGCGAGGGGGAACGAATCGACGTTAAGACTGCCGTTCGAGCGGTCGTAATAAATAAGTCGGTGATAGCAATCTGCCAATCGCAAACACTCCTGCGTTGGACAGATCCCGAAAACGGGAAAAAAAACAGGCTGGTTAAAAAACCAGTAATTATAATGACTGGAGTTACAACACAATGACCATCATCACTAAAAAACGTTTGATCGCCGCAGGAGTGCTATCCGCGCTCATGGCTGGCAATATGGCTATGGCAGCGGATGTCCCGGCCGGTGTGCAGCTTTCGGATAAGCAAACGCTGGTGCGAAATAGCGGCGCCGAGCCGCAATCGCTGGACCCGAATAAAATTGAAGGGGTGCCCGAGGCGAATATTAGCCGCGACCTGTTCGAAGGCTTGCTGAATACCTCGCCGAAAGATGGCCACCCGATCCCTGGTGTGGCAGAGAGCTGGGATAATAAAGATTTCAAAGTCTGGACCTTCCATCTGCGTAAAGATGCGAAATGGTCTAACGGCGAGCCGGTTACCGCCCAGGATTTCGTTTATAGCTGGCAGCGTCTGGTAGACCCGAAAACAGCGTCTCCTTATGCCAGCTACCCGCAGTATGGTCATATCCTCAACGTTGATGAAATCATTGACGGCAAGAAAGCCCCAGGCGAGCTGGGCGTAAAAGCCATTGACGACCATACGCTGGAAGTCACCCTCAGCGAGCCGGTACCCTATTTTTACAAACTGCTGGTTAACCCGGCGATGTCTCCTGTCTATAAACCAGCGATTGAAAAGTTTGGCGAGAAGTGGACGCAGCCTGGCAATATCGTCACCAACGGCGCCTACACCCTGAAAGACTGGGTGGTCAACGAACGTATCGTGATGGAGCGCAACCCGCATTACTGGGATAATGCCAAAACCGTTATCAACACCGTCACCTGGCTGCCGACCTCTTCTGAAGTGACCTATGTTAACCGTTATCGCAGCGGTGAACTGGATATGACCTATAACCAGCTGCCGATCGAGCTCTTCCAGAAACTGAAAAAAGAGATCCCGAACGAGCTGCACGTTGACCCGTATCTGTGTACTTATTACTACGAAATTAACAACCAGAAAGCGCCGTTCACCGACGTGCGCGTGCGTACCGCGCTGAAGCTGGGTCTGGATCGCGATATCATTGCCAATAAGGTGAAAGGACAGGGCGATCTGCCGGCCTACGGCTACACCCCGCCGTATACCGATGGCGCGAAGCTGACCGAGCCGGAATGGTTTACCTGGTCGCAGGAAAAACGGAATGAAGAAGCGAAAAAACTGCTGGCCGAAGCCGGCTATAGCGCCGATAAACCGTTGACCTTCAACCTGCTGTATAACACCTCTGATTTGCACAAGAAGCTGGCGATTGCCGCCGCCTCGCTGTGGCGTAAAAACCTGGGCATTGACGTGAAGCTGGTCAACCAGGAGTGGAAGACGTTCCTCGATACCCGTCATCAGGGCACCTATGACGTGGCGCGTGCGGGCTGGTGCGCTGACTATAACGAGCCAACCTCTTTCCTGAACACCATGCTTTCTGACAGCTCAATGAACACTGCGCACTATAAGAGCCCGGCGTTCGACAAAATTATGGCTGAATCCGTAAAAGCATCCGATGAAGCACAGCGCACGGCGGCCTATGCGAAAGCAGAGCAGCAGCTGGATAAAGACAGCGCGATCGTACCGGTCTATTACTATGTTAACGCCCGCCTGGTGAAACCGTGGGTCGGTGGCTACACCGGTAAAGACCCGATGGATAACGTCTATACAAAAGACCTTTACGTTATCAAACATTAATGGCAATACGTGGAGCGGGCCTGTGCTCGCTCCATCGTGTCTTATTTGAGAGCAGTGCAAAGGCACACGCCAGAAGGTACGGGCAATGTTAAAATTTATCTTACGTCGCTGTCTGGAAGCGATTCCGACGCTATTTATTCTTATCACCATCTCATTCTTCATGATGCGTTTGGCTCCGGGAAGTCCTTTTACCGGGGAACGCACGCTACCGCCGGAAGTCATGGCGAATATTGAAGCAAAATACCATTTAAACGACCCCATCATGACGCAGTACTTCAATTACCTGAAGCAGCTGGCGCATGGCGATTTTGGTCCCTCCTTTAAATACAAAGATTATTCGGTCAACGATCTGGTGGCGGCCAGCTTCCCGGTTTCAGCGAAACTGGGCTTCGCCGCCTTTTTGCTGGCGGTTGTGATCGGTGTCGCTGCGGGCGTTATTGCCGCTTTGAAGCAGAATACCCGCTGGGACTATGCGGTGATGGGGGTAGCCATGACCGGCGTGGTTATTCCGAGCTTTGTGGTGGCGCCTCTGCTGGTGATGATCTTTGCCATTACCCTGCACTGGTTGCCGGGCGGAGGCTGGAACGGCGGGGCGCTGAAATTTATGATCCTGCCGATGGTGGCGCTTTCCCTGGCCTATATCGCCAGTATCGCGCGTATTACCCGCGGCTCAATGATTGAAGTGCTGCACTCTAACTTTATCCGCACCGCGCGGGCGAAGGGGCTGCCGATGCGCCGCATTATTTTGCGTCATGCGCTGAAGCCGGCGCTGCTGCCGGTGCTCTCCTATATGGGGCCGGCTTTCGTGGGCATCATTACGGGCTCAATGGTCATTGAAACCATTTACGGCCTGCCGGGGATTGGCCAGCTGTTCGTTAACGGGGCGCTTAACCGCGACTACTCGCTGGTGCTCAGCCTGACGATCCTGGTTGGCGCCCTGACTATCCTGTTCAACGCCATCGTTGACGTGCTGTACGCCGTTATCGATCCGAAGATTCGCTACTGAAGCCGGAGTTCGCCATGATGTTAAGTAAGAAAAATAGCGAGGCGCTGGAAAACTTCAGTGAGAAGCTGGAAGTGGAGGGGCGTAGCCTCTGGCAGGATGCGCGTCGCCGCTTTATGCACAACCGCGCCGCGGTCACCAGCCTGATTATGCTGGTGCTTATTGCGCTGTTCGTGACCTTCGCGCCGATGGTGTCGTCATTCTCCTATTTCGACACCGACTGGGGCATGATGTCTAACGCCCCGGACATGGCCTCTGGCCACTACTTCGGGACCGACTCCTCCGGTCGCGATCTGCTGGTGCGCGTGGCGATCGGCGGGCGTATTTCGCTGATGGTCGGGGTGGCGGCGGCGCTGGTGGCGGTGATCCTCGGCACGCTGTACGGTTCGCTTTCCGGTTATCTCGGCGGCAAAGTGGATTCGGTGATGATGCGTCTGCTGGAGATCCTCAACTCCTTCCCGTTTATGTTCTTCGTTATCCTGCTGGTGACCTTTTTTGGCCAGAATATCCTGTTGATTTTTGTCGCTATCGGCATGGTCTCCTGGCTGGATATGGCGCGTATCGTTCGCGGACAGACCTTGAGCCTGAAGCGCAAAGAGTTTATTGAAGCGGCGCAGGTCGGCGGGGTCTCCACAGCGAGCATCGTGCTGCGCCATATCGTTCCTAATGTGCTGGGCGTGGTGGTGGTGTACGCCTCGCTGCTGGTCCCCAGCATGATCCTCTTTGAATCCTTCCTCAGCTTCCTGGGGTTGGGGACGCAGGAGCCGCTCAGCAGCTGGGGGGCATTGCTCAGCGATGGCGCCAACTCAATGGAAGTCTCGCCCTGGCTGCTGCTGTTCCCGGCGGGTTTCCTGGTGGTGACCCTGTTCTGTTTCAACTTTATCGGCGATGGTCTGCGTGATGCCCTCGACCCGAAAGACCGCTAAGGAGCGCTGCCATGACCATGATTGAAACGGCAAAAGCGCCGCAAGCGCAGAGCCACAGCGGCCTGCTGCTGGACGTGAAAGATCTTCGCGTCACCTTTAAAACGCCGGATGGCGATGTCACCGCCGTCAATGATCTGAACTTCACCCTGCAGGCGGGGGAGACGCTCGGTATTGTCGGGGAGTCCGGCTCCGGTAAATCGCAGACCGCCTTCGCCCTGATGGGGCTGCTGGCGGCCAACGGCCGAATCGGGGGTTCCGCCACCTTTAACGGTCGGCAAATCCTCAATTTGCCTGAGCGTGAGCTGAACAAACTGCGCGCCGAGCAAATCTCGATGATTTTCCAGGATCCGATGACCTCTCTGAACCCGTATATGCGGGTGGGCGAGCAGTTAATGGAAGTCCTGATGCTGCATAAAGGGCTGAGTAAAGCCGAAGCGTTTGAAGAATCGGTGAAGATGCTCGACGCGGTAAAAATGCCGGAAGCGCGCAAGCGCATGAAGATGTTCCCACACGAGTTCTCCGGTGGGATGCGCCAGCGCGTGATGATTGCCATGGCGCTGCTCTGCCGACCCCGGCTGCTGATTGCCGATGAGCCGACCACCGCCCTGGACGTCACCGTACAGGCGCAGATCATGACGTTACTGAATGAGCTGAAACGCGAATTTAATACGGCCATCATTATGATCACCCATGACCTCGGAGTGGTGGCGGGGATCTGCGATAAAGTGCTGGTGATGTATGCGGGCCGCACCATGGAGTATGGTCAGGCGCGCGATGTCTTCTATCAGCCGTCTCACCCTTACTCTATTGGGCTGTTGAATGCGGTTCCTCGTCTGGATGCCGAAGGCGATGCGTTGTTGACCATTCCGGGCAACCCGCCAAACCTGCTGCGTTTGCCGAAGGGCTGCCCATTCCAGCCGCGCTGTCCGCACGCAATGGAACAGTGCAGCAGCGCGCCGCCGCTGGAGTCGTTCGTGCCAGGCCGCCTGCGTGCCTGCTTTAAACCGGTGGGGGAGCTGCTATGAACGCCGTAACTGAACAACGAAAAGTCCTGCTCGAAATTGCCGACCTGAAGGTGCATTTCGATATTAAAGATGGCAAACAGTGGTTCTGGCAGCCGTCGAAAACGCTGAAAGCCGTAGATGGCGTGACGCTGCGTCTCTATGAAGGCGAGACCCTCGGCGTGGTGGGGGAGTCCGGCTGCGGTAAATCGACTTTCGCCCGCGCCATCATTGGTCTGGTGAAAGCTACCGATGGCAAAGTGGCCTGGCTGGGTAAAGATCTGCTGGGCATGAAGCAGGAAGAGTGGCGCGACGTGCGCAGCGATATCCAGATGATCTTCCAGGATCCGCTGGCCTCGCTGAACCCGCGTATGACCATCGGAGAAATCATCGCTGAGCCGTTGCGTACCTATCATCCGAAGATGCCGCGTCAGGAAGTGCGCGATCGCGTGAAGGCGATGATGATGAAAGTCGGGCTGTTGCCTAACCTGATCAACCGCTATCCGCACGAGTTCTCTGGCGGTCAGTGTCAGCGCATCGGCATTGCGCGGGCGCTGATCCTCGAGCCGAAGCTGATTATCTGCGATGAGCCGGTGTCCGCGCTTGATGTGTCCATCCAGGCTCAGGTGGTCAACTTGCTGCAGCAGCTGCAGCGTGAAATGGGACTGTCGCTGATATTTATCGCCCACGATCTGGCGGTGGTTAAGCACATCTCCGATCGCGTACTGGTGATGTATCTGGGCCATGCGGTGGAGCTGGGAACCTACGATGAGGTGTACCATAATCCGCTACACCCCTATACCAAAGCGCTGATGTCGGCGGTGCCGATCCCCGATCCGGACCTCGAAAAAACGAAAACCATCCAGCTGCTGGAGGGCGAATTACCCTCGCCGATTAATCCGCCGTCGGGCTGTGTCTTCCGCACCCGCTGTCCGCTCGCCGGACCGGAGTGCGCCAAAACCCGCCCGGTGCTGGAGGGCAGTTTCCGCCATGCGGTTTCCTGCCTTAAGGTAGACCCGTTATAATCTCAGGGGCTGACGCAGGTCAGCCCTTTTTTTTGCGAGGTTAACGAAGTGGGTATGCTTTCTGCCGCTCGCCTGCGGCTTTATCATTTGCTTTTCGATCAAAACCGACGTTCCGGCCGCCGCTTCGAAGGGCTGTGCGGACTTTTCGCCTTGCTCAGCGTGGTGGTGATATTTGTCGAATCGGGGCTGGGCACGCAATATCATCTGACATTAGATGAATGGCATTTATTCGTCTGGCTGGAGCTGATGGTGACCGCGGTCTTTACCCTGGAGTATCTGCTGCGTATTGCGACATGGCCCAATCCGCTCCACTACATTTTCAGCTTCTGGGGGTTTATTGACTTAGCGACCATCCTGCCGCTATACGTGATGTGGCTGTGGCCGGAAATTAGTCTCAATTATGTCTCTGCCTGGCGGGCAATGCGGGCGATCCGCGCGTTGCGTATTCTCAAACTGTTGCGCTTTATGCCTTCGCTCAATGTGTTCTGGCGGGCGATTGTCAGCGCGCGCCATCAGCTGATCCTGTTCTATTCGTTTATCGCCATTGTGATGGTGATTTTCGGCTCGTTAATGTACCTGATAGAAGGGCCAGAGTATGGTTTTACCACGCTCAACGCTTCGGTCTATTGGGCCATTGTGACCATCACCACCGTCGGCTACGGGGATATTACGCCGCACACGCCGCTGGGCCGCATCCTGGCCTCCATTCTCATCCTGATCGGCTACTCCATTATTGCCATTCCGACCGGGCTTATCACCACCCATATGACCAGCGCCCTGAACCGGCGGCGCCAGCAGCGGGTATGCCCGCAGTGCCAGCAGGGCGACCATGACGATAACGCCCGGTTTTGCCACGCCTGCGGTCATGTCTTACCGAAGTAAACTCTCGGCATAAAAAAAGCCTGCCGGGTGGAACGCGGCAGGCTTTTCACTGGCGGGTCAGCGTTATTCACGCCACAGAATATGACACAGCTTGTGATCTTTCTCGCGGCACAGCAGCACGCGGGCGAAGATATCATTGATTTCCCCGCCGTCGGTATCCGCCAGGCCAATCACCACTTCGGCGAAGAAATCCGGGTTCAGATCGTAATCCACATGCTCTTCCCAGTCTGCGGATGGGTCGAACAGCTCGGCGCCGCCGCGCTCCTCAAACTGCAGGTTAAACAGAATGATGTCCGCCGGGTCGAGGTTATCGGCCGCCAGTTCGAGGAAGATGTCGTATGCCTGCTCAAGCGTTTCGTCTTCGGTCAGGCGGTTGTTTAAATCCATATCCATGATTGCTACTCATTCGGTATCTGATGGGCACGTTTTACAGCAACGGGCTGAAGAAGTAAAACAGTCGCTCGGCGATCCGCTGCCACAGCGGACGTTTTAACCAGAGACGGGCGTCCAGCAGGCGCGAGCGCGAGATATAGTCATCCTGAACCGCCGCCAGATCGCTGCCGAAGCCGGCGTCATCGATGACCAGCGTGATTTCAAAATTGAGCCACAGGCTGCGCATATCCAGATTCACGGTTCCCACCAGGCTCAGTTCGCCATCGACCAGCACGCTTTTGGTATGCAACAGGCCGCCTTCAAACTGGTAAATCTTCACCCCTGCCGCCAGCAGCTCGGTGAAAAAGGCCCGGCTGGCCCAGCCCACCAGCAGCGAATCGTTCTTGCGCGGTAAAATAATACTCACGTCCACGCCGCGCTGGGCGGCGGTACAGATCGCGTGCAGCAGGTCGTCGCTGGGTACGAAGTAGGGCGTGGTCATGATCAAATGCTCTTTCGCCGCGTAGGCGGCGGTGAGCAGCGCCTGATGGATCAGATCTTCCGGAAAGCCCGGACCGGAGGCGATCGTGTGGATGGTATGCCCACTGGCCTCTTCAAACGGCATGATATTGACGTCCGGCGGCGGTGGCAGAATACGCTTTCCGGTCTCGATCTCCCAGTCACAGGAGTAGACGATGCCCATCGAGGTCGCCACTGGGCCTTCCATGCGCGCCATCAGGTCAATCCACTGCCCGACCCCCGAGTCCTGCTTAAAGTAGCGGGGATCGACCAGATTCATGCTGCCGGTGTAGGCGATATAGTTATCGATCATTACCATTTTACGATGTTGGCGCAGGTCCATCCGGCGCAGAAACACACGCATCAGATTGACCTTGAGAGCCTCGACCACTTCAATGCCGGCGTTACGCATCATCGCCGCCCATGGGCTACGGAAAAAGGCCACACTGCCCGCGGAGTCGAGCATTAACCGGCAGTGAACCCCGCGACGGGCGGCGGCCATTAGCGATTCGGCGACGCTGTCGGCCATACCGCCTGGCTGCCAGATATAGAAGACCATCTCTATGTTATGGCGAGCCAGTTGAATATCGCGGATCAGGGCCTGCATGACGTCGTCAGATTCCGTCAGCAACTGCAGCTGGTTGCCTTTTACGCCGCCAATGCCCTGGCGCCGTTCGCAAAGCTTGAACAGGGACTCGGCCACCGGGCTGTTATCTTCGGCAAAGATATGTTTGCAGGCTTTGAGGTCGTTTAACCATTTGGCCGTGGAAGGCCACATCGCTCTCGCGCGTTCTGCCCGCCGCTTGCCAAGATGCAGCTCGCCAAAGGAGAGATAGGCGATGATCCCCACCAGCGGCAGGATATAAATGATCAATAACCATGCCATGGCGGACGGCACAGCGCGGCGTTTCATTAGAATTCGTAATGTTACACCGGCGATCAACAGCCAGTACCCCAGAATGACCAGCCAGTTCACCACCGTGTAAAAGGTTGTCATAGATGTAAAATCCTTTTGAATGACGTTATGTGATGAGTTTACGCATCAGTATTTTTCTGGCAAATAAAAACGCAGCGAAAGCGGTGGTCAGTAGCCGGTAGAGGTTTATAATGGGGGCTGTTTTCACTCGTAGAGTCGTTGCAATGAAGCGTAGTAGAACGGAAGTAGGGCGCTGGCGCATGCTGAGACAGGTGAATCGCCGTAAAGCGCGCTGGCTGGAAGCCCAATCACGCCGCAATATGCGGATCCTCGCTATCAGGAAGGGACTGGTGAAACGGCAGCGTCATGCTCTGCTGTTTATCTTCCCCGACTGTTAAACGAGCAGAACAACGGCACCGAATGCGGTGCCGTTGTCGTTTTCCCGCTCTGCGCGGCATTCCCTTTTAACATCGCCAGATCGCCTATTGAAATATCTATGCGATGCCTGTCAGGGTATGACGGGGGATTATCGACAGAACGCCTTTTTCCGCAACAGGCATTCACCGCCGTGTGGAAGTCCGGACAGGGCGTGGGGTCGTCGATCGTTTTTCAATGTCATGCTCACTATCAGGATACCCACCCTGAATAAAACGCACCGCTTTTGCGGGCGGTAATTTATTTGGCATAGGCTTCCGTGGATAACGTGATAGTCACGTTATCACTCACCGCCGGAACATATTTATCAAGCTTGAAGTCTGAACGTTTTATTACCCCTGTGGCATCAAAACCAATGGCCTGTTTTTTCACCATCGGATGCATATCCTGTTTATTCAAAGTGGCATGCAATACAACCGGTTTGGTGATGCCCTTAATGGTCAGGTTACCTTCAACATCATATTTATTGCCGCCTTTACTTTCCACCCGGGTGCTCTGAAAAGTGGCCTCAGGATACGTGTTGACATCGAAGTACTCTTTGCCTAAAAACTCATCCGTTAACGCTTTGACGTGAGTGTCAATGGTTTTGACTGGCAGCGTGACGTGCACAGAGGATTTCTCCGGGTTGTCTTTGTCGAAAGACAGTTTCCCTGAAACATCAGAGATATACGCTGTAGGGTTAGAGAAGCCAAAATGGTTCCAGGCAATAACAACCGAAGTATGCTGCGGATCCAGGCTATATTCTGTCGCTACGGCTTGTGACACAGGAATATATAAGGCAAGCAGAGAAAGCAATGCGGTTTTTTTCAGGGTATTCACACAAAAATCCTCATAAGCGTCAGGTACATAAATGGTAGCCCAAAAAAATGCGGCACTTATTGAAAACATTTGTTATTCCCGTTCAAATTTTTTAATCAACCAAAAATCACCCTACAATTACTCTGCGTGAAGTTTACCCAGCGAAATTAATCGACTTTAAAAAATGATCATCTGCAACGTAAATCTGGTTGCGTAGTTTTTAGACGTTCATTCCATATTGATATGTGCCTGTGTCAGCGCACTCCGTTTATTTTCAGACGCTTTCAAGCCACCGCGTTTCTGAATGCAGTAAGATGGCGATATGGGGTCCCATACCTGCGGAACGGGATATGCATGCTTATTTATTCCAGGCCTTTATATCTGTTGGTCAGCATCTATCTCTCTTTAACGATCTTCTTTCAACTGTATTTTGGATTTACCGGGCGACGTCAGGATGTGCTGGCTTGTAAAGCAAGCGCTAAATCCAATGCAAGACCTCTGTTGCAGACTGATTCAATACATTAGCAATTCAAAATCATGCCCGGCGTCGACGTTTGGTCAGCATTTTCTATGGCCGCAAAAGGCGAGGTGAGGGTCGATGATGTCGTCGAAGGAGAAGGGATGTGCTCATCTTCCTGGCGTCTCCGGCGGATAACAGACAACGCTTGCGTGCGGTTAAAAAGGGCGACATTTTAATGTGATGTAGCAAAATGCGCCCTTTAATCTGATGGCCTGGTGCGTTGTTGCCGTTAACCAGAAAAAGAAAAGGGTATTTTCAAAATACCTTCTTATATGGTTTAACAGAGACCTGGCGGTAGACGCCGGCGGCGATATACGGATCGTCATTAGCCCAGGCCTGAGCCGCTTCCAGCGATTCAAACTCAGCGATCACCGTTGAGCCGCTGAATCCGGCTGCGCCCGGTTCGTTGCTGTCAACGGCCGGCATTGGCCCGGCGGTAAGCAGCCGACCTTCATCATGTAAAAGTTGTAGACGCGCAAGGTGCGCGGGGCGAACCGAGAGCCGCTTTTCCAGAGAATCGGCGATATCTTCAGCGTAGATAACGTAAAGCACGGCAAAGCTCCTTATCATTAAACAGGCGAATTACGTTAAGTTAAACGACGATGGACTGCAATGCAAAGATGCGCCCCGGTGTCGAATGCCCCGCTGACGCGGCTTTTTTCCGCAAATGGTGGCAAAAATTGACTCAGGTTAAGACGGCTTATTGAATATGATTGCTATTTGCATTTAAAATCGGAGCATCATTTTTCAACAGAAACGACTATGAGCGCAATGACCCTTGATTTACCTCGCCGCTTCCCGTGGCCAACGCTGTTATCCGTGGCTATCCACGGTGCCGTTGTGGCGGGGCTGCTTTATACCTCGGTACATCAGGTTATTGAACAGCCTTCCCCGACGCAGCCGATAGAGATCACGATGGTGGCGCCGGCCGATCTTGAGCCGCCCCCGGCGGCGCAACCCGTCGTGCAGCCCGTTGTTGAACCTGAACCGGAGCCGGAACCTGAGGTGGTCCCGGAGCCGCCGAAAGAGGCGCCGGTGGTGATCCATAAACCAGAACCTAAGCCGAAGCCCAAACCTAAACCGAAGCCCAGGCCGGAGAAAAAGGTTGAGCAGCCGAAGCGGGACGTCAAACCGGCCGCGGAGCCTCGTCCGGCTTCACCGTTTGAAAACAGCAATACGACGCCAGCGCGCACCGCGCCGAGCACCTCCACCGCAGCGGCCAAACCCACCGTCACTGCCCCGAGCGGCCCGCGGGCGATCAGCCGCGTTCAGCCGACCTATCCGGCGCGCGCTCAGGCGCTGCGCATTGAAGGAACGGTGCGGGTGAAGTTTGACGTCACGCCTGATGGCCGAATTGATAATCTGCAGATCCTCTCCGCCCAGCCGGCGAATATGTTTGAGCGCGAGGTGAAAAGCGCGATGCGCAGATGGCGTTACGAGCAGGCAAAACCGGGAACCGGCGTGACGATGACCATTAAATTCCGTCTCAACGGCGTCGAGATTAACTGATAATGCAGGGCGGCGGACCGGGGAGGTCCGCCGTAAACCTTGTCTAACGCGTTTTTTCCATCAAGACATCGTCCAGCGCCTGCTGGACCGTCACCAGGTGCTGACCACCGAACAATATCGCCCGGTTCAGCAGGGTATAAAGCTGGTAGATCGGCTGACGCTCGAGAAAACCAGCCGGCAGCGGTGAGACGGACTGATAGCCGTCATAGATCTGCGGAGGTTGTTCCGGGTGCATCGGCAGCATAGCTAAATCACATTCGCGATCGCCCCAGTAGCAGGCCGGGTCGAAGATGTAGGGGCCATCCGGCCCTAAGGCGCAGTTGCCGGACCACAGGTCCCCGTGTAGCAGCGAAGGTTGCGGCTGATGGTTGGCCAGCCGCTGCTGTACCACATCGACTAAGGTATCGATATCGCCAAAGTGCAACCCTTTCTCCGCCGCCAGCTCCAGCTGCCAGCCGATACGTTGCTCAGCGAAAAACACCGACCAGCGACGTTGCCAGGCGTTGGGCTGCGGCGTGGTGGAAAGATCGTTATCAAAATCCAGACCGAACTGCGGCTGATCGCTCCACTGATGCAGGTGGGCTAACTGCTGGCCAAGCAGGAAAGCGTTATGCGCATCCAGCGGACGGGGAGGGAGGTATTCCATGACCACGAAGCTGTAGTCGCGATCGCTGCCGACGGCAAAGACCTGTGGTACGCGAACAGTTTTGCTTCGCGACAGCAGCTCCAGCTGATCGGCCTCGGCGGTGAAGATAGGCAGGAGTTCCCGTTCGTCGCATTTCACGAAGTAATCTTTGCCGCCGAAACGCAAATGCCAGGCGGAATGGATCTCTCCGCCGGGCAGCTCGGTTTTCAGTTCGATTTCAGCGTCTTCGGTATGCCAATCGCGTAAAAGAGTACTGATTGCTTGCCACATGCTGTCTCTCCCCATGTTTTCCACCATATCATAAGGTTAGCGCATTACTACCGGGTAAACCTGGAACTGACGCACAACTGACGCTTTACGTTGCGCTAAACGCACTTATTGAGTTTTTAACCATTCAGCGAATGTGCTGACGGCGATCTCCGCCGGGCGGCCAAGGGCCGCTTCCGCCAGTCCGGCGCCAAGGGCCTTCACTTCCTCGGCTGCCTGGGCGCTCAGCAGGCCAAAGGTATTGGTGCCCAGCTCATGGGGAGTGCCCTCTTCATCATTGAGCGTCAGTACAAACCCTGCTCGGGTAAAATGGTTGCTGACCTCATTGATCTCCGTTAGCGCCTGTTCGTGGAAGTTCACGCTGACGACCCAGGCGGTAATATCATTGCTCATTTCTACACCCCGTTGTTATGCATGGCCTTTCCAGCATAGACCATCCTGCAAATATCGTGGTTCCCCTCCGCCAGCGGGGAGGGGCAGGGGAGATCAACACCCGCAGAGATAATCGTAGATTTTTTGCGTATTGGCCTGCGAGCAGAGGCGGGTGCCCTGGTTGATGGTCGCGGCGCTACCGGCGGCGACGCCAAAGCGTACCATGTCTTCGAGGCTGGCGTTCTCCGCCAGACGTAAGGTCATGGCGCCCACCATGCTGTCGCCTGCGCCGACGGTGCTCTGGCTTTTCATTGGCGGCGGCACCACCTGAACACTGCCGCTGGCGTCAACCCCCAACGCCCCCTGCGGACCAAGGGAGACCACCACCCGGCGAACTTTACCGGACTGGATCAACGATTGAGCGGCAAGGCGAACGTCATCGGGCTGGCTCAGATCGCGCTGCACGAGGGCGCTGAGCTCTTTCTGGTTTGGCTTCACTAATTCAATATTGCCGACGTCCAGCGCGGCGGCCAGCGCGTCGCCGGAGCTGTCGATAATGCAGCGCAGGCCCTGCTGTTGCGCATGCTTAACCAGCTGCATCAGATTTTCGACGCTGATTCCTGGCGGCAGACTGCCGCTGATCACCAGCAGAGAGCCGGGATCGATGGTCAGGACTTTCTCTTCCAGACGGCGGAATTCATCGTCTGTCAGCGCGGCGCCGGGCATCACAAAGCGATACTGTTCGCCGCTGGCGGCTACGTGAACGTGCAGGTTCTGTCGCGTCCAGTCGCGGGTTTCGACGGTCTCGACCGGCACCTGCTCATCGGCCAGCAGGGCGGCAAGGTGCTCGCCGGTGGCGCCGCCAATAGGGAAAATGGCGGTGGCTTTCCCGCCGAGAAAGGTCACGGCGCGGGCGACGTTGATCCCGCCGCCGCCGGGTTCAAATACCGGCGCGCTGCAGCGGAGTTTCCCTTCCGGGTAGATCTGTGGGGTCTGGGTGGCGCTATCCAGCGAGGGGGCCAGCGTGAGCGTATAAATTTTGGTCATTCCTTCTCCTCCTTAATACGGCGACTGTACTTTATTTAAGCATGGCACGATGATCCAGGGAGGGAAAGTGCTGTCCCTGAGAGATTTGCAAAGAAGCCTGTATTTTCATTATGAAATAAAGATTGTTTCCGGAGCTGTCTTATTCAAAAAACGAAAGAGTAAGTGATTGCTATGTTATTCGTGCTTTTTTATAATTTGCTACCTTTCTTAGGACCTGCACTCCGCGATCCTCGCGAAAGTTTCCGGGACCCACAGGTCTCTTTTATGTTGTACGGACGCTAAATTCAATGAGCCGGCAAAGTGACGCCTGTTCATCATTTGTACTGTCCTAAAAAATGTATTTTAGAGAGTTATAATGAAGCTTTTAAAGACAGTACCCGCAGCGGTCATGCTGGCGGGGGGGCTTTTTGCGTCTGTTGGCGCAATGGCCGATGATTCTGTATTTACCGTCATGGATGACCCTTCCGCTGCCAAAAAACCGTTCGAAGGAGTGGTCAACGCAGGTTACCTGGCGCAGTCCGGCAACACCAAGAACTCCTCAATGACGGCCGATTCCACCCTGACCTGGTATGGCAATACCACCGCCTGGTCGCTGTGGGGCAACGCCAGCAACACCTCGTCCAACGATGAGCGCTCCTCAGAGAAATATGCTGTCGGTGGCCGTAGCCGCTATAACCTGACCGATATGAACTACGTCTTTGGGCAGGGCAGTTGGCTAACCGACCGCTACAACGGCTATCAGCAGCGCGATGTTCTGACGGCGGGCTATGGTCGTCAAATCCTCAACGGACCAGTGCATAGCCTGCGGTTTGAATTTGGTCCTGGCGTCCGCTATGACGAATACACCGACGGGGATACCGACACTCAGCCGCTGGGTTACGCCTCCGGAACCTGGGCCTGGCAGATGACCGACAACGCCAAATTTACTCAAGGGGTATCGGTGTTTGGCGCCGAGGACACCACGGTCAACTCAGAGAGCGCGTTAAACGTGGCGATTAACGCCCACTTTGCGCTGAAAGTGGCGTACAACGTCACCTGGAACTCGGAGCCCCCTGCGTCTGCGCCGGAGCATACCGATCGCCGGACCTCGCTCTCCCTCGGGTATAAGATGTAATATTTTCAGGCCGGGTTTCCCGGCCTGATCGTTTTAGATTTAGCAATAAGTGACATTATTTTTTCTGGCAATTCGTTTTAGTTTTTATAAAAAGAAACGGGCCTCCATCTTTTCTCCATTATTCTCCGTTTGCTGACAAATATTCATTCTATTTGACACGAAAAGCTAAATATTCGTCGGACAAATATGTGATCTGGATCTATACTAAGAGTCACTGACCGAATGGCGACATTGTTCGGTCCGTCTTCCGTAATAAGAGAATAAACATCATGAAAAACAGCCAATTTACCATCGCAGCCCTGGCGCTGTGCGTGCTTTCCTTTGGCGCATCAGCCGCCACGCCAGTTCCGCCGTCGGGTAACCAGGACCATACGCAGGTAGGTATCGCCAAAGCAACCGACGTTGAGGCCGGTTCGAATATTGCCCCCGGTTCCCATAGCACCGGACAATCCATGAGCGATGCCTTTAATGTGCATACGCTGGTAGCAGGCGAGTGGTCTTAATATCGCAGGCTACTGCTTCACGGGCAGACTATTAAGCCGGGTAGAGTGGTACCGGTTTAACGACCCGCGCTAAACATCACGCAGGCAATATCAAGGCGTCTCTTTTAGTTTGTCCGCATAATATCATCCGGCTTCGCTGGTGATTATTTTCGCGTCTTCCTGGCGGATATTCTGCTTTTATCCGCGCGGCTCTTGTTTTCTCCACATTCCGCCATCATTTATGCTATTACGGCTTTAATCACGTACCAATGATGTGTAAACTACTCCCCGGTGTTATCAGCAGGCGGCAGCAGGCGGGAACGATCGCTCCGGTCGTGCTCCTCTTTTCGCAGAGTGAAGCGGGAACTGCGCCTTAACCTGATGATAATTATGATTATATAGTTTTGTATGTGCTCTTTCGTGCGGGGCACCACTGCAAATAAGGACATAAAATGCCTGTAATTACGCTTCCTGATGGCAGCCAACGCCATTTTGATCACGCTGTCAGCCCGATGGACGTCGCGCTGGATATCGGCCCGGGCCTGGCGAAAGCCACCATCGCCGGGCGGGTAAACGGTGAACTGGTAGACGCCTGCGACCCGATTGAAACTGATTCCACCCTCTCTATTATCACGGCTAAAGATGAAGAAGGGCTGGAGATCATTCGTCACTCCTGCGCGCACCTGTTAGGTCATGCCATCAAGCAGCTGTGGCCCAACACCAAAATGGCTATCGGTCCGGTTGTTGATAATGGCTTCTACTATGACGTAGACCTCGACCATACCCTGACTCAGGAAGATATCGACGCGCTCGAAAAACGTATGCATGAGCTCGCCGAGAAAAACTACGATGTCATCAAGAAGAAAGTGAGCTGGCACGAAGCGCGTGAAACCTTCGTGAAGCGCGGCGAAAGCTATAAAGTTTCTATTCTTGACGAAAACATTGCCCATGATGACAAGCCTGGCCTGTATCATCATGAAGAATATATCGATATGTGCCGCGGTCCGCACGTGCCGAACATGCGCTTCTGCCATCACTTCAAGCTGATGAAAACCGCCGGTGCCTACTGGCGCGGCGACAGCAACAATAAAATGTTGCAGCGTATCTACGGCACCGCGTGGGCAGATAAAAAAGCGTTGAATGCTTATCTGCAGCGTCTGGAAGAAGCCGCCAAGCGCGACCACCGTAAAATCGGTAAGCAGCTCGACCTGTATCATATGCAGGAAGAGGCGCCTGGGATGGTGTTCTGGCACAACGACGGCTGGACTATCTTCCGTGAACTGGAAACCTTTGTCCGTTCGAAACTGAAAGAGTATCAGTACCAGGAAGTCAAAGGTCCGTTCATGATGGACCGTGTGCTGTGGGAAAAAACCGGCCACTGGGACAACTACAAAGATGCGATGTTCACCACCTCTTCTGAGAACCGTGAATACTGCATTAAGCCGATGAACTGCCCGGGCCACGTGCAGATCTTCAACCAGGGGCTGAAATCCTACCGCGATCTGCCGCTGCGTATGGCGGAGTTTGGTAGCTGCCACCGTAACGAACCATCAGGCGCGCTGCACGGTCTGATGCGCGTTCGCGGTTTTACCCAGGATGATGCGCATATCTTCTGTACTGAAGATCAGGTTCGCGATGAAGTGAACGCCTGTATTCGTATGGTTTATGATATGTACAGCACCTTTGGCTTCGAGAAGATCGTCGTCAAACTGTCGACTCGCCCGGAAAAACGTATCGGCAGCGACGAGACCTGGGATCGCGCGGAAGCGGATCTGGCGGTGGCGCTGGAAGAAAATAATATCCCATTTGAATATCAACTGGGTGAAGGGGCGTTCTACGGCCCGAAAATTGAATTTACCCTGTATGACTGCCTCGATCGTGCATGGCAGTGCGGTACGGTACAGCTGGACTTCTCTCTGCCGCAGCGTTTAAGCGCCTCCTATGTGGGCGAAAACAACGAGCGTCAGGTGCCGGTCATGATCCACCGTGCGATTCTCGGTTCTCTGGAGCGCTTCATTGGCATCCTGACCGAAGAGTTCGCTGGCTTCTTCCCAACCTGGATTGCACCAGTGCAGGTGGTGGTCATGAATATCACCGATTCTCAGGCTGAATACGTTAACGAATTGACGCGTAAACTACAAAATGCGGGCATTCGTGTAAAAGCAGACTTGAGAAATGAGAAGATTGGCTTTAAAATCCGCGAGCACACTTTACGTCGTGTCCCGTATATGTTGGTCTGTGGCGACAAAGAAGTCGAAGCCGGCAAAGTGGCCGTGCGCACCCGTCGCGGGAAAGACCTCGGCAGCATGGACGTAAATGAAGTGATCGAGAAGCTGCAACAAGAGATTCGCAGCCGCAGTCTTCAACAACTGGAGGAATAAGGTATTAAAGGCGGAAAACGAGTTCAAACGGCACGTCCGAATCGTATCAATGGCGAGATTCGCGCCCAGGAAGTTCGCTTAACAGGTCTGGAAGGTGAGCAGCTGGGTATTGTGAGTCTGAGAGAAGCTATCGAAAAGGCTGAAGAGGCTGGAGTAGATTTAGTTGAAATCAGCCCTAACGCCGAGCCGCCAGTTTGTCGTATCATGGACTACGGCAAGTTCCTTTATGAAAAGAGTAAGTCTTCTAAGGAACAGAAGAAGAAGCAGAAAGTTATCCAGGTTAAGGAAATTAAATTCCGCCCTGGTACTGATGAAGGTGACTATCAGGTAAAACTCCGCAGCCTGATTCGCTTTCTCGAAGATGGCGATAAGGCCAAAATCACGCTGCGTTTCCGCGGTCGTGAGATGGCCCACCAGCAGATCGGTATGGAAGTGCTTAACCGCGTGAAAGACGATCTGGTTGAACTGGCAGTAGTCGAATCCTTCCCAACGAAGATCGAAGGCCGCCAGATGATCATGGTGCTCGCTCCTAAGAAGAAACAGTAAGGCCATCAAGAAACATTTCCGGTGGGCTTCGGCTCACTGGTTTTGTTCGCCTTTGTTTCGTTTATTAACAATGCGAAGTGGAAGTTATTAAAATGCCAAAAATTAAGACCGTACGCGGTGCTGCTAAGCGCTTCAAAAAAACCGGTAAAGGTGGTTTTAAGCACAAGCACGCTAACCTGCGTCACATTCTGACTAAAAAAGCTACCAAGCGTAAACGTCACCTGCGTCCGAAAGCCATGGTTTCCAAAGGCGATCTGGGCCTGGTTATCGCGTGCCTGCCGTACGCATAAGTCGTTAACGTTTAACTTTTTTAACTTAGAATAGATACAGGAGAGCACACATGGCTCGCGTAAAACGTGGTGTAATTGCACGTGCACGTCACAAGAAAATTTTGAAACAAGCTAAAGGCTACTACGGTGCGCGTTCTCGCGTATACCGCGTTGCCTTCCAGGCTGTTATCAAGGCTGGTCAGTACGCTTACCGTGACCGTCGTCAACGTAAACGTCAGTTCCGTCAACTGTGGATTGCACGTATCAACGCAGCAGCACGTCAGAACGGTATTTCTTACAGCAAATTCATCAATGGCCTGAAAAAAGCCTCTGTTGAAATCGACCGTAAGATCCTGGCTGACATCGCCGTATTCGACAAAGTAGCGTTCACCGCTCTGGTCGAAAAAGCGAAAGCAGCTCTGGCATAAGCCAGTTGAAAGAGGGAGCTTGTCTCCCTCTTTTCGTTTCAACACCATCAATACATTGACTTTTATCGGCGCAGGCTTTTCAATACAGGTCTGACGTTTCTTACCAGACAAGGTAATGCAAGCATGAATGCTGCTATTTTCCGCTTCTTTTTTTACTTTAGCACCTGAACTCAGGAGGCTAGCGCGTGAAAGAAGAAACGGAAAACAGCGCCAGAAAGCCTCCCCTGTGGAGGCTTTTTTCGTATATGGATTCGGAATATTAATTTCACTATAACCGGTGTCTGCACCGACATAATGAGGAAAACCATGTCACATCTCGCAGAGCTGGTTGCCAGTGCCAAGGCAGCCATTAACGAGGCATCAGATGTTGCTGCGCTGGACAACGTCCGCGTGGAATACCTGGGTAAGAAAGGGCATCTGACCCTGCAAATGACCACCCTGCGTGAGTTGCCGCCGGAAGAGCGTCCGGCAGCCGGTGCGGTCATCAACGAAGCGAAAGAGCAGGTACAGCAGGCGCTGAACGCGCGCAAAGCCGAACTGGAAGGCGCGGCGCTGAATGCTCGTCTGGCTGCAGAGACCATCGACGTCTCGCTGCCGGGCCGCCGCATTGAAAATGGCGGTCTGCATCCGGTCACCCGCACCATCGACCGTATTGAAAGTTTCTTCGGTGAGCTCGGCTTTACCGTGGCGACGGGCCCGGAAATCGAAGATGATTACCACAACTTCGATGCGCTGAATATCCCGGGCCACCATCCGGCGCGCGCTGACCACGACACTTTCTGGTTCGATGCCACTCGCCTGCTGCGCACCCAGACCTCCGGCGTGCAGATCCGCACCATGGAAAACCAGCAGCCGCCCATCCGTATTATCGCGCCGGGCCGCGTCTATCGTAACGACTACGATCAGACCCACACCCCGATGTTCCACCAGATGGAAGGTCTGATCGTTGATAAAAACATCAGCTTCACCAACCTGAAAGGAACCCTGCACGACTTCCTGAACAACTTCTTTGAAGAAGATCTGCAGGTACGCTTCCGTCCGTCCTACTTCCCGTTCACCGAACCGTCCGCGGAAGTTGACGTGATGGGTAAAAACGGCAAATGGCTGGAAGTGCTGGGCTGCGGGATGGTGCACCCGAACGTGCTGCGCAACGTGGGTATCGATCCGGAAGTGTACTCCGGCTTCGCCTTCGGCATGGGCATGGAGCGTCTGACCATGCTGCGCTATGGCGTCACCGATCTGCGCGCGTTCTTCGAAAACGATCTGCGTTTCCTCAAACAGTTTAAATAAGGGCAGGACAGAACAATGAAATTCAGTGAACTGTGGTTACGCGAGTGGGTTAACCCGGCGATCGACAGCGAAGCGCTTTCCGATCAGATCACCATGGCGGGCCTCGAAGTGGACGGCGTTGAGCCGGTTGCCGGCACCTTCAACGGCGTCGTTGTCGGTGAAGTAGTGGAGTGCGGTCAGCACCCGAACGCCGACAAACTGCGCGTCACCAAAGTCAACGTCGGCGGCGAACGCCTGCTGGACATCGTCTGCGGCGCGCCAAACTGCCGTCAGGGGCTGAAAGTCGCCGTGGCGACCATCGGCGCCGTGCTGCCGGGCGATTTTAAAATCAAAGCCGCGAAACTGCGCGGCGAGCCGTCAGAGGGGATGCTGTGCTCCTTCTCCGAGCTGGGCATTTCCGATGATCATAGCGGAATTATCGAGCTGCCGGCGGATGCGCCGATCGGTACCGATATTCGCGAATATCTGAAGCTTGACGATAACACTATCGAAATCAGCGTCACCCCGAACCGTGCCGACTGCCTGGGCATCATCGGCGTCGCGCGCGATGTGGCCGTGCTGAACAAGGCGCCGCTGAACGCGCCGGAAATCACCCCGGTAGCCGCCACCATTGACGATGTGCTGCCGATTCAGGTTGACGCCCCGCAGGCGTGCCCGCGCTATCTGGGCCGCGTGGTGAAAGGCATCAACGTCAAAGCGCCGACGCCGCTGTGGATGAAAGAGAAACTGCGCCGCTGCGGGATCCGCTCCATCGACGCGGTGGTTGACGTGACCAACTATGTGCTGCTTGAGCTGGGCCAGCCGATGCACGCCTTTGACCGCGACCGTATTGAAGGCGGGATCGTGGTGCGCATGGCAAAAGAGGGCGAAACCCTGGTCCTGCTCGATGGCTCCGAAGCGAAGCTCGACAGCGATACCCTGGTCATTGCTGACCACAACAAAGCGCTGGCAATGGGCGGGATCTTCGGCGGGGAGCACTCCGGCGTTAACGACGAAACCCAGAACGTACTGCTGGAGTGTGCCTTCTTCAGCCCGCTGTCCATTACCGGCCGCGCGCGCCGTCACGGCCTGCACACCGATGCCTCTCATCGCTATGAGCGCGGCGTCGATCCGGCCCTGCAGTATAAAGCGCTGGAGCGCGCCACGCGTCTGCTGATCGACCTCTGCGGCGGCGAAGCCGGCCCGGTGATCGACGTGACTAACGAAGCGACCCTGCCACAACGCGCCACCATCACTCTGCGTCGCAGCAAACTGGATCGCCTGATTGGCCACCATATCGACGACGCGCAGGTCACTGATATTCTTCAGCGCCTCGGCTGCGAAGTGACGGTGGGCGAGGGCGAATGGCAGGCGGTGGCCCCGAGCTGGCGTTTCGACATGGAGATCGAAGAGGATCTGGTCGAGGAAGTGGCTCGCGTTTATGGCTACAACAACATTCCTGATGAGCCGGTGCAGGCGGGTCTGATCATGGGTACCCATCGTGAAGCCGACCTGTCGCTGAAGCGCGTGAAAACGCTGCTGAATGACAAAGGCTATCAGGAAGTGATCACCTACAGCTTCGTCGACCCGAAAGTCCAGCAGCTGATCCACGCCGGTGAAGAGGCGCTGATCCTGCCAAGCCCGATCTCCAGCGAAATGTCGGCCATGCGCCTGTCGCTGTGGACTGGCCTGCTGGGGACCGTGGTCTACAACCAGAACCGTCAGCAGAGCCGGGTTCGCATCTTTGAGAGCGGTCTGCGCTTTGTGCCGGACACCAATGCGCCGCTGGGCATTCGTCAGGATGTGATGCTGGCCGGGGCGATCTGCGGCAACCGCTACGAAGAGCACTGGACACTGGCGAAAGAGACGGTCGATTTCTATGATCTGAAAGGCGATCTGGAAGCCGTTCTGGATTTAACCGGCAAATTAGCGGATATCGAATTCCGTGCGGAAGCGACCACCGCGCTGCATCCGGGGCAATCCGCAGCGATTTATCTTAAAGGTGAACGCATTGGTTTCATTGGGGTTGTTCATCCTGAGCTGGAACGTAAACTGGATCTGAACGGTCGCACTCTGGTGTTTGAACTGGAGTGGAACAAGCTCGCAGACCGCGTGGTGCCTCAGGCGCGCGACATTTCCCGCTTCCCGGCGAACCGTCGCGACATCGCGGTGCTGGTCGCGGAAAACGTGGCTGCCGCCGATGTTTTAGCCGAATGTAAGAAAGTTGGCGTAAATCAGGTAGTTGGCGTAAACTTATTTGACGTGTACCGTGGTAAAGGTGTGGCGGAAGGGTATAAGAGCCTTGCGATTAGCCTGATCCTGCAGGATACCAGCCGTACACTCGAAGAAGAGGAGATTGCCGCTACCGTTGCCAGATGTGTAGAGGCATTAAAAGAGCGATTCCAGGCATCATTGAGGGATTGAACCTATGGCGCTTACAAAAGCTGAAATGTCAGAATATCTGTTTGATAAGCTTGGGCTTAGCAAGCGGGATGCCAAAGAACTGGTCGAGTTGTTTTTCGAAGAGATCCGTCGTGCTCTGGAAAACGGAGAACAGGTCAAACTCTCCGGGTTCGGCAACTTCGATTTGCGGGATAAAAACCAACGCCCGGGACGTAACCCGAAGACGGGGGAGGATATTCCCATTACAGCCCGGCGCGTGGTGACCTTCAGACCCGGTCAGAAGCTGAAAAGCCGTGTCGAAAACGCGTCGCCTAAAGACAAATAATCTGAACTAATTAAAAAGGCCGCATTGCGGCCTTTTTCTTTTCTGTCGAATCTTACGCTTTAACGGCGGTGAGCATGATCTCCACCAGGATGTCTGGTCGCGCCATCTCCGCCTGCACGGCCGCGCGCGCCGGGCTATGGCCTTCCGGCATCCACTCCACCCACGCCTCATTGAACGCGGCAAAGTCACGCTCGATATTTTTCAGCCAGATCTGCGCGGAGAGAATGTGCCGCTTATCGCTCCCGGCCGCCGCCAGCAGGGCGTCGATTTTCTCCAGCACTTCGCGGGTCTGCAAGGCGATGTCCTCCTCGTTGCTTTTCGGCGTCTGTCCGGAGAGGAACAGCAGATTGCCATACGCAACGCTGGCGGAAAGACGAGGTTGAGGATGATTGCGAATAATTGTCATGCGGTTTGTTTCCATGTGAGACCTTCTAAAGAAATGTCTGGCATCTGATTGTCGATTAACGCGCCCAGCACCACCGCGCTGCCGGCGGCGAGGGTAAAACCGAGGCTGCCCTGGCCGAGATTCATCCACAGGTTGGGGTAGCCGGCGCGTCCCAGTAGCGGTGGCCCGGCTGGCGTTGAGGGGCGCATGCCGGTCCAGGCTTCGGCCTTGTCCAACCCCTCGAGTTCGGGAAAGCTGCGGGAGACGATTTTTTTCAGCGCCTGAATGCGGCTCTCGCGCAGTGTGTCGCCGTCGTAGCCGATGTCCACCATCGCCGCGATGCGCAGCTGCTGGCCCAGGCGGGCATAAACGATTTTGTGCCCGTAATCGGTGACGCTGATGTCCGGCGCAATGCCCGCCTGCTGCGGATAGGGAAGGGTCAGGCTGTACCCCTTCAGGGCGCAGAGCGGCACGCGAACGCCCATGTGCCCCAGCAGCGGACCGCTGCCGTTGCCGGCGGCGACGACGTACTCATCGCCGGTGATGGTCCCGCGGCTGGTCTCCAGGGCGCTGACGCGTCCGCCGCGCCTGGCGAGCCGCTGCACCTCACAGTGGGTCAGCAGGCTGAAGCGGCTGCTGGCGGTGAGCTTGCCGATCAGCGCAAGGCAAAACTGATGGCAATCCGCCGTTTCATCCCCCGGCGAATAAATTCCGCCCTGCAGCGAAGGGCTGATATGTTTTAGCGCCGGTTCCAGCTGCAGGCAGGCTTCAGCATTCAGCGCCTGCTGATACTGAGGATCGATCCCTTTTGCCGCTTTAGTAAAATCATATTCCCGGCGATGGATAATTAATTTTCCGCTGCGTCGCCAGTGAAAATCGGCAAGATTATCCTCTTCCCGCCACGACTGCATGACCTGCCGGCTGAGCAGCGACAGACGCAATATATGAGCGCCGTTTATTTTATTGGTCTGGCTATTACAGGCGCGCAGGAACTGCAGCAGCCAGCGCCACTGCTGTAAAGAGATATTGAGACGCATATTGAGCGGCGAATCGGCTTTGCCCATCCATTTTATCCCCTGCAGGGGAACGCCGCTGTCGGCAAGGGGGGCGACGTAGCGGTAACTTAATTGTCCGCCGTTGGCAAAACTGGTGGCGCTGGCCGGTTCGCCGTTGCGCTCCAGTAATTGCACCTGATGGCCGCGCTTGATCAGTTCCCAGGCCGTGGCCAGACCGACCACGCCGCCGCCGATAATGACAATGCGTTTGTTCATAACCCGATATATCCACCGCTGTTCAATTTATCGGGTTATGTCAAAGCATTTACCCTGGCGGCGCAATTGACTTTTTATGGTCAGGGTATAACCGCAGGTTAATCTCCTTGAGCTGCTGGCGCAGGCGCTGGCAGAGAAAATCGACGAATTTTTGCGCCATCGGGCTCAGGGAAACGTCGGCCCGACGCAGCAGGCAGAGGTTAATGGCCATCGGCGGCGTAATGGGATGGATCATCTCGGGAGCCAGGTTGTGCTGGGCGGAAAAGATATCGGTAATGCTGCAGCCCATGCCGCGCTTCACGAACTCGGTGGCCATGTAGTAGGTCTGGACATTCAGCCGGGTAGTGGAAAAGTCGCGACGGGTGGCGATGGCGGCGGAAAGCGAGTGCGGCCCCGGCGAGATCCAGCGCTGCTGGTCGATCTGGCTGATATCCACCGCTCCCTGACGATAATGACGGTCGATATAGACCAGCGGCACTTCGGCAATCAGGGTGGTAAGGATCTCTCCCTGCTGCACCGGCTGCAGCGTCAGCGCTAAGTCTATCTCGCGTAAATCCAGTTTTCTGACCAGCGTCTCGGTGTGCTCGGTGGTGAGCGTCATCACCAGGTTGCTGTTTAGCTGATAAAAATCGGTCACCAGCTCCGGCACCAGGCTTAACCCCAGGCTCGGCAGACAGCCTAAGGTGATTTTGGCGCGCGGATCGCGGGCCAGGTTATCGGCCAGCAGGCGCAGGTTGTCCAGGTCCTGATAAATAGTCTGCGCTTTTTCGAAAAGTGTGATCGCCTCGCTGGTCGGCAGCAGCTTGCCGCGCACCCGCTGAAACAGGGTAAAGCCCAGCTTCAGTTCGGCGCTTTTTAACGCTTTGCTGGCCGCTGGCTGGGAGATATTGAGCGATTCCGCCGCCCGTGACAGAGAGCCGCAGGTCATGACGGCATAGAAGATTTCCAGATGACGCAGTTTCATGAACAGTTAACTCAGGGTTATAGCCTACCGATAAAAAGTCATTTTCTACTAACACTAAGTTAACATAAATTTAATCACCAATCAGCGCATTGGTTACATATTGTGCTGCTGGCCCCGCCTGATGGCGGAATAAAACGCTCTCAGAATCGTTTCCTTTGTACCCCAACAGACCCTCAGGCTGCGGCCAATAATGAAAAAGAGGGAGGATATTTTCTGAGCAGGCCCCCATACACCACCTGACCATCATGGTCGGATTGATTGGCATTAAGGAGTGTTATGAGTGACTCAACGCTCGCAGGCAATACGCCTGTCAGACGAAATATCACGCGAAAAAACGTTATTACCGGTCTGTTATTGCTGCTGTTCGTGTTGATTGCGCTGTGGTGCCACGGTCGACCGGGCAGCGAGCTTGGCCTGCTGGGATTTACGCCGCTGGTGGCGTTAGCGATATTATCGCTGATCGGCGTCGATATAGTGCTGGCGGTCATCTCCTCGATTATTATCGCCATGATCATGACCTCGACCGGTCTGCCGGAAATGGGCGCGATGCTGGCGAAGTCCACCGGGTCATTTATTGCCACCGTCGGGCTTATCATTATGCTCGGCGCCGGCGTGGGGGAAGTGGCCACCCGCACCGGCGCGGCGGTTGAACTGGTGAAATTCGTGGTCCACCGTATTGGGCTGTCGAGCCAGACGCGGGTCAAGTTCGGCATTGTGGTGTCATCGATTTTAATTTGCGGTTCGCTGGGCACCATGGCCGGCGGCAATGCGATTATTGTCGCAGTGATTATCCCCGTAGCGGCGGCGGTACGCTTAACGCCGCCGACGGTAGCCGCGCTGATGATGACCGCCGGTTCCGTTGGACTCTTTACCGGGCCCTTCACCCCCAGCACCGTGACGATCCTCAGCCTCGGCGGTCTGAGCTATCCGGATTATCTGCTGTATGTCGGCCTGCCGATGAGCGCCGTCACCCTGTTAGCCGGCTGGATCATGGCCGGACGGATCCAGAAGATGACCGAAGGCAAACTGCGCTATGAGGTCGATCTCTCGGAAAAGCCGCAAGAGGACCTTAGCGCCGCGCAGCAGCGCCGGCGTAAATTAAGCGCGCTGGCTTTCGCCGCGACCATCATCGTGATGGCGGTGGTTGGGGTGGTGATTAAAGCCGGCTTCAGCTTTGCGATTATCGTCATGCTGCTGGTGGCGCTGATGACCGGGCTGGTGGGCGGCCTGCGGCCGACGCAGATCCTGCAGGCGCTGTATCACGGCTGCGGTCGTCTGGTGTGGATGTTTATTCTCTACTGGCTGTATAACCCGATCCTTGAGCTGATGGATGGCCTGCACGCCTATCAGGGGCTGCTGGAGTATACTCAGCCGCTGCTGGAAGGGATCTCCCCGGCCTGGCTGTGCTTTAGCATCTTCGCGTTCAATATTATCGGCCATGTGCCCGGCGCGGCGGTAGCCCAGATGACCTTTACGCATAAAATCTTTGGCCCGATGCTGATGGCCGCCGGCGTGCCGCCGCAGGGGACCACCGCGGTGCTGCTGGCCTCGTCTCAGGTGGACTGGTTCGGGCCGTTTCCCTCATCGGACATGTTCGGCCAGATGGGGCTGGCGCAGTCTACACATCTGAAGTATATGCTCTATAACGGCTGGGCAATCGTGGTGGCGAACATCATTCTCTTCGCGCTGCTGTTTCAGATTCTGGTGTAAAGCGGGATGGTCGACGGGGGGAGGGTCCTCCGCGTCGACCTTTGGTCGTGAGGTTTTCCTTTTCTCACCGCGACACCCACCGTAAAATCAGCCTCTTGTTCCCACTGCGTAATGGAATCTATGCTGACTCTCGCCCATCTTCAACAGCGCCGCAGCCGGCGTTGGCTCCTTAGTTTAACGCTGTTGCTGCTGGTCACCCTGCTGATCAGCCTGTGCGCGGGGGATCAATGGATCCCGCCCGGCGAGTGGCTCAGCGCCAAAGGTCAGCTGTTTATCTGGCAGATCCGCCTGCCGCGGACCCTGGCGGTGCTGCTGGTGGGGGCGGCGCTGGCGCTCTCCGGGGCGATAATGCAGGCGCTGTTTGAAAATCCGCTGGCGGAACCGGGTCTGCTGGGCGTCTCCAACGGCGCGGGCGTCGGGCTGATTGCCGCCGTCCTGCTGGGTAAAGGCCTGTTACCGGGTTGGGCGCTCGGGCTGTGCGCGATCCTGGGCGCGCTGCTGATCACCTTTATTCTGCTGCGTTTTGCCCGCCGCCATCTTTCCACCAGCCGCCTGCTGCTGGCGGGGGTGGCGCTGGGGATCATCTGCAGCGCCCTGATGACCTGGGCGGTCTATTTCTCCACCTCTTTTGACCTGCGTCAGCTGATGTACTGGATGATGGGCGGGTTTGGCGGCGTCGACTGGCAGCAGCTGTGGCTGATGATAGCCCTCCTGCCAGCGCTCTGCTGGGTCTGTCTGCAGTCGCAACCCCTGAATTTACTGGCGCTGGGCGAAGTCTCCGCCCGTCAGCTCGGCCTGCCGCTGTGGCTGTGGCGTAAGCTGCTGGTGGTGGCGACCGGCTGGATGGTCGGCGTGAGCGTGGCGCTGGCGGGGGCGATTGGCTTTATCGGCCTGGTGATCCCACACATTCTGCGGCTATGCGGCTTGAGCGATCACCGGGTCTTGCTCCCGGCCTGCATGCTGGCAGGGGCAAGCGCCTTGCTGGGGGCGGATATTATCGCCCGGCTGGCGCTTTCCGCCGCTGAGCTGCCGATTGGCGTGGTGACGGCGACGCTGGGCGCGCCGGTCTTTATCTGGTTGCTGCTGCGCTCGCGGTGACGGGAATAGCGCGACGCCGTCTGCAGGGACGGCGCCGGCTCGGGCTTACCAGCCTTTGATCGCGTCGCCTTTGTAGACTTCCTTCGCTTTTTCCGCGACTTCACTGGTCTGGAAGGCGGCTTTCAGTTCCTGAATTTTCTTGCTGTCCTTGTTATCCTCGCGGGCGACAATCGCATTCACGTAAGGGGAATCTGGTCCCTCCATGAACAGGCCGTCGCGGGCGGCCGACAGGCCCGCCTGGGCGGAGAAGTTGGTGTTAATGATTGACAGGCTGACGTTCGGGTCATCCAGGGTGCGGGTCAGCTGCGGGGTATCCACCTCCACAATCTTCAGCTGTTTCGGGTTGTCGATGATATCCAGCGTGGTGGGTAAATAGCCGACGCCCGGTTTCAGCTTGAGCAGCCCCTGCGCCTGAAGCAGCAGCAGGCTGCGGCCCAGGGTAGTGGTTTCATTAGAGATGGTCACCGTCGCTCCCTCGGGGAGCTCGCTGATATTTTTGATGCGATGTGAATAGGCGGCGATAGGGAAGACAAAGGTTTTACCGACCACCGCGAATTTATAGCCGCGCTCTTTCGACTGCGCCTCAAGGTACGGCAGAGTCTGGAAGGCGTTGGCATCCACATCTTTGTTGTTCAGCGCTTCGTTAGGCAGCACATAATCATTGAAGGAGACCACTTCGACGTCGAGGTGATATTTATCCTTCGCCACTTGCTCCACCACTTTCCAGATGGCTTCGTCCGGCCCGGTGTTGATAGCGACTTTCACTTTATTATCTTCATCCGGAGAGCAGGCGCTCAGCAGGGCGACAGAGGCGGCGATTAACGCCAGGCTAAACAACTTCTTCATCAACAAAACTCTCTTAAATTAACAAGTAACGAAACCATATTACATTCATGGAACACTGTACACGTAAATAGGTGCCTGCCCAATTGAGAGGATTTCATGTTGCTGACGGGCAGCGAAGCGCTGTTACATCATGCGACAACTCGCGGGGATTGGCAGTAGAATGGCGGGCGCTGAATCCGCTACAGTAGATAGGGATCACCTTCACCGGAAACCGGTTTATCCATTGAGGACAGGCTATGCAACATGACATTCTGAATACCGAAGTGACGACCATTGATGGCGAGAAAACCACCCTGGCATCCTTTGCCGGCAAGGTACTGCTGATCGTCAATGTGGCCTCCAAATGCGGCCTGACGCCGCAGTATGAGCAACTGGAGGACCTGCAAAAGCAGTTTGCTGGCGAGGGCTTCAGCGTGCTGGGCTTCCCCTGCAACCAGTTCCTCGGCCAGGAGCCGGGGAGTGAAGAAGAGATTAAGACCTTCTGCAGCACCACCTACGGCGTCACCTTCCCGCTGTTCAGCAAGATTGACGTCAACGGCGAGCATCGCGCACCGCTCTATCAAAAGCTGGTTGCCGCCGCGCCGAAGGCGGTGGCCCCGGAAGGCAGCGGTTTTTATGAGCGGATGGCCAGCAAGGGCCGCGCGCCGCTGTACGTGGACGACATTCTGTGGAATTTCGAAAAATTCCTCGTCGATCGCCAGGGCAACGTCATTCAGCGCTTCTCTCCGGATATGACGCCGGACGATCCGCAGCTGGTGGCGGCGATTAAAGGAGCGCTGGCGAAATAATGTCGTTTCTGATGCAGCTACAGGATGTAGAAGCGGCGGGGCGTCTGGCCCCGTTTTCTGCGGCCTTTCGCGCCGGGGAGATCGTTCACCTGGTGGGGCCGAACGGCGCAGGGAAGAGCACGCTGCTGGCCCGCATGGCGGGGCTGTCCGACGGCCCCGGCGCGATTCATTTTAACGGACGGTTGCTTGACGAGTGGCCGGCGACGGAGCTGGCGCGCCGCCGCGGATATCTGTGCCAGCAGCAGACCCCGCCGTTCGCCATGCCGGTGTGGCACTATCTGGCGCTGCACAGGCAGCAGCAGGGCGACAGCGCCCGGGTGAACGATATCGCGGCCAGGCTTGGCCTTGACAATAAGCTGGGCCGTCAGGTCAATCAGCTGTCGGGCGGCGAGTGGCAGCGCGTGCGGCTGGCGGCAGTGATCCTGCAGATCGATCCCTTAAGCAATCCCGCGGGTCAGCTGCTGCTGTTGGATGAGCCGATGAACAGTCTGGATGTGGCCCAGCAGGCGGCGCTGGATCGGTTGTTACGCGAGCTGAGCGCGGCGGGAATCGCGGTGGTGATGAGCAGTCACGATCTCAACCACACTTTGCGCCATGCCGGACAGAGCTGGCTGCTCTGCCAGGGGGAAGCCATCGCCTGCGGGGAGACCGCCGAGGTGCTGAACGAGGAAAATTTAACCGCTGCCTATGCGATCCCGTTCCAGCGCGTGGAGGTGGCCGGTCATATTATGCTCATCGCGTCACAGTAGCACGCAGTTATCTTGTCACTATATTGATAAACAAGCTAAATTATTGCGATAAAGAGACTAGGGACAGAGGGATCATCTGAAATGCGCTTCTGGTTCATGTTGGCGGCGGCGTTAATTTTAGCCGGCTGCAGCAGCCATCGGGCACCGCCGCCGAATCCTCGGCTGGCTGACTCCATTACGGTGGTGGCGAATCTGAACGAGCAGCTGCGCAGCTGGCGCGGCGCACCGTATCGCTACGGCGGCATGACGCCGCGCGGCGTCGACTGCTCCGGCTTTGTGGTGCGCACGTTTCGCGATAAATTTGCCCTCCAGCTGCCGCGCGAAACCCGCGAGCAGGCGGAAATCGGCACCCGAATTGATAAGCGCGATCTGCTGCCCGGCGATCTGGTGTTCTTCAAAACCGGCTCAGGCGAAAGCGGCCTGCACGTCGGCATCTACGATACCGATAACCAGTTTATTCATGCCTCCACCAGTCAGGGCGTCACCCGTTCCTCGCTGGATAACGTCTACTGGAACAAAAAATTCTGGCAGGCGCGGCGTATCTGACGTCATTCAGCGGCCGGAGGGAAGCGAGCGCTTCCCTTTTTTATGCCGATAACCCTGCACTCCGCCCGTGTTAATCCGCTGTTCCAGGCACTACACTGGAGAGAGGAGGAACCATGACCCTTTCTTTTACCACCCACTGGCGGGATGAACTGCCGGACTTTTACACTTCCCTGTCACCGACGCCGCTCGATAACGCCCGACTCATCTGGCGCAACGCTCCGCTGGCGCAACAGCTGGGCGTCCCTGACGCGCTGTTTGCGCCGGAAAGCGGGGCCGGCGTCTGGGGCGGCGAAGCGCTGCTCCCGGGCATGTCGCCGCTGGCGCAGGTTTACAGTGGCCATCAGTTTGGCGCCTGGGCCGGCCAGCTGGGCGACGGACGCGGGATCCTGCTCGGTGAGCAGCAGCTGGCGGATGGCCGCCGTTACGACTGGCATCTGAAAGGCGCCGGCCTGACCCCCTATTCACGGATGGGGGACGGCCGCGCCGTGCTGCGCTCGACGATCCGGGAAAGCCTGGCGTCGGAGGCGATGCACGCCCTGGGGATCCCGACGACGCGCGCCCTGGCGATGGTCACCAGCGATACCCCGGTCTACCGCGAGCGCGTGGAGCCTGGCGCGATGCTGATGCGGGTGGCCGAGAGCCATGTCCGCTTTGGTCATTTCGAACATTTTTACTATCGTCGCGAGCCGCAGAAGGTTCAGCAGCTGGCCGATTATGTCATTCGTCACCACTGGCCGCAGCTGCAGGATGAAGCGGACAAGTACCTGTTATGGTTCCGTGACGTTGTCACGCGTACCGCGCAGACCATCGCCAGCTGGCAAACCGTGGGCTTTGCCCATGGGGTGATGAATACCGACAACATGTCGATTCTCGGTTTGACCATCGACTACGGGCCGTATGGCTTCCTTGACGATTTTCAGCCGGACTTTATCTGCAACCACTCCGATTACCAGGGGCGCTACAGTTTTGAAAACCAGCCGGCGGTGGGGCTGTGGAATCTGCAGCGTCTGGCCCAGTCGCTGTCGCCGTTTATCAGCGCCGAAGCGCTGAACGCGGCGCTGGATGAGTATCAGCACGCCTTGCTGACCGCCTATGGCCAGCGGATGCGCGACAAACTTGGCCTGTTCACTCAGCAGAAAGGGGATAATGATCTGCTCGACGGTCTGTTTGCCCTGATGATCCGCGAGAGAAGCGACTATACCCGAACGTTCCGCCTGCTGAGCCACAGCGAACAGCTCAGCGCGGCCTCGCCGCTGCGCGACGAGTTTATCGACCGTGCGGCATTCGACAGCTGGTTCGCCAGCTATCGCACGCGGCTTCGTGATGAACAGGTGGAGGATACCCAGCGCCAGCAGTGGATGCAGGGCGTCAACCCGGCGCTGGTGTTACGTAACTGGCTGGCGCAGCGGGCGATCGAGCAGGCTGAGGCTGGCGATATGGGGGAGCTGGAACGTCTGCATGCCGCGCTGGCCGATCCCTTCACCGATCGCGAGGACGACTACGTCCGCCGGCCGCCGGACTGGGGTAAACGTCTGGAAGTCAGCTGCTCGAGCTAACTCGCCTCGCCCCGCGCGCTGCGGGGCGATTATTTGGTCAGGATCAACTTCCCGGCGTGGGTCTGGCGCAGCAGATAGCGCTGGCCGCCATGCTCAATGACTACCCGTCCTTCGCTGCCTAACAGAACCCGACTGCTGATCTGTCTGTCCGTCGCCATGGGATAGGGGGCATTGTCTTTTGGTTTTTCAGCTGTGGCAGTGTTATCCATACGCGTCATAGCTCTCAAAATAAAAATCAAAGCAACAATGATAATCATTATCAATAATGTTGTTTTTGACGGCAAGCGTTATTTATCGTGTTACCGAATTTGGTAGGGGAATGGCAGAAGGGGATCGCCCACCGCAGGCGCGGCGGGCGGAGCGGTCACAGACGAGTGGCCGTGGCGGCCGCCAGTTCGCTCAATAAACGTTCGCTGTCTTCCCAGCTCAGGCAGGGATCGGTGATCGACTGGCCCCAGGCCAGCGGCTGGCCGGGAACCACTTTCTGGGTCCCTTCCTGCAGGAAGCTCTCCGCCATAATGCCGGCGATGGCGGTAGAGCCCGCGCGAATTTGCTGACAGATATCGGCGCACACCTCCAGCTGACGGCGATGCTGCTTCTGGCAGTTGCCATGGCTGAAGTCGACCACCAGCTGCTCCGGCAGATTGAATTCACGCAGCGCCTCGCCGGCGGCGGCGATATCCTCGGCGTGATAGTTCGGCCGTTTGCCGCCGCGCATAATGATATGCCCGTACGGGTTGCCGCTGGTCTGGTAAATCGTCATCTGCCCCTGCTTGTCCGGAGAGAGGAACATATGGCTGGCGCGGGAGGCGCGGATGGCGTCTACGGCGATGCGCGTATTGCCGTCGGTACCGTTTTTAAACCCGACCGGGCAGGAGAGCGCCGAGGCCATTTCACGGTGGATCTGGCTTTCCGTGGTGCGCGCCCCGATGGCTCCCCAGCTGATGAGATCGGCGATAAACTGACCGGTCACCATATCGAGAAACTCGGTGGCCGTCGGCACCCCCAGCTCATTAACCTGCAGCAGCAGGCGCCGTGCCAGTTCAATACCGTGGTTGACCCGATAGCTGCCGTTGAGGTCCGGATCGGAGATTAAGCCTTTCCAGCCCACCACGGTACGGGGTTTTTCGAAGTAGGTGCGCATCACGATCTCCAGCTGCGGCTGGTAGCGCTCGCGCATGGTCTGCAGGCGGCGGGCATACTCCATCGCCGCGTCGGTGTCGTGAATGGAGCAGGGGCCGATAATCACCAGCAGGCGGCGGTCTTCGCCGTTGAGGATTTTTTCAATGCGGCGACGGGAGGCCGAGACGTGGGCGGCCACGTCGGCGGTGACGGGATGGCGCTGGGCCAGCTCCGCGGGCGTTACCAGGCTTTCAATACGCGCGGTACGCAATTCGTCTGTTTTATTCATTGGGGTCTCAAAAATCTGTTTCTTCGCCAGCGAAAATGCCGGGAAGTGATGCGCATCACGATAAACCAATCCCTGCTTATTGCAAGAGCAGGGCATGATCCTGTATAGGCCACGGGTGATAGCATAAACAAATTTTTAATAATGTACTAGTGTATTAGTACATCCTGCGATTCAGTCCCATGATGTCCATGATTTTTGTCGCTATTTCCTCAACGGAATAGTTGGTGCTGTTCAGGCAGGGGATTTTATTCTTACGATACAGCGCCTCCACTTCGGTCACTTCCATCCGACACTGGCGCAGCGAAGCGTAGCGGCTGTTCTCCCGGCGCTCCTCGCGGATCGCCGCCAGACGCTCCGGATTGATGGTCAGGCCGAACATCTTATGCTGCAGGGGTTTCAGCGACGCCGGCAGAACCAGATTGTCCATATCGTCGGCGATAAACGGATAGTTGGCGGCGCGAATGCCGTACTGCATAGCGAGGTACAGACTGGTGGGCGTCTTGCCGCAGCGCGACACGCCGAGGAGGATCACCTGCGCCTGGTCAAGGTTGCGCAGCGAGATGCCATCGTCATGGGCGAGGGTGTAATCGATGGCGGCGATGCGCGCATCGTATTTGATCAGGTTCCCGGGGTTCAGGCCGTGGGTGCGGTGGGCCACTGGCGTCGGGTCGAGGTTGAGCTCCTGCTGCAGCGGGGCCACCAGCGCCTGAACGATATCCTGACAAAAGCCCTCGCTTTGCAGAATGATATCGCGGATCTCCGGAATAACGATGGAATAGAACACCAGCGGGCGGATGCCCGTTTGCTGATAAATGGCGTCGATCTGCTCTTTCACCGCCCGCGCGCGACTGATATTTTCCACAAACGGCAGGGTCACGCTGCTGATGGCGACCGGGAATTGCGACATGACGGCATGCCCCAGCACCTCCGCCGTAATGGCGGTACCGTCAGAAATATAAAATACGTGGCGATCTACAGCACTTTCCATTTTGACCATCCGGTATAATGAGTTTAATTGCCTGAAAGCGGATATTAAATTTAAGCATATCCCTGTTTGATTTGTCTCTTCTTAAAATTGAAACGCTATTTTTGTTTTTTATGAAAAGGGTGGTTCATTTTCTTTTTTTTGCCGTAATTTCCAGCGTTTTTCGTCATAATTCCTAAAAATCATTAAGTTATCTATATCGCGGGAACAGTCCGAAAAAAGAAAAAATAATTTGCTTGAACGATTCACCGTTTTTTTCAGCACCATAAATATGTCAGGATAATCTTGCAGTCGATCGTGAAATTTTTTTCACTGGTATTAAATCACAAAAGGATTGTCTCGATGTCCAACAATGGCTCGTCACCGCTGGTGCTTTGGTATAACCAACTCGGCATGAATGATGTAGACAGAGTTGGGGGCAAAAATGCCTCCCTTGGTGAAATGATTACGAATCTGTCCGGTATGGGTGTGTCCGTACCTAACGGGTTTGCCACCACCGCTGATGCTTTCAATCAGTTCCTGGACCAAAGCGGTGTTAACCAGCGCATTTATGCGCTGCTGGATGAAACCGACATTGACGACGTTTCCGCATTAGCGAAAGCGGGCGCGCAGATCCGACAGTGGATCATCGATACCCCCTTCCAGAGCGAACTGGAAAACGCGATTCGCGATGCTTATGACCTGCTGTCCGCCGATGACGCCGAGGCCTCATTCGCCGTGCGCTCTTCCGCCACCGCGGAAGATATGCCGGACGCCTCCTTCGCCGGGCAGCAAGAGACATTCCTCAACGTGCAGGGCTTTGACGCCGTGCTCGTTGCCGTGAAGCACGTGTTTGCTTCACTGTTTAACGATCGCGCGATCTCCTATCGCGTGCATCAGGGTTACGATCACCGCGGCGTGGCGCTCTCCGCCGGGGTGCAGAGGATGGTCCGCTCCGATCTGGCCTCCTCCGGCGTCATGTTCTCCATCGATACCGAATCCGGCTTTGACCAGGTGGTGTTTATCACCTCGGCGTGGGGTTTGGGCGAGATGGTGGTGCAGGGCGCGGTGAACCCGGACGAATTCTACGTCCACAAACCGACGCTGGCCGCTGGCCGCCCGGCGATCGTGCGCCGCACCATGGGGTCGAAAAAGATCCGCATGGTTTACGCGCCGACTCAGGAGCACGGCAAGCAGGTGCGTATCGAAGATGTGCCGCAGGCGCAGCGCGATATCTTCTCGTTAACCAACGAGGAGGTGCAGGAGCTGGCGAAGCAGGCGGTGCAGATCGAGAAGCACTACGGCCGTCCGATGGATATCGAGTGGGCGAAAGATGGCCACACCGGTAAGCTGTTTATCGTCCAGGCGCGTCCGGAAACCGTGCGTTCCCGCGGCCAGGTGATGGAGCGTTATACCCTCCACGCTCAGGGGCAGATCATCGCCGAAGGGCGCGCCATCGGCCACCGCATTGGCGCCGGTCCGGTGAAGGTGATCCACGATATCAGCGAGATGAACCGCATTGAGCCAGGCGATGTGCTGGTTACCGATATGACCGACCCGGACTGGGAACCGATCATGAAGAAAGCCTCGGCGATCGTCACCAACCGCGGCGGACGTACCTGCCACGCGGCGATCATCGCTCGTGAGCTGGGTATTCCGGCGGTGGTCGGCTGCGGCGATGCCACCGATCGCATTCAGGAAAACCAGAACGTGACCGTCTCCTGCGCCGAAGGCGACACCGGCTATGTCTACGCCGAGCTGCTGGACTTCAGCGTCAAGAGCTCCAGCGTCGGCGACATGCCGGATCTGCCGCTGAAGGTGATGATGAACGTCGGCAACCCGGATCGCGCCTTCGACTTCGCCTGCCTGCCGAACGAAGGCGTGGGTCTGGCGCGGCTGGAATTTATCATCAACCGCATGATTGGCGTTCACCCGCGCGCGCTGCTGGAGTTTGACGACCAGGAGCCGGGCCTGCAGAACGAAATTCGCGAGCTGATGAAAGGCTACGATTCGCCGAGAGAGTTCTACGTTGGCCGCCTGACCGAAGGGATCGCCACCCTTGGCGCCGCTTTCTATCCGAAACGGGTGATTGTGCGCCTCTCTGACTTCAAGTCGAACGAATACGCCAACCTGGTGGGCGGCGAGCGCTATGAGCCGGAAGAAGAGAACCCAATGCTCGGCTTCCGCGGCGCCGGACGCTACGTTTCCGAAAGCTTCCGCGACTGCTTCGCGCTGGAATGTGAAGCGATGAAGCGCGTGCGTAACGACATGGGGCTGACCAACGTCGAAGTGATGGTGCCGTTCGTCCGTACCGTCGCCCAGGCGAAAGCGGTGGTCGAAGAGCTGGAGCGTCAGGGGCTGAAGCGCGGCGAGAACGGGCTGAAGGTCATCATGATGTGCGAGATCCCGTCGAACGCGTTGCTGGCCGAGCAGTTCCTCGAGTACTTCGACGGCTTCTCCATCGGCTCGAACGACATGACCCAGCTGGCGCTCGGTCTGGACCGCGACTCCGGCGTGGTCTCTGAGCTGTTTGATGAACGCAACGACGCGGTGAAAGCGCTGCTGTCGATGGCGATCCGCGCGGCGAAGCAGCAGGGTAAATACGTCGGCATCTGCGGCCAGGGGCCGTCTGACCATGAAGATTTCGCCGCCTGGCTGATGGAGGAGGGGATTGATAGCCTGTCCCTCAACCCGGATACCGTGGTGCAAACCTGGTTAGGTCTGGCGGAACTGAATAAATAAGTTCGCCCTGACAGTACAGATCCCCGGCAGCGATGCCGGGGATTTTTTTTGCCGGTGTCAGGCCGCCCGGCGTCGCGATGCGCAGGACAAAAAAAAGCCCATCGTGGGAGATGGGCAAAGACTACACACAGCAATTCGTTGTTTCACTCAGGGGATTTCCATGCTTATAAATCAAGGTGTTGATTTATAACCGTGAGCTAATAGTAGGCAGCGGGGCCTTTGCCGTCGATCAGATTCCTCTCAATAGTTAAATTGTTGTGAAGGACCAGGAGGGTAAAAGCGGGTGCGGGGCATACAAGGCTGGCGTTTTGCCGGCGATCAATTAATTTTGCTTAACAATTGTCCTGGGGGGAGACAGGCGGGGCCCCCCGCCTGACAGGGCATTACTTGCGCCCGGCCTCCAGCTCGCTGAGCTCTTCGAGCACGACATCGGGGTCTTTCGGCGGCGGTGGCACTTCGTGCACCCAGGCGTCATACAGGCGCCAGGAGACGGCCAGCAGCACCGGACCGATAAACAGGCCGATCATGCCGAAGGCGATCAGGCCGCCAATGACGCCGGTAAGAATGAGGATCATCGGCAGGTCGGCGCCCATACGGATAAGCACCGGACGGATAACGTTGTCCATGGTGCCGACCACGCAGCTCCACACCAGCAGCACAGTGCCCCAGGTGGTGTCCCCGCTCCAGTATAGCCAGATAATCGACGGCACCAGAACCAGCAAAGGCCCGAGCTGGACCAGACAGGTAAAGATCATCACCACGGTCAGCAGGGCGGCGTAGGGCACGCCGGAGATGGCAAGGCCGATCCCGCCCAGCACCGCCTGAGTGAGGGCCGTCACCACCACGCCCAGCGCCACGGCGCGCACGGCCTGGCCGGCCAGCAGCACGGCGGCGTCACCGCGTTTAGCCGCCAGGCGCGTGGCGAAATAGCGAAAACCGTAGGCTACCTGCTCGCCGCGCCAGTAAAGCAGCGCGCTGAATAACAGCATCAGGCCGCAGTAGACCAGCAGCTTGCCGATGTGCGCCGCCTGACCGACAAACCAGCTGGTGGTGGTGCCAATGTAGGGGCGAACCTTGGCCATAATCGCCGAGCCGCCCATATCCAGCAGGCCATGCCAGGCGGCGTAGAGTTTATCGCCGACCAGCGGCACGCTGTTGAGCCAGGCGAAATCCGGCAGCGTCACATTTCCGCTGCTGATGAGTTTGATCAGCGGAACGCTGTTATCCACCAGGCTGTTAACCAGCAGAGCGATAGGAATCACGAATAGCAAAAACAGCAGCAGGGTCATCGCCAGCACCGCCAGCATCCGTTTGCCGAACAGCACGCGCTGCAGACGCAGCAGCACCGGCCAGGTGGCGATCACCACGGTGCCGGCCCAGGCGAAGGACAGAATAAACGGCTGCACAACCCACAGGCAGGATATGATAATCAGGGCCAGGAACAGCACCGACAGCAGTATTTGCGGTATGTCCCGAGGCTGATGGGGGTTAATCATAGAGAATTTTTACCTTTCCAGTCGCGCCAAAAAGCTGGCGCTGCGTAAATCCATGTACTGATAATAATATCAATAATTTTGCCGGGCTGATTTTGCACAGAAAACACGTGGGCGCATATGAAAAAAATGTGATAAAAAGTTGAATGCGCTACGCAAACGTTTAGTTAGCACCAACACAATATTTTCAAACACAACATAGTCAGGCAGGGTCAAGTGTGATGATCCCACAAATTTCTCAGGCGCCAGGGGTAGTTCAACTGGTGCTGAATTTTTTGCAGGTACTGGAGCAACAGGGTTTTACCGGCGATACCGCCACCAGCTATGCCGACAGGCTGACGATGGCCACCGACAACAGCGTCTATCAGCTGCTGCCGGATGCGGTCCTGTTTCCACGTTCCACGGCAGACGTAGCGTTACTGGCGCGGGTCGCCGCCGAACCACGCTTTAAATCGCTGATCTTCACCCCGCGCGGCGGCGGCACCGGCACCAACGGCCAGGCGCTGAACGGCGGAATTATCGTCGATATGTCCCGCTATATGAACCGCATTATTGAAATCAACCCCGAAGAGGGTTGGGTGCGCGTCGAAGCCGGAGTCATCAAAGATCAGCTGAACCAGTTTCTTAAACCCTATGGTTACTTCTTTGCGCCTGAGCTCTCCACCAGCAACCGCGCCACCCTGGGCGGGATGATAAACACCGACGCCTCCGGACAGGGATCGCTGGTGTATGGTAAAACGTCGGATCACGTGCTTGGCCTGCGGGCGGTGCTGATGGGCGGGGATATCCTCGATACCCAGGCGGTGCCGGTGGCGCTGGCGGAGACGCTGGGCAATACGCCCTCGACGATCGGCCGGATTTACAATACGGTCTACCAGCGCTGCAAGGCGCAGCGCGAGCTAATCATTGATAAGTTTCCCAAACTCAACCGCTTCCTCACCGGATACGATCTGCGCCACGTCTTTAACGATGAGATGAGCGAGTTCGACCTGACGCGTATTTTAACCGGTTCGGAAGGGACGTTGGCGTTTATCACCGAAGCGCGGCTGGATATTACCCGCCTGCCGAAGGTGCGCCGGCTGGTCAACGTCAAATATGACTCCTTTGACTCTGCGCTGCGTAATGCGCCCTTTATGGTGGAGGCCAAGGCCCTGTCGGTGGAGACCGTCGACTCTAAAGTCCTCAATCTGGCGCGCGAGGATATCGTCTGGCACTCGGTGAGCGAACTGATCACCGACGTACCGGATAAAGAGATGCTCGGGCTCAATATCGTCGAATTCGCCGGGGATGACGCGGCGCTGATTGACCAGCAGGTCACCACCCTGTGCCAGCGTCTGGACGAGCTGATGGCCCGCAGCGAGGCGGGGGTCATCGGCTGGCAGGTCTGTCACGATCTTGATGGTGTGGAGCGCATCTACGCCATGCGCAAGAAGGCGGTAGGCCTGTTGGGTAATGCCAAAGGCGCCGCCAAGCCGATCCCCTTTGCCGAGGATACCTGCGTCCCGCCCGAACACCTGGCAGATTATATCGTCGAGTTTCGCGCGCTGCTCGACAGCCACGGCCTGAGCTACGGTATGTTTGGCCACGTCGACGCCGGGGTGCTGCACGTGCGCCCGGCGCTGGACATGTGCGATCCGCAGCAGGAGGTGCTGATGAAGCAGATATCCGACGATGTGGTAGCGCTGACGGCGAAATATGGCGGTCTGCTGTGGGGGGAACATGGCAAAGGCTTCCGCGCCGAGTACAGCCCGGCATTCTTTGGCGAGGCGCTGTACGGCGAGCTGCGGAAGATCAAAGCGGTCTTCGATCCGGATAACCGACTGAACCCGGGGAAAATTTGTCCGCCGGAAGGGATTGACGCGCCGATGATGAAAGTCGACGCGGTGAAGCGCGGCACCTGGGATCGGCAGATCCCTATCGCGGTGCGCAGCGCCTGGCGCGGGGCGATGGAGTGTAATGGCAACGGGCTGTGCTTCAACTTTGACGTAAAAAGCCCGATGTGTCCGTCGATGAAGGTGAGCAACCAGCGCATCCACTCGCCGAAAGGGCGGGCGACGCTGGTCCGCGAATGGCTGCGTCTGCTGGCGGATCGCGGCGTCGATCCCAATCAGCTGGAGAAGGCGCTGCCGGAGCAGGGCGTTAGCCTGCGCTCGCTGGTGGCGCGCACGCGCAACAGCTGGCATGCGCGCAAAGGGGAATATGATTTCTCGCACGAGGTCAAAGAGGCAATGTCCGGCTGTCTGGCCTGCAAAGCCTGTTCGACCCAGTGCCCGATCAAAATCGATGTCCCGGAGTTCCGCTCACGCTTCCTGCAGCTGTACCACAGCCGCTACCTGCGGCCGGTGCGCGATCATCTGGTGGCGTCGGTGGAATCCTATGCGCCGCTGATGGCCCAGGCGCCGAAGACGTTTAACTTCTTCATGAACCAGCCGTGGCTGAAAAAGCTGTCGGAGAAGCATATCGGGATGGTCGATCTGCCGCTGCTCTCGGCGCCGTCGCTGAAGCAGCAGATGGCCGGCCACCGCTCCGCCAACATGACGCTTGAGCAGCTCGAAGCGCTGAGCGCCGAGCAGAAAGCGAAGATGGTGCTGGTGGTACAGGATCCCTTTACCAGCTATTACGACGCCCAGGTGGTGGCTGACTTTATCCGTCTGGTTGAGGCCTTAGGCTATCAGCCGGTGCTGCTGCCGTTCTCGCCGAACGGCAAGGCGCAGCATATTAAAGGATTCCTGACCCGCTTCGCGCGCACCGCGCAGAAAACGGCAGACTTCCTTAACCGCGTGGCGCAGCTGGGTATGCCGCTGGTCGGCGTCGATCCGGCGCTGGTGCTCTGCTACCGCGATGAATACAAGCAAACGCTTGGCGACAAGCGCGGCGATTTTCAGGTGCTGTTAGTCCATGAGTGGTTGCCGAAGGTCCTGACCGCCGACGCCCGTCCCGATCCGGGCGGCGAGCCCTGGTACCTGTTCGGTCACTGTACGGAAGTGACCGCGCTGCCGGCGGCGACGAAGCAGTGGGCAGAGATTTTTGCCCACTTCGGCGCGAAGCTGGAAAACGTCAGCGTCGGGTGCTGCGGGATGGCAGGCACCTATGGTCATGAAGTGAAAAACCATGCCAACTCGCTGGCCATTTACGCGCTCTCCTGGCAGCAGGCGATGCAGCGGCTGCCGCGTAACCGCTGTCTGGTGACGGGCTACTCCTGCCGCAGCCAGGTGAAGCGCATTGAAGGCAGCGGCGTTCGCCATCCGCTGCAGGCGTTACTGGAGATAATCGGATGATTTGGAAACGTCAGGCCACGCTGGAGCAGCTCAACCGGCTCGGTGAGGGAAACATGGTAGGGCTGTTGGATATTCGCTTTGAGACCTTTACCGACGATACGCTGGAGGCCACCATGCCGGTGGATGGGCGCACACAGCAGCCGTTTGGCCTGCTGCACGGCGGGGCGTCGGTGGTGCTGGCGGAGACGCTGGGGTCGGTGGCGGGTTATCTGTGCAGCGAAGGCGAACAGAAGGTGGTGGGGCTGGAGGTTAACGCCAACCACATTCGTTCGGCGCGCGGGGGCCGGGTGCGGGGCGTGTGCAAAGCGCTGCACGTCGGGACTCGCCACCAGGTCTGGCAAATTGAAATCTTCGACGAACAGTCGCGATTATGCTGTTCATCGCGGCTCACTACCGCGGTAATATAAGTCGTAACCGGGAGGCGAATAGCCTCCCTTTTTTCAGGGGAATAAGCGGGGGCGGGTCCGCCAGCGCGAAACATCAGGCCAGCAGCGCTACCGCGCGGCGGCAAGAAATTATCTAATAAATAGATTATTACCGATCCAATCTCGTTATATATGCTACTCTTTTCAATACGAAATGCTTAAAGGTAACAAGAGGACGGTTAACCATGGGTATTCTTTCCTGGATCATTTTTGGACTTATTGCCGGTATTTTAGCCAAGTGGATTATGCCGGGGAAAGACGGCGGCGGGTTTATTGTAACCATTATTCTGGGGATCATCGGCGCCGTGGTCGGCGGCTGGATCAGTACCTTCTTTGGTTTTGGCAAAGTCGACGGGTTTAATTTCGGCAGCTTCGTGGTGGCGGTAATCGGTGCGCTGGTCGTGCTGTTTATCTACCGTAAAGTGCGTAGCTAATTTTCTGCATTCTGTTTTATTCAAGCTAACAAAAGCTGCCGCGATAAGCGGCAGCTTTTTTATTATCGCAGGACTCAGGCAGAGCGCCCACGCCAGGGCTATTTCCCGTCGGCATCCTCCGCAACCGGCACCACCTCAACGTGAACTTCGTAGTGCTTCGCCTGACCGGTGGGGATCAGGGCGGTCAGTTTGTTAATGGTTTCCGCCGGCGTATCGGTCGCGACCGTTGCTGAAAACAGCACCGGCTTGCGCGGCGGAAACGGTGGCGGGAACGGCGGCTGGGGGCCATGACCCATCTCCAGCGGAGGACGACCGCCGTTGTCGACAACGGGCGTCGGGGCGTCGGTTTTATCGGCGGCAAACGCGCTGGCGGCGGCCACGGCGGCGATAGCGAACAGGGCAAGGAGAGCTTTTTTCATCTGGTATTCCTCGATTAACAAGTACCAAAAGAGTAGAGGGCGGCGGCAGGCGGGACAATCCCGTGCGGCGCGAATCCTCTGAATCTCCTTTATTCCTCGCGAATGTGAAGGTCAGATGAGTGCGGGTGTCATTGTGTTCGGGAGCCTCTTAATTCAGCAGTACGCTCATAATCAGCAGCACGGCCATGCACATCGACATAATACTGATATCAACAATCATTCTGTACGACAAAAGCTCCAGCTAAACGGGTACGACGGCTATGTTAAAGCACGTATTATAGTGGTTAAAGATTGTACCCTGGCATACATTCACACGACAAACGATTATTAGGCTGACGTGGCCTGAACTGCCGCCCCTGACCATGGCATCATGACGATACCTCGAGTACACCTGGCGCTTAGCGGAGCAACATGAGGATAGCTCATGTTGCAATGAATTTAAGTCGCTTTCCCTCCATCACCGACTCTGGCAAAAATAGACCCATTAACGAATCAACAACATTTACCGGTTGAAGCGCGCCAGGTCTGACTCTGCGTCGCCTGGGGAAAATACTCCGCTTATTCCGCTTTATGCCCGACACCAGGATGGACAATCGCCATGAATAACGAATTTACCTATACGATTAAGCGCAGCCGGTTTGATGAAAATTATAACCCTGCGGAAAATACGCGTATTACCACCAACTTTGCCAATTTGGCCAGAGGGGAGAGCCGTCAGGACAATCTGCGCAATACGTTAATCATGATGAATAACCGGTTTAATACCCTGGCGCACTGGGATAATCCCTACAACGACCGCTATGCGGTGGAACTGGATATTATTTCTGTCGAGATGAATATTGCTGATGCCGCCAGTTTTCCGGTGATAGAGATCCTGCAAACGCATATTGTCGATAAAAAAACCGGTGAGCGCCATGCCGGTATCGTCGGCAATAACTTCTCTTCGTATGTGCGGGATTATGATTTTAGCGTGCTGCTGCTGGAGCATAATAAAGACCAGAACCGCTTCAGCGTGCCCGAAAACTTTGGCGACCTGCACGGCAATATCTTTAAGGATTTCGTGCAATCCAGCGCCTATAAGACCAGCTTCAGCAAGGCGCCGGTGATTTGCCTGAGCGTATCCAGCAAAGATGTTTACCGTCGCACTGGCAACGAACACCCGGTCCTCGGCATTGAATATGCCCAGGAAGGCGTCTCGCTGACCGAGCGCTATTTCAGCAAAATGGGGCTGCAGGTGCGCTATTTTATGCCAAAACATAGCGTCGCGCCGTTGGCCTTCTATTTTTCCGGCGATCTGCTCAGCGATTACACCAGCCTGGAGCTGATCGCGACCATCAGCACGATGGAGACGTTTCAGAAAATATACCGACCGGAGATCTACAACGCGAATTCTGCGGCGGGGCAATACTATCAGCCCAATCTCAATCACCTGGATCATTCCGTCACCAAAATTGTTTATGACCGGGAAGAGCGCAGCCTGTTGGCGATAGAGCAGGGTAAATTTACACAACAACATTTTATCAACCCGCACAAGACGTTGCTTGAGCAATGGTCTGCTAACTTCGCGCTTTGCTAAACCAAAATAAAAGGCTACTGATTATGAAAACATGGCTTCCGACATCGACCGCCGGCAGTTTACCGAAACCTTCCTGGCTGGCGCAGCCAGAGACCCTGTGGTCGCCCTGGAAACTGTCCAGCGAAGAATTACTGGCCGGCAAGCGCGACGCCCTGCGTTTGTCCCTCGACGACCAGCTGCGGGCCGGGATCGATATTGTCAGCGACGGCGAGCAAACGCGGCAGCACTTTGTCACCACCTTTATTGAGCACCTCAGCGGCGTTGATTTTGCCAAACGCGAGATCGTGAAAATTCGTAACCGCTATGAGGCCAGTGTTCCAACCGTGGTGGGCGCCGTGGAGCGCCAGAAACCGGTCTTCGTTGAGGACGCGCGCTATCTGCGTCAGCTCACCAGTCAGCCGATTAAATGGGCGCTGCCGGGCCCAATGACCATGATCGACACGCTGTATGACAACCACTATAAAAGCCGGGAAAAGCTGGCCTGGGAGTTCGCCAAAATCCTCAATCAGGAAGCGAAAGAGTTAGAGGCCGCCGGGGTCGATATTATTCAGTTCGATGAGCCGGCCTTCAACGTCTTCTTCGATGAGGTGAACGACTGGGGGATCGCCGCGCTGGAACGAGCCACCGAAGGGCTGAAGTGCGAGACGGCGGTGCATATCTGCTACGGCTACGGCATCAAAGCCAATACCGACTGGAAAAAAACGTTGGGCTCTGAGTGGCGTCAGTATGAGGAGGCCTTCCCACAGCTGCAGAAATCGTCCCTCGATATTATCTCTCTCGAGTGCCACAACTCGCGGGTGCCGTTGGATCTGCTGGAACTGATCCGCGGTAAAAAGGTGATGGTCGGAGCCATCGATGTGGCCAGCCATGCTATCGAAACCCCGGAAGAGGTGGCCGCTACCCTGCGCAAGGCGCTGGCGTTCGTCGATGCCGACAAGCTCTATCCGTCCACCAACTGCGGTATGGCGCCGCTGCCGCGCCAGGTTGCGACCGGCAAACTGCACGCCTTAAGCGCCGGCGCCGAGATCGTTCGCCGCGAGCTGGCGGCACAATAAGGCGGGCTGGCCTCCGTGCGCTTCCCCCGGTTAACTTCCTGAGCGGGCCGTTGCCCGCTCAGCGTCAGGTTGCCGCCAGCGGGCGGCAGATCGCCCGCAGGGCCACGGCGCTGCACAACGGAAACAGCGCCAGCAGAAGCCAGGGATAGACCGCCTGCGGCGAGGGGGTGAGCGCCTGGTCCAGCATATGGCCGAGCAGCAAATTCCCGGCTAACACCGCGCAACCCCCCGCCGTGGCAAGCGCCCCGTAGTGGGCGCCCAGCGTCGACTCCTCGGCGAACAGCGGGATCAGATCCTTGGCTGAGGGCACCAGCAGCATCTGGCCGAGGGTGAGCAGCGTGACAAAGCAGGCCGACGGCAATAATCGCAGCCAGCCTTCGGCGGGCGACGAGGCGGCGAATAACGCCACGCTGACAAAAGAAGCCGACAGCAGCAGAAAGCCCACCGGCAGAATGCGCACGGCGCCAATACGTCGGGCGAAACGGGCGAGAGGAAGCTGCAGGGTAATAATCAATAGCGAGGCCAGCATAAAAAGCGGCGCCAGATCCTGCTCACGGCCGCCGGCGCGTTGGATCTCCACCGGCAGGGCGAGATACAGCTGGTTATAGCTCAACAGCCATGAGCTGTAGGCGATAATAAACGCGACAAAGCGCGGCTGACGCAAAGGGGTCCACCACGGCACCCGGCTGCGCGTTTGTGTCCGCTGCCCGTCGGCGGGCAGACAGAAAAAGAGCACCAGCAGCGCCAGAAGAAATAGCCCCGCGCCGGCGAGGGCGATATGTCGAAAGCCGATCCCGCTCAGCAACCCTCCGGCCACCGGGCCGATAACCGCCCCCAGTTCACCGCACACTGCAAACAGCGCAAACCACTCGGCGCGGCTGCGTTTTCCGTTGGCCTGGCTGTGGGTACCGGTCCGCGCCAGCAGGGCCTCGATCGACGGAGAAAACAGCGCTCCACCGACGCCGGTCAGGCAGGCGCCGAGGATAATAGGCTCCAGCGTTGTGCCGCACGCCAGCAGCAGATAGCCGGCGACGCGAACCACGCAGCCGGCGAGGATGATCGCCTTAGCGCCATAGCGGTCGGCCAGCGTCCCGCCGATGATAAACATGCCCTGCTGGGAGAAGGTGCGCAGCCCGAGGATCAGGCCGATAAGCCCGCCGGAGAGCAGCATCTCGTCGCGCAGGAAGAGGGCAAGGAAAGGGACGACCGCATAAAAGCCAATATTAAAAACGAACTGGCTTCCCAGTAAAACGGGAGGCCAGAGGGTCGCCGCAGGGCGCAGGGAGAAGAGAGGCATATACGCCAAACCTAAACGATGAAATGAATGTGCTTTTTACCGTGGTACGGGGAGAGCTCGATTTTGGTTTTCACCCGGAAAACGTCCCACAGCAGCGCTTCGGACAAAATCTCCTCCGGCGTCCCGCTGGCGAGGATCTGCCCCTGCTGCATCACGATCAGCGAATCGCAGAACATCGCGGCATGATTAAGATCGTGAATGGCCACAATGCTGGTCACCGGCAGCTCGCTGATCAACTGCATCAGCTGCATTTGATGGTGAATATCCAGATGGTTGGTGGGTTCATCCAGCAGGATCTCGCTCGGGTTCTGCGCCAGGGCGCGGGCGATATGCACCCGCTGCCGCTCGCCGCCGGAGAGGCTCAGCCATCCCTGGTCGCTTTTCTCCAGCATCGCCACCCGCTGCAGCGCGGCGGTGACCGCCTCGTCATCCTGAGCGCTCCAGTTTGAGAACGGCGAGTGATGAGGAATACGCCCCAGGCGCACGACGTCGCGCACCCGCATATTGGCCTCGGTCATGCCGTGTTGCTCGACGAACGCCACCCGGCGGGCGAGCTGCTTTTTCGCCATCCTGGCGATGTCCTGGCCGTCGAGGGTGACGCGACCCGCATCCGGGCGGCGCAGGCCCGCCAGAACCCGCAGCAGCGAGGATTTGCCGCAGCCGTTGGGCCCCAGCAGTCCCACCGTTTCGCCGCGCGACACCCGCAGCGAGACCGTATTGACGATGACCTTTTTGCCTGCCTTCCAGGTGATATTTTCAGCGCAAATACTCATCACTTATTCCTTGAGCGGTAGATAATCACGGCGAAGAAAGGCACCCCAACCAGAGCGGTCACCACCCCGACCGGCAGACTTTGCGGGGCAATCAGCAGGCGCGAGGCAATGTCCGCCAGCACCATCAGGATCGCCCCCGCCAGCGCGCTGGCGATCAGCAACGTCCGGTGCAACGGGCCAAAGAAGAAGCGCATCACGTGGGGCACCACCAGGCCGACAAAGCCGATCGAGCCGGCCATGCTGACGATGGTGGCGGTGATCACCGCCGCAGTAGTGAAGAGGATCAGGCGCACGCGCGGCACGGCAATGCCTAGCGAAGCGGCGGCATCGTCGCCGAAGGTGAACGCGTCCAGCGCCCGGGCATACCACAGGCAGACCGCCAGGCCCGCGAGAACCACCACCAGGACCAGCTGGAATTCGGGCCAGCGGACGCCGCTGAAGCTGCCCAGCAGCCAGAACATCACATCGCGCGCCTGCTGCGCGCTGGCGGAGGTGCTGATGGTGTAGGCCGTGAGAGCGTTAAATAACTGCGAGGCGGCGACGCCCGCCAGGATGGTGCGCTCATTGCCGCCGCGCGCGCCGTTGGTCAGAAAGGCGACAAAGGCGAAGGCGGCGAAGGCTCCGGCAAACGCCCCGGCGGAGAGGGAGATCGCCCCGGCGCCAAGGCCCAGCACCACGATTGATACCGCGCCGGTGGAGGCCCCGGCGGAGACGCCGAGGACGTAGGGCTCCGCGAGGGCGTTCTTCAGGAGGCTTTGCAGCACGGCGCCGCAGATAGCCAGGCCGGCGCCGCAGCAGGCGGCGACCAGGGCGCGGCTGAGGCGGAAGTCCCAGATGACGCTCTCGTAGATACGATTGAGAGGCACCGCGGTTAAGCCGGTTTTATTGCTGATAGCGTAAAAGACGTTGTGCAGCGGGATGGGCAGTTCGCCAACGCTGACGCCTACCGCTATCACCAGCGCCAGCACGAACACTGCCACGACGCACCAGCCGGTGAGCAGCATGCTGCGGCGCGTCTGAAGCACGGCGACGCTCATCAGTTAAGCCCCATTTTTCTCAGCTGTTCGCCCACCTGTTCCGCGCCGTAGAGGGTGCGGATGGTCGGATTCATCGCCTGGCCGTCCATCACCACGATATGGCCTTTTTTCACTGCCTCCAGCTGGCTGACGGCGGGATCGCTTTTGAGGAATTTGATCTTCTCCTCGGCCTTATCCAGCGCCCAGCGGTTACGATCCAGGCTTGAGACCACGATCACGTCCGGGTTGGCGGCAATGATGCTCTCCCAGCTCACCGTGGGCCATTCGGTTTCGGCGGTAATGGCGTTATGTCCGCCCAGCACGCTGGCGATAAAGCCGGAGGCGCTGTTTTTGCCGCCGACATAGGCATCGGCCGACGGCGAGGCGCTGGAGAACCAGAAGACGAAGGAGAGATCTTTTTTGCTTTTACCGAACTCCAGACGCAGGTCGGCTTCACGTTTTTTGAAATCGGCGATCAGCGCCTGGCCACGATCTTCCACGTTGAAAATGCGGGCAAAATCGCTAATTTCCTGATACAGCCAGGTCATGTCCCACAGCTTCTGCCGGCTGCCGTACATATCGCCGGTAGCCTTTTTGGTGGCGCACATCCCCGGCGACACGTAGCTGTTCACGCCGACGGTCGCGAGATCTTCACGCTTGGCGACTTTGCTTTCCGGCCCCAGCAGCAGCGGCAACTGGGCGGGAACGAAATCGGGATTTTGCGCCAGTACGGATTCCAGGCTCGGGATTTCCACCGTCAGGGTTTTAATCTTCGCGTTTTGCTCAGCCAGCTGCGGTAATACCCTGGTCGGCCAGAAGGCGCTGGCCACCACCTGCTTTTGCAGCCCAAGCAGCAGCAGGATTTCGACCGTATTTTGCCCCAGCGCGACCACGCGCTCCGGCGGCCGGGTGAAGGTCTCCTGATAGCCACAGTTTTCAATCGTCAGGGGGTAGGTTGTTGCCAGCGCGGAACTGACGGCGGTGAACATCAAGCCTAACGCGCAGAGGACCTTCTTCATTAAACGCTATCCTTGTAAACAGGCGAGTGGATGACCAGCAAATGGAAGTAATGCAAATGAAACTCATTATTGAGGCGGGGTTTTATACAATGCCGTATTTACAGTGTCAATGAGTGACTATTTCAGCAGGGAAGGAGTTACCCGCGAGGCGGGTGGCTCAGCGCGCCAGTGGGCCGCGAATATACGCCTGCAACCCTTCGGCGAGGAAATCAAATACTCGCTTACAGGCGGGGCTATGGCGCAGGTCCTCATGCATCACCAGCCAGGTCTCGAGATACAGAGAAAAGTCGGCCGCCAGCACTCGCCGCAGGGGAATGATGCCGTCGGCAAGGGGCGCCTGGCAGATGCCGATCCCCGCCCCGGCGCGGATCAGGCTCAGCTGGGCGAGGTCGCTATCGGTGCGCATCGCGAACGCCTCGCGCTGGAAACGGGGGTAGCGCTCAAGCGCCCGGCGAACGAGGGGCGTGGCGCTGTCGAAACCAATCAGCGCGTGGCCGTCAAGCTCCTCAGGCGTAGCGGGCCGACCCCGGCGGGTCAGATAGGCATCGGCGGCATGCAGCCCGAGTTCGATCCTGCCGAGACGCCGCGCGATAAGCTGCTCCTGCTGCGGAGCGACCATCCGCACCGCGATATCCGCCTCCCGGTGAAGCAGATCCTGAAACCGATTGGAGAGCATCAGTTCGATGACAATATTCGGGCAGACCTGCCTGAGCCGGGCAATCAGCGGCGGCAGCACCTCGGCGCCGACCACCTCGCTGGCGGCCACGCGCACCACGCCACGCAGATCGGTTCTGTCGCGACTAAAGTTGGCCGCCGTGCGTGCCAGCGCCCGGGCGGTGTTGGCCATCGCCTCGGCGTGCACCCGCAGCGCCAGCGCCGCGTCGGTCGCCAGCAAGCCGGTCTGCGAACGGGTAAATAAGGCCTGGCCGAGGGCGGCTTCCAGCCCGGCGATATGGCGCCCCGCCGTCGGCTGGGTGATGTTCAAAGTGCGCGATGCGCCCGATAAAGAGCCTTCCTGCAGGACGGCGAGAAAGGTTCGGTACCACTCCCAGGGAATAGAGGTATTCATACAAAAATGTATAGCCGCTCGATGATGATATGCAATTTCATTTGATATGAGCCGCAGGTAGGCTGTCAAGCATCCATTAGCGAACTGGGAAAGACGATGAACAGCAGCGGCAAGGTCCTTATTCTGGGAGCAAGCGGGGGCATCGGCGGGGAAGTGGCCCGCCGGCTGGCGGCGGACAACTGGCAGGTTCGGGCGCTGAAGCGCGGCGCCCAGGTGCGCGGCCCCGAGGAGGGGATGCAGTGGATAGCCGGCGACGCGCTGGATGCCGGGCAGGTGGTGGCGGCGGCTGCCGGTTGCGACGTGATCGTCCATGCGGTCAATCCGCCGGGCTACAGGCACTGGCGGCAGCAGGTACTGCCTATGCTGCGCAACACCCTGCAGGCCGCCGAACAGCAGCGGGCGTTAGTTGTCCTGCCCGGCACGGTCTATAACTATGGACCGGATGCCTTTCCGCTGATTGCGGAAGAGGCCGCACAACAGCCGGTGACCCGCAAAGGCGCCATCCGGGTGGAGATGGAGCAGGCGCTGGAGGATTACGTGCAGCGCGGCGGCCGGGCGTTGATTGTCCGGGCGGGGGATTTTTTTGGGCCGCGCGCCGGGAATAGCTGGTTTTCCCAGGGGCTGATCAAGCCCGGTCAGCTTCCCGGCGTCATTCGCCGCCCGGGGGCGATCGGCGTGGGGCATCAGTGGGCCTGGCTGCCCGACGTCGCCGCCACCATCGCCGCGCTGCTGGCCCGCAGGCATGAGCTTGAGCCGTTTGCCCGCTTCCATATGCAGGGCCACTGGGACCCGGACGGCAGCGAAATGAGCCAGGCGATCCAGCGGGTGGTCACCCGCTATGGCGGCAGGGCGGTAGTAAAGTCCTTTCCCTGGTGGCTGGTGAAGCTGGCGGCGCCCTTCAACGCCACCCTGCGCGAAATGGTCGAGATGCACTATCTCTGGCGTCTGCCGGTACGCCTGCGCAACGATAAGCTGGTGGCTTTTTTAGGCGCGGAGCCGCATACCCCGCTCGATCGTGCCGTACATATGACGCTGCAAGGCCTGGGCTGTCTGCCCGCCGGCGCGATAAATAATGAGGCGCGTGAGGCGTAACGCGGCGAGAGAGAGGATCAGAACGGGGCGTTATTGTGACTAAATCATAATAACGTCACTCGTTGTCAAACGATAGCGATCGCATTAAGCTAAACGGATGACGAAAAATACCCCCACCCCAGCAAGCCGTGGCCCCCTTGACCACAGCGTTCGCGACCAGATTCTTGACGCGGCCATGGCGCACTTTAGTCGCTATGGCTATGAAAAGACCACGGTCACCGATCTCGCCAAAGCAATAGGCTTTTCCAAAGCCTATATCTATAAGTTTTTCGACTCCAAGCAGGCGATTGGCGAGGCAATCTGCGCCAGCCGGCTGGAGAAGATCATGGTGGCCGTCAGCGAGGCCATCGCCGATGCCCCCTCCGCCAGCGAAAAGCTGCGCCGCCTCTTCCGGGCGCTGACCGAGGCCGGCAGTGAACTGTTTTTCGAGGATCGCAAACTGTACGATATCGCTGCCGTCGCGGCGCGCGATAAATGGCCATCAACGGAGCAGTACGCCGGTCATCTGCAGCAGCTGATTGGTCAAATTCTTGTCGAAGGCCGCCAGGCGGGCGAGTTCGAGCGCAAAACTCCGCTGGATGAGGCGACCCTGGCGGTCTATATGGTGATGTGTCCTTTCATCAACCCGGTGCAGCTGCAATACAATCTCGACACCGCGCCTACCGCGGCGGTGCTGCTTGCCTCCCTCATCCTGAGAAGTCTCTCCCCCTGATTGGTGACTATTGACTTTATTGGTCACTCGTCTGAGAATGCGCTCACCAACCGGTCTTTTCATTAAGGTGACCCATGCTCAGGCTCAACGCCGTCCATTTTGCCGTCTGCCTCCTGCCGCTGGCCCTCACGGGCTGCGGCGAACCTGCCGACCATGACGATCCCCGCACGCGGCCGCCGCTGGTGCGGGTGGCCACCGTTGAGCGCGCGGAGGCCAGCTCGCGGGCCTTTACCGGCGTGGTGGTAGCTCGTACCCAAAGCGACCTCGGCTTCAGGGTGGCGGGAAAAGTCCTTGAGCGGCTGGTAGAGACCGGGCAGAGCGTCCGGCGCGGTCAACTGCTGTTGCGCCTGGATCCGGCCGATCTTGCCCTGCAGGCGCAGTCCCAACAGCGGGCGGTCGACGCCGCGCGGGCACGAGCCAAAAAGGCGGCTAACGATCTGGCCCGCTATCGCGGCCTGGTGGCCAGCGGCGCCGTCTCGGCGGCGGAGTTCGATCAGATCAACGCGGCGGCAGAGGCGGCGAGAGCCGACCTCAGCGCGGCCCAGGCGCAGGCAAACGTGGCGCAAAACGCCACCGGCTATGCTGGACTGCTGGCGGATGCTGACGGCGTGGTGGTGGATACGCTCGCCGAGCCGGGGCAGGTGGTCAGCGCCGGGCAGGTGGTGATCCGCCTGGCCCGGGCGGGGCAGCGCGAAGCGCGGGTGCAGCTTCCGGAGACGCTGCGCCCGGCGGTCGGCAGCGAGGCGCTGGCGACACGCTATGGCAGCGAATCTCAGCCGGTCACCGCAACCCTGCGCCTGCTTTCGGACGCGGCTGACGCCGCCACTCGCACCTTTGAAGCGCGCTATGTGCTGAACGGCGCGCTGGCGAACGCCCCGCTGGGGTCTACCGTAACCCTGCGCATCGGCAACGACCAGGGGCCAGGCGAGGTGCTGGAGGTGCCCCTGGCGTCGGTCTACGATCCGGGCAACGGCCCTGGCGTCTGGCGCGTTGCCTCCCGCCCGGCCACCGTCTCCTGGCAACCGGTGACGGTGATCGGCCTGAATGATGAAACGGCGCGGGTGACCGGTCCGCTGAAGCCCGGGGAGCCGATCGTCGCTCTGGGCGCCCATCTTCTGCACCAGGGCGAGACGGTGCGGCTGGCGGAACGACGCGAGCATACTGCCGCCGGGAGCCAGCCATGAGCGACGGACGTTTTAATCTCTCCGCGCTGGCCGTCCGCGAGCGGTCGGTGACCCTGTTTTTGATTATCCTTATTTCGGTCGCCGGGCTGGTGGCCTTCTTCGGGCTCGGGCGGGCGGAAGATCCGCCCTTCACGGTCAAGCAAATGACGGTCATCACCGTCTGGCCGGGCGCCACCGCGCAGGAGATGCAGGATCAGGTCGCCGAGCCGCTGGAGAAACGGCTCCAGGAGCTGAAGTGGTACGATCGCACCGAGACCTATACCCGCCCCGGGATGGCGCTAATCACCTTATCGCTGCAGGATCAGACCCCGCCTTCCGAGGTGCCGGAGCAGTTTTATCAGGCGCGCAAGAAGCTGGGCGATGAGGCGAAAAACCTGCCTGCCGGCGTCTCCGGTCCGATGATGAATGACGAATTCGCCGATGTCACCTTTGCCCTTTTTGCGCTGAAGGCGCGGGGAGAGCCGCCCCGGCAGCTGGTGCGTGACGCCGAAACCCTGCGCCAGCAGCTGCTGCATGTTCCCGGGGTGAAAAAAGTGAATATTCTCGGCGAACAGGCGGAGCGCATTTATCTCTCGTTTTCTCATGACCGTCTCGCCACCCTGGGGCTCTCGCCGGAGGCGATTTTTGCCGCGCTGAACAGTCAGAATGTGCTGACCGCGGCCGGGGCTATCGAGACCCGCGGCGGGCAGATCTTTATCCGCCTCGACGGGGCGTTCGACCGCCTGCAGCAGATCCGCGACACGCCGATAATTGCCGGGGGCAGAACGCTGAAGCTCGCCGATGTCGCCACGGTTGAGCGGGGGTATGAAGATCCCGCCACCTTCCTGATCCGCAATCAGGGCGAACCAGCGCTGCTGCTCGGCGTGGTGATGCGCGAGGGCTGGAATGGACTGGCGCTGGGGAAAGCGCTGGACGCCGAAACGGCCAGCATCAATCAGAGCCTGCCGCTCGGCATGTCGTTGACGAAAGTGACCGATCAGTCGGTGAATATCAGCGCCGCGGTCGATGAGTTCATGATCAAATTTTTTGTCGCCCTGCTGGTGGTGATGGCGGTGTGCTTTGTCAGCATGGGATGGCGCGTGGGGGTGGTGGTCGCGGCGGCGGTGCCGCTCACCCTGGCCGTAGTGTTTGTGGTGATGGCGGCCACCGGCAAAAACTTCGACCGCATCACCCTCGGGTCGCTGATCCTCGCCCTGGGGCTGCTGGTGGATGATGCCATTATCGCCATCGAAATGATGGTGGTCAAAATGGAGGAGGGGTACGACCGCCTCAAAGCCTCGGCTTATGCCTGGAGCCATACCGCGGCGCCGATGCTGGCCGGCACCCTGGTGACGGCGGTGGGCTTTATGCCCAACGGGTTTGCGCAATCCACCGCCGGGGAGTATGCCAGCAATGTGTTCTGGATCGTCGGTATCGCGCTAATTGCCTCCTGGATTGTGGCGGTGATTTTTACCCCCTGGCTGGGCGTGCACCTGCTGCCGGAGAGGAAGTCCGCGGCGGCGGGCCACGCCGCGCTGTACGACACCCCACGCTATCAGCGCTTTCGCCGGCTGCTGACCCGGGTTATCGCCCGCAAATGGCGCGTGGCCGCCGGGGTGGTGGTGCTGTTTATGGTGGCGTTACTGGGAATGAGCGTGGTGAAAAAGCAGTTTTTCCCCACCTCCGATCGCCCGGAAGTGCTGGTTGAGGTGCAGATGCCTTACGGGTCGTCGATTATTCAGACCAGCGCCGCGACGGCGAATATTGAGCGCTGGCTGCAGCAGCAGCCGGAGGCGAAGATTGTCACCAGCTATATCGGCCAGGGCGCGCCGCGCTTTTACCTGGCGATGGCCCCGGAGTTGCCGGACCCCTCCTTTGCCAAACTGGTGGTATTGACCGACGGCCCGGCCTCTCGCGAGGCGCTTAAGCTGCGGCTGCGGGAGGCGGTGGCCAATGGCCTGGCGCCGCAGGCGCGGGTGCGCGTCACGCAGCTGGTTTTTGGTCCTTATTCGCCGTATCCGGTCGCCTGGCGGGTGATGGGGCCCGATCCGCATACCCTGCGCGACATCGCCGATCGGGTGAAATCGGTGCTGCAGGCCAGTCCGCTGATGCGCACCGTCAATAGCGACTGGGGTTCGCGCGTGCCGGTGATGCATTTCAGCCTCAATCAGGACCGGCTGCAGGCGAGTGGGCTCAGCTCCCAGGCCGTCGCCCGGCAGCTGCAGTTCCTGCTGTCAGGGATCCCCATCACCACCGTCCGGGAAGATATTCGCGCCGTGCAGGTCATCGGCCGCGCGGCGGGGGATATCCGTCTGGATCCGGCGAAAATCGCCGATTTCACCCTGGTGGGCAGCGACGGGCAGCGAGTTCCCTTGTCGCAGATCGGTGAAGTCGAGATCAGGATGGAAGAACCCCTGCTGCGTCGTCGCGACCGCACGCCGACCATTACCGTCCGGGGCGATGTCGCGGATAACCTGCAGCCGCCGGATGTCTCCACCACGCTGATGACGTCGCTGCAGCCCATTATCGACTCCCTGCCGCCGGGGTATCGCATCGAGACGGCGGGGTCAATCGAGGAGTCCGGCAAAGCCACCCGGGCGATGGTGCCGTTATTTCCGATCATGATCGCCCTCACGCTGCTGATCATTATCCTGCAGGTGCGCTCCCTGTCGGCGATGGTCATGGTCTTCCTGACCGCCCCGCTGGGGCTGATTGGCGTGGTGCCGACGCTGCTGCTGTTCAATCAGCCGTTTGGCATCAATGCCCTTGTGGGCCTGATCGCCCTGTCGGGGATCCTGATGCGAAATACGCTGATCCTGATTGGTCAAATCCACCATAACCAGCAGGCGGGGCTCGATCCGTTCCACGCGGTGGTGGAGGCGACGGTGCAGCGAGCCCGCCCGGTTCTGCTGACCGCGCTGGCGGCGATCCTGGCGTTCATTCCGCTGACGCATTCGGTTTTCTGGGGGACGCTCGCCTATACGCTGATTGGCGGGACGCTGGGGGGAACCATCATGACCCTTATCTTCCTGCCGGCCACGTATGCGATCTGGTTCCGCATCCTCCCGGAGCGCCCGGCTGACGCAGCGCAACGGCCGGCGCTGGACCCGCAGGGGTAATTTCGGTTGCCGGGCCAAGGCACGCGGTCAGGCCCGGCCCCGGGCTGCGTCAGGCAGATAGGGATACCGGGACCGCACGGCTGCACTGTTGATCTTTTTCCAGCCGGTCGAGGCAATCGAGGCTGATGGCCGAGGGGGAGGTGGCGCCGGTGAGGGTCATGGTGACCTTCATATCCTCGGCAAATAAGCGCAGCAGGTGCGCCACGCCCGCTTCGCCCGCGGCGGCCAGGGCATAAATATAGGCCCGACCAAGCAGGACCCCCTTCGCGCCGAGGGCGAGCAGGCGAATAACGTCCACGCCGGAGCGCACTCCGGAGTCGGCTAGGACCGTCAAATCGTCGCCGACCGCCTCCGCCACCCGCGGCAGCGCCCGGGCGGTGGGGATGGCGCCATCGAGCTGTCTGCCGCCGTGATTGGAGACCACAATGCCGTCGGCGCCCAGCCGCACGGCATTGCGCGCATCCTCGGCATCAAGGATCCCTTTGATGATCAGCTTTCCTGGCCAGCTGTCGCGGATCCACTCCAGATCGTGCCAGGCGATGGACGGGTCGAAGTTGTTGCTGATGAACCCCATATAGTCGTCCATGGTCATTTTGTGGCCGGTATAGGCTTCGATATTACCGAACGACAGAGGCCTGCCCGCCAGGCCGACGTTCATTGCCCAGCGCGGGTGGGTGCAGGCCTGAAGATACTGTCGCAAGGTGGCGTGCGGCCCGGACATTCCTGAGCGGTTGTCCCGATACCGTGAGCCGGGGATCGGCATATCGACAGTGAATACCAGGGTTTTCATGCCGGCGGCCCAGGCGCGCTCCAGCGCGTTACGCATGTAGCCGCGATCTTTCAGGACGTACAGCTGGGACCAGAGCGCGCCGCTGGCGTGGCTCGCCACCTCCTCAATGGAGCAGACCGACACGGTGGACAGCGTGTAAGGGATCCCGGCGCGGGAGGCGGCGCGGGCCGCCTGGACTTCGCCGCGGCGGGCATACATGCCGGTGGCGCCGACCGGCCCCAGCGCCACGGGCATCGCCCATGGGGCATCAAGGATGGTGGTGGCCAGCGTCGGTTCACCCGCCCCGCACAGCACGCGCTGGCGAAGGGCGACCGAGGCGAGCTCGGCGGCATTGGCGTTCATGGTATTTTCTGCCACCGCGCCACCGTCAATATAGTCAAAAAGGAAACGGGGCAGACGGCGACGAGCGGCTTCGCGATAATCGCTGGGGGCTGAAACAATCATAATTATATCCTTACGTCTTTTAACCTAAGTGGATGTTCTGCAGGCAAAAAAACTATAGGCTTCTTAAAATCGTTGGGGAAATGAAATATTAGCATCTCAGCCATTCCCTAATGGAATAATCTGGATTCGTCGCTTAAAGGGTTATTTCTTTTTTTTGCCTCAGGCACGCGCGTTATTTTTATTTATTTCCGCGAAGCGTGAATTCGGCCAAATAAAAGACCCGACGTGGTGCGATAGCGTTATGCGCTATCGCCATAGCAAGGAAGCGTGGTCAGCGCGGCGCCTGACTTTTCCAGCAAGCGTAAAGAAAGTGAATTTGAAATGGAGCAGTGGCTATCTTTTGCTAGCCTTTCTGAGGAGGACAGACGGAGCGACACCATGAAAGATAAAGATGAACAAACGGCATTGATTGGCATGGCTATCGGCGCGGCGGTCATTAGCTTAGTGGCGACCCAAAAGCAGATTAATCAGGGGAGTATCGTGGATGAACTGGTGCGGCTGGGCAGACAGAAGGGGGATGGGGTGGAGGATGAGGTCTTTGTCCAGGCCGCCCGCCTGGTGAGAAAAGGGACCTAGCCAACCGATAGCCTTCCTGACTACCCGTTTCATCGCGGTTTACATCCCCCCCGATCGCGGCCACGTCCCCGCCAGGCCGCGACCGCCCCTGCCGAAAGCGTCGCGCCTTGACGCTTTCTTCTCACGCTTTCTCATTTCGCAGACCAGCGCCTGTTCAGCGCGCTGGCTGCTTAGTGACGCCGTCACTTTTTCCGTTTCTGCACCAGGGTGAATCAGGAAGGTGGTCTGCTGCTATCGCATAAATCGGTATTTTCGATACATCTTTGCCATTGCGTGCGGTAACAGAACAATATCAGAATAACATATTATAAATCATATGATTAGGTTCCACTTGCGTACCCTGATAATCCCCGGGCAAGGGTCTATGCTTATAAAAAGCGCTAAATGAGGCAATACCCCTGCTGGAGAAGGGTTGAAGTGATAATCATTATCACTAACATGGCGGTATGCCTTGATGGCGCCAACCTGGAGGTCTATCGATGGAAGTACAAGCAGGAACCTTTAATCCCGCCGATTTCAGCTGGCAGGGACTGACCATGACGCCGGCCGCTGCCGCGCATATTCGCGATCTGATGCGTAAGCAGCCGGATAAAAAGGGGCTACGGCTGGGTATCAAAACCAGCGGCTGCGCCGGTTTTGGCTATGTGCTCGAAATGATTGCCGAGCCGGCGCCAGACGATCTGCTCTTTGAATCTGACGGGGCGAAGCTGTTTGCGCCGCTGCAGGCGATGCCGTTCATTGACGGCACGGAGCTGGATTACGTCCGGGAAGGTTTAAATGAAATCTTTAAATTTCATAACCCGAAAGCGCAGCACGAGTGCGGCTGCGGCGAAAGTTTTGGGGTGCAGGCGGAGTAACTATGTCGCGTAATACTGAAGCAACAGACGATGTCAAAACCTGGACCGGCGGCCCACTCAATTATAAAGAGGGCTTTTTCACTCGCCTGCAGACCGATGAGCTGGCCAAAGGCATTAATGAAGAGGTGGTTCGCGCCATCTCCGCCCGTCGCAATGAGCCGCAGTGGATGCTGGAGTTCCGGCTCAATGCCTACCGGGCGTGGCTGGAGATGGAAGAGCCGCACTGGCTGAAGGCGCATTACGATAAGCTGAATTATCAGGATTACAGCTACTATTCCGCCCCCTCCTGCGGCAACTGCGATGAGACCTGCGCCTCCGAGCCCGGCGCGGTGCAGCAGACCGGGGCCAACACCTTCCTGACCAGCGAGGTGGAAGAAGCCTTTAACCAGCTGGGCGTGCCGGTGCGCGAAGGGCGCGAGGTGGCGGTGGACGCGATTTTCGACTCGGTGTCGGTGGCGACCACCTACCGTGAAAAGCTGGCGGAGCAGGGGATCATCTTCTGCTCTTTCGGCGAGGCGATCCACGACCATCCGGAACTGGTGAAAAAGTATCTGGGGACCGTGGTGCCGGGCAATGACAACTTCTTTGCCGCGCTGAACGCCGCGGTGGCTTCGGATGGCACCTTTATCTATGTGCCGAAGGGCGTCCGCTGTCCGATGGAGCTGTCGACCTATTTCCGCATCAACGCCGAAAAGACCGGCCAGTTTGAACGCACCATTCTGGTGGCCGATGAAGGCAGCTACGTCAGCTACATTGAGGGCTGCTCGGCGCCGGTGCGCGACAGCTATCAGCTGCACGCCGCGGTGGTGGAAGTCATCATTCATAAAGACGCGGAAGTGAAATACTCCACGGTGCAGAACTGGTTCCCGGGGGATAACAACACCGGCGGGATCCTCAACTTTGTCACCAAGCGCGCCCTATGCGAAGGGGAGAACAGCAAAATGTCATGGACCCAGTCGGAAACCGGCTCGGCCATCACCTGGAAATACCCCAGCTGCATCCTGCGCGGCGATAACTCAATCGGCGAATTCTTTTCGGTGGCGCTGACCAGCGGCCATCAGCAGGCGGACACCGGCACCAAAATGATCCATATCGGCAAGAACACCCGCTCGACCATTATCTCGAAAGGGATCTCCGCCGGACACAGCCAGAACAGCTATCGCGGGCTGGTCAAAATCATGCCGACCGCGACTAACGCCCGCAACTTCACCCAGTGCGATTCGATGCTGATCGGCCCGGACTGCGGGGCGCATACCTTCCCGTATGTGGAATGTCGCAACAACAGCGCCCAGCTGGAGCACGAAGCGACCACCTCGCGGATCGGTGAGGACCAGCTGTTCTACTGCCTGCAGCGCGGGATCAGCGAAGATGATGCCATCTCGATGATCGTCAACGGCTTCTGTAAAGACGTCTTCTCCGAACTGCCGCTGGAGTTCGCCGTCGAAGCGCAAAAATTGCTGGCCATTAGCCTTGAGCATAGCGTCGGCTGATAATTAAGGAAAAAAGATGTTAAGTATTCAAGATTTACACGTCGCCGTCGAAGATAAAGCGATCCTGCGCGGGCTGAACCTTGAGGTGCGTCCGGGGGAGGTCCACGCCATTATGGGGCCGAACGGCTCGGGGAAAAGCACGCTTTCGGCCACCCTGGCCGGGCGCGAAGATTACGAGGTTACCGGCGGCAGCGTCGAATTTAAGGGCAAAAACCTGCTGGAGCTCGCCCCGGAAGATCGCGCCGGGGAAGGCATCTTTATGGCCTTCCAGTATCCGGTGGAGATCCCCGGCGTCAGCAACCAGTTCTTCCTGCAGACCGCGCTGAATGCCGTGCGCAGCTATCGCGGCCAGGAGCCGCTGGATCGCTTCGACTTTCAGGATTTAATGGAAGAGAAAATCAGGTTGCTGCAGATGCCGGAAGATCTGCTGACCCGTTCGGTGAACGTGGGTTTCTCCGGCGGCGAGAAAAAGCGCAACGACATTCTGCAGATGGCGGTGCTTGAGCCGGAGTTGTGCATTCTCGATGAATCGGATTCCGGGCTCGACATCGATGCCCTGAAAATCGTCTCCCAGGGCGTGAACGCGCTGCGCGACGGCAAACGCGCCTTCATCATCGTCACTCACTATCAGCGCATCCTTGACTATATCAAGCCGGACTATGTCCATGTGCTGTATCAGGGGCGGATTGTGAAGTCGGGGGATTTCACTCTCGTCAAACAGCTGGAGGAGCAGGGCTATGGCTGGCTTACCGAACAGCAGTAATGCGCTGCAGCAGTGGCACCATCTGTTTGAAGCGCAGGGCGACCAGCGTACGCCGGAGGCCAGCCAGCATCTGCAGCAGCTGTTGCGCCTGGGTCTGCCGACGCGCAAGCAGGAGGACTGGAAATACACCCCGCTGGACGCGCTGATTAACGGCCGCTTCGTCGCCGATGAGGGAGCGTCGATCAGCGCCGAACAGCGTGACGCGCTGGCGCTGCCGCTGGACGCCTGGCGACTGGTGTTTATCGACGGTCGCTATCATCCTGAGCTGAGCGACGATCTCGCCGCCAGTGGCGTGGAGGTCAGTGTCGATAACCAGCGCCAGCATCTGCCGGATGCCCTCCAGCCGGAGGTGTTTCTCCATCTGACCGAAAGCCTGGCGCAGACGGTGACCCGCCTTCGCGTGCCGCGCAACCGCCGCCTGGATAAGCCGCTGCTGCTGATGCATATCACCCGCGGCCTGGCTGGCGATGCGCTGAATACCGCCCACTATCGTCACCATCTGGCGCTGGAGAGCGGGGCGGAGGCGACGATTGTCGAGCACTATCTTAGCCTTGATGAGCAACCGCACTTCACCGGCGGGCGGCTGACCATGACGGTGGCGGACAACGCGCGCCTGCAGCACATCAAGCTGGCGTTCGAGAACGCGCACAGCTACCACTTCGCCCATAACGACCTGCTGCTGGGCCGCGACGCCTCGGCTTTCAGCAGCAGTTTCCTGCTCGGCGGTCAGGTGCTGCGTCATCACACCAGCACGCGTCTGGGCGGCGAAAACAGCGACCTGCGTCTTAACTCGCTGGCGATGCCGGTGAAAAATGAGGTCTGCGATAGCCGCACCTGGCTGGACCACCAGGTGGGGTACTGCACCAGCCGCCAGCTGCACAAAACCATTGTCAGCGATAAGGGCCGGGCGGTGTTTAACGGGCTGATCAACGTCGCGCCGCATGCGCTGAAAACCGACGGCCAGATGACCAACAACAATCTGCTGCTCGGGCGGCTGGCGGAGGTCGACACCAAACCGCAGCTGGAGATTTACGCCGATGACGTGAAATGCAGCCACGGGGCGACGGTAGGGCGCATTGACGAAGAACAGCTGTTCTATCTGCGCTCGCGCGGGATTGAACAGCAGGCGGCGCAGCAGATGATCCTCTACGCCTTCGCCGCCGAGCTTACCGAAGCTATCCGCAGCGACGCGCTCAGAGAGCAGGTGCTGGCGCGGATTGGAGAGCGTTTGCCGGGAGGCACAGCATGACATTTTCAGTAGAACGGGTTCGCGCCGATTTTCCGGTACTGAGCCGGGAGGTCAACGGCCAGCCGCTGGTCTATCTTGACAGCGCCGCCAGCGCCCAGAAACCGGAGGCGGTGATTGGCGCCGAAGCGGAATTCTATCGCCACGGCTACGCGGCGGTGCATCGTGGGATCCATACCCTCAGCGCGGAAGCCACCGCGCGGATGGAGGCGGTGCGCCAGCAGGCGGCCATCTTCCTTAACGCCGGCTCGGCGGAGGAGCTGGTATTCGTGCGCGGCACCACCGAGGGCATTAACCTGGTGGCCAACAGCTGGGGAAACGCCAACGTCGGCGCCGGGGATAACATCATCATCAGCGAGATGGAGCACCACGCCAACATCGTACCGTGGCAGATGCTCTGCGCCAGGGTAGGGGCTGAGCTGCGGGTGATCCCCCTCAACCCGGACGGCACCCTGCAGCTGGACGTGGTTCCCGGGCTGTTTGACCAGCGTACCCGCCTGCTGGCGATAACCGAAGTCTCCAACGTGCTGGGGACGGAAAACCCGCTGTCGGCGCTGATTGCCCTTGCGCATCAGCATGGCGCGAAAGTGCTGGTGGACGGCGCCCAGGCGGTGATGCACCACCCGGTGGACGTTCAGGCGCTGGGCTGCGATTTTTATGTCTTCTCCGGCCATAAACTGTACGGCCCGACCGGGATCGGCGTGCTCTACGCCCGGGCCGAGCTGCTGCAGACAATGGCGCCATGGGAAGGGGGCGGGTCGATGATCGCCACCGTCAGCCTGACGGAGGGCACCACCTGGAACCAGGCGCCCTGGCGCTTTGAGGCCGGCACGCCGAATACCGGGGGGATCATTGGCCTCGGCGCGGCGCTGAGCTACGTCAGCCAGCTGGGACTGACCCAGATCGCCGAATACGAGCAGACGCTGATGCGCTACGCGCTGGAGGCCCTGCGCGCGGTGCCGGATCTGATCCTCTACGGTCCGGCGCAGCGCAAAGGGGTGATTGCCTTTAACCTCGGCCAGCATCACGCCTATGACGTCGGCAGCTTCCTCGATAACTACGGGATCGCCGTGCGGACCGGGCATCACTGCGCCATGCCGCTGATGGCCCGCTATCAGGTACCGGCCATGTGTCGGGCGTCGCTGGCGATGTACAATACCACGGAAGAGGTGGACCGCCTGGTGGCCGGCCTCCAGCGGATCCACAAACTATTAGGGTAAAGGACGTGACGATGGCGGCATTACCGGACAAAGACAAACTGTTGCGCAATTTTAGCCGTTGCGCCAACTGGGAAGAGAAGTATCTCTATATCATTGAGCTGGGCCAGCGGCTGCCGCCGCTGAGCGCCGAGGAGCACAGCCCGCAGAACATTATTCAGGGCTGTCAAAGCCAGGTGTGGATCGTGATGGCGCAGGAGCCTTCCGGCGTTGTCACCCTGCGCGGCGACAGCGATGCGGCGATTGTCAAAGGGCTGATTGCGGTGGTGTTTATCCTTTATGACCGGATGACCGCCCAGGACATCACCGAGTTCGACGTCCGCCCGTGGTTTGAAAAAATGGCCCTCACCCAGCATCTTACCCCCTCCCGCTCGCAGGGCCTCGAAGCCATGATCCGCGCGATACGCGCGAAAGCCGCAAATATTAGCTAGAATAAACAGGTAGATTTCATTCTGTTACGTCCGGCAGGGCGCTGCCCCTGCCGCCGTTCAGTCTCCTGGCGTTTTATCAGCGAAAGAAGGAATCTCAGTATGAAACGCAAAACGATGATCGCTTTAGCCCTTCTCGGCGCCCTTGGCGCCACCCCGGCCGCCTGGGCCGTCGATTACCCGCTGCCTCCGGCCAACAGCCGGCTGATTGGCCAGAACCAGTACTGGACGGTTCAGGAGAGCGATCGCAACCTGCAGGCGATTGCCCGCCATTTCGATACCGCGGCGATGCTGATCCTTGAAGCCAACGATACCATCGCGCCGGTGCAGCCGAAGCCCGGGACCCAGGTGCTGATCCCTTCTCAGATGCTGCTGCCCGACGTGCCGCGGGAGGGGATTGTCGTCAACCTCGCGGAGCTGCGGCTGTACTACTTCCCGCCGGGAGAGAATCAGGTCCAGGTTTATCCCCTGGGCATCGGCCAGTTAGGGCTGGAAACGCCGGAGATGACCACCCGCGTCGGGCAGAAGATCCCTAACCCGACCTGGACACCCACCGCCGGCATCCGCGCGCGCTCGCTGGAGAAAGGGGTGACGCTCCCGGCGGTGGTGCCGGCCGGGCCGAATAACCCGCTGGGCCGCTATGCGCTGCGTCTTGCCTACGGTAACGGCGAATATCTCATCCACGGGACTAACGCGCCGGACAGCGTTGGGCTGCGCGTCAGCTCGGGCTGTATGCGGATGAACGCCGATGACATCAAGGCGCTGTTCAGTCAGGTGAAAACCGGGACGCCGGTGCGGATTATCAATCAGCCGGTGAAGTTTGCCGTCGAGCCGGATGGTAAACGTTACGTAGAGGTCCACAGGCCGCTGTCGCAGACGGAAGGGGAAAACACCCGGACCATCGCTTACACGCTGCCAGCGGCGTTTCACGCCTTCGCAGAGGATAAAGCGGTGGATGACCTGCAGCTGAAAAAAGCGATGTCGAGAAGGGCGGGCTATCCGGTGGTGGTATCGACGGGGGCGGGTAGCGCGGCGACGTCGCTGTCGGCGCAGAACAGTTCGTCTGACAACGGCCTGCTCACCCAGTAGCCCTCAGCGCGAGGGCAAAAAAAATGGCGCACAGAGTGCGCCATTTTTATTACCAGAACTCTTACTTACGGTAAGAGTGAGCCTGGTTGTCCAGACGCTGGTTAGCGCGAGCTGCGTCGTCTTTAGCAGCCTGAACGTCGGAACGCATTGCGTTCACGTCGTTGCTCAGCTGGTCAACTTTAGCGTTCAGAGTCTGAACGTCAGAAGACAGCTGATCGATTTTAGCATTGCTGGAGCAACCAGCCAGCAGAGTAGAACCCAGGATTACCGCGCCCAGTACCAGTTTAGTACGATTCATTATTAATACCCTCTAGATTGAGTTAATCTCCATGTAGCGTTACAAGTATTACACAAACTTTTTTGGGATGAGAATATTTTTTTTACCTGAACGCACTTATTTTTGATCGTTCGCTCAAAGAAGCATCGAATTGGTCAAAATCGCTGAAAAAGGCGAGTGAAAACAGCGCGCTTCCATCGGATTCATCTTAGATAATCTCTTATTAAATAGTAAATTCCGATTTGCATTTTTAATAGGAAGAGCTAGTCGATGAATAAAAAAAAGCGCCCCGAGAGGCGCTTTATTAAAAAAAAACCAATTAACCTGTAAATTATTACAGCACGTGCACGGAAGCGGTATTAGTGGTGCCGCTCGGGACTAATGCGCCAGAGACCATCACCACCACGTCGCCTTTGCGCGCGAGGCCGCTCTTCAGCGCCAGATCTTTACCCAGGTGATAGAAATCATCCGTAGAGGCAATCTCTTCCACCAGCTGCGGCACAACGCCCTTGCTCAGCACCAGCTGGCGAGCAGTGGTTTCGTTGGTGGTCAGCGCCAGGATGGTGGCATCCGGGAAGTATTTACGCACAGCGCGTGCGGATTTACCGCCCTGGGTGGCGACCACGATCAGCGGCGCTTCCAGTTTCTCAGCGGTTTCTACCGCGCCGCGGCACACCGCTTCGGTGATGCGCAGTTTACGGTTGTCGTTGTTGAAATCCAGACGGCTGGTCATGACGCGGTCGGTACGTTCGCAGATGGTCGCCATGATGGTGACCGCTTCCAGCGGGTATTTACCTTTCGCCGATTCGCCGGACAGCATTACCGCATCGGTGCCGTCGAGGATGGCGTTGGCCACGTCGCCGGCTTCAGCGCGGGTCGGACGTGGGTTTTTGATCATGGAGTCCAGCATCTGGGTCGCGGTGATAACCACTTTGCGCGCGCGGATACATTTTTCGATGATCATTTTCTGCGCGAAGATCACTTCTTCAACCGGGATCTCAACGCCCATGTCGCCACGAGCAACCATGATGCCGTCAGAGGCTTCGAGGATTTCGTCGAAGTTGTTCAGGCCTTCCTGGTTTTCGATTTTGGAGATGATCTGGATGTTTTCGCCGCCGTGGGCTTTCAGGTGCTCACGGATCTCGACGACGTCGGAACGCTTACGGATGAAGGAGGCCGCGACGAAGTCCACGCCCTGTTCGCAACCGAAGATCAGGTCCTGTTTGTCTTTTTCCGCCAGCGCCGGCAGGGCGATAGAGACGCCCGGCAGGTTCACGCCTTTGTTCTCGCCAAGGTCGCCGTTGTTCAGCACTTTACAGATAACTTTGTTGCCTTCGATAGCGGTCACTTCCATGCCGATCAGGCCATCGTCCACCAGAACGGTGTTGCCGACGCTCAGGTCAGAGGTGAAGCCTTCATAGGTTACCGCAACGATTTCGCTGTTGCCGATGACCGATTTATCGGTGGTGAAGGTGAAAGTCTGGCCCGCTTTCAGGGAGACGTCGTTGCCGCCTTCCAGCTTGATGGTACGAATTTCCGGTCCTTTGGTGTCCAGCAGAATAGCGGCTTTCTTACCGGTTTTGCTCATCACATTGCGCAGGTTCTGGATGCGCTGACCGTGTTCCGCATAGTCACCGTGGGAGAAGTTCAGACGCATCACGTTCATGCCGGCTTCCAGCATTTTGGTCAGCATCTCTTCAGATTCGGTTTTCGGACCGATGGTGCAAACAATTTTGGTCTTTTTCATGACAGTTTTAGTCTTTAAGTTGTGAAGGATATGGAATTCTCGCTCCGCGGGCGCACTGCCGGGGAGCCAAACCTGTATTACGAAAGTTGCTAAGCCACGCCCTAAGGATAGGTGACAACTCCGAAGCGTGCAGAAGAATGTGTGCTGGCGGTTCAGCCCATGAAATGTGGCAAGGTGTTATGCGTTTTATCATGCAGTCCAATGCGCTGAAACCATTCAAGAAAGAATCGAAGCGCATTATACGCTGGCGAAATCAAAAAGGAAAATAAAAACCTCGTTTCAAATTATGGACAAAACGCGTAACAAAACCGGCACGTTATGCATAAAACTATGCAACACATTTTTTCAACAGGCGGGATGAAAAGGGGCGGCGGAAAGGGAATTTTCTCCCGTTATGAGGCGGTAAAATGCGCCATTGACCCGGTAACGGGAGGATGATTTGCGTTGCCGGAAAAATCTATCAATAATGATTTGATTGATAATGAGAAAATGCGAGCCAGACTCAATGGGAAATAAAGCGAAAGACGACGAGCTGTACCAGGAAATGTGCCGCGTGGTGGGCAAAGTGGTGCTGGAGATGCGTGACCTTGGCCAGGAGCCGAAACACATTGTCATCGCCGGCGTTCTGCGCACCTCGCTGGCGAACAGCAAAATCCAGCGTTCACCGCTCACCGAGGAGGCAATGGCGAAGGTCATTCACGCCCTCTCCGGACACTGACGCCTTTCGCCGGCGGGTCAGGAAATCACGAAGCGGACCACCGCCCGGACGGCAATGTCGCAGTGGTGGGCCACCATCGCTTCATCGTCAATGGCGGGCAGCGGATCGTCAAGGTACAGACTGCTGAAGGTGTAGAAATTCGACACCTGATAAAAGCTAAAGCTGCTGATTAACCGGTGAACATCGCGCGCTTCCAGCCCCGTCTGAAAGACCCCCTGCTGCTGGCCGCGCTGCAAAATGTCTTCCAGAATCGACAGGGCGGTACGATTCAGCGGCTTCAGCTCTCCCGAGGTCTTCAGCCACTTGCCGCGCTGCATGTTCTCCATGCAAATCACCCGCATATAGTCCGCGTGGGTGGCGTGATAGCGCACGCTCCAGCGCACCAGCCGCACCAGCGCCTCTACCGGCGGTACATTCTCCAGCCCCAGCTGCTGCTCGGTTTCGCGGATCCGCGCATACACATGCTGCAGCACCTCCTGATAGAGCTGCTCTTTGCTTTTGAAGTAGTAGACCACCATGCGCTTGGTGGTCTGCGCCTCGGTGGCGATCTGCTCCATGCGGGCGCCTGACAGCCCGTGTTCGGCAAAGACGGCGATAGCGGCGCTGAAGATCCGCTCCTTCAGAGATTGTGCTTCATCATGAGCAACGGCGGTCATGGCAACTCCTTTTTCTTGGGTGACAAAAAATACACATAATGATCACAATTTAGCAACCTGGTATGGCGCAAATGAACCAAATGATACATATTCAAGGCTCACGTCAGCTGTTGACCCGAGGACCTTATGCTGCGCTCTATCGCCACCGTTTCGATTTCCGGCACCCTGCCAGAGAAGCTGCACGCTATTGCGGCGGCGGGGTATCAGGGTGTGGAAATTTTCGAGAACGATCTGCTCTATTATACGGGGACGCCGGCGGAAATCCGCCAGCTGGCCGCCGATTTAGGGTTAAAAATCACGCTTTTTCAACCCTTTCGCGATTTTGAAGGCGCCAGCCGGGCGCAGTTTGCGGCCAATATGGCCCGCGCCAGACGCAAATTTGCGCTGATGCGCGAGCTGGGCTGCGACACGCTGCTGCTGTGCAGCAATGTGCAGCCGGACTGCTCGGCGGATAGCGAACTGCAGGTGGCGGACCTGCGGGCGCTGGCCACGCTGGCGGAAGAGGAGGGGATCGCTATCGGCTATGAGGCGCTGGCCTGGGGAACCCATGTGAACCGCTGGCAGCAGGCCTGGGAGCGGGTGCAGCGGGTGGACAGCCCGGCGCTGGGCCTGGTGCTCGACAGCTTCCATATCCTGGCCCGGGGCGACACCCTCGACGCGCTGCCATCGGTGCCAGTGGAGAAAATCACCTTCGTTCAGCTCGCCGATGCGCCGTATATGAAAATGGATCTCCTGGAGTGGAGTCGCCATTTCCGCTGCTTCCCCGGGCAGGGGGAGCTGCCGCTGGAGGCGTTTGCCGAGCAGATCACCCGCTGCGGCTATCGCGGCCCCTGGTCGCTGGAGATCTTTAATGACGGTTTTCGCGCCTCGCCGAACGGCGCGACGGCCAAAGATGGCTATCGTTCGCTGCTGTGGCTGGAGGAGCAGACTCGTCGCCGGCTCCCGGCGTGCGATGCCGATCTGTTTTCACCGCCGCCACCGCCGGTCTGTCACGGGCTGGAGTTTATCGAATTCGCCGCCAGCGTCGCCGAGGTGCAGCGCCTGGGGCAGCACCTGCAGGCGCTGGGTTTTCAGCACGAGGGAAGCCACCGCTCCAAACAGGTCACGCTGTGGCGCAACGGCGGGGCGCGGATCGTGATTAACCATCAGCCCCACAGCTGGGCCGATCACTTTTATCAACGCCACGGGGTATCGCTCTGCGCGATGGCGCTGCGGGTCGACAGCAGTGCGCCGATTGTCGCTCGCGCCCGCGCGCTGGGGTATGCCACCTGGCAGGGCGACGCCGGGCCGAACGAAACGCCGATCCCGGCGATCTGCGCCCCTGACGGCAGCCTGGTCTATCTCATCGACGCCGGGGAGGCGATCTACGAGCGCGACTTTCTCCTGCGCGATGGCGTGACGGTGCGCGAAGATTACCTCGGCATCGACCATCTGGCGCTGGGGATGGAAGCCGACAGCCGCGACAACTGGGTAATGTTCTTCCGCACGGTGTTTGGGTTTACGCTCGAACATGAGCAGACGCTGCCGGATCCCTATGGGCTGGTGCGTAGTCTGGCGGTGCGCAGCCCGCAGGGGGAGATCCGCCTGGCGCTGAATATCTCCCAGAGCCGGGCGACGCAGATCGCCCGCTCGGTCGCCTGCTACCAGGGGGCGGGGCTGCAGCATGCCGCCTTTGCCTGCCGCGATCTGCCGGCCACCTGCGACCAGCTCGCCGCGGTTGCCGATCATGCGCTGCCGATCCCGGCCAATTACTATGACGATCTGCTGGCGCGCTTTGGCGGCGAGCTGGACGTCGGGCAGCTCCAGCGGCGGCAGCTCCTCTACGACCGCGATCCGCAGGGCGGAGCGTTCCTGCATCTGTATACCCGGCCCTTCATCGCCGGGCGCTTCTTCTTTGAATTAACCGAACGACGGGCAGGCTACGCGCTCTATGGCGCGGCGAATGCGGCCGTTCGTCTGGCGGCGATGCAGTATTGTTAGCCTGAATCAAATGGTTCATTATGCCTGAAACACAATAACAACACCCTCTGTACCCGAGACAGGAACCGACTATGAGCTCATATAGCCCTAACCCGACGGCCGCCGCCCAGCCAGCCGTCACCGCGCGCCGCTCCCGGCGGCGCATCGGCATTCTTGCGCTGCTGGCCATCGGCACCATGATCAACTACCTCGATCGCACCGTGCTGGGGATCGCCGCCCCAAAGCTGACCGGTGAGCTGGGGATCGACCCTGCGCTCATGGGGATCCTCTTCTCCGCTTTCGCCTGGACCTACGCTCTGGCGCAGATCCCCGGCGGGCTGTTTCTCGACCGTTTTGGCAACAAAGTGACCTATTTTCTGTCGCTGACCCTGTGGTCGCTGTTTACCCTGTTCCACGGCATGGCGGTGGGGCTGAAGACGCTGCTGCTGTGCCGTTTCGGGCTTGGCGTCAGCGAAGCGCCGTGCTTTCCGGTGAACAGCCGGGTGGTCAGCGCCTGGTTCCCGCAGCAGGAGCGCGCGAAGGCCACGGCGGTGTACACCGTGGGGGAATACCTCGGGCTGGCCTGCTTTGCCCCGCTGCTGTTCTGGATCATGGACGGCTTCGGCTGGCGGGCGCTGTTCGTCAGCGTCGGCGTGGTGGGCATTCTGTTCGCCCTGGTGTGGTGGCGCTGCTATCGCGAACCGCATGAAGACCCTCGTCTCAGCCAGCAGGAGCGCGAGCATATCGAAAACGGCGGCGGCCTGAGCGCCCCAGCCGACCAGCAGGTGGCGTTCAGCTGGCCGCTGGTCCGCCAGCTGCTAAGCAAACGTCAGATCATCGGCGCCAGTATCGGCCAGTTTGCCGGCAATACGGTGCTGGTGTTCTTTCTCACCTGGTTTCCCACCTGGCTGGCCACCGAACGCCATATGCCGTGGCTGAAGGTCGGTTTCTTTTCCATCCTGCCGTTTGTCGCCGCCGCCGGCGGGGTGATGTTTGGCGGCTGGATCTCCGACAAGCTGCTTAAAGCCACCGGGTCGGCCAACCTGGGGCGTAAGCTGCCGATCGTCGCCGGCCTGCTGATGGCCAGCTGCATCATCACCGCCAACTGGCTGCAGAGCGACCTGGCGGTGATCCTGGTGATGTCGTTTGCCTTTTTTGGCCAGGGGATGGTGGGCCTCGGCTGGACGCTGATCTCCGACATCGCCCCGAAGGGGCTGGGCGGGCTCACCGGCGGCCTGTTCAACTTTTGCGCCAACCTCGCGGGGATCCTCACTCCGCTGGTGATCGGCTTTATCGTCGCCGGGTTCGGCAATTTCTTCTACGCGTTGATCTACATCGGCGGCGCCGCGCTGCTGGGCGTGGCGGCCTATCTGTTTATCCTCGGCGACGTCAAACGTATCGAGTTATCGCAGTAAGCAAAGGAGCAAGGCATGGTGATTAGTGGGAATACGCGGCTGATAGCGCATCTTGGCTATCCGACCGCCAGTTTTAAGGCGCCGATGATCTACAACCCGTGGTTTGTCGACCAGCAGGTGGACGTGAAGGTGGTGCCAATGGGCGTCAGGCCGGAGGACTATGCCGCGTTTATTCCGCCGCTGTTTACGATGACCAATATCATCGGCGCGCTGGTGACGATGCCGCATAAAATCGCCACCTGCGATCTGGTGCAACGCCTGAGCCCGACGGCGGCTATCGCCGGCGCCTGCAACGCCATCCGTCGCGAGGCGGACGGCAGCCTCTCCGGGGACATGTTCGATGGCGACGGCTTTGTGCTGGGCCTGCGCCGTAAGGGATTTCAGCCTGAGGGGACGAGGGCGCTGGTGGTCGGCAGCGGCGGGGTGGGGTCGGCTATCGCCGCCTCCCTTGCGGCTGCAGGGGTCAGCGCCCTGACCCTGTACGATACCCGTCCCGAGGTGGCGCACGCCCTCGCTGGACGGCTGCATCAGCACTATCCACAGCTCGATATCACTCTGATGCAGCACGATCCTGCCGGACACGAGCTGGTGGTCAACGCCACGCCGCTGGGGATGAAGGTCAGCGATCCGCTGCCGCTGGACGTTGACCGTCTGGCGCCAGGCACCTGGGTGGGGGAGGTGGTGATGACCCAGGAGTATACTCCGCTGCTGAGAGCCGCCCAGGCGCGACAGTGCCACATCCAGCGCGGGACCGACATGCTGTTTGAAATGATCCCTGCCTATCTGCGCTTTTTCGACCTGCCGGTAGCCACCCCCGAACAGCTGCGGGCGCTGGCGGAAATTCGCTACTGACGCGACGCCCGTCCGGCCGCACCGCGCAGTGTGGCCGGGTTTATCATCACGTTATCTGCAGGCGGTTTCTCACACGCCAGCGGACGTTCAGGGCATTTCGTACCACACTTCTTCATCCTCCATGCGGGCTTCTATCTGGCCCGCCACCCTCTGCAGCGCGGAGAGATGCTTCTGCGCCGCCTGCTCAATGGTCATGGCGCTGGCGATATAGACCAGGTTGAGGCAGCCGATGACCCGCTGCTGGCTGCAGACCGGCACGGCGATAGAGGCGATTTTCTCCTCCTGCCGCCAGCCGCGGAAATTTTCGCCATAGCCGTTCTGGCGGGTGCGGGCGAGGATCGTCGCCAGCCGTTCCGGTTCGCGAGCCAGCTGATATTCCGCTTCCGGACGGGCGGCCAGCATGCTGAGTATGGCGTCGCGCTCCGCGTCGGGGGCAAAGGCCAGCCATGTCAGACCGGAGGCGGTGAGCAGCAGCGGCAGTCGACGTCCTACCATCGCCCGGTGAAACGACAGCCGACTGAAGCGGTGGGTGGTTTCGCGCACCACCATGGCGTCGACGTCGAGGGTGGTGATATCCGTCGGCCACTGGACCTCGCGCAGCAGTTCCCCGAGCAGCGGCGTGGCGAGGGCAGAAATCCAATGTTCGTCACGAAATCCGTCGCTCAGCTGGCGGACGTTAATGGTCAGACGAAAGCTGTCATCGGAGCGGCTGCGGCGGACAAAACCTTCCTCCTGCAGCGTCTCCAGCAGCCGGCGCACGGTGGTGCGATGCAGGCCGCTAAACTCCGCCAGCAGGCCGGGCGTCGCGCCGCCGTCGAATTTATTTAACAATTTTAATAACAATAAACCCCGGCTTAATCCGCGCACCGTTTTGTACTCAGTGGCCCCATCATCACGCATAAATCCTTCCTTAAAATGCTTTATAAACAGCGATGTGCACCTGGTGCACATTCAGCGATGTTTTGATTGTAGCCGAAAACACCCGCCCTATACTCAGCCCATTATAAAAATACGTTTACACATGATTAACAAATTGCCTGTCAGCCGGGCAGTTTCCGAGTCGTGAGGTCGCTGAGAATGACAACATCTACACCCGATATTCAACCCGCCGTGCAGCATACCGCCCAGGTCGCCATCGCCGGCGCCGGTCCGGTAGGCCTGATGATGGCCAACTACCTTGGCCAGATGGGCATCAGCGTGCTGCTGGTGGAAAAGCTCGACAAACTGATCGATTACCCGCGGGCCATCGGTATTGACGATGAATCGCTGCGGGCGATGCAGGCGGTGGGGCTGGTGGATGACGTGCTGCCGCACACCACGCCGTGGCACGCCATGCGCTTTCTGACCCCGAAGGGCCGCTGCTTTGCCGACATCCAGCCGATGACCGATGAGTTTGGCTGGTCGCGGCGCAATGCCTTTATTCAGCCGCAGGTGGATGCGGTGATGTATCACGGCCTGCAGCGTTTCCCACAGGTCCGTTGCCTCTTCTCCCGCGAAGTGGAAGCCTTTAGCCAGAGCAGTGACAGTGTCACGTTAAATATCAAAGGACCGGACGGCGAGCGGGAGACAGTGCGCGCTGACTGGCTGGTGGCCTGCGACGGCGGCGCTAGCTTTATTCGCCGCACGCTGAACGTCCCTTTCGAAGGCAAGACCGCGCCGAACCAGTGGATCGTCATCGATATCGCCAACGATCCGCTGGCCACCCCGCACGTCTACCTGTGCTGCGACCCGGTGCGGCCCTATGTTTCCGCCGCGCTGCCCCACGGCGTGCGCCGCTTTGAATTTATGGTGATGCCCGGGGAAACCGAAGCCCAGCTCAGCGAGCCGCACAATATGCGCCGTCTGCTGAGCAAAGTGCTGCCGGACCCGGATCGCGTCGAGCTGATCCGCCAGCGGGTCTACACCCATAACGCGCGCCTTGCCGAGCGCTTTCGCATTGACCGGGTGCTGCTGGCCGGCGACGCCGCGCACATCATGCCGGTCTGGCAGGGCCAGGGATACAACAGCGGCATGCGTGACGCCTTCAACCTGGCGTGGAAGCTGGCGCTGGTGGTCAACGGCAAAGCGGGAGAGGCGCTGCTTGACAGCTACCAGCAGGAGCGTCGCGACCACGCGAAGGCGATGATTGACCTGTCGGTCACCGCCGGTCACGTGCTGGCGCCGCCGAAGCGCTGGCAGGGCGCGGCGCGCGATGGCCTCTCCTGGCTGCTGAACTACCTGCCGCCGGTGAAACGTTACTTCCTCGAAATGCGCTTTAAGCCGATGCCGCAGTATCGCGAAGGGGCGCTGCTGACCGACGGCGCAGGCAAAGCCTCGCCGGTGGGCAAAATGTTTATTCAACCGCAGGTGACGCTGGAGAACGGTGAGAGTCTCCTGCTCGATGAGGTTATCGGGGCGAATTTCGCCATTATCGGCTGGGGCTGCAACCCGCAGTGGGGGCTCGACGCCGTGCAGATCGCCCGCTGGCGCGCGATAGGGGTGCGCTTTATCCAGGTCGTGCCGGAGGTGCAGATCCATCGCGAGCAGGATAACGCCCCGGGCACGCTGCGGGTGGGGGATAAGCAAAACCGTCTGAAGAGCTGGTTTGCGCAACATAACACCGCCATCGCCGTGGTCAGGCCGGACCGCTTTGTCGCCGCTCTCGCTATCCCGCAAACCCTCGGCGCGCAGCTGACCGCCCTGGCGGAAAAAATGACCCTTGCGGCCGGGGATACCGGCCACGCTGAAGAGAAGGTGGCCTGATATGCATGCCTATGTACACTGTCTGTCGCACACCCCGCTGGTGGGATTCGTTGACCCGGAGCAGGCGGTCCTCGATGAGGTGAACGGGGTGATTGCCGACGCCCGGCGGCGGATCGCTGAATTCGATCCCGAGCTGGTGGTGCTCTTCGCCCCCGATCACTACAACGGTTTTTTCTATGACGTGATGCCGCCGTTCTGCCTGGGCGTCGGCGCCACCGCCATCGGCGACTTCGCCAGCGCCGCCGGCGACCTGCCGGTGCCCACCGAGCTGGCGGAAGCCTGCGCCCACGCCGTGATCAACAGCGGCATCGACCTGGCGGTGTCGTACAACATGCAGGTGGATCATGGCTTCGCCCAGCCGCTGGAGTTTTTGCTGGGTGGGCTGGATCGCCTGCCGGTGCTGCCGGTGTTTATTAACGGCGTCGCCGCGCCGCTGCCGGGTTTTCAACGCACCCGGCTGCTGGGCGAGGCGATGGGCCGCTTCCTCAACACCCTCAATAAGCGGGTACTGATCCTCGGCTCTGGCGGGCTTTCGCACCAGCCGCCGGTGCCGGAGCTGGCGAAGGCGGACGCCCATCTGCGCGACCGCCTGCTCGGCAGCGGCAAACAGCTGCCGCCGGACGAACGCGAGCTGCGCCAGCAGCGGGTGATCAGCGCCGCCCGACGGTTTACCGAAGACCAGCGCTCGCTCCATCCCCTCAACCCGGTCTGGGACAACCGCTTTATGAGCCTGCTGGAGCAGGGGCGGCTGAGCGAACTGGACGCGATCGGCAACGACGAGCTGTCGGCGATGGCCGGCAAATCGACGCACGAAATTAAGACCTGGGTGGCCGCCTTTGCCGCGCTATCCGCTTTTGGCCACTGGCGCAGCGAAGGCCGCTATTACCGGCCGATCCCCGAGTGGATCGCCGGATTCGGCTCGCTGAGCGCCACCACCGAGATTTGATTAACCGGGAGACTAACATGAGCTATCAACCGCAAACCGAAGACGCCACCAGCCGATTCCTCAACGTCGACGAGGGAGGCCGCACGCTGCGCATCCATATCAATGACTGCGGCGACGGGGAAGAGACCGTGGTGATGCTGCACGGCTCCGGGCCGGGGGCCACCGGCTGGGCCAACTTCAGCCGCAACATTGACCCGCTGGTCGAGGCGGGCTATCGCGTGCTGCTCCTGGACTGTCCGGGGTGGGGGAAGAGCGATTCGATCGTCAACAGCGGTTCGCGTTCGGATCTTAACGCCCGCATTTTGAAAAGCGTGGTCGATCAGCTGGGGATCGATAAAGTCCATCTGCTGGGCAACTCGATGGGCGGTCACAGCGCGGTGGCCTTCACCCTGAGCTGGCCAGAGCGGGTGGCGAAGCTGGTGCTGATGGGCGGGGGAACCGGCGGCATGAGCCTGTTCACGCCGATGCCGACGGAAGGCATCAAACTGCTGAACGCCCTGTACCGCGAGCCGACCATTGAAAACCTGAAGAAGATGATGAGCATTTTCGTCTTCGACACCCGTGACCTCACCGACGCGCTGTTCGAGGCGCGGCTGAACAATATGCTGTCGCGCCGCGACCATCTGGACAACTTCGTCAAGAGCCTCGAAGCCAACCCGAAACAATTCCCTGACTTTGGCCCGCGGCTTGGCGAGATCGCTGCGCAAACTCTCATCGTCTGGGGACGCAATGACCGCTTCGTGCCGATGGACGCCGGACTACGCCTGCTCGCCGGGATCGCCGGCTCTGAGCTGCACATTTACCGCGACTGCGGCCACTGGGCGCAGTGGGAACATGCCGACAGTTTTAATCAGCTGGTGCTCAATTTCCTCGCACGGGCTTAAGGAGTGATGATGACTATTTCTCTTGACGCGCTGGCGCAGCTGTTGCGCGACGCCGAACGAACCGGCCAGGCGATCGCCCCGCTGCGCGATATCCTCGGCGTCGACAACGCCGACGCCGCCTACGCTATCCAGCGCCTGAACGTTCAGCACCACGTGGCCCATGGCCGGCGGGTGGTGGGCCGCAAGGTAGGCCTGACCCATCCCAAAGTGCAGCAGCAGCTGGGGGTCAACCAGCCGGATTTCGGCACCCTGTTTGCCGACATGTGCTACGGCGACAACGCCGATGTGCCGTTTGGCCGCGTGCTGCAGCCCAAGGTGGAGGCCGAGATCGCCCTGGTGCTGAAACATGATCTGCCCCATGCCGATACCACTTTTGATGAGCTGTATAACGCCATCGAATGGGTGCTGCCGGCGCTGGAGGTGGTGGGCAGCCGCATTCGCGACTGGTCAATCGGCTTTGTCGACACCGTCGCCGATAACGCCTCCTGCGGCCTGTACGTCATCGGCGGCCCGGCGCAGCGACCGGCGGGTCTGGATCTGAAAGCGTGCGCCATGCAGATGACCCGCAACCAGGAGCTGGTCTCCAGCGGCCGGGGCAGCGAGTGCCTGGGGCATCCGCTGAACGCCGCGGTGTGGCTGGCGCGCAAGATGGCCAGCCTCGGAGAACCGCTGCGGGCGGGGGATATCGTGCTGACCGGGGCGTTAGGCCCGATGGTGGCGATTAACGAGGGGGACAGCTTTGTCGCCCATATTGAAGGTATTGGCTCAGTCGCGGCATGCTTCGTCGCCGCCGGAGAAGGACATCGTGATGCGTAAACGTAAAGTCGCCATTATCGGCTCCGGGAATATCGGCACCGATTTAATGATTAAAATTCTGCGCCACGGCCAGCAACTGGAGATGGCGGTGATGGTCGGCATCGATCCGCAGTCGGATGGCCTGGCCCGCGCCCGGCGCATGGGCGTCGCGACCACCCACGAAGGGGTGGGCGGCCTGATGCAGATGGCGGAGTTTGCCGATATCGACTTTGTCTTCGACGCCACCAGCGCCGGCGCGCACGTCAAAAACGATGCCGCGCTGCGCGAAGCGAAGCCAGGGATCCGCGTCATCGACCTGACGCCGGCGGCGATTGGCCCGTACTGCGTGCCGGTGGTCAACCTTGAGGCCAATCTCCACCAGGGCAACGTCAATATGGTGACCTGCGGCGGGCAGGCCACCATCCCGATGGTCGCCGCGGTCTCGCGGGTGGCGAAGGTGCATTACGCGGAGATCGTGGCCTCCATCGCCAGTCAATCCGCCGGGCCGGGGACGCGAGCGAATATTGACGAATTCACTGAAACCACCTCGCAGGCGATTGAAAAGGTCGGCGGCGCGGGCAAGGGCAAGGCGATTATCGTGCTGAACCCGGCGGAGCCGCCGCTGATGATGCGCGATACCGTGTATGTGCTGAGCGAGATGGCGTCTCAGGAGGCGATTGCCGCCTCGATCGCCGAGATGGCGGCGGCGGTGCAGGCTTACGTGCCTGGCTACCGGCTGAAGCAGCAGGTGCAGTTTGAGGTTATCCCCGAGGAAAATCCGGTCAACCTGCCCGGCGTGGGCCGTTTTTCCGGACTGAAAACCGCGGTTTACCTCGAAGTGGAAGGGGCGGCGCACTATCTGCCGGCGTACGCCGGCAACCTCGATATTATGACCTCGGCGGCGCTGGCGACGGCGGAGCAAATGGCCGGGGCAATGAACAGCGCGGCGGGAGCGACAGCATGAATGGTAAAAAACTCTACATTTCGGATGTGACGCTGCGCGATGGTATGCATGCGATTCGTCACCAGTATTCCCTGGCGAAGGTGCAGCAGATTGCCGGCGCGCTGGATAAGGCGGGGGTGGACTCTATCGAAGTCGCCCACGGCGATGGGCTACAGGGATCGAGCTTCAACTACGGCTTTGGCGCCCACAGCGATATCGCCTGGATTGAAGCGGCGGCGGAGGCGGTCAGCCAGGCGAAAATCGCCACCTTGCTGCTGCCGGGCATCGGCACCCTGCACGACCTGAAAGCCGCGTATCAGGCCGGGGCGCGGGTGGTGCGGGTCGCCACCCACTGCAGCGAAGCGGACGTCGCGGCGCAACATATTGCCTTTGCCCGCGAGCTGGGGATGGACACCGTCGGTTTTCTGATGATGAGCCATATGATCTCCCCGCAGGCGCTGGCGCAGCAGGCGCTGAAGATGGAATCCTATGGGGCGACCTGCATCTACGTGGTGGATTCCGGCGGAGCGATGAACATGAATGACATTCGCGATCGCTTCCGCGCGCTGAAGGCGGTGCTGAAGCCGGAGACCGCCACCGGGATGCATGCCCACCATAACCTGAGCCTCGGGGTGGCTAATTCTATCGCCGCGGTGGAAGAGGGCTGCGACCGGATCGACGCCAGCCTGGCCGGGATGGGGGCGGGGGCGGGCAATGCGCCGCTGGAGGTATTTATTGCCGCCGCCGACAAGCTCGGCTGGCGGCATGGCACCGACCTCTACGCGCTGATGAATGCCGCCGAGGAGCTGGTGCGGCCGCTGCAGGACCGCCCGGTGCGCGTCGACCGCGAAACGCTGGCGCTGGGCTACGCCGGGGTCTACTCCAGCTTCCTGCGCCACAGCGAAGCGGCGGCGGCGCGCTATGGCCTCAGCGCGGTGGATATTCTCGTCGAGCTGGGCAAACGGCGGATGGTCGGCGGCCAGGAGGATATGATCGTCGACGTCGCGCTGGATCTGCTTAACCGCCAAAAATAACAACGGGCGGCTGACCATGCATCAGCCGCCCATCACCTGCTCCGTTTGTCCGGCTATCGCAAAGGTACCCTATGACCAAGATAACGACCGCAAACTCCTCGCGCCTGATGGTCACCATCGGGCTCTGTTTTATGGTGGCCCTGATGGAGGGGCTGGATCTGCAGGCGGCGGGGATCGCCGCCGTCGGCATGGCGCAGGCCTTTGCGCTGGATAAAATGCAGATGGGCTGGATCTTCAGCGCCGGGATCCTCGGCCTGCTGCCCGGCGCGCTGGTGGGCGGCATGCTGGCGGACCGCCACGGGCGCAAACGCATCCTGCTGGGCTCGGTGCTGCTGTTTGGCCTGTTCTCGCTGGCCACCGCGGTGGCCTGGAGCTTCCCGACGCTGCTGCTGGCGCGCCTGCTCACCGGCGTCGGGCTGGGGGCGGCATTGCCGAACCTGATTGCCTTAACCTCGGAAGCCGCTGGCCCGCGTTTTCGCGGCCGGGCGGTGAGCCTGATGTACTGCGGGGTGCCCATTGGCGCCGCGCTGGCGGCAGCGCTGGGGTTCTCTGGCCTTGCCGCGGCCTGGCAGACCATCTTCTGGATTGGCGGCGTGGTTCCGCTGCTGCTGATCCCGCTGCTGATGCGCTGGCTGCCGGAATCGCAGGCGTTTCAACGCGTGGAGACCAGCGTGCCGCTGCGCACCCTGTTTGCCCCGGGGCATGCCGCCGCCACGCTGCTGCTGTGGCTGGGCTATTTCTTCACTCTGCTGGTGGTCTATATGCTGATCAACTGGCTGCCGATGCTGCTGGTAGGCCAGGGATTCAGCGCCAGCCAGGCGGCGGGGGTGATGTTCTCTCTGCAGATCGGCGCCGCCTGCGGCACCCTGCTGCTGGGGGCGCTGATGGATAAGCTTACTCCGTTGCGCATGTCGCTGCTGATATACAGCGGCATTCTGGCGTCGCTGCTGGCGCTGGGCAGCGCGTCGTCGCTGAGCGGGATGCTGCTGGCGGGGTTTGTCGCCGGGCTGTTCGCCACCGGCGGCCAGAGCGTGCTCTACGCGCTGGCGCCGCTCTTCTATCCCGCGGCGATCCGCGCCACCGGGGTCGGCACCGCCGTGGCGGTGGGACGCCTCGGGGCGATGAGCGGTCCGCTGCTGGCCGGCAAGATGCTGGCCCTCGGCACCGGCACCGTCGGGGTGATGGCGGCCTCAGCGCCGGGCATTGTGCTGGCCGGCGTGGCGGTGTTCTGGCTGATGCATCGCCAGCAGCGCGCGGCCATTGTCTGAAGCCTGTCCGGCGGTCCGGCGAAAAAATGCCGGGCCGCCGCCTTGCCTCTGCGCGTGCCCTGGCCTAAGGTAAGACATCATTCTCTGTCGCTTATCGTCTCTATGGCTTACCGCTCCCGCTTGCTCGACGCTATCCCTGGCATCCGCCACGCGTTTCTCGATGTCCACGAAACCGCCGCCTTTCCCTATGCCGAAATGGCGCCGGTGAAGCTGGTCCATGGCAATGAGGTTCATCATTATCAGCAGCCGCTGCCGACGCGCCCGCATGCCGACGCGGTGTTTACCGCCGTCGCCGGGCAAAAGGTGGGGGTGGTAACCGCCGACTGCCTGCCGATACTGATCGCCTCGCGCGACGGTCGCTTCATCTGCAGCGTGCATGCCGGCTGGCAGGGGCTGGCCAGCGGCATTATCGACAACAGTCTGGCGACTTTTCGCCAGCAGGGGGCGGCGCTGGCCGATCTGGTCATCGCCGTGGGGCCGCATATTCACCCTTGCTGTTACGAAGTCTCCGCCGGATTTTATCAGCAACTGCTGGACCAGCCCGGCGGTGACCGGGTGGCCCGGCACCGCCAGCGGCTGTTCCATTCCCGTTCTGGCCCGGTCAGCGATCCGCTCAAAGCCGCGGCGCGCGGCAGCGATAATCTGTGGTTTGATCTGCGCGCTTTCGCTGAAGCGATCTTCGCAGAGGCGGGGATGGCGTCAACGAGCGTTGAATGGCTGGGGAGCTGCACCTATTGCACGCCGCAGTCGCTGGGCTCCTACCGGCGCCGGACCCATTTTCCGGCGCCGAAGAGCTTTCAATACTCGTGGATCATGCGTGAGGCCTGAGTCGCGCTGGCGTTAGAACACCCGAAAACCGTGGGTGCCGTCGCGGGCCAGCTGATCCACCAGGCCGTACTCCCACTCCAGATAGGCCTGCATCGCCTCTGCGGAATTATCGGTCCCTTCATAGGGACGGCGATAGCGGTCCCGGCGCTCGACAGCGAGGCCGGCATCGCCATGGGCCAGCGGCAGACCGGCGGCGATCCACGCCAGCGTCCCGCCGCGCAATACCTGTACCGGCTTACCGGTTAAGACTGCCACCTCGGGCGCCGCGTAGCGGGCCAGCAGGCTGCTGCCGCAGGTCACCACGTAACGCTGGGCGGGAGGGATCGCGTCCAGGGCCTGGCGCAGCTGCGAGCGCGTCAGCCACCACGCGCCGGGGATATGGCGGGCGACAAAGTTGGCGCTGGTGGTGAAATCGAGCACCACCGTACCGGGGTCGTCCAGCTGTTGTGCCAGCTGCGCCGGGCTTATCTCCTCCGCCTGCGGGGCGGGGGGCACTTCGGCGGCCGGTATCCCGCGCTCGCTCAGCTGGCTGGCCGACAGCGCGCTCAGCCGCGCCGTCTCCCAGCCCATCTGCGCCAGCCACGAGCCGGTTATCGCCGCCCGGACGCCATCGTCATCCAGCAACACCATTCGCGCCCCTCGTACGCTGGCGAAGTGATCGGTCTCCTGCACCAGTTGGCCGCCTGGCGCGCTCAGGCTGCCAGGATAGTGGCCCGCCGCGTACTCCTCAGGGCTGCGCACATCAAACAGAAAGGTGGTGCGGTCGCTCTGCTGCAGCCAGCGTTGCAGGGTCGCCTCATCAATGACCGCCACCCCGGCCCGTTCGGCGAGATGCGCCACCTCGGCGGCCCGGGCGCCAGAGGCGCGGGCGGAGGGATCGTATTGCCGCTGCTGCTGGTGCGCCAGCGTCTGGCCGGCCAGCGTCCAGCCGATAGTGCCATTGCGCAGGGCATGGACCGGGTTCGGCACGCCGGCGTTGATCAGCGACTGGGTGCCGATGATGCTGCGGGTGCGTCCGGCGCAGTTGACGATCACCGGCGTTTGCGGGGAGGGCGTCAGGCTCTCCACCCGCAGGGCCAGCTCGCCGCCGGGCACGCTGATGCTGCCGGGGATGCTCATGGTCTGGTACTCATCGAAGCGCCGGGCGTCGACGATCACCACCTCCTGCCGGCTGTCGATGAGCGCCTGAACCTCCCGGGCGCTGAGCGACGGCGTGTGACGCACGCTTTCCACCAGCTCGCCAAAGGCTTTACTGGCGGAGTTGACGTCCTGAAACAGCTCGCCGCCGCTGCGGCGCCAGCCGGCGAGACCCTCGGCCAGCAGGGCCACATCCTGATAGCCCCAGGTCCGCAGTCGTTCGACGGCGATCGCCGCCAGCCCTTCGCCATTGTCGTAGACGGTGATCGGGGTGGTGAAGCGCGGTATCCGCCGGCGCACCTCCAGCTCCAGTTTGCTGAGCGGCAGATTGACGGCAAACAGCGGATGAGCGGTGGCGAAATCGGCCTCTTCACGGACGTCGAGCAGCGCCAGTTCACGACGGTCGAGCAGCGCCTGGCGGATCCCGGCGGCCTGACGGTAAGCGTAAGTGGACATAATGGTTATCCTTGGTGTTCGCGGGAGGGATCCCAGATGTTGGGCACGTGGCGGTTGGCGTAGCCGGAGATAAACGGTTTTTGCTGGCCTTCCGGGGTATACACCGCGCGCTTCACCGCGCCGATGTTGCCGCCGTAAACATGAATGCTGATGGAGACGCGATCCGCCAGCGCATTGCTGACGCGATGAATATCGCCATCGTCAACGGAGACTTTCTCCACCTGGCCTGCCTGCAGGAGCGTGGCGGCGCCCAGCGACCGCGGTATGCCGTCTGCATCCAGCTGGTAGCGTTGATTCTCCTCTGCGCCGCGCAGCATACCAATGGCCCCCCATACCCGGTGGTCATGGATCGGCGTCGCCTGTCCCGGCCCCCAGACGAAGCTGACGATCGAGAAGCGCTCCCCGGAGTCGGCATGCAGCAGATACTGCTGGTAATGGTGCGGGTGCGGCAGGGTGTACTCTTCCGGCAGCCAGTCGTCGTGACGTACCAGCGCCGCCAGCCGTTGGGCCACGGCGTCAAGCAGCGGCGCGGTCTGGTGGTGTTCACGGTGCAGGCGATCAACCTCATGAATAAAATGGCGTAATTTTTCCAGTCGTGGTCCAGTCATGTGCGGTTCCTGTCAGAGGGACTGGTCAAAACGCTAACAGAGGCGTTAATATTATTTAAATGCAATTTACGCATATATTAATATGCAAATTACACATAAGGATCCTATGCGCATCGACGATATTGACGCTCTGCTGGCCACGGTGCAGTTTTCTTCCCTCAATCAGGCGGCGGACTATCTGGGGATCACCCAGTCGGCTATCACCCGGCGCCTGCAGCGTCTGGAGCAGGAGCTGAACGTCACGCTGTTGGCGCGTCAGACCCGCCCGCTGACCCTGACCGCCGCCGGTCAGCGGGTGTACGAGCAGTGCCTGAGCATTAAGCGCGAGACGAAAAAGCTCTACAGCTTGTTGGATCCGCAAGGCGAGCCGCGCGGCGCGCTGCGTCTCGGCGTACCGCAGAGTATCAGCGAGATCGCGCTGCCGGCGGCGCTGGCGGCGCTGAGCCAGCAGTTTCCCGCACTGTCCCCACAGGTCGCCTGCGGCTGGAGCGGAGAGCTGCAGCGCCGGCTGGAAAACGGCGAACTGGACGCCATGCTGGCGATGGGCCCCGCCCAGCAGACCCTCGCCGAGGGCTACAGCGGGCGGCTGCTGTGTCCCCTGGAGGTGGTGCCGATTGCCGCCCGGCGTCTGAATCTGCGGGCGTCGTCGCTGCGGGAGTGCGTCGAACAGGGCTGGATCCTTAACCCCGACGGCTGTGGACTACGCGCCGGGCTCATCCGCGAGCTGCAAAGCCAGGGTCTGCGCCTGAAGCTTAACGTCGAGAGCGCGGGCGCCCAGCTGCAGATGGCGCTGGTGGCGCAGGGACTGGGGCTGGGTCTGGTGCCGCGGGCGGCGCTGGCGGCCAGCCCGTGGCGGGACGAGCTCGAGGTCGTCAACCTCAGCGACTTTCAGCCTGCTGTGTCGCTGTGGCTGATCCACGCCCGGTATCTGGCAAACCTGCAGTCGCCGCTGACCTTTTTCGCCAGCAAAGTGGTGCAACAGCTGACAGTATCCGACTGAAAGCACTATGTATTTTTGTTTAATGCCAGTCTTGCATATTAAGATATGATAAAAATGCATTTTGTTCATTAACACACCCTGTATAGGGTAATGACCAGCGCCGCCGTCGCGGCCACTCCATTACCCTGACGCAAGGAGTTGTTCATGAGCATTCAGTTTCTCGGCATGATTGGCCATCGCCTCTCTTCCGAAACGATTGCCCCGGTGGGGCCGATCTTTGACCGCGACTATATCGTTCGCTTTGCGCAAACCCATGAAGCCGCCGGGTTCGATCGCCTGCTGGTGGGTCACTGGTCCGATCAACCCGACGGCTTTCTGGTGACCGCCCTGGCCGGACTGTCGACGCAGAAAATTCAGTACCTGCTGGCCCATCGCCCCGGTTTTGTCTCGCCGACCCTTGCCGCGCGCAAATTCGCCACCCTTGAGCATCTGCTGGGGGGCCGGCTGGCGGTGCATATCATCAGCGGCGGCAATGACGCCGAGCAGCGCCGGGACGGCGATTACCTCGATCACGACCAGCGCTATGCCCGCACCGACGCCTTCCTTGACGTCGTACGCCGTGTGTGGACCAGTGAGCAGCCGGTAGATATTCACAACGATTTTTATCAGGCCGAACAGGCCTGGTCAGCCATTCGTCCGCTGCAAAAGCCGCATCTTCCCATCTACTTCGGCGGTTCGTCGGAAGCGGCTATCGCTGTCGCCGGCAAACACGCCGACGTCTTCGCCCTGTGGGGCGAGTCGCTGGCGCAAACCGGCGAGACCATCCAGCGCGTGCGCGCCGAAGCGGCGAAACACCAGCGTGATATTGGCTTCAGCGTCTCGTTCCGGCCGATTATCGCCGACAGCGAAGCCGAGGCCTGGGAGAAAGCCGAGCATATCCTGCACGTCGCCACCGAGCAGGCGGCGCAGCGCGGGGGCGGGTTCAAGGCCAAACCGGACAGCATCGGCGCCCAGCGGCTGCGGGCCACCGCCGCGCAGGGCAGAGTGGTGGACAAACGCCTGTGGACCGGCATCGCCCAGCTGGTGGGCGGCGGGCATAACTCCACCGCGCTGGTAGGCACCCCGGAGCAGGTGGCCGATGCGCTGCTCGACTACTACGACCTCGGGGTGCGCAACTTCCTGATCCGCGGATTCGACCCGCTGAACGATGCGGCAGACTACGGCCGGGCGCTGCTGCCGATCGCTCGTGAAAAAGCCGCGCGGCGTGCGGTGGCGGAGCGCGCATCGTGATCCATCCTGAGCGCGACGACTGGGCGCAGCAGCTGACGGCGGTACGCCAACAGATGGCGGAGCAGGCGGCCAGTCTTGACGCCAGCGGCGACTTTCCCTGGCGCAATATCGACCCTCTGCGCGCGGGGGGCTGGTTAAGCCTCGCCGTGCCGCGTGCTTACGGCGGCGCGGGCGCCAGCCTGGCCCAGCTGCAGCAGGCCATCGCCGCCATCGCCTGGGGTGAGCCGGCGACGGCGCTGATCGTCTGCATGCAGTATCTGCACCATTTGCGGCTGGCGGAAAACGACGCCTGGCACGCGCCGCTGCGCCAGCAGGTTTTTCATGATGCCGTCGAACACGGCGGCCTGATCAACAGTCTGCGCGTTGAGCCGGATCTGGGCTCCCCGGCGCGCGGCGGCCTGCCGGACACCGTGGCGAGCCGCCGCGCGGACGGCTGGGACATCAACGGCCATAAAATCTATACCACCGGCATTGAAGGGCTGCGCTGGCTGGCGGTTTGGGCGAGAAGCGATGAGAACCCGCCGCGGGTGGGCACCTGGCTGGTGCCTGGCGACAGCCCGGGGATTAGCGTGGTGAAAAGCTGGGATCACGCCGGGATGCGGGCTACCGGCAGCCATGAGGTGATTTTTCGCCACGTGCGGGTGGCGGCAGAGCATGCGGTGGATGTCTGGCCGGTCGATGCGCCACCCGCCGCTCAGGCGGAACCGTTGCGCCTGTTCGCCAACCGACAGACGGCATTGCTGGCGGCGATCTATGACAGCATCGCCCGCGCCGCTCACGACTGGCTGGTGAGGTGGCTGGCGGGGCGGGTGCCCGCGGGTCTCGGCCATCCGCTTTCCCGCCTGCCGCGGGTGCAGGAGAAGGTCGGGCAGATCGCCGAACTGCTGTTGGTTAACCGCAGCCTGCTGGAGCAGGCCGCTGCGCTGCGCTTTTCCGCCATTGAGGCCAACCTGGCGAAAGTCACTATCACCGACAACGCCATTCAGGCGGTGGATATCGCGCTCGAGCTGACCGGCAATCATGGCCTCAGCCGACAAAACCCGCTGGAACGCCACTACCGCAATGTGCTCTGCGGCCGGGTGCATACCCCGCAGAGCGACAGCGCCTGGCTGGCAGCCGGCCACTTCGTCTTTCAATCACAAGGATAATCACGATGCGTCTATCATTCTCAGGCCGGGTGGCGGCAGCGCTGATGCTGCTGGCGCTGGGCGGTTACGCGACGGCGCAGGAGCGGCTTACCCTGCGCATCGCCGATCAAAAAGGCGGCATGCGTTCGCAGCTGGAGGCGGCCAACGCCCTGCAAAACCTCCCCTACGACATTAAGTGGGCCGAATTTCCGGCCGCCGCGCCGCTGGCGGAAGCCCTTAACGCTGGCGCGGTGGACGCGGGGATCATCGGCGATGCGCCGCTGCTCTTCGCCCTGGCTAACGGCGCGCCGGTAAAAGCGATCGCCGTGGACAAAAGCAACCCGGCGGGGACCGCGGTGCTGGTTTCTCCCGGCAGCGCGATAAAAACCGCCGCCGGGTTAAAAGGCAAGCGCATTGCCACGGGTAAAGGGTCGATTGGCCATTTCGTGGCGCTGAAAGCCCTCGAGCAGGCGGGCATCTCGCCGAAGGAGGTGCAGTGGGTGTTCCTCGGTCCGGTGGACGCCAAAGTGGCGCTGCTTAACGGTTCGGTGGACGCCTGGGCGACCTGGGAGCCCTACACCACCCAGATGGTGAAGACCAACGAGGGGCAGATCCTGGTGAGCGGCAAAGGGCTGCTGCCGGGGAATACCTTCCTTGCGGCAACGGATTCAGCGCTTAACGACCCGCAAAAGCGCGCCGCGCTGCAGGATTATCTCCAGCGCCTTGCCGGCGCCGAGCGCTGGGCCTACGCCAATCTCGACAGCTACGGCAAAACGCTGGGGGAGATCATCCGCTTCCCGGCGGAGATCGCCCGCGCGCAGTTTGCCAACCGTCAGTCGCAGTGGCAGCCGCTGGCGGAGGAAACGGTGACCCAGCAGCAGGCGACGGCCGACTTTTATCTCGCCAACGGTCTGATCCGCACCCGGCTGGACGTGAAACCGACCTTTGACCCCAGCTTTAGCGTGCCCGCCGGGCCGGCCCACGCGGAGGTAACGCCATGACCCCGTCCGCTTTTTCCCGTCGTCGTTTTTTAAAGCTCAGCGGTGGCCTGGTGCTGGCCGGGGTTTCCCTGCCGCTGTGGGCTCACGATATGGCGGAGATGGCCAGCGGCGATGCTCATCCGGCGCTGCGCCTACCGCAGCCGTACAAGATCAAGCTGGCGATCAACAAAAGCGCGGTTTGCCTCGCGCCGGTCGCCGTCGCCGAGCAGCAAAAGATTTTCAGTAAATATAACCTCGACGTTGAGTTTGTTAACTTCGGCAACTCCACCGATGTGCTGCTGGAGGCGATCGCCACCGGCAAGGCCGACGCCGGGGTGGGGATGGCGCTGCGCTGGCTGAAGGCGCTGGAGCAGGGCTTTGACGTCAAGCTCACCGCCGGGACCCATGGCGGCTGCCTGAACCTGCTGACGGCCAAAGCGTCGCCGTTCAACGGCCTTGAGAGCCTGAAAGGGCAAACCATCGGCGTCACCGACATGGCCGGGCCGGATAAAAACTTCTTCGCCATCCTGCTTAAGCGCCACGGTATCGATCCGATAAGCGACGTGCAGTGGAAAGTCTACCCGGCGGATCTGCTCAGCGTGGCGCTGGATAAGCGCGAGATCGCCGCCATCAGCGGCAGCGAGCCGTTCAGCTATCGGCTGCTGGAGACCGGCAAGTATCAGCTGATCGCCAGCAATATGACCGGGGACTATGCCAATCTGAGCTGCTGCGTGCTGGGGGTGAGCGGGAGCCTGGCGCGGGATCATAAACCGGCCGCCGCGGCGCTCACCCAGGCAATCCTTGAAGCGCACAGCTATGCCGCCGAACACCCGGAAAGCGTGGCGCAATCTTTCCTCGCCCATGCGCTCAACACCAGTGAAGCGGAGGTAAGCGGCATTCTGCACGGACAGGGGCACGGCCACCACGCGGTGGGGGAGGCGTTCGTGAAAGAGCTGACGCAGTATGCGGTCGACCTGCAGCGGGTGCAGGTGATCAAACCGGGCACCGATCCCCATCAGTTTGCGGAGAGTATCTATGCCAACGTATTCGCCTGAGCAGGCGCTGGCGCGCCCAACCGGCCGCGCGCCGCTGTGGGGAGAAGGGCTGCTGGCCGCCGCGCTGTGGCTGCTGGGCGGTCTGTTCACCCTGGCCTGGCCCGATGCCGGGCGGCGCTGGCCGTTTAGCGAGGGCTGGGCGCTGGCGCAGTTCGCCTTCGGCGGCGGCTTGCTGCTGCTGTCGCTGAGCTATCGCTACTGGCGAGCGCGCGGCGCGCGCGTGCTGCATGCCGGCAAGTGGCTGGCGCTGCTGCCGGTGCTGTTCGCTGCCTGGGAAGGGCTGACCGCCAAGAGCGGCGTGCTGCCGGTGCCGTTTTTCGCGCCGCCGCAGGCGCTGATCGAGGTGCTGCACGACGACTGGCCGCGTCTGCTCGACAGCCTGCTGCACTCCCTGGGGCTGCTGGGGCTTGGGGTGCTGCTCGGCACCAGCAGCGGGTTCGTCACCGGTCTGGCCATTGGCTGGTCGCAACGGATAGGCTACTGGGTCCATCCGGTGTTACGCCTGCTGGGGCCGGTGCCGTCCACCGCGCTGCTGCCGCTGTGCCTGTTTATCTTTCCGTCAAGCTTCGGCGCCAGCGTGTTTTTGATTGCGCTGAGCACCTGGTTCCCGGTCACGGTGCTGACCTGGTCCGGGGTCATCGGCATTGACAGGGCGTGGTACGACGTGGCGCGGACCCTCGGCGCCAGCCAGCGTTTCCTGATCCTGCGGGTGGCGATCCCCGCCGCGCTGCCGAACGTCTTTGTCGGCCTGTTTATGGGGCTTGGCGCGTCGTTTTCGGTGCTGATTGTGGCTGAAATGGTGGGGGTGAAGTCGGGGATCGGCTTTTACCTCCAGTGGGCCCAGGGCTGGGCGGCCTATCCCAATATGTACGCCGCGCTGCTGGTGATGGCCTTGCTGTGCTCCGGCCTGATCAGCGGATTATTTATGCTGCGCGATAAGCTGCTGAGCTGGCAGCGGGGAGGGATGCAATGGTAACCGCGACGTCAGGTTCGCAGACGATAGTGCGCGGCGCGGCGGTATCGATAAGCCATCTTCATCACGCGTTTACGCTCGGCAAACAGGCGGTGCCAGTGCTGGAGAATATCAGCCTGCAGCTGCGGCCAGGGGAAAGCGTGGCGCTGCTGGGCCCTTCCGGCTGCGGTAAATCCACCCTGCTGCGGCTGCTGGCCGGGCTGGAAGCGCCGCAGAGCGGACAGATGCAGTTCGACGGCGCGCCGCTCGGCGCTCCGGGGCCGGAGCGCATACTGGTGTTTCAGGACCCGACGCTCTATCCCTGGCTGACCGTGCGGCAGAACGTGCTGCTGGGCCCGCAGGCGCAGGGCAAAAGAGGGCTGGAAGCAAAGGCCGACGCGCTGATTGACCGCATCGGTCTGCAGGCCTTCAGCGAGGCGTGGCCGCGGCAGCTGTCAGGGGGGATGGCGCAGCGCGCCGCGCTGGCGCGCGCGCTGTTGAACGAGCCGCGCCTGCTGCTGCTCGACGAGCCGCTGGGCAAGCTGGACTCGCTGACCCGCATCAGCATGCAGCGGGAGCTGATCGCCCTCTGGCAGCAGCAGGGGTATACCAGCCTGCTGGTGACCCACGATATCGAAGAGGCGCTGCTGCTGTGCGAGCGGGTGCTGGTGATGTCGCCGCGTCCGGGGCGGATTATCGCCGAGTTCGCGCTGCCGCTGGCCTTTCCCCGCCACCGCGATAACCCGCAGCTGCTGCAGCATCGTCAGGATATATTGCGCATCCTCGGCCAGGAGGAGGACTGGTAGGGTAAACGCACTCCCCGGTGGCGGCTGCGCCTTACCGGGCCTGCGAACTCGAGAGGAAGGGGGAAGGACCGCAGGCCGGTGCAAGCGCAGCGCCGCCCGGCAACGGGTATCCGGCGCCATGCGCCACGTTTTGCCCGGTGGCGGCTGCGCCTTACCGGGCCTGCAATCTCCACAGAAGGGGAAAGAACGTAGGCCGGTGCAAGCGCAGCGCCGCCCGGCAATGAGCATCCGGCGCGACGCCATGTACGGCTTAAAAATCCATCTTCACCGTGAACTGTACCTCACGCGGATCGCCAATCTGATTGCCGAGGTTATTGGTGCCGATGGAAGAGGTGTAATAGGTCTTATCAAACAGATTCTTCACATTCACCTGCAGCGTCACCGGATACTGCAGCTTCATCTTATAGGCGGCAAACACGTCCGCCACCGCATAGCCCGGTAGATAATAATCCGCGCCGTTGGTGCCGGAGCGCTTGCTGAGCGCATGGCCGCCGCCGCCCACCGTCAGGGTGTTGCTGTTATAGACGTTATGAATGTCATAGGTCAGGAACAGCGAACCGGTATGTTTTGGTACGTTTGGCAGCGGTTTCCCCGCGTAATCCGGATCTTCCAGCACTTTGGCGTCGGTGTAGCCGTAGCTGGCGATCACGCTGAGGTTATCGGTGATGGACCCCGCCAGATCCACTTCCACGCCCTGGGAACGCACCTTGCCCGCGGTTTTGGCCACCGTCTCATCGCCAATGCTCTCGGTGTACAGCACATTGCGCTTATGAATATCAAACAGCGCGATATTGGCGGTAATGCCCTCCAGCAGGTCGAATTTGGCGCCCACTTCGTAGGAGGTGGATTCTTCCGGCGGCAGCTCGCCGATATAGCTGGCGATCGACGACTGCGGCATAAACGACTGGGCGACGTTGGCGAACAGGGAGACGTTCGGCGTCACCTTGTAGACCAGGCCGGCCTTTGGCGTCCATTTCTCATCGCGGCTGTCGGTATTGACGTTAAACGGTCGGCCTTTACCGGCGTACTGGGTGTAGTACTGGTAGCGCACGCCAGCGACCGCGATCCAGTTGTCAGTCAGGTACAGCGCGTCCTGCACATAAGCGGCATAGCTCTCCTGCTGGATCCGCTGGTCGCTGTCGGACGCGGAGACGGTATTACAGGTGTCGAGGGTGCCATAGACCGGATGATAGATGTTAAAGCCTTTGACGTTCTTGCAGCGCAGCATATCGGTGCGCAGCAGATCGTAATTCTCATAGGCGACGCCGGTCAGCAGTTCGTTATAAAAGCCGCCCACCACCACGTTGCCCTGCAGGTCAGCGCGGGTGGAGTGCATCTTCTGCGTTGAACCGTGGGTACCGTCGACCCGGCGGGTGAGGTTGCCGGTCGCCGAATCATAGGCCATTACCCGCGCCTGGTTATCGTTATAGTGATCCTGGCTGTAGCTGTAATCGAAGCGCGCGGTCCAGGCGTCGTTAAGGCGATACTCGGCGTTGAGCTGGGCGAGGTCGGAATAGCCATCGGTAATATTAAACGCTTCATCGAAGCGGGTTTTGCGATCGACGTTCACCGCATGGCCGGTATTCAGATCGAAAATAGTGCCGCGGTCAAAGGGCGCGCTGTAGTCGCGGTGCGAATAGGACGCGGTCACCGTCGCCCGGTCGCCAAACCAGGTCAGGGAAGGGGCGATAAAGCGGCTTTTGTTTTTACCGAAATTGCGCCAGTAATCTTCATTCTGATATTCCCCAATCAGCCGGTACGCCAGATTTGTGCCTTCGATGGGGCCGGTGATGTCGACGCTGCCGGTGCCGCCGCCAAAGCTGGTGGAGGTCGCGGAAACCGAACCGGAGAACTGCCGCTCCGGACGTTTGGTGATGACGTTGATCAGCCCGCCGGGGTCGAGGATACCGTACAGCGTCGAAGCTGGCCCCTTCAGGACTTCCACCCGTTCGGTGGCGGCGTTAAAGCTGCGCGGCAGAACAGTGCGCAGACCGTTGGTCATGATTGAGCCGTCGCGGTTAGCGCCGAAGCCGCGGCGGGTAAAGGCGTCCTGGGTGCCGCCGAGGGTGTTGGTTTGCACCACGTTGGCGACGTTATACAGCGCCTCGTCGAGCGAGGTGGCGTGCTGATCTTCGAGAACCCGGTCGCTGACGGTATTCACCACCTGCGGAATATCCAGCAGCGGCATCGAGGTCAGCGTCGCGGTAGAGGAGCTGAGCGGTTGATAGCCGCTGGTGGCGCTCTGCTGGGCGCCGTCGGCCACCACGGTGATGGTCTCTTCCGCGTCGTTGTTACCTTTCGCCGCGTTATTTTCCGCGGCCATTAATCCCGGTGAGGCTAAAAAAAGAAGCGAAAAAAGCGCCCGCCCTTGCAACGAGGTGAAGGCGACATGGGGTTGAGTCATTATCTTTTTCTCGTGAACGAATCTGCCTTTGCGGTCAGATAAAGCCAATAAAATCATTGCCCTGAATAATAAAAACACGCGATTTAGCGTCTGAACGCGCCTTTATGTGTGTAATTGAGAATCATTCAACCATGAAGGAATGTAGTAGTAAACGTTATATAAGATAAAAAATCAGCGGCGGGGAACAGGGCGTTTTAAACACCTCCATCAGGGAATGTCATGTGGTTATCTCTTTGATATTATTTTATTTTGATTCTATTGCGTTGGCGCGGCTTCGCTGTAGTCATCGTCCGCGCCTGAAGACGATGGCGACTATTGACTACTACATTCATCCCCGTCATGATCAAAAGAGAATGAGATTTATTTTGATTTGACTGCAGAATGTCCAGCCATCGCCTGGAACGCTGCGGCGCAGGAGCGAGTTATGCCACAGCGGGTGACACCTGCAGAGCAGGGGATCGTACTGGATGCCCTGTCGGCCGGCTACGGCCAGACCCTGATCGTTGACGACATCAACCTGACCATCCCCACCGGCAAAATGACGGTGCTGGCCGGGGCGAACGGATCCGGCAAATCCACGCTGCTGTCGACCATCGCCAGGATGCTGAAACCGCTCGGCGGCTGCGTGCGTCTGGACGGGCAAGCCATTCATCAGATGCCGACGAAGGCCGTCTCGCGCCAGCTCGGCATCCTGCCGCAATCGCCGCTGACGCCGGAAGGGTTAACGGTTTTCGAACTGGTCTCGCGCGGTCGCTTCCCGTGGCAGGGGCTGATGCGCCAGTGGTCCGACGCCGATGAGCTGGCGGTGGAAGAGGCGCTGCGCTTAACGGGCACCCGCGAGTTCGCTCATCTGCCGGTGGACAGCCTCTCCGGCGGCCAGCGTCAGCGCTGCTGGATCGCCATGGCGCTGGCCCAGCAAACGGCGACCATTCTGCTGGATGAACCGACCACCTGGCTCGACCTGCGCTATCAGGTCGATATTCTCGAACTGCTACAGACCCTGACCCGCGATCATGGCCGCACGGTGGTGACGGTGCTCCATGATCTTAACTTTGCCGTCAACTATGCCGATCTGCTGGTATTCCTTAAACAGGGGCGCATCGCCGGCACGATTAGCGACGGTGAAGTCTGTAGCCCTGAGCTGATTAAACGCGTGTTTGATGTTGACGTGCAGATGTCGATTAACCCGCAAACCGGCAAACCGTTCTTTATGCCGTTTCGCGCCCGCCAGGCGGCGGCACAATGAGCGTGGTTAGCCTGCATCCCGCGCGGCGGCGCGCCCGTCCCCGGCTGGCGCTGCTCCTGCTTACGCTGCTGCTTATTGCCGGCTCGCTGGTGCATCTTGGCCTGGGCGCCCGCTGGATCGCCCCGCAGACGGTGGTGCAGGCGCTGCTGGAGTACAACCCGCGTAACTTCGATCAGCGGATAATCGTCGAACTGCGCCTGGTGCGGCTGGCGGCGGCGCTGCTGACCGGCGCGGCGCTCGGCGTCGCCGGGCTGCTGTTGCAGACGGTGATCCGCAACCCGCTGGGCGAGCCGCATATCCTCGGCCTTAACGCCGGCGCGTCGCTGGCGGTGGTGGCGACCTCTGCGCTGGGGCTCTCCTTCGGCGCTTTCCCCGCCGCGCGGCCGCTGACCGCCGCCTGCGGCGCGGCGCTGCTGTTCGGCGGGGTGATGGCGCTGGCCTCTGCCGGTCGCGGCGGAGCGACGCCGCTGCGCATCACGCTGTGCGGGGTAGCGCTGTCGGCGTTTGCGTCGGCGGTGACGGCGGCGATATTAATTCTCGATGAACAAACGCTGCTGGCGATGCGCACCTGGCTGGCGGGCGATCTGGCCGGGCTGAACTGGAGCACGCTGCGGACGGCGCTGGTCCCGGCGCTGATCGGCCTTGGCGTTGCGCTGTTCCTTGCCCCGCGCCTCAACGTGCTGGCGCTGGGGGATAAGGTAGCGCTGGGCCTCGGCGTGAACCTCATCCAGACCCGGCTGCTGGGCCTGCTGGCGATTGCGCTGCTCTGCGGCGCGGCGGTGGCGGTGGCCGGGCCGATCGGCTTCGTCGGGCTGGTGGTGCCGCACGTGGTGCGTCGTCTGGTGACGGAAGATATCCGCCTGGCGCTGCCACTGGCGGCGCCGGTGGGGGCGCTGGTGCTGCTCCTGGCGGATATCGCCGCCCGGACGCTGGTCGCCCCTCAGGAGCTGGCCACCGGGGCGATGACCGCCCTGGTGGGCGCGCCGCTGTTTATCTTTATCGCCGCGAGGTTTTTTAAATGATGCGCGCCGTCCATCGGGCCGGCTTTCGGCCGCTGGTTTTCGCTTCCCGCCAGCTGCTGCTGCGCCCGGCGGCGCTTAACATTGCCGCCTTAATGCTGCTGATGCTGCTGGCGCTGGGGCTGTACAGCCTCAGCCGCGGCAGCTATCCACTGCCCGCGTCGACGCTGGCGCGGGCCCTGCTGGCGCCGCAGGAGATTGGCGAGCAGCCGCGCTTTATTCTGTTTGATATCCGCCTGCCGCGGATCCTGATGGCGCTGCTGTGCGGGGCTATGCTGGGGCTGGCCGGCGCGGCGATGCAGAGCATCACCCGCAACGGGCTGGCCGACCCGGGGCTGATCGGCGTCAAAGAGGGGGCCAGCATCGTGGTCCTGGCGCTGGTGCTGTTTTTCCCGGCGGTAGGCCTGGTCTGGCGGCCGCTGGCGGGAATGGTCGGCGGCGTGGCGGTGGCCCTGCTGGTCCTGACGCTGGCGCGCGATTGCTCGCGACCGCGCTTTATTTTAATTGGCGTCGGCGTCTCCTGGACCCTGGCGGCGGCGGTCGGCATCTTTATGACCACCGCCGACGTTCGCGACGTGCAGACGGCGATGATCTGGCTGGCGGGCAGCCTGCAGGCCGCCACCTGGCCGCTGCTGGCGGTGGCCTTTTGCTGGGCGCTGCCCGGGGCCATCATCCTGTTCTGTACCGCCCGGGCGGCGGACGCGGCGCTGCTGGGCGACCGGACCGCCATCGGCCTTGGGGTGCGTCTGCAGCAGCTCACGCTGCTGCGCTTTTTCGCCCCGGTGCTGCTGACCTCGGCCAGTGTCTCCTGCGTCGGCAGCCTGGGCTTTGTTGGCCTGATGGCGCCGCATATGGCGCGTTTTGTGCTGCGCGGCGGCCAGGTATCGCTGCTGAGCGGAAGCGCGCTGATTGGCGCCTTGCTGGTGCTGGTGACCGATACCCTTGGCCGGCTGGCGTTTGCGCCGCTGCAGATCCCGGCGGGGATTGTTATTGCCCTGGTGGGCTGCCCGTTTTTTGTTGTCTTGCTCTGGCGTCGCCGCGATGCCCTTTAACCAGGAAGGTATTATGCGTTGGTTCGTCTCATTGCTGCTGTTGCTGACGGGGGCCGTCAGCGCCGCCGACCCACAAACTCAGACTTTTACCGATGATTTAGGCCGCACGGTCACCGTCCCGCTCCATCCGCAGCGTATCGTTTCGATGCACGATCTCGACATTACCATTCCGCTGATTGAGCTCGGGGCGCCGCCCATCGCCAGCCACGGCCGGACGCGGCCGGACGGCAGCCACTATCTGCGCTCCAGCGCCCAGCTCACCGGCGTCGATTTCGACAATAGCGATATCCGCTTTATTGGCACCGCCGATATCGATCTGGAAGCGGTGGCCGCCGCCAGGCCGGATCTGATCATCACCGAGCCCAGCCGTCACGTGTCGGTGGAGCAGCTGGAGAAGATTGCCCCGACGGTGAGCATCGACCATCTGCAGGGCAGCGCCCCGGAGATTTACCGCAAGCTGGCGCAGCTGACCGGCACCCAGCCGCGGCTGGCGATCCTCGAGCGCCGCTATCAGGAGCAAATCAAGCAGCTGAAAGCGATGGTCAACCCGTCGCAGTACAGCGTCTCGGTGATCCAGGCGAACAACGGCAAGGTCACGGTGCATCATTCTTACCACGCGCTGGGCCGGGTGCTGCGCGACGCCGGGTTCCGCTTTCCGCCGTTGATTGAGCGGATCCCCGACGGCCAGCGAATTGACGTCAGCGCGGAACAACTGCCGGAGCTGGACGCCGATTTTGTCTTCGCCACCTGGCGGTCGGATACCGGCGGTAAGCCGCAGGATGAGCTGCAGGCGATGGAAGGGGTGATGCCCGGCTGGTGCGACTTTATGCGCGCCTGCCGCACCGGGCGCTATATTTTGCTGCCGCGGGAGGAGGTGATCTCCAACTCCTACGCCGCGCTCTCTCTGATGGTGGCCCAGGTGCAGTCGCATATTGCCGGCAGGCCGATCCCGGCGGTGGCCAAATGAAAAGCGCGGTAAAAAAAGAGAAGGGGCGGGTCGACCTGTTCGGCGAACGCTATCGCGCCCGGGCGCATCAGCTCTCTCCCCGCCTGCGGGCCGTGGTCAGCTATATCAACGACAACCGCGAGGTGGTGCTGGAGCAGACGGCGATGGAGATCGCCACCGCGACCCAGACCTCTGACGCCACGGTGGTCCGCGCTATCCAGGCGCTGGGCTTCGCCGGGCTGCGCGAGCTTAAGCAGACTATGGAGCGCTGGTTCGGCACCTCGGTCACCTCGGCGGAAAAGATGCGCTCGACGGTCACTGCACTCGCCAGCGACGTCAATTCCAGTATTGATTTTGTGCTTGAAGGGCACCAGCGGGTCTGCGAGGTCCTGTCGCGGGCCGACAATCGCGCGGCGGTGGCCCAGGCGGTGGCGTTGCTCAGCGACGCGCGCCAGGTGGGGATCTTCGGCATCGGCGCCTCGGGGATCCTCGCCGAGTACACCGCCCGGCTGTTCAGCCGCATTGGCCTGCCGGCTTACGTGATGAACCGCACGGGCTTTAGCCTCGCCGAACAGCTTATCGGCCTGCAGCGCGGCGATGTGCTGATCATGATGGGGCAAAAATCCCCCCATCGCGAAGGGATGACCACCCTGCGCGAGGCGAAACGGCTGGGAATTCCGACCATCCTGCTGACCCAGGCGGTGGACTCGCGCTTCAGCCAGGAGGCACAGGTGGTGATCGACGTCCCGCGCGGCGGGGACAGTAGCCGGATGCCGCTGCACGGCACGGTGCTGGTCTGTCTGGAGATGATTGTCCTGTCGGTGGCCTCGACCACGCCACAAAAAACGGTGAAATCCCTGAAGCGAATCAACGACCTGCACCGGGCCATCGGTAAATCCGGCGGTAAACGGGCCAGTTGATAAGATAATTCACCAGCGGGAAGGTTTCCGGTTGCATACAAAAGTAAGTGTGTGTATTTTTATGCAAAATAAATGCATAAAAAGGATATCTCATGGTTAAGAATTTGCTCAAAGCGTGTTTCATGATGGCCGCGCTGACGGCAGCCGGACAGGCGGCTGCGGAAACCTACACCGTCGGCTCCGGCGGCACCTACCGGCCATTTGAATTTGAAAACAGCCAGAAACAGCTGGAAGGTTTTGATATCGACATCATCAAAGCCATCGCCAAAGCCGAAGGCTTTGACGTCAAACTGGTCAATACCCCATGGGAAGGCATCTTCGCCACGCTGAACACCGGCGACCGCGACATCATCATCTCCGGGATCACCATCACCGATAAACGCAAACAGATGGTCGATTTCTCCGCGCCGTACTTCCCGGCCGAGCAGTCTATCGTCGTCGCCCAGGATTCGCAGGTCGATTCCCTGGCGGCCCTGAAAAACGAGAAGGTCGGGGTGGTGAACTCCAGCACCGGCGATATCGTGGTCTCTGAGGTACTGGGCAAAAACAGCACGGCGATCAAGCGCTTCGACAATACCCCCCTGATGCTCCAGGAGCTGTTCGAGGACGGCGTCAGCGCCGCGGTGGGTGACGTCGGGGTGGTGAAGTACTACATCAAACAGCACCCGGAGAAGCAGTTCAAGCTGGTGCCGGATGCCAAATTTGAACGCCAGTATTTCGGTATCGCGGTGGCGAAAGGCAACAGCGAACTGCTGGGCAAAATCAACGCCGGTCTGCAGAAGATTGTTGCCGACGGAACTTACGCCAAAATCTATAAAACCTGGTTCGACGACAACGTGCCGACGCTGCCAGCGCAATAACCCACCTTTTTCAGTGACCACGGCTATCGCCCAGGCGATAGCCGTATTTTTTAGGGAAGGACTATGACGGGATTCCGTTGGGAGATCATCGAGGAGTACGGCCCGCTGTTTGTGGACGGCGCCCTGATGACGATTAAATGTACCATTATCTGCGTAATCCTCGGGACGCTGTGGGGGTTAACCCTCGGTCTCGGACGGATGGCGAAGGCCGAGCACGGGCCATGGAAATATATTCTCCGCTACCTGGTGCAGTTTCCGGTGCGCTTTTACGTTAGCGCCTTCCGCGGTACGCCGCTGTTCGTGCAGATCATGGTGGTGCACTTTGCGCTGGTGCCGCTGTTTATTAACCCGCGCGATGGCCTGCTGGTGACCAGCGGCCTGATGAGCGCCGACTTTGCCCGCGAGCTGCGCGCCAGCTACGGGGCGTTCCTCTCCTGCATTGTGGCGATCACCCTTAACGCTGGCGCCTATGTGTCGGAGATTTTCCGCGCCGGCATCCAGTCGATCGACAAAGGGCAGATGGAGGCCTCCCGCGCGCTGGGCATGCCGTGGTGGAAAACCATGCGCAAGGTGATCCTGCCCCAGGCGTTTCGCCGCATTCTGCCGCCGCTGGGCAACAACGCCATCGCCATAGTCAAAGACTCGTCGCTGGCCTCGGCGATAGGCCTGGCCGATCTGGCCTACGCCGCGCGCACCGTCTCCGGCGCCTACGCCACCTACTGGGAACCCTACCTGACCATCTCCCTGGTCTACTGGGTGATCACCTTCCTGCTGGCGCAGCTGGTTAACCGTCTGGAAAAGAGGTTTGGCAAAAGTGATTCACATTAATAACTTACATAAGCGCTTCGGCGACAGCCACGTGCTGCGCGGCATCAGCTGCGACATTAAACCGCAGGAAGTGGTGTGCATCATCGGCCCCTCCGGCTCGGGGAAAAGTACCTTTCTGCGCTGTATGAACGCCCTCGAGACGGTCAGCGAAGGCGAGGTGGTGGTCAACGGCTTTGCCGCCCTCGACCGCACTACCGACCTCAACAAGATGCGCGAAAGCGTCGGCATGGTGTTCCAGCGCTTTAACCTGTTCCCGCACATGACGGTGCTGGAAAACCTGATTATGGCGCCGATGAATCTGCGCAATATGCCGCGCCAGCAGGCGGTCGACCTGGCGGAAGCCTTGCTGGCGAAGGTGGGCTTAAGCGATAAGCGCGACGCCTGGCCCTCGAGCCTGTCCGGCGGCCAGCAGCAGCGCGTCGCGATTGCCCGCGCGCTGGCGATGAAGCCGTCGATAATGCTGTTCGATGAGCCCACCTCGGCGCTGGATCCTGAGCTGGTGGGCGACGTACTGGAGGTGATGAAAAACCTTGCCAGCGAGGGGATGACCATGGTGATCGTGACCCACGAAATGGGCTTTGCCCGCGAAGTGGCCGACCGGGTGATCTTCATCGACCAGGGCGTGATTCAGGAAGAGGGCAAGCCGGGGCAGATCTTTAGCGCGCCGACCAACCCGCGCACCGCCGCGTTCCTCAGCAAGGTGCTGTAAACCGGGCGGGCTGGCGCCAGGCCAGCCCAGCCCACACTCAGCGGGCTGGGGAGCGTGAGGGAGTGTAGGCTGCTTTTAGCGTGGTTGGGGAAGGTGTGGGAGTCAGGGTGGGGCAGAGTTGGCCCAGGAGCGGACCATATCGGCCATTGACATGGTTAACGCCCCGATACACGTGATTTATCCGCCTCGACATTTACGCTGACATTTAATCTTTTGGCTTCCATCGTTATCATTTTTTGCGCAATCGCCATGTCCCCACCGTGCACCCGGTCTATCAACGTCTGGACGATTGTCATCATCAAAAAAGGCTGATTGGCAGGATAAAACTCTGTCATATCAATGCCATGCTCCGCAAGTTCCTGGTGTGCGGCTTTTTCTGTTTGTTCAACAATATTAGCGACTTCCGCAGTCATTTTATCGATATGCTTGAAGACAACGCGATTGATAAAGTCAATTTGCTCAGGCGTGAAATTCTTTTCCATCCGGACTTACCTTTGAGTATTTTAAGTATCCTGAAGCATATCATACCCTGACCAGAGGCGACGGGACCACTGGACGCCTGAAGCTATGCCTGAACATTACAGAGGTTATTACGGTAATCCTTTCTTTGTTGTCGAAATGCCCGATGGCGGATTGGTGGCAACGGGGTATCTGGATCTTACCGGGGAAGCGTAGAAGCGATTAAAAGAGGGCTGAAACAGTCAACCCTGACCTCAACACCCAATGCGCAAACCTTCTACGAAAAGCATGGCTTTATGTTTATCAGGAAAGTAAATATCCATCAAGACTTGCCCAGACAGATGTACGCGGTATGGACATGTCTATTGCACTATAAATTTGAGTTTCCTGTTGCCTTTCAATGTCAACCCTTCGCTCAGCGCTGAAACTCACCAAAGCCACCATCGCCTGGATTTTCTGCCACCGGTCAAAGCGAGTGCGTGGTCCCATTTTTTTAGAATGGCCGTTTCGCCCGCGAAGGAGAGCTTTTGCTCCAAATGGAAATACCGAAATGGCCTTAAGCGACCGGGAATATTTCACCTTATGATGTGAGCGATCCCACTGTTTTTTACCTTGTTATGTTCTGCTTTAATCATTCACAGAAGTGCCATCAGCTTTTAAACTCCACAACGCCTGTCTTCTGTTAAACATTTATCCCGAAAGACCGGTTTCCTGTTCCTGTCGGGCATACACCACCAGCCGCAGGTGTCGGTCTTCATCAACGGTCAGTGAGGTGAATTCGAAAGGGACGGGCTGCTCGTCGACCAGTCAATGACGGACACCATGGCACGGGACCTGCACCTGATGTTGCCGCCACCATAATTTAAACGCTGGCGAGATCCGTTCCAGATCGTTGACCAGTTCAGGAATGTCGGTACTTTGGCTGGCGCGGGTAAAATCCCGGCGAAAGCTGGACAACATCAGCGGCGCCTGTTGCTCCCAGTCAACGATACGCGCCTGCAGGACTGGTCTGCTGGCTGTTGTGGATGATGCAAAAATCGCCACGAATACCGAGATAAACGGCGTTTATCCCTTAACGTCCGGGTCAAACTTAACCGCGAATATGCAGGGTGAGAAATGAGGCTCACCGCGCATAATAAACAAACGCCAGCTTATTGCCGTCGGGATCGCGGACGTAGGCGCTGTGAAAGCCGTCGCCATACTGCGGTCGGTGACCGGGCGCGCCTTCGTCACGCCCGCCGAGTTGCAGGGCGAGGGCATGCAGTTCCGCAATATGTTCGACGGAGCGAGCGTTAAGCGCCACCATCGTTCCATTGCCCACCCCGGCAGGCTGCTGATCAAAGGGGACGCCCACGCACAGCCCGCAGGTCTGGTTGCCGTTGAAGGTGCCCCATGAGGCGCCTTGTTCGTTACGGCCGGCTTTGGCGTGCCCCAACAATGCCATTAACGGGTCATAGAACTCGATGGCGCGTGGTAGATCGTTCGTTCCCAGCATAATGTATGAAAACATAGTGTCCTCCTGTAGCGGCAAAAAGGTGACTCTCGCCCGCTTACTGCGTGAAGCGGATGGCAACAGACCCGGCGCTGCGCACAGCCTCGCCATGGTACACCGCCTCAATATTATTCCCCTGCGGATCCAGCACAAAAGCGGCATAGTAACCAGGATGATAGTGTCGTTCGCCAGGCGCGCCGTTATCGCGGCCGCCATGGGTCAGCGCTGCATGGTAAAAAGCGTCCACCATGTCGCGATCTCTGGCCTGGAACGCCAGATGGTGGCGCCCTGTCAGTTTCCCGGCGGCCTCCGGGCTGTGGCGTGAGGCCACCACCAGTTCGTCAGCCAGCAAGTATTCATTGGCGGTGGCGATCGCCGGGATCTCCAGCGCCGACAGTACGGCGGTATAGAAGTTTTTGCTTGCCTCAAAGTCTTCGACAACCAGCAGAATATGATCGATCAATCTGCCACGATGTAAGGTATTGCTTTCCATAGGATTTCCTCCTGGCAGGGGGGCCGGCAATGGTTAACAGCAGTGAGCCAGCAAAAACAGGATACCCTCCGGTAAGGGCCATAAAAAAGGCTGGCGCCAGGCCAGCCCGTCAGGACTACTGCGCGGACTCCGTCGCTTCGTCCATGTCCTCTTCCTGCTCGCTGGCGAGCAGGGTTTTCTCGTTTTTACACAGACACTGGATCAGCAGGAACAGCCCGCCGCTGGCCACCAGGGTGGCGATCAGGCCATCGTAGCCGGTGATGCCGATCAGCATGCCGCTGACTACCGGTCCGGCGACGCTGCCGGCGGACCAGAAAAAGCCGAACAGGGCGTTAATCATAATCAGCTTCTGCCCGCTAAAGGTTTTCCCCGCCCGCACCAGCGACAGAGTATACAGCGCCCCCGCCGCGGCGCCCAGCAGCAGACAAATGGCCATCAGCTGAATGCGTGAGCCGAGCATCAGCGGCAGGGCCAGCAGCGACAGGCTGAAGACCACCGCGCAGGCCAGATGCACGCGGCGAATGCCGACCCGGTCGGCCAGCCAGCCGAGCGGGGTCTGGAACATCGCATCCCCGGTAAGCACCACGGTCACCAGCAGCACCGCCATTCCTTCATTAAGCCCCTTGTCCATGCCGTACAGCGGCAGCAGGGCGAGGATGCTGGCGTCGAAGGAGGCGAAGCAGAAGACCCCGGAGGCCAGTACCGGCAGGAAGGCGCCGAGGCTGCGCCAGCTGGCGCGCTCCCCAAGGCTTTCTCGGGTGCCGGTGGGCAGATGGCGCAGCATCAGCAGGCAGACGGCGGTGACCGCGACGATCGCCATCAGCGCCGAGGCCTGCCAGGCGGGGCCGACGGAGATCAGCAGCGGCCCGGCCAGCTGGCAGCCGGTAAAGGCCGAGGCGTAGATGCCGGTGAGGGTGGCGCGCTGGCTGCCCGCCGCGCCGCCGGTGATCCAGCTTTCGCCCAGTACGATAATGACCCCGGAGGCCAGGCCGGTCAGCAGGCGCGGCAGCAGAAGCAGCGTCATATCGGTGGTCATGCATGAGGCGATGGTCGCCAGCGCCAGCAGGATCAGACTGCCGCTCAGCAGCACGCCCATTTCAACGCGCCGGCACAGCGCAGGAGAGAGGAAAGAGGAGATCATCATACCGGCGGGCGGCAGGGCGGCCAGCAGGCCGACGTACAGCGGCGCAACCTGCTGCTGCGCCAGCTCAAGACTGATTAACGGCACCGTATAGCCGGTGATAAATCCCACGAGCGACGCGGCCATGATCATCGCCAGCGTGGGGGCAAGACGATTCTGGTCTGGGTTAAACATTTTATTTCCGATGACGGAGAGGTCAGTAGTGGATCCTTCGGCAAATTGCCGTCCTGAGTTGCATAATAATTAATCGCCTGGCCGTTGTCACCGTTGAAATCACTCCCAAAAAAGGTCCGCCCGGCGGCGGCTGGCGTGTACGCCGCGCCGCCGCCGCATTTCGTGACGTTGTCAGCGTGTTAACGACAGGATATAACGGAGGGAGCGGCAGCGACCCGGCGCCGGTGAGCGACGGGGAAAAACGCAGCGCATGACCCAATTATTCAGCATTACGCTATGCAGGAAAGGAGTAATACATGGCCGTATCGCCGTCACTGATCGCCGAAGCCACAGGCTGGCGACGTGAGTTTCACGCCGCGCCTGAGCTCGGATATCAGGAGCAGGAGACCTCGCGCCGCGTCGCCGAGCTGCTGGTCTCGTTTGGCCTGCAGGTTCATCGCGGGCTGGCCGGCACCGGCGTCGTGGCGACGCTGGAAAACGGCCCCGGGCCGGTCATCGGCCTGCGCGCCGATATGGACGCCCTGCCGATCACCGAGCTGGGGAGCGTCAGCTACCGTTCGCGCCGCGCCGGGGTAATGCACGCCTGCGGCCACGATGGCCACACCGCGATGCTGCTGGCGGCCGCGGCCCATCTGGCGCAGACCCGCCAGTTCAGCGGTACCGTCCACTTTGTCTTCCAGCCGGCGGAAGAGAACCTCGGCGGCGCGCGCAAAATGGTGGAAGAGGGGTTATTCGAACGCTTCCCGATGGATGCGATTTACGCGCTGCATAACTGGCCGGGGATCCCCCTCGGCGAAGTGGCGCTCAGCGATGGCGCGATGATGGCTTCCCTCGACGCCTTCGAGATCACCCTGCGCGGCAAAAGTTGCCATGCGGCGATGCCGGAGAGCGGGGCCGATCCCATCGTCGCCGCGGCGCAGCTGATTATGGCGCTGCAGACCATCCCCTCCCGTCGCCTGTCGCCACAGGATTCCGCGGTGGTCAGCATCACCCAGATAAACGGCGGCGAGGCGATCAACGTCCTGCCGGACACCGTGGTGCTGCGCGGCACCTTCCGTTGCCTGAGCAATCGCGTTCGCGCCCGCGTGCGGGAGCTTATCGAAAGCTATGTGGCCACCCAGCCTCAGGTGTCCGATGTCCGGGGCGAGATTAGCTGGTTTCCCGGGTATCCGGTGACTAAAAACCATGCGCCGCAGGCGCAGCTGCTGCGCGAGGTGGCGGTCGCCACCCTCGGCGCGGAGGCGGTGCGCTGGAACCAGGCGCCGTCGATGGCCTCGGAGGATTTTGCCTGCATGCTGGAGGTCTGTCCGGGGGCCTATTTCTGGATCGGCACCGATGGCGAAACGCCGTCGAAGCCGTTGCATAACGCCAGCTATGACTTTAACGACGCGCTGATTAGCCACGGGGTGGCGATGTGGGTGGCGCTGGTGGAGAAACAGCTGCCGGCGGCGTAACCCGCCGGCAGCGGCAGGAGGGAAGGGAGCGCGCGCTCCCTGAGGTCAGACGTCGGCGGCGGCTTTCAGTCGCGCCTTCATGTCGCTGTAGGCAGTCCAGGCATAGCGCTCCGCCCACTGCTGGTCGGCAATCGCTTCCACTTTCACCGCACAGTATTTGGTCTCCGGCGTTTTGGAGATCGGATCCAGGTTATCCTGGGTCAGCTCATTACAGGCGCCCACCCACCACTGATAGGTCATATAGACCGCGCCCGGGTTGATGCGATCGCTGAGGTCGGCGCGAGTGATGACCTTTCCGCGCCGGGAGCTAACCCACACCAGCTGTTTGTCGGCGATCCCCAGCCGTTGCGCATCCACGGGGTTCATCTGCACCCGTCCCGGCTCGTCGGCCAGCGACTGCAGCGCGGCGCAGTTGCCGGTCATCGAGCGGCAGGAGTAGTGCCCCACCTCCCGCACCGTGCAGAGCACCAGCGGCCATTCATCATCCGGACGCTCCGCCGGCGCGCGCCAGGCGGTGGCGAAAAGCTGCCCTTTACCCGATGGGGTGTCGAAGCGGTTGTCTTTATACAGCCACGGCGTGCCGGGGTGGTCGAGGGTCGGGCATGGCCACTGAACATGGCCCATATCGCCCATTTTCTCCCAGGTCACGCCGTAGAACAGCGGGCAGAGCTCGCGCATCTCGTCCCAGATCTGCTGGTTGTTCTCATAGTGCATCGGATAGCCCATTTCGCTGGCCAGCAGACTGATGATCTCCCAGTCGCGCTTCACATTCCCCGCCGGCGGGATCGCCTGTTCAAACCGCTGAAACCCGCGGTCGGCGCAGGTGAAGACGCCGCCGTGCTCGCCCCAGGAGGTGGCCGGCAGCAGGACATCGGCAATCTCCGCCGTTTTGGTCATGAAGATATCCTGCACCACCACGAAGTCCAGCGCCTCGATGCCTTTGCGCACCAGGCCGAGGTCGGCTTCGGTCTGCAACGGATCTTCGCCCATGATGTAGTAGGCTTTGATCTCGCCCGTCAGCGCCTTATGCGGCACCTCGGTGATGCGGGTGCCGACCTGGTCATCCATCTGCGCCGGGTTGATCCCCCAGGCGGCGGCGAATTTCGCCCGCACGGCTGGGTCGGTGACCTCCTGATAGCCGGGGAACAGGTTCGGCAGTACGCCCATATCGCAGGCGCCCTGTACATTGTTTTGCCCACGGACCGGGCCCACGCCGACGTTCGCCCGTCCCAGGTTGCCGGTGAGCAGCGCCAGGCTTGCCAGGCCGCGCACCACGTCCACCGCCTGGCCAAACTGGGTGACCCCCATGCCCCACATAATGGTGGCGGAAGGGGCGGCGGCAAACATGCGCATTGCCTCGCGGATCGCCTGCGCGCTGACTCCGACAATCCCTTCCACTGCTTCCGGGGCGTAATCCTTCACCGCCTCGCGGTAGGCGTCCAGCCCTTCGGTATAGCGTTCGACATAGGCTTTGTTGTACAGCTCTTCTTCCAGCAATACATAGCCGAAGGCGTTCACCAGCGCCATGTTGCTGCCGTTGTTGAGCTGCAGATGACGGTCGGCTATGCGTGCGGTTTCAATGCGTCGCGGATCGCAGACGATGATTTTGGCGCCGTTTTCCCGGGCTTTGATCACCCGGCGGGCGACGATGGGATGGGAGTCGGCGCAGTTGTAGCCAAAGACCAACAGGCACTTCGAGTTTTCGATGTCGCTTATCGAGTTGCTCATCGCCCCGTTGCCCAGCGCCTGCTGCAGCCCGGCGACGGAAGGGCCATGGCAGACGCGGGCGCAGCAGTCGACGTTGTTGGTGTTCAGCACCGCGCGAGCGAACTTTTGCATCACATAGTTGGTTTCGTTGCCGGTGCCGCGCGAGGAGCCGGTGGTCATGATGGCGCGCGGGCCATGCTTCTCTTTGACCTCCCTGAGCTTGCTGGCGGTATAGCGAATCGCCTCCTGCCAGCTGACCGGCGTGAAGGCGCCGCCTTTCTGGTAGCGGATCATCGGTTGTTTAAGACGGGGCGTCAGGAGCTGCGTGTCATTAAGAAAATCCCAGCCGTAATAGCCTTTCAGGCACAGCTGGTTCTGGTTGGTGACGCCGTCGGCGGCTTCCGCGCGAATGATTTTATTGTTGTCGACAACCAGTTTAAGTTTGCAACCCGCCCCGCAGTAGGGGCACACGCTCGTGATTTTTTTCATCAGTAACAGACCTGTTAACAGTGAACAGAGGATCGCTGTCGCGCCGGGCCCGACGGGCAACGATCGCGGTATCGCCTGGTGGTGATGCGGACGCAGGCCCGCTGCGCTATGCAGGTCTCGTGCCAGAATTTAATTTATTGATTTAAAATGAAAAATAACAGGGGAGGGATGACGGGAGCGTGACCTCGTCACTAATGACGATGACGCAGAGCGCCGACGTCAGACGCTCTGCAGGGGATAATGCCGCTACGCGAGAGGGCGGCAGCGGGCGATATGCGACTCGCTCAGGCCGACGTCGCGCGCGGCGGCGCAGATCGCCTGCCAGCTGCCCGCATCCAGCGGGATCCCCTCGGCCAGGCGCGCTTCGCGGTTGGCGGCCTCCCATTCGCCGGGGGCCAGCACCGGGGCATCGGGATCGTGCGGCGACTGTTTACACCATGCGATAAAGGCCTCCGTCTGCGCCTGGCTGTCCGGGGCATCGAACGCGTCCGGGCGCAGGATCACAGTGGTCATGCAGTTAAAGATGGCGTCGACGCTGGTCTGCAGACTTTCCTGATGGGTGGTTTGCCCCCCGGAGAGCGCGCCGCCGAGCACTTCGCACAGTGTCGCCAGGGCATAGCCTTTGTGCTGGGCGAAGGTGAGCAGGGCGCCCAGCGGCGAGGTCTGCATTACCGCCGGGTCGGTGGTGGGCAGCCCCTCGGCGTCGATCAGGCAGCCGGGCGCCACGGCTTCTCCTTTGTGCCAGGCGACGCGGGTTTTACCAAAGGCGATGGCGCTGGTGGCGTAGTCCAGCAGCAGCGGCGGATGGCCCGCGCGGGGAAACACCACGCACAGCGGGTTAGTGCCGAAGCGGCTGTCTTTTCCGCGGAACGGGGCAACCATCGGGTCGCCGATCACGCTGACGAAGTGAATGGAGATCAGCCCGGCGGCGGCGCACTGCTCCGCCCAGTAGCCGATGCGTCCGACGTGATGCGCATTGCGCAGGGCGATAGCCGCCATGCCGTGCTGCTTCGCCTTTTCGATGCCTAACTGCATCGCTTCGTGGGCGACCACCTGGCCGAAGCCGGCGTTGCCGTCGAGGGTGACCACGGCGCCGGCGTCTTTGGTGACCGTGGCGTGGCGGTTCAGCTGCAGAAAGCCGCCGGCGTGGGATTTCACATAGCTTGGGATCATCCCGACGCCATGGGAGTCATGCCCGGCCAGGTTGGCGGCGATGAGATGGTCGGCGACCAGCGTCGCTTCTTCTGAGCGGCTGCCGAGATGGGTAAACAGTGAGACGACAAACTGATGCAGATCCGTCGCCAGAAAGCGGTGTCCTGTTGGCACTGATTCTCTCCTGTAGTCTGTTGTTATTTTGTTATGTTTGCCGTTTTATGCTGCGCCGCCCGGCGCAGAAGGTCAAGGGCGGACTCTCCCGGCGACAGGCCCCTGCGCCAGCGCCTGGGTTATACGACAGACGATAAAAAACCGGTCCGGGATCGCGTTTTAATTAACGTCATAAACACCACATTTTTAAATTCTGCCACTGTCACAAAAGCCAGAAAAAAGCCAGCCCCGGCGTTGCAAGGGGAGCTGATACCACTATATGTTAAATTTGTGTTTATTAATTGATGATTAAAGGTTGGTATAATGTATAAGAAAATAAGTGGTTTAGTGGTTTCACTGACGGCCGTTTTCGCCTGTGCCGCCTGGGCGGAGGTGCCTGCGGGCTATCCGGCGGATTATCAAAAAACGGTTGATGCCGCCTTCAAAGAGGGCAAGGTGGTGATCTATTCCACAACCGATACCAAAGCGGCCGGGCCGTTAATTAAAGGATTCGAAGCGCAATATCCGGGCGTAAAAGTCGAATATAACGACATGAACAGCACCGAGCTGTATAACCGCTATATCAGCGAGCAGGCCGCCGGGGGCGGCAGCGGGGACGTGGTGTGGAGCTCATCGATGGATACCGCGCTGAAATTAGCCACCGAGTACGCGGAACAATATGCCTCGCCGGAGGTGAAGCAATTACCCGACTGGGCGGTGTGGCAGCAGAAAGCCTATGGCACCACCTACGAGCCGGTGGTATTTATCTATAACAAACGACTGATCCCGCAGAATGAGGTGCCGGACTCGCACACCGCGCTGGCCAAATTGATCGCCAGCCAGGCCGATAAATTTAAAGGCAAAGTCACCACCTACGATATCGAAAAATCGGGCCTCGGCTTTATGCTGGCGGTCCAGGACAGCCAGGCCGACGCGAACTATTTTACCGATCTGGCGAATATCGCTAAAGGCGGCCTGACGGTGCAGTCTTCCACCGGCACGATGATGGAGCGCGTCTCCTCTGGCGAAAACCTGATCGGCTATAACATTCTTGGCTCCTATGCCGAAGCGCGGGCGAAAAACGATCCCTCTTTAGGCATCGCCTATCCGAAAGATTACGTGCTGGTGCTCTCCCGCGTCTCGTTTATTAGCCAGGAGAGCGAACATCCCAATGCGGCGAAATTGTGGCTGGATTATGTCCTGTCGGAAAAAGGCCAACAGATCCTCGCCAGCCAGGCGGATATTCCCTCTCTTCGTCGCGATATTGAAGGCAAAAATGATATCGACGGCATGACCACGCTGCTGGGCAAAGCGTTAAAACCGATCCCGGTCAACGAAACGCTGCTGGATTATTTACAGCCGCAAAAACGTCTGCAGTTTATTAAACAATGGCGCAGCGCCGCCGCGAAATAATCCTCCCCCGGGGCATCGCCGATGCCCCTTATTCACACCCGGCGGGTTTATTCACCTGACCAAAGGGATGAACCATGAATGTATTACGCAGAAAGTGGCAGGGGCTGCCGCGCGGCGTGGTGGTGTGCATCACGGCGCTGGTGATTTACGTCCCGCTGTTATTTATTGTGGTGCAGAGTTTTCTCTCCGCGCCGTTCTTTTCCCGCTCCAAATCCTGGAGTCTGGAAGCCTTCGCTTTTATTTTTACCGACCCGGATTTTTATCTGGCGTTAAGGTCAGGGTTTATTCTGGCCTTTGGCCTGGTGATTATCGCCATTCCGCTGGGCGGTATTTTGGCCTTTCTGATGGTACGCACCGATTTACCCGGCCGGCGGTTCATTGAGCCGCTGATCCTGGTGCCGATCTTCGTCTCGCCGATGGTGCTGGGCTTTGGCTACGTGGTGGCCGCCGGGCCGGTAGGCTTCTTTTCCCAGTGGGCGCAGCAGCTGATCGGCTTTGTGCCGTGGAATATCTACTCGATGTTCAGCATTGTGGTCATCGCCGGCTTAACCCACGTGCCGCACGCCTATCTCTATATCTCCTCGGCGCTGCGCAGCGTCGGCTCGGATGTGGAAGAGGCGGCGCGCACCGTCGGCGCCACGCCGCTGCAGGTGATGACTTCGGTGAGTCTGCCAATGGTACGGCCCTCCATTCTTTACGCCTGCGTGCTGCTCTTTTTCCTTGGTCTGGAAGTCTTCGGTCTGATGCTGGTGCTGGGCGACCCCGAGGGCAACATGGTGCTGGCGACCTATCTCTACAAGCTGACCAATAAGCTTGGCACCCCCTCCTACCATCTGATGGCGGCGGTGGCGGTGGTGCTGATCTGCATCACCATCCCGCTGGTCATGCTCCAGCGTCGGCTGATGCGCACCGCCAACCGCTTTGTCACCATGAAGGGCAAGGCATCGCAGGCGCGGGCGCTGCCGCTGGGCAAATGGCGCTGGGTGGCCGGGGCGGTGGTGGTGGCCTGGCTGACGGTGACCATCGGCGTCCCGCTGCTCGGCGTGGCGCTGCGCGCCTTTATCTCCAACTGGGGCGTCGGCGTGTCGCTGTGGGATGAGCTGTCGCTGACGACGTTCCACAATATCTGGCAGCAGCCCAATCTGCTGCGGGCGATCGTCAACTCGATGGCTATCGGCATCGTCGGCGGCGCGCTGGCGGTGATCTGCTATCTGTTTGTCGGCATCGCCATGCACCGCAAAGCGGACAACGTCACCCGCTTTCTTGATTACAGCGTGCTGGTCCCGCGCGCGGTGCCGGGGCTGCTGGCCGGTCTGGCCTTCCTGTGGGTGTTCCTGTTTGTGCCGATGTGGCTCGATCAGTCGCTGAAGCATGGCTGGCTCTCGGCGCTGCCGGTGGCGGACTGGCTGCGGGAGCACCTTATCGTGCAGCTGCGCGCGCTGCGCAATACCATCTTCAGCGTCTGGCTGGCCTACACCGTGGTATGGATGGCCTATGGCCTGCGGCTCATCTCCTCAACGCTGCTGCAGGTGGGCCCGGAGCTGGAGGAGGCGGCGCGCAGCACCGGCGCCTCGCGGGGGCAGATCACCCGCCACGTCACCGTCCCGCTGTCGCGCTATGGGCTGATTGGCTCCTGGCTGCTGATGTTTCTGATCTTTGAGCGCGAATATTCCACCGGCGTCTATCTGCTGTCGCCGGGTACCGAAACCATCGGCTCAATGCTGGTGTCGCTGTGGGCGGCGGGGGCCATCGATATCGTCGCGGCGCTCTCCTTTATCAATATTCTGCTGGTGGTGATTGGCCTTGGCATCGCCCTGCGCTTTGGAGTGAAATTACATGATTGAGTTATCGGTAGAAAATCTGCATCTCACCTATGGCGACAACCCGGTGCTGAAAGGGGTGTCGATGACGCTCGGCCGGGGAGAGGTGGTGTCGCTGCTGGGGCCTTCGGGAAGCGGCAAAACCACGCTGCTGCGGGCGGTGGCCGGGCTGGAGAAGCCGACGAGCGGGCGGATCGCCATCGGCAACCGCACGGTGTACGACGGCACGCCGCGCAGCGAAATCCCGGCCGAAGAGCGTAACCTCGGCCTGGTGTTCCAGTCCTATGCCCTGTGGCCGCACAAAACGGTGTTCGACAACGTGGCCTATCCGCTGAAGCTGCGTAAAGTCGCCGCCGGGGAGATAAAAGAGCGGGTGCAGCGCGTGCTGGATCAGCTGGGGCTGGGGCATCTTGGCAACCGCCATCCGCACCAGCTCTCCGGCGGCCAACAGCAGCGGGTGGCCATTGGCCGGGCGCTGGTCTACAACCCGCCGGTGATCCTGCTGGATGAGCCGCTCTCTAACCTCGACGCCAAGCTGCGCGAGGAGGCGCGGGTGTTTCTGCGCGAGCTGATCATCAAGCTGGGCCTCTCGGCGCTGATGGTCACCCACGATCAAAATGAAGCGATGGCCATCTCCGATCGTATTCTGCTGCTGAACAATGGCGTCATCGAGCAGCAGGGGACGCCACAGGAGATGTACGGCAGCCCGGCGACGCTGTTCGCCGCCGAGTTTATGGGCAGCAATAATCGCCTGCACGGCAAGGTGATGGCGCTGGAGAACGGCAGGGCGCGCATCGAAGGCGCCAGCTGGAGCCTGTGGGGGCGAGCGGGCGAGGGGGTCAGCGTCGGCGAGCCGGCGACGGCGGTGATCCGCGTCGAGCGCCTGCGTCTTGACGGCGCGGCGCAGGATAACAGTCTCCAGTTACCGCTGCTGACCAGCATGTACCTCGGCGACCGCTGGGAGTACCTGTTCCGCACCGAGGGCGACGACTTTCCGCTACGCGCCTACGGAACCGCGCTGCGCGATGCTGAACACTGCCATCTGACGCTTCCGGCGGAGGATGTGTGGATTTTTCCGCAGCGGTAACCGTTTGTTAAGACGCCAGATGGCACACGGCTTCAATATTGTGCCCGTCTGGCGCAATCACAAAGGCGGCGTAGTACCCGGCGTGGTAGTTGGGCCGTAACCCCGGCGCGCCGTTGTCCTTTCCTCCGGCGGCCAGCGCCGCCTGCCAGAAGGCATCCACCTGCTCGCGGCTGTCGGCGCGAAAGGCGATATGCAGCGGCGCCGGTTTGTCCGCACTTTGATAGAGACACAAAGAGACATCGCCGCTGCCGGCCAGCTCTGCGCCGTAGGTCGGCTCGCCTTCATCGACCAGCGTTACGCCAAGCGGGGCCAGAGCCTGTAAAAAGAAAGCTTTGCTGGCGGCATAGTCGCTGACGCCGAATTTCACATGATCGAACATCTCTTCTCTTCTCCTGTGGACGGGGTATCGCCAGCCGAACGCGTTAGCCGGGAAATAGATGCAAAATAGTTAACAACGGGTAGTAACTTTTTTAACAGCTCAAAATGTTTAATTATTCCTAATACGAGTATTTACAGACGTTTAATCTGCCATGTACCATAAACAAAAAATAACATTTGTGATACAAGTCACTCTTTTTTGGCGCATGGGTAAGCTCAGCGCGGTGTGAACGCCGCCGGTTTACCGCCTCAAGGTTATGGCAGCACCCTTCTCACGATGACATTCCGGTGAATTTCTCTCCGATTTCCCGCGTTTCGTTGAGAATCGTCTACTATCCAAACGATAACCCTATAAATGATATCGCCTCTGGCGATGTTTTATCCGACTTGCCGGTCCGGGCCAGACGCTAAGCGGTTTAAAAGCGCAATGGTATCGGTTCCAGCACGACATTCACTGGTTTTGTCAGCGACAAAAACAGTAATTTTCAATGACAGGAATGTGATGATGTCGAGCGAGAAAACAAACAATTCCAGGCGTGATTTCCTGGTGAAATCGATGGCGCTGATCCCGACGGTGGTGATCGGCGGCGCGGGAGCAGGGGCCATTGGCGTGGCCACCAGCGCGACCGCGCAGGCGGCCCCCGCTTCAGAGCCAGCCTCCGGGAACACGGCGGCGGCCAGCGACTGGAAGCCGCAGTTCTTCAACGATCGTGAGTGGGCGTTTATCAACGCCGCTGTCGCTCGCTTAATCCCGGCGGATGAACTTGGTCCCGGCGCCAAAGAGGCCGGCGTGCCGGAGTTTATCGACCGCCAGCTCAATACCCCTTACGCCACCGGCTCCATCTGGTATATGCAGGGGCCCTTCAACCCCGACGTGCCGAAAGAGATGGGCTATCAGCTGCCGCTGGTGCCCAAGCAGATCTATAACCTCGGGATCGCCGATGCCGAGGCCTGGTGTCAGGACAAGTATCACAAGACCTTTGCTGAACTGAGCAGCGAGCAGCAGGACGAGGCGCTCGGCCTGTGGGAATCGGGCAAAGCCGAGTTCAAACAGCTCCCGGCTTCGCTGTTCTTCACCTATCTGCTGCAGAACACCCGCGAAGGCTTCTTCAGCGACCCGATCCATGGCGGTAACAAAGGCATGGTCGGCTGGACGCTGATTAATTTTCCCGGCGCGCGCGCCGACTTTATGGATTGGGTTGAACGGGGCGAACGCTACCCCTTCCCGCCGGTATCAATTAATGGGGAGAGGGCGTAATCATGGCCACCGTATTGAAAAAAACCGATGTCGCGATCGTCGGCTTCGGCTGGGTTGGGGCGATCATGGCCAAAGAGCTGACCGAAGCCGGGCTCAACGTCGTGGCGCTGGAGCGCGGCCCGATGCGCGACACCTGGCCGGACGGCGCCTATCCGCAGGTGATTGATGAGCTGACCTACAACATCCGCCGCAAGCTGTTCCAGGACCTGTCGAAAAGCACCGTCACCATCCGGCATAACACCAGCCAGCAGGCGGTGCCGTATCGCCAGCTGGCGGCCTTCCTGCCGGGTACCGGCGTGGGTGGCGCCGGGCTGCACTGGTCCGGCGTCCATTTCCGCGTCGATCCCATCGAACTGCGGATGCGCAGCCACTATGAAGAGCGCTACGGCAAAAACTTCATTCCCCAGGATATGATCATCCAGGATTTCGGCGTCACCTACGACGAGCTGGAACCGTTCTTCGATAAAGCGGAGAAAGTGTTCGGCACCTCCGGGACCGCGTGGTCGATCAAAGGCAAGGTGGTCGGCAAAGGCCGCGGCGGCAACGCTTTCGCCCCGGACCGCTCAGACGACTTCCCGCTGCCGGCGCAGAAAAACACCTGGTCAGCGCAGCTGTTTGAAAAAGCGGCGCTCGAGGTGGGTTACCATCCCTACAACCTGCCGTCGGCCAACACCTCCGACTCCTATACCAACCCCTATGGCGCGCAGATGGGTCCGTGCAACTTCTGCGGTTTCTGCAGCGGCTACGCCTGCTACATGTACTCTAAAGCCTCGCCGAACGTGAACATCCTGCCGGCGCTGCGCCAGGAAAAACGCTTTGAGCTGCGGACCAACGCCAACGTGCTGAAGGTCAACCTGACCGACGACAAATCCCGCGCCACCGGCGTGACCTACGTCGACGGCCAGGGGCGCGAAATGGAGCAGCCGGCGGACCTGGTGATCATCGGCGCCTTCCAGTTCCATAACGTGCACCTGATGCTGCTCTCCGGGATCGGCAAACCCTACAATCCGGAGACCGGCGAAGGGGTGGTGGGGCGTAACTTCGCCTACCAGAACATGACCACCATTAAGGCCATTTTCGACAAAGACACCTACACCAACCCGTTTATCGGCGCGGGCGGCAACGGCGTCGGCGTCGACGACTTCAACGCCGACAACTTCGACCACGGCGCGGCGGGCTTTGTCGGCGGTTCGCCATTCTGGGTCAACCAGGCCGGGACCAAGCCCATCTCCGGTTTCCCGGTACCGCCGGGCACCCCGGCGTGGGGCAGCAAATGGAAAGCGGCGGTGGCCGATACCTACACCCATCACCTGTCGATGGATGCTCACGGCGCGCACCAGTCCTATCGGCAGAACTACCTCGATCTTGATCCGAACTACAAAAACGTCTTTGGCCAGCCGCTGCTGCGCATGACCTTTGACTGGCAGGAAAACGACATCAAGATGGCGCAGTTTATGTTCGATAAGATGGCGCCGATCGCCAAAGCGATGAAGCCGAAATATATCCTCGGCAGCCCGAAAAACGCCAACAGCCACTTTGATACCACCACCTACCAGACCACCCATATGAACGGCGGGGCGGTGATGGGGGAGGATCCGAAAACCAGCGCCGTTAACCGTTATCTGCAAAGCTGGGACGTGCATAACGTCTTCGTCATCGGCGCCTCCGCTTTCCCGCAGGGGCTGGGCTATAACCCAACCGGCACGGTGGCCGCGCTGGCGTACTGGTCAGCGAAGGCGATCCGCGAGCAGTATCTGAAAAATCCGGGTCCCCTGGTGCAGGCATAAAGGAAGGCAGATGATGAAAATGCAATGGTTATCGGCCCTGGTGCTTGGGGCATTGAGCTGCGCGGCCTTCGCCGAAGAGGCGCCTGCGGACAGCAATCTGATTAAGCAAGGGGAGTATCTGGCGCGGGCGGGGGACTGTGTCGCCTGCCACACCAACGGCAAAGCGGGCAAACCTTTCGCCGGCGGTCTGCCGATGGAGACGCCGATCGGAACCATCTACTCCACCAATATCACGCCGGATAAAGAACACGGCATCGGCGGGTACACCTTCGAAGAGTTCGACGACGCGGTGCGCAAGGGTGTGCGGAAAGACGGTTCCACGCTCTATCCGGCAATGCCGTATCCCTCATTCGCGCGGATCAGTGAAGCGGACATGCGCGCCATGTACGCCTACTTTATGCATGGCGTGGAGCCGGTGAATGTCGCCAACAAGGACACCGACATCCCGTGGCCGCTGTCGATGCGCTGGCCGCTGGCGTTCTGGCGCGGCATCTTCGCCCCGACGCCGAGCGACTTTGTCGCCAACCCGCAGGTTGACCCGGTGCTGGAGCGCGGTCGCTATCTGGTGGAAGGCTTGGGCCACTGTGGCGCCTGTCATACCCCGCGTAGCCTGACGATGCAGGAAAAAGCGCTCAGCGAAAGCGAAGGCGATGATTACCTGGCGGGCAGCAATGCGCCGATTGACGGCTGGGTCGCCTCCAGCCTGCGCGGCGAAAATCGCGACGGTCTGGGGACCTGGAGCGAAGCCGAGCTGGCTGAGTTCCTGAAAACCGGACGTAACGATAAATCGGTGGTCTTCGGCGGCATGAGCGATGTGGTGGAGCACAGTCTGCAGTATCTCTCTGATGACGACATCACCGCCATCGCCCGCTATCTGAAGTCGCTCCCGCCGCGCGGCGGCAAACAGACCCCAGCCCCGGTGGAAGACAGCGTGGCGAAAGATCTGTGGAAGGGTAACGACAGCAAAACCGGCGCCGCGCTATACGTCGATAACTGCGCCGCCTGCCACCGCACCGACGGCGCGGGCTATCAGCGCGCCTTCCCGTCGCTGAAGGGCAACCCGGTGGTGCAGACCGAAGATGCCACTTCGCTGATCCACATCGTTCTGACCGGGAGCACCACGCCGGCGGTGAAAGATGCGGTCTCCAACCTGACCATGCCGTCGTTCGGCTGGCGTCTGGACGACCAGCAGGTGGCGGATGTGGTCAACTTCATCCGCACCAGCTGGGGCAACAACGCGCCGGCGGTCAGCGCCAGCGATGTGGCGAAGGTGCGTAAGGAGACCGCGGCGCACGATGAGAAGGCGTTAGGCAACGCCGATATCTCGAAGCTGCCGGGGGCCGGACAGTAACCGTCAGGGTTGCGTCGCCCGCGCGGCGCAACCCATACTTAGCCAGGACGTAAAATACTGTCTGAATCAAGGAGTTTGCCTTCATGCTGCATGCAGAGCGACTGACCTGCATCGTTGACGATCGACCGCTGTTTGCGGAGCTGACGCTGTCCCTTGCTGCCGGCGAGCTGCTGCAGGTCGCCGGTGATAACGGCTCGGGGAAAACCTCGCTGCTGCGGATCCTCTGCGGCCTGGCGCGCCCGGAAAGCGGGGTGGTGAGCTGGCAGGGCCAGCCGCTGGCCCAGGTGCGGGAGTCATTTCACCGGCAGCTGCTGTGGCTGGGCCATAAGCCCGGCGTCAAAGCGGCGCTGACCGCCGATGAAAACCTGCGTTTCTTCTTTCCGGCCAGCCGCCTTCAGCAGCGGGAACGCGCCCTTGCCGCCGTCGGCCTGGCGGGCTATGAAGATCTCCCCTTAAGCCAGCTCTCCGCCGGGCAGCAGCGCCGGGTGGCGTTAACCCGCCTGTGGTTAACCGATGCGCCGCTGTGGATCCTCGATGAGCCGTTTACCGCCCTCGACGCCACGGCGATAGAAACCCTGACCCGTCGTCTGGAGCAGCACGCCCGGCAGGGGGGAAGCGCGATCCTCACCACCCATCAGCCGCTGCGGCCGTTGGGCTGCCCGTTGCGCACCCTGCGCCTCGGAGACGACGGCGGGAGGCGGCAATGATGAGAGCGCTGTTGGCCCGGGAACTGCGCCTGGCGTGGCGCAGCGGGGCGGAGATCCTCAATCCGCTATGGTTCTTTCTGATCGTCATCACCCTGTTTCCGTTCGGCGTCGGCGCTGCGCCGCAGCTGCTGGCGCAGATTGCGCCGGGCGTGGTGTGGGTCGCCGCGCTGCTGGCGGCGCTGCTGGTGATGGATCGGTTGTTTCGCGACGACTGGCAGGACGGTTCCCTGGAGCAGCTGATGCTTCTGCCGACGCCGCTGGTGGCGGTGGTGCTGGTGAAGGTGGTCGCTCACTGGATGATGAGCGGCCTGCCGCTGCTGATCGTCTCGCCACTGGCGGCGCTGCTGCTGGGGATGAATCTGCACGACGCCGGCGTGCTGGCGCTGACCTTGCTGCTTGGCACGCCGACGCTCAGTTTTCTTGGCGCGGTGGGGGTTGGCCTGACCGTCGGCCTGAAGCGCGGCGGCGTCCTGCTGAGCCTGCTGGTGCTGCCGCTGGCGGTGCCGCTGCTGATTTTCGCCACCGCGGCCTGCCAGGCGGCCGCCGCCGGGCTTCCGGTCGGCGGCTATCTGGCGATGCTGGCGGCGTTCTTAACCGCCAGCGCCACCCTGTGCCCGTTCGCCACCGCCGCCGCGCTGCGGCTGACCGTGCAATAATTCGCTGCGCCTGCGGGCGCGGCCATCATAACCGTGTGAGTAAGCGTCTATGTGGAAAGCGTTACATCAACTGGCGATCCCCGAGCGGCTGTATCGCCTGTGCGGATGCTGGATCCCCTGGCTGGCGGCGTTGAGCGCGCTGTTGCTGGTCATCGGCCTGGGGTGGGGCTTTGGCTTCGCCCCGGCGGACTATCAGCAGGGGGAAAGCTACCGGATCATGTATCTTCACGTCCCGGCGGCGATGTGGTCGATGGGGCTGTACCTGGCGATGGCCGTCGCGGCCTTCGTCGGGGTGGTGTGGCAGATCAAAATGGCCGACCTGGCGATCGCCGCCCTGGCGCCGGTAGGGGCGGTCTGCACCCTGGTGGCGCTGGTCAGCGGCGCGGCGTGGGGCAAGCCGATGTGGGGGACCTGGTGGATCTGGGACGCCCGCCTGACCTCGGAGCTGGTGCTGCTGTTTCTGTATGCCGGCGTCATCGCCCTGTGGCACGCCTTTGACGACCGGCGGCTGGCCGGGCGCGCGGCGGGGATCCTCGTGCTGGTTGGGGGGGTCAATTTGCCCATTATTCATTACTCGGTTTACTGGTGGAACACCCTGCACCAGGGCTCGACCAACCTGCAGCAAACCATCGACCCGAGCATGCGTCTGCCGCTGCGGATCTGCATTTTTGCTTTCCTCGCGCTGTCGGTCACCCTGACCCTGATGCGCCTGCGTAACCTGATCCTCCAGCTGGAACGTCGTCGGCCGTGGGTGGTGGCGCTGGCTAACAAAGGAGCCGCCCGATGAGTCCCGCTTTTTCTTCGTTCGCCGCCTTCCTGAATATGGGCGGCTATGCCCTGTACGTCTGGCTGGCGGTGGCCGTGGCCATCGCCGCCTTTGGCCTGCTGACGGTTCATACCCTGTGGGCGCGGCGGGCGCTATTCCAGGAGGTGCGACGCCAGCAGGCGCGCGAGCGGCGGATCGCGGCCGCTCGCGAACATGACAAGGAGGCTGCGGATGCAAGCGCGTCGTAAAACCCGGCTGTATATCGTGCTGGCGGTGCTCGCCGGCCTTGGGCTGACCGTCAGCCTGACGCTGTACGCCCTGAGCAGCAATATCGATCTGTTCTACACCCCGGGGGAAATTATCTACGGTAAAACGGAAACCCGGGCGCTGCCCCATACCGGGCAGCGCCTGCGGGTGGGGGGCTACGTTCAGCCCGGCTCCCTGCAGCGCGACCCGCAAACCCTCGAGGTGCGCTTTAAGCTGTATGACGCCCGCGGGGTCGTGGACGTCAGCTATAAGGGCATTCTGCCGGACCTGTTCCGTGAAGGACAGGGCGTGGTGGCCCAGGGCGTTCTGGACGGCAAGCGGCATATCACCGCTCAGCAGGTGCTGGCCAAGCATGATGAAAATTACACCCCGCCGGAGGTGAAAAACGCCATGACGCCGGCGAAAGCGGAGGCGCAGCCATGATGCCGGAGCTGGGCAACTTTTTATTGTGTCTGGCGGCGGGGCTGGCGCTGCTCCTGAGCGTCTATCCCCTGTGGGGCGCGGCGCGGCAGGACCGGCGGCTGATGGCCCTGGCCCGGCCGCTGGCCTGCGGGCTGTTCGCCTGCATCGGCGGCGCCTTCCTGCTGCTGGTGCACGCCTTCGTGGTCAACGACTTTACCGTCCGCTACGTGGCGGAAAACTCCAATAGCGCGCTGCCGGTGTGGTATCGGGTGGCGGCGACCTGGGGGGCGCACGAGGGCTCGCTGCTGCTGTGGGTCCTGCTGCTCAGCGTCTGGACCTTCGCCGTCGCCCTCTTCAGCCGCCGGATGCCGCTCGACGCTGTCGCCCGGGTGCTGGCGGTGATGGGGATGATCGCCTTTGGGTTCCTGCTGTTCATCCTCTTTACCTCCAACCCGTTCAGCCGCGGCCTGCCGCAGTACCCCATTGACGGCCGTGACCTTAATCCGCTGCTGCAGGATATCGGCATGATTTTTCATCCGCCGATCCTCTATATGGGGTACGTCGGCTTCTCGGTGGCTTTCGCCTTCGCCATCGCCTCGCTGCTGGCGGGGCGGCTGGATACCGCGTGGGCGCGCTGGTCGCGTCCCTGGACCCAGGCGGCGTGGATGTTCCTCACTCTCGGCATCGTGCTGGGCTCGGCGTGGGCCTATTACGAACTGGGCTGGGGCGGCTGGTGGTTCTGGGACCCGGTGGAAAACGCCTCGTTTATGCCGTGGCTGGTAGGGACCGCGCTGCTGCACTCCCTGGCGGTGACCGAGAAGCGCGGCAGCTTCCGCGCCTGGACGGTGCTGCTGGCCATCGCCGCCTTCTCCCTGTGCCTGCTGGGCACCTTCCTGGTGCGCTCCGGCGTGCTGGTCTCGGTGCATGCCTTTGCCTCGGATCCATCGCGTGGGCTGTTCATTCTGGCGCTGCTGATTGTCGCCATCGGCGGGTCGCTGCTGCTGTACGCCCTGAAGGGCGGCAGGGTGCGCGCGCGGGTGGAACATACGCTGTGGTCGCGCGAGTCGTTCCTGCTTGGCAACAATATCTTGCTGATGGCCGCGATGCTGGTGGTGCTCCTCGGAACGCTGCTGCCGCTGGTGCATAAAGAGCTGGGCCTCGGCAGCATCTCCATCGGCGAGCCGTTCTTTAACACCATGTTCACCGCCCTGATGGCGCCGTTTGCGCTGCTGCTGGGGCTGGGACCGTTGATCCGCTGGCGGCGCGATGACATCGGCAGGCAGATTAAGCGCCTGGTGGTCGCCCTGGTGGTGACGTTGTCACTTTCTCTGGCGCTGCCGTGGCTGCTGCAGGATCGTATCACCGCGATGGCGGTCATTGGCCTGATGATGGCCCTGTGGGTGCTGATCTTCGCCCTGATGGAGGTTCACGAACGGGCCACCCATCGCCACGGCTTCTGGCGCGGCCTGCGGACGCTGACCCGCAGCCAGTGGGGGATGGTGCTCGGTCACGTCGGCGTGGCGGTGACCGTTATCGGCATCACCTTTAGCCAGAACTACAGCGTGGAGCGCGATGTACGGATGCGCCCCGGCGACAGCATCGATATCCACCGCTATCACTTTGTGTTTAACGGCGTGCGCAATATCGTCGGCCCCAACTGGACCGGCGGGGAAGGCATTATTGCCGTGACCCGCAACGGCCGCCCGGAAGCGACGCTGTATGCCGAGAAGCGCTTTTACACCGCCAGCCGGATGATGATGACCGAGGCGGCGATCAGCGGCGGGCTGACCCGCGATCTGTACGCCGCGCTGGGGGAAGAACTGAGCGACGGCAGCTGGGCGGTGCGTCTGTACTACAAACCGTTCGTTCGCTGGATCTGGTACGGCGGGGTGCTGATGGCCCTCGGCGGTCTGTGCTGCATGCTCGACCCGCGCTACCGGATGCGTAAGAAACTGCAGGAGGTCTCATGAACCGGAAGCTGCTGTTTATCCCGCTGGTGCTGTTTCTGGCGCTGGCCGCCGCGCTGTTCTGGCAGCTGATGCGTAACGCCGATGGCGACGACCCGACGACCCTCGAGTCCGCGCTGATTGGCAAACCGCTGCCGGAATTTCGCCTTGAAGCGCTGAATACCCCCGGCCAGACGCTGGACCGACGGACGCTGATTGACGGCAAGCCGCTGCTGCTTAACGTCTGGGCCACCTGGTGCCCAACCTGTCGCGCCGAGCATCAGTTTCTCAACGGCCTGGCGCAGCAGGGCGTGCGGGTGGTGGGGATGAACTACAAAGACGATCGGCAGAAGGCGATCAGCTGGCTGCAGCGCCTGGGTAATCCGTACAGGCTGAGCCTGTACGACGGCAACGGCATGCTCGGCCTGGATCTGGGGGTTTATGGCGCGCCGGAGACGTTTCTCATCGACGGTCAGGGCATTATCCGCTGGCGGCACGCCGGCGACCTGAACGACCGGGTGTGGCGCGAGGAGCTCCAGCCGCTGTGGAATCAATACAACCGGGGGGCGGGCTGATGAGAGGTGTCATAGGCATCCTGCTGGCGCTGATGCTGACCGGCCAGGCGTGGGCCGCCATCGACACCTGGCAGTTTAAAGACGAGGCCCAGGAGCAGGCGTTCCGCGAGATCACTTCCCAGCTGCGCTGCCCGAAATGCCAGAACAACAGCATCGCCGACTCGAACGCGATGATTGCCGCCGATATGCGGCAGAAGGTGTACGAGCTGATGCAGCAGGGGAAAACGAAAGGGCAGATCGTTGACTATATGGTGGCCCGCTACGGCAATTTTGTCAGCTACGAGCCGCCGCTGACCGCGGGCACGGTGCTGCTGTGGCTGGGGCCGGGGCTGTTCGTGCTGGCGGGCGCGGGGGTGATTATCGCCCGCGCGCGTCGTCGCGACATCCCTGACGCGGCGCTCAGCGTCGAAGAGCGCCAGCGGCTGGCGGCATTATTGAAAGAAGGAAAAGAACGATGAGCCTGTTGGTGGTTATCGCCGGGCTGCTGCTGGCTGGCGCGCTGGGGCTGCTTTATTACCCGTGGCCGGGCAAAGGGGCGGTGGACCGCGATACCCTTAACCGCGCCCTGTATCAGTCGCGCCTGCAGGAGCTGGCGCAGGAGCGCGGCGAGGACAACCCGGCGCTGGTCGTCGAGCTACAGCGCACGCTGCTGACGGATATCCCGCCCCAGGCACAGCCTGGCGAACGGCCGCTAAGCCGCTGGGTGCTGTTTCCGGGCGCGCTGCTGCTGGTGGTCCTGAGCCTGGGCCTGTATCTGAAAACCAGTGATATTGGCCAGGTGCTGCTCTGGCAGCAGGCGGAGCGGCATTATCCTGCGCTGCTGCAGCAGGTTAAGGACCCGACCGCGCCGCCGCTGCGTATGGATGAACTGGCGGAGCTGCGGCTTGGCCTGCGCAGCCATCTGCAGAATACCCCGCACGACCTCGCCGGCTGGCAGCTGCTTGGGCGGCTGGGGCTGTTGTTGAACGATGGCGAGACGGCGATCGGCGCTTTTGGCCGGGCGCATGCGCTGGCGGCGGACGACCCGGCGGCGGCTTTCGATTATGCCAGCGCGCTGGTGCGGGCGGGGGATAGCGGTCAGGTCCGGATGGGCGAGCTGCTGCTGCGCGACCTGCATCAGCGACAGCCGACCAGCCTGCCGGTGCTGGAGATGCTGGCCCTGAGCGCGGTGCGTAATGAAGATTACCCCGAAGCCGTGGCGGCCCTGCAGGCGTTGCTGGCCCGGCTGCCGGAAGGGGATGCGCGGCGCGAGGCGATTGTCCGCCAGCTGGCGCAGGCGCAGCAGCAGGCGCAGTAACTGCCCGGCGGCGCTGAACGTGGGGTCTACCGCGAGGACGGTACGGACAGCCCTGGTTTTGTAGGTCGGGTCAGGCGCAGCCGCCGCCCGGCACAAAATCGGCTCCGTGCCCGCTGTCCTTGCCCGGCGGCGCTACGCTTGCGCGGGCCTACGAAGGGCGCGGATAGAGCGCCAAATCGCGGGCAGCCTTTGTAGGCCGGGTAAGCGAAGCGCCACCCGGCAACATGTTGAGCTCGGAGCCTGATACCTTCCCGGCGGCGCTGCGTTAGCGTGGGCCTGGGGATATGAGCTGACGGGAGGTCTTTGTAGGCCGGGTAAGGCGCAGCCGCCACCCGGCAACATGGCGGGCACGGAGCGATAGCTTGCCCGGCGGCGGGGCAGACTGTTATCGGTTTTACAGGTTCTCAGCCCGGGGAAAGTGTTTATCACGCGTGACTTCAGCGTACTTTATGCTCCCGCTTCGTGTTGCTGCACCCTGTTTTCCGTGGCGCAGGGAGCAGTATGGCAGCGGCAACGACTGCCGGACGGTTCCCTCTCCCTCCGGGAGAGGGCCAGGGGCGGGAAAGTACTGCTGGGAAGGCTTTTATGTTATCTGTGGCTTCAGCGGGTATTGCGCTCCCGGTTAATTGTCTGCGTTATGTCACTCATGGCGCAGGGAGCGCACAGGGGGCGGCCAGTCGCCGCCGCCCCCTGTACCCCCGGGCTCCGGCCAGCAAAATCGCCACTGCGTGGTGCCTTCGACTTATCCCTGCAGGCTTCGGGTCGGGCCGAGGCAGCGTCCGTGCAAAACACGGCCC
>NZ_JBMEZS010000012.1:0-179701 GCF_048822555.1 Klebsiella sp. C283
GGCTTTTTGTTTTTGCGTTTAAAAAGAACCCCGTCCCGAAAGGTGCGGGTTTTTTGCTGTGTGGTGTATGCCTCCCCCGGTGGCGCTGCGCTTACCGGGGCTACTGATCCGTAGCCCGGACAAGGTGCGCAGCACCGCCTCCGGGGAAAATCCCGCCATACCCGCACCATTATCTTCATTCAAAGCAACATAAAACCCCGTCATGGCAAACCCTTCGCCATAATCCACTTTTTCCTTGCCTCTGCGCTGGCGTTGATCGCGAAAACCGCGCTTGCGAAAAAAAATGTGAATGTAATCACATATAAAGATATAACAATTATATAACATTTAGTTTACTAACTAATTTGTCTGCGTGACGTGGTACGCCCGACAAGACAGACTGCAGTCTTTGCTGGAGCAATATAACAATGACAGAGAGTAGCATTACCGAACGGGCCGCGCCGGAGCAGGCCGATACCCGTCGTCGTATTTGGGCAATTGTTGGCGCTTCCTCGGGAAATCTGGTTGAGTGGTTTGATTTTTACGTCTACTCATTCTGCTCGCTCTATTTTGCCCATATCTTCTTTCCATCCGGAAATACCACCACTCAACTTTTACAAACGGCAGGCGTATTCGCCGCCGGATTTCTGATGCGTCCTATCGGTGGGTGGCTGTTTGGCCGGATCGCCGACCGCCGCGGACGTAAAGCTTCCATGCTTATTTCGGTCTGTATGATGTGCTTTGGTTCACTGGTGATTGCCTGCCTGCCGGGCTACGCGGTCATCGGCACCTGGGCTCCGGCGCTGCTGCTGTTGGCCCGTCTGTTTCAGGGGCTGTCGGTCGGTGGAGAATATGGCACCAGCGCGACCTATATGAGTGAAGTGGCGATTGAAGGAAAGAAAGGCTTCTATGCTTCTTTCCAGTACGTCACGTTAATTGGCGGTCAACTGCTGGCGGTATTAGTGGTCGTGGCGCTCCAGCAGGTGCTGAGCGACGAAGATTTGCATGCCTGGGGATGGCGTATTCCTTTTGCTCTCGGGGCAGTACTGGCTATCGTCGCGCTGTGGCTGCGTCGCCAGCTGGACGAAACCTCAAAGCAGGAGACCCGGGCGCTGAAAGAGGCTGGCTCATTTAAAGGGTTGTGGCGTAATCGCCGGGCTTTCGTGATGGTGTTGGGCTTTACTGCCGCCGGATCGCTGACCTTCTATACCTTTACTACCTATATGCAAAAGTATCTGGTCAACACGGCGGGCATGACGGCCAGCACCGCCAGCGTGATCATGACCGCGGCGCTGTTCGTTTATATGCTGGTTCAACCGCTGTTCGGCGCCTTTTCGGATAAAGTTGGCCGCCGTACCTCCATGCTGTGCTTTGGCGTGCTGGCGACATTATTTACCGTGCCTATCCTGAGCGCCTTGCAAAAAGTGAGCTCACCCTATGCTGCCTTCGGCCTGGTGATCTGCGCCTTGCTGATTGTCAGTTTCTATACCTCGATCAGCGGCATCCTGAAGGCCGAGATGTTCCCGGCGCAGGTTCGCGCGCTTGGGGTAGGGCTGTCCTATGCCGTCGCGAATGCCCTGTTTGGCGGCTCGGCGGAATATGTCGCGCTGTCGCTGAAATCGGCGGGGATAGAGCACGCGTTCTACTGGTACGTGACGGTGATGGCGGCCATCGCCTTCCTGGTCTCCCTGATGCTGCATCGCAAAGGCAAAGGCCTGCGTCTTTAGCCGTTACTGGTGCGCCAGTTGCCAAACAGCGTAGCCGGTGGTCGCGCCGGCTACATCCCAGGCGAAATCCTTCCAGCTCCAGCCGCTGCCTGCCGGGCGGCTGTCCCAAAGCTCTTTTGAGGCGCCGAGGCTGACGGAAAACATCAGGCCGATAGCAGCGCTGCGGTCCCGGCTGTAACCCTGATGTTGCGCATATTCATTGCCGGCGGCAGACAGCATCGCCGAGGCCAGAAAATGCTGGGCTTTGTCCTGACCGGACCATGCATCATTTGCCATGTGGCTGCAGCCCGTTAACATCAGCGAAGCAATCACGATTATCGTACGCATAGCGCTTCCAGAAAAAAGCCCCGTCGAGGCGGGGCTGATTGTCAGAGAATACGGCTGATCAGCCGGTCAATGCGGATCCGCCTCAGTCGGCGGATCAGTTTACGCACTTTCACCGGATAGTCGGCAATACTTTGCAGATCCCGATAATGTTTCACCACCGTGGTGTGGGTGCGGATGAGCTTCAGCTCTTTCTCCCGCATGGCTCCCAGCTGCTGCTTTGGATCGTGGATCAGAATGGCATTTTCCAGATCGAGTCGCCAGGCGCGCGGGTTAAGGTTGTTGCCGGTGAGCAGCATCCACTCGTCGTCAACCCACATGCCCTTCAGGTGGTAGCTGTTATCGTCATCCTTCCACAGGCGGACGATCAGCTGATCGGTATTCACATAATACTGCAGCCGGCTGAGGAAACGCCGCAGGTTGATCTCATACAGATAAGGAAGCGCGCCGATGATTTTAAACGGCTGATCTTCCGGAATATAGAAATCGTTAGCGGTTTTATCGCCGACAATAATCTCCACCTGTTTACCGTCGCGCAGCAGCTGGATGATATTTCTTACCAGCACGGCAGGAAGGTTGAAGTAGGGGGTGCAGATCGTTAACTTGTGCTCGGCACAGGGCATCAGGTGAAAGATAGTTTTGTTCAGCAGGCTGGATTTCCCCAGGCCTACCAGCGGGGTGACGGAGAGTTCTTCGTCACCGGCGGTGCCGACAAAATGGTAGCTGCGGTCGCGCAGCTCCTGACGGTACTGGCGAATATCGTTTTTGATTTCCGGACTTTTTGGCCGATCCGGTCTGTCGAGACGATTCACGCCGCGTCCCTGAACCAGATTATTGTCGACCCAGTCGAACATGACGTCCGCCATTTTGCCGTTACGGATGCACTGATAGCGGTCATAGCGGTACTTATCATGCTGATGCAGATAAACATCGTTCAGGCTGGCGCCGCTGTAGAGGACGCAGTCATCGATAATAAAGCCTTTGAAATGGAGAACGCCGAGCGCCTCCCGGGTGTTAATCGGCACGCCGTAAACGGGGATCTCTACGCCCGGATTTTCATTGGCCATCCGACAATACCAGTCAGCATTGGTGTTGGAGGCGGCGGCGCCGATACGGCCACGTTGAGCGCGGTGCCAGTCAACGAGGACGCGAACATCCAGTTGCGGACGCTGACGTTTGGCGTCATAAAGGGCCTGCAAAATTCCTTTTCCGCCATCATCTTGCTCCAGGTAGAGCGCAATAATGCATATACGCTGAGTGGCGTTGGCAATCCGGGTCAGTAACGCTTCCCTGAAATCCGCAGGGGCGTAAAAGAACTCTACATCATCAACTGACTGAGAAAGCTTAGGGAGTTGGGCAAGGTGTTGTTGATGTTTATTACGCTTAAATTTTGACAACATCACAGTGCGTTTCTTCTCTGTTTATTGAAGGGTCTTCTGTACCATGCAGACGACGTAAGCGGGCAATAATACCATTACTACCCGCTAATGTGGTCAACAATTGCGGTCAGCGTCGCGCGATTATCCCTGATTCAGGGGCAGCGACAGACTGACAATCCCATCTTCCAGCTGAATATCAACGGTGAATCCCAGCTTTCTGGCGAGGCCGATCATGCCTCGGTTATTCGGCATCGTAATCCCATTCAGCCGTTGCAGGCCATGGCTTTGCGTATAGGCGATCAGCTTTTCCAGCAGCCTTCGCCCCAGGCCTAACCCTTTCAAATCTGAACGGACCAGCACAGCAAACTCGGCATCAATATTGTCAGGGTCGGAGATCGCCCGCGTCACGCCGAGGATCTCGCTCTGTTCCGCGGTGGTCCTGACGGCGACGAACGCCATTTCTCGATCGTAGTCGATCTGGGTCATATTGGCTAAGTCGTCATGGGTAAATTCGTTGATCTCACTAAAATAGCGATAATAGAGATCTTCTTTGGTGACCTGAGCGATAAACGCGAGCAACTGCGGTTCATCTTCCGGAAGGATCGGCCGGAACAGACAGCGATCGCCATTTTTCATCACCACCCACTCCTCCAGCTGGTGCGGATAGGGACGAATAGCGAGACGGCTTTCACTGTCGCCGCTAAAGGGAGCAAGCCCCAGGGTAACGTCCAGCGCCGTAAACTCGTTGCCGGAGGCGAGCAAGGGATGAATATCCAGCCGCTGGATCTCAGGGCAGTCGACGATCAGGTTCGAGACCTGAACCAGCAGCTGGCTTAAGCCTGCGATATCCAGCGGTCGCAATGCGCTGCGGCCGCGGATCTTCTTATTTTTGATCGCCTGGATCACCAGATAACGCGCCAGGTTCATATTCAGCGGCGGCAGCGCCACAGCGGCCTGGTCCTCGGCCCGCCACTCCACGCCGCCTTCGCCCAACATAATCAACGGGCCGAAGAGGGGATCGTGCTCAACCACCACTCTCAGCTCCTGGGCGCCAGCGCGATTGGCCATACTCTGCACCAGCAGGCCATGAATGCGCGCCTGGGGCCAGGCCAGCTTGACGCGATCGATCATCGCATCCGCTGCCTGCTGTACTTCTGCCGCGGTACGCAGATACAACATGACCCCCTGTACTTCTGATTTGTGCGGAATATCCGGGGAACGCAGCTTCAACGCAACCGGATAGCCTATCTGCTCAGCGATATGCACCGCTTCCGCGCTGTCAGCGGCGATCCAGGTTGGCAGTGTGTGGATACCGTAGGCCCGGAGCACCGGGCTGACCTCGTGGGTATCCAGCGTGGTGGCGCCGTCATCTATCGCTTGCTGGAGCAGAGCATGCGCTTCGCTGGTATTGGCGGTTAACGAGTCCGGCAGCACTGGAGTCTCGCGCAGCTGTTTCTGGTTACGGCGGTACTCGACCATATGCATAAAGGCGGTGATGGTGCCCTCCGGCGTACGGTAGGTGGGAAGGCCGGCATCGCTGAACAGCCGTCGCGCCTCCTGGGAAGAGAATTCGCCGCACCAGTTGGTCAGCACGGTGACATATTTGCCACGCGGATGGTGCTTCAGGGCGTCTATCAGCGCCAGGGCGCTCTCGGTGCCCGGCGCGGCGGCGCTGGGCGAGTGGATCACCAGCAGCGCGTCGTAGTCCTGACTGTTAAGCAGAATGTTCACCGCCCGCTGATAGTGTTCGCTGCTGGCGTCATCGCGTAAATCCAGTGGGTTGGCGATCTCAACGCCGCCCGGCAGCGCCTGGCGCAGGGCGTCGCGCGTCTCCTCGCTGAGGGTCGCCAGCTTACCGTTACGCAACCAAAGCTCATCCAGCGCCAGCGCCGCCGGCGCCGCGCCGTTGCTGACGATCATCAGTTTTTCACCGCGCAGCGGGCGCATATGGCTCAGGGTTTCTACGGCGGAGAACAGCTCATGGGTATCCTGGACCCGCAGCAGACCAGCACGCTGGATGGCCGCATCCCATGCCGGATCCATCCCTGAATTGACGTGCAACAGTTTCTGCGCCGCGGGACTACGGCCGCTTTTGATCACCAGGATTGGCTTGTTTCGCGAGGCGCTGCGCGCGGCGGAGACAAACCGGCGCGCGTCGCTGAGGTGCTCAAGGTAAAGCAAAATGGCGCTGGTTTTGCTGTCGCGGGCCAGAAAGTCCAACAGGTCATCGACATCTATATCCAGGCTATCGCCCAGCGCGATGAAGTAGGAAAACCCCATCTCGCGCTGTTGCGCCCAGTCAAGGATGGTGTTGGAGACGGCGGCCGACTGCGAGATAAAGGCCAGTTTACCGCGGTGGATCGCGACCGGCGAAAAGCTGGCGTTCAGGCCTTGCCACGGCGCCAGCAGTCCCAGGCTGTTTGGGCCGAGCAGGCGCATCTGGTAGCGCGCAGCGCATTCGAGCAGCGCCGGATACTGTTCCGGCTGCGAAGAGAGAATGATGCAGGTCTTGCAGCCTTTCTGCCCCAGGGCTTCGAGCAACTCGAGATTACGTCGCGCGTTGGTACAAAGCACCGCCAGATCCGGCGTAAACGGCAGCTTCTCGATGGTGGGCCACGCCAGCACCCCAAGCACCGCCTTCCAGGCGGGGGTCACCGGCAGTACCGGGCCATTGAAGCCGCCGGCTAGCAGGTTGCGCATCATGAGATAGCCAGCGCGCTGCGGCTTCATTGATGCGCCAATAACGGCGATGGATTTTGGTCGCAGCAGCGCTTCCAGGCCTCGTTGGCTCATACCGGTCTCCTTTCATCCCAGTGACCGAATGATTTTAAACGTTTTCCACCTGGCCCGCTGTGATACTGCCCTTATGCTGGGTTTTTCCCGCCAGGTAGCGGGTCCGAAAGCGGGTGAAGTGTTCGCCAAGCGCGGCGGCGGCCGGCGCATCGCCCGCCAGATCCAGCAGGGCGATAGCCACTTCCGCGGTACAATATTGTCCGTCGGCGTGCGCCTCGCGCAGATGGTAGGCTGAGATGCGCGACAGATCGACGGAGATGATCGGCAGCGCGTCCAGATAAGGGCTCTTACGGAACATTTTACGCGCTTCGGTCCAGGTGCCGTCGAGCATGATAAACAGCGGCGGTTTGCCGGACGGCGGCGCGCTCAGGACCTGGCGCTCCGGTGCGGCGTAGGAGGCGGGAAACACCACCATCGGCTGGTAATCGGGATGGGCGACCAGATCGAGCAGCCCCTGCGGCGGCTCGGTTCTCGACCATTGATAAGCCTCGGTATTCGGCAGAATATCGGCGATGAGCCGGCCGGTGTTGCTGGGCTTCATCGGCTCCGTATCAAACATCACCAGGCAGAAACGGCTGGTGGCCTGCGCCGGCGTTAACGTGGCGCAGAGGCACTGCTTGAGCGGCAGCAGACAGCGCTGGCAGCGGCGGATGCGGTTGCCGCGAGCAAGGAAAGGGCGGGTGGCTCGCGCGAGACGTTCGGCGCGCAGGCGAAGGACAGCGTTATCAGTCATGGGAGTCGCTAGTGAAAAACGCTATTGTCGCAGAGGCGAAAACGGGGCACAAGCGGTGCCCCGGAAGGATTACTGCTGTCCGGCTTCGTTCAGCCAGCTATCAAATGGCGCTTTTGGCACCGCGCCATTGAGCATGTCGATCACTTCGCCATTTTTGAACATCATAATGGTCGGGATGCTGCGGATACGAAACCGTGCGCTAAGCTCACGTTCCGCTTCGGTGTTAACTTTCACAAAACGCATCTTCCCGCTACGCTCTTCCGCGACGTCTTCAAAGATCGGCGCGAAGCTGCGGCAGGGACCGCACCATGGCGCCCAGAAATCGACAACGACCGGCAGATCGTCCTTTAAGAGTTTATCCAGCGTTGCCCCGGTCGCGTTGATGACGTCGCCATCAAAAAGATCGTGACCGCAGCGTCCGCACTTTGCGCCATCCGCGCTACGATCGTCCGGGAGGCGGTTCAGAGCCTGACAACTGGCACAAACGGTATTCATAACTAACCTCTGGTGATGGGTTGCAACGTGGCACGTGGCCAATATGTTTCTGTGATGTTACATATTATCGATTAAGTGTTATTTAAGGACAATGCGTTTTGTTCGATGAGTGCAATAGAGGCCGTCTTTTAAACGAAATCATGGCGAAGCGATGACACATCGGGTAATCTGCGCGCTTCGCGCAGCGCAGGTGGAGAAAATTGATGAGCGACGAACTGAAAAATAAAAGCGGCAAGGTCAAAGTGATGTATGTCCGCAGTGATGATGATTCTGACAAACGCACCCATAACCCACGTACCGGGAAAGGGGGAGGTCGTCCAGGAAAATCTCGTGTTGACGGCCGCAGCCGCCCTGCGCGTGACGAACGAAACAGCCGCGGTGACGATCGTAAACGCGATGACCGCAAGCGTGATGAGCGCAAGCGCGATGATTTTAATCGTGACGATGCGTCCCCGTGGCGTACCGTTTCTCGCGCTCCTGGCGATGAGACGCCGGTAAAAGAGGATCACGGCGGGATCAGCGGGAAGAGCTTTATCGATCCGGAAGTACTGCGTCGCCAGCGTGCGGAAGAGACCCGCGTGTATGGTGAAAACGCCTGTCAGGCCCTGTTCCAGAGCCGCCCGGAAGCCATTGTCCGCGCCTGGTTTATCCAGAGCGTGACGCCGCGCTTTAAAGAGGCGCTGCGCTGGATGGCGGCTAACCGTAAAGCCTATCATGTGGTTGATGAAGCCGAGCTGGCGAAAGCCTCCGGGACCGATCACCACGGCGGCGTCTGCTTCCTGATCAAAAAACGCCACGGTACCTCTGTTGCCCAGTGGGTCGCGAAGGCGGCAGAAGAAGATTGCGTTCTGGCGCTGGAGGACGTGGGTAACCCACATAATCTCGGGGCGATCATGCGCAGCTGCGCGCACTTCGGCGTGAAGGGTGTTGTGGTTCAGGATGCCGGCGTGCTGGAGTCCGGCGCGGCGATCCGTACGGCGGAAGGCGGTGCGGAACATGTTGAACCGATCACCGGCGACAGCTTCATCGATACTCTGGATCAGTTCCGTCAGGCGGGCTACGCGATTGTCTCGACCTCCAGCCATAATGGTACCCCGCTGTTTAAAGCCGAGCTGCCGAAGAAAATGGTGCTGGTGTTAGGCCAGGAGCGCGATGGCCTGTCGGATGCAGCCATCTCCAGCGCGGACCTCAGCGTCGCCATCGATGGTACCGGCAATGTCGAAAGCCTGAACGTCTCTGTGGCGACCGGCGTCCTGCTGGCGGAATGGTGGCGTCAGAACAAGGCGTAATACCTGTCCCTGAATACAAAAGCCAGCTGATGCTGGCTTTTTTTATGGCTGTCGATCACTCGCTTTCGGCGGGAAGGACCGGCATCCAGTCAATCGGCGCTTCGCCGCGATCGGCCAGCCACTGATTGGTCTGCACGAAATGGTTGCTGCCAAAGAAGCCGCGATGTGCGGAGAGCGGTGAAGGGTGCGGCGCCTTCAGTACGCAGTGGCGCTGGCGATCGATAATCGCGCCTTTCTTCTGCGCATGGGAGCCCCACAGCAGAAAGACCACCCCCTCGCAGTGCTCATTGATTAACGCGATTACCTTATCGGTAAACGTCTCCCAGCCGAGGCTGGCGTGCGAGTGCGCCTGCCCGGCGCGGACGGTCAGGACCGTATTAAGCAGGAGCACCCCCTGGCGCGCCCAGCTTTCCAGGTAACCATGGGTAGGGCGGGTAAAGCCAGGGATAGTGGTCTCCAGCTCTTTGTACATATTCAGCAGCGAGGGCGGGATCGCGACGCCGGGGCGAACCGAGAACGCCAGACCGTGGGCTTGCCCCGGGCCGTGATAGGGGTCCTGACCGAGAATGACGACTTTGACATCGCCCAGTTCGGTAAAGCGAAACGCATTAAAGACATCTTTTTGCGGTGGATAGATGGTGATCCCGGACTGGCGCTCTTCGGCGACGGTCTTCAGAGTATTGAGAAAATAGGGTTGTTGCTTTTCATCCGCCAGCACGTCATGCCAGGTTAAAGGGGTGGTCATCTTGCTCTCCTGCAAAGGGTCATCGCTATAGCTTAACGGCTTCTTTCTACAGAACAAAATCGGCACGGTTTGACGCGGGCCTTTATGCAAAAAAAATTGAAAATTTACAAAATTATTTATATCGGCTTATGGCGTAACTTGATGTAAAACAATAAAATCCTTGCATACCCACTTAGAGTGAGTGGTTTTTGTTGATTTACATCAAAGAATGCCGAGGGTGCGGCTGATATATATACACTCATACAACAATGGTTTTACCAATTGGCCGCGAAGAGGCCAAAATCGAATAAACACTGCCTGGGAGGCATCAAATGATTACTGGTATCCAAATTACTAAAGCGGCAAACGACGACCTGCTGAACTCTTTCTGGCTGCTGGATAGCGAAAAAGGCGAAGCGCGTTGCCTGTGCGCCAAAGGTGGTTTTGCGGAAGATGACGTAGTGGCAGTCAGCAAACTGGGTGAAATCGAATACCGTGAAATCCCGGTAGACGTGAAACCAGAAGTTCGCGTGGAAGGCGGTCAGCACCTGAACGTTAACGTGCTGCGTCGCGAAACCCTGCTGGACGCGGTTGAGCATCCGGAAAAATATCCGCAGCTGACCATTCGTGTTTCCGGCTACGCGGTACGCTTCAACTCCCTGACCCCGGAACAGCAGCGCGACGTTATCGCTCGTACCTTTACCGAAAGTCTGTAAGGCTAACGCCAGATGTGAAAACGCCGGGATATCCCGGCGTTTTTTTTACTCTTCGCTCGACGCTGATGGCGTCCCGGTCGCGCTTGGCTTCCGGCGCTTACCGATATTTTTCGTATCGCGGTGGCGCTTCTTCACCCGCGGCTTCTCTTTTTCTTTCTCTTTTTTCTCGGCGCGTTTCGCCAGCACTTTCTTCGATGGTTTACCGGTCAACTTCTCGCTTGGCGCGCGGGTTTTGGGTCGCAATTCATCAATCACGCGAGCTTTCAGCGGTTCTTCAACGTAGCGGCCGATCTTGCCCAGCAGCAGGTGATCGTGCGCTTCAACCAGCGAAATCGCGGTGCCTTTCTTACCTGCACGGCCGGTACGACCGATACGGTGCAGATAGATGTCGGCGGTGCGCGGCATATCGAAGTTAAAGACGTGGCTGACGTCCGGAATATCGATACCGCGGGCGGCGACGTCGGTGGCGATCAGCACGTTTACGCGGCCGTCGGTCAGACGCTTAATGGCTTCGTTACGCTTGGCCTGCACCATCTCGCCCTCCAGCCAGCAGGTGTTAATCCCCGCTTCACGCAGCCAGTTGGCCAGCTCATGCACGCGCTCGCGCTTGCGCACAAAGACGATAGCGCGGGTAGCTTCCGGCTGTTGCAGCAGATTCACCAGCAGCCTGGTCTTATGTTCGATATCGTCCGCGCGATAGTACCATTGATGGATTTTCTTACGCTCGCGAGTCGACGGGGTAGCGGAAACTTCAACCGGCTCTTCCAGCAGGCGCTCAGCGAAGTCTTTGATCGCATCGCCTTCCAGCGTCGCGGAGAACAGCATGGTCTGCTTGCGCCAGCGGGTTTCACCGGCGATGGTTTCGATATCCTGCGCAAAGCCCATGTCCAGCATGCGGTCGGCTTCATCGAGGATCAGGGTCTCGACGGCGCGGCAGTCGAAGTTCTCTTCTTTTATATACTGCAGCAGGCGACCAGTGGTGGCGACAACGATGTCCTGGTTTTCGCTGAACACTTCCGCGTGGTTCATGTAGGCTACGCCGCCGGTAATGGTGGCGATATCCAGATGGGTATGCTTCGCCAGCTCGCGGGCGTGGTCAGCCACCTGCATCGCCAGTTCACGGGTCGGCGTCAGGATAAGAATACGCGGCGGGCCGGATTTCTTACGCGGGAAATCGAGCAGGTGCTGCAACGCTGGCAGCAGATACGCCGCCGTTTTACCGGTGCCGGTCGGCGCTGAACCGAGAATGTCACGGCCATCGAGCGCAGGCGGAATAGCGGCGGCCTGAATGGCTGTCGGGCGAGTGAAACCTTTATCCTGGAGGGCTTCCAGCAGGTTTTCATCGAGTTCAAGTTCGGAAAAAGTCGTTACAGTCATGTTCTACCTCTGAGTGGGCCGCCGATTATAGACGTTACTGACGTAATGTTCATCTGTTTGTAAGGCTATCTGTTCTCCGGTATTGTGCATAGCCTTACGTTCAGGAGTTTTTTGTCGGCAAGGTTATTGAGGATGTCTCAGTCGAAGTTTGCGCTGCCGCGCAATGGTTTTACCTTCAAACAGTTTTTTGTCGCCCACGATCGTTGCGCGATGAAGGTAGGTACCGACGGCATTTTGCTCGGCGCCTGGGCGCCGATTGCCGGGGTGAAACATGTGCTGGATATTGGCGCCGGCAGCGGCCTGCTGGCGCTAATGCTCGCGCAGCGTACCGGCGATGATGTGCGTGTCGATGCGGTCGAACTGGATGAGGAGGCCGCCGCCCAGGCGCAGGAAAATGCCCTTGCGTCGCCATGGGCTTCGCGGGTTGAGGTCTGTCAGGCCGATATCCATCAGTGGCAGCCGCCGCAGACCCGACGCTATCAACTGATAATCAGTAACCCGCCCTTTTTTGCGGAAGGGGTGCCTTGCGCCACCTCGCAGCGGGAGCAGGCGCGGTATACCACGACGCTCGATCACGCTTCTCTGCTGACCTGTGCCGCTGAGCATATCACCGAAGAAGGCTTTTTTTGCGTGGTGCTGCCGGTCGATATCGGTAATGCGTTTATCGAACGGGCAACCGCGATGGGCTGGCACCTGCGACTGCGCACTGACGTGGCGGAGACCGAGCTGCGGCCGCCGCATCGGGTGCTGCTGGCTTTCTCCCCGACGGCGGGGGAGTGTTTCAGCGACAGGCTGGCGATCCGCGGGCCAGAGCAGCAGTATTCAGAAGGCTTTACCGCTCTGACCGAGGATTTTTATCTTTTTATGTGAGCCAGGGGCGACAGTATCGACGGACCGCTGTTCGGCAGCGGCTGCGGATAGTCGAGGGTGTAATGCAGTCCCCGGCTCTCTTTGCGCAACATCGCGCAGCGTACGATGAGTTCCGCCACCTGCACCAGATTGCGCAGCTCCAGCAGATTATTCGAGACGCGGAAGCGGGCGTAATACTCATCCAGCTCCTGCTGCAGCATGGTAATGCGCCGCAGGGCGCGCTCCAGCCTGCGGGTGGTGCGCACAATCCCCACGTAATCCCACATCAGCAGGCGCAGCTCGTGCCAGTTATGCTGGATAACCACCAGTTCATCCGGGATCTCCACCTGACTTTCATCCCACGCCGGCAGGGTGCTGACCTTCTGGGCCAGCGGCAGGCGACGGGCAATATCTTCTGCGGCGGACCAGCCGTAAACCAGACACTCCAGCAGCGAGTTCGAGGCCATACGGTTCGCGCCGTGCAGCCCGGTATAGCTGACTTCGCCGATGGCGTATAACCCATCGACGTCGGTGCGGCCATTATCATCCACCATCACGCCGCCGCAGGTGTAATGCGCGGCAGGGACGACCGGCACCGGATCTTTGGTTAAATCAATTCCCAGACCGAGCAGCTTTTCGTAAATCATCGGGAAGTGCTGGCGAACAAACGCCTCGGGTTTATGGCTGATATCAAGGAACATACAGTCAACGCCAAGGCGCTTCATCTCATGATCGATGGCGCGGGCGACGATATCGCGTGGGGCCAACTCGCCGCGTTCGTCAAAGTCCGGCATAAAGCGGGTGCCGTCCGGGCGTTTAAGGTGGGCGCCTTCGCCGCGCAGCGCTTCGGTCAGCAGGAAATTGCGCGCCTGCGGATGATACAGCGCGGTGGGGTGAAATTGGTTGAATTCCAGATTCGCCACCCGGCAGCCCGCCCGCCAGGCCATCGCGATACCGTCTCCGGAAGAGACGTCGGGGTTAGTGGTGTATTGATAAACCTTGGCGGCTCCGCCGGTGGCGAGCACCACCGCCTTCGCGCTGCAGGTTTCCACGCGCTCTTTATTGCGGTTCCAGATCCATGCCCCGACCACCCGGCGCGTGCCCGGCAGGCCAATCTTATCCGATACGATCAAGTCGACGGCATTGCTGCGCTCAAGGATGCGGATATTGGGATGGGCGAGGGCTTTATCGACCAGCGTCGTCTCCACCGCTTTGCCGGTAGCGTCGGCGGCGTGAAGAATGCGCCGATGGCTGTGGCCCCCTTCGCGCGTGAGATGATAGCTCTCTTCGCCATTGGCCTGGACCTGGGTGTCAAACAATACGCCCTGATCGATAAGCCACTGGACGCATGGTCTGGCGTTGCTGGCGACGAAGGTGACCGCATGGCGATCGCATAACCCTGCGCCGGCGATCAGGGTATCTTCGACATGGGATTCAATACTGTCGGTCTCGTCGAAGACGGCGGCAATCCCGCCCTGCGCATAGAACGTTGAACCTTCGCTGATCGGCCCTTTGCTCAACACCGTCACCGAACTGTGCTCTGCCAGACGCAGCGCAAGAGAGAGGCCGGCAGCGCCGCTGCCGATAATCAACACATCACAAGAGAAGTCAGGAGTGGTATTCATCGTCTTTGTTTAATTTACTAAACACATTTAGCTCACAATAGCACCAGCTCGTGAGGAATCGTACAATTTTTTTTAACTGGCGTTGTGACGGCTAAACAGCAGGCGAGCGGAAACGGTCTGGAGCACGGCGAAAATGAGACGCGTGGCATGTTGATGGCATTGGATTTTATAGTGAAATAAACGCCGTGTTACGATACCCTTCAGACGGGCCTGCGCTTTTTCTTATTGACTAACCTATCGTTTAGCAACCTGGGCATATAATGATTGATAACGATCTGCCGCCGTTGCCAGACAAAAAACAAAAGCGTAACGGAACTTTATTGTTTTCATACACTCCAAGAGTCAGCTTGCTCATAATGCAGATTTTGGGTGGTGTTTTGAAGACGCATGGGAATTGGGTTTGGGGAGACATTACCTCGGATGAGCGAGCAGTTAACGGATCAGGTCCTTGTTGAACGGGTCCAGAAAGGAGATCAGAAAGCGTTTAATTTGCTGGTAGTGCGCTATCAGCATAAGGTCGCGAGCCTGGTTTCCCGCTATGTACCGCCGGGCGATATCGCTGACGTCGTTCAGGAATCGTTCGTTAAGGCATGGCGTGCGCTGGACTCTTTCCGGGGAGATAGCGCTTTTTACACCTGGTTATACCGTATCGCCGTCAATACGGCGAAGAATTATCTGGTTGCTCAGGGACGCCGTCCGCCGTCCAGCGATGTTGACGCCAACGAGGCGGAAAACTTCGAAAGCGGCGGGGCGTTGAAAGAAATTTCGAACCCTGAGAACTTAATGTTGTCAGAAGAACTGAGACAAATAGTTTTTCGTACCATTGAATCGCTTCCGGAAGATTTACGCATGGCAATTACGTTACGGGAGCTGGATGGCCTAAGCTATGAAGAGATAGCCGCTATCATGGATTGTCCGGTTGGGACGGTGCGTTCGCGTATCTTCCGGGCGCGAGAAGCTATTGATAATAAAGTTCAACCGCTTATCAGGCGTTGACGATAGCGGAATACTGGAAAAGGGTATCAGGCATGCAGAAAGAAAAACTTTCGGCTTTAATGGATGGTGAAACGCTGGATAACGAACTGCTCAACGAGCTGAGTCGTTCTTCTGAGATGCAAAAAACCTGGGAGAGTTATCACCTTATCCGCGATACGCTGCGTGGCGATACCGCAGAGGTGCTGCAATTTGATATCTCCGCCCGGGTGATGGCCGCCATTGAAAATGAGCCCGTTCGTCAGACGGCGCCGCTTATTCCTGAATCTCAGCCCGCACCGCACCAGTGGCGGCAGATGCCGTTCTGGAACAAAGTGCGTCCGTGGGCCAGCTCACTGACCCAGATGGGTGTTGCCGCCTGCGTATCGCTTGCGGTTATCGTCGGCGTCCAGCACTATAATGGGCAGTCTGATGCCGCTCAGCAGCCAGAGGCGCCGGTGTTCAATACGCTGCCGATGATGGGTAAAGCGAGCCCGGTAAGCCTTGGCGTACCGGCTGACGTATCAGCAGGTAGCGGCCAGCAGGCTCAGGTCCAGGAACAGCGTCGGCGGATTAACGCCATGCTGCAGGACTACGAACTGCAGCGCCGCCTGCACGCTGAGCAGCTTCAGTTTGGCCAGGCCCAGACTCAGCAGGCCGCAGTCCAGGTGCCGGGTTATCAAACTTTAGGAACGCAATCGCAGTAATGAAGCAACTTTGGTGTGCCATGTCGCTCATGGCAGGCAGTCTGTTGTTCTCTGTCAACGCCTCGGCTGATACATCGTCCGGGGCGTTGTTGCAGCAGATGAACCTGGCCAGCCAGTCCCTCAATTATGAGCTGTCTTTCGTCAGCATCAGCAAACAAGGCGTTGAGTCGCTGCGCTATCGTCACGCTCGACTGAACAATCAACCGCTGGCGCAGCTTCTGCAGCTGGACGGTCCGCGCCGGGAAGTGGTCCTGCGCGGTACGGAAATCAGCTATTTTGAACCCGGCCTCGATCCGTTCACCCTGAACGGCGACTATATCGTCGATTCGCTGCCGTCGTTGGTTTACAGCGATTTCAAACGTCTCAGCGCAGCCTATGATTTTATCTCCGTGGGCCGTACCCGTATCGCCGACCGCCTCTGCGACGTGATCCGCGTCGTGGCTCGCGACGGCACGCGCTATAGCTTTATCGCCTGGCTGGACGCTGAGACCAAGCTGCCGCTGCGCGTCGATTTGCTCGACCGCGACGGTGAAACGCTGGAGCAGTTCCGGGTCGTCTCTTTCAACGTTGGCGATAACGTCAGCGCCAGCATGGAGACGCTGGCGAAAGCGAATTTGCCGCCGCAGCTGTCGGTGCCTGAAGGGGGCGACAAAGCCAACTTCAACTGGGCGCCAACGTGGCTCCCGCAGGGCATGACTGAGGTCTCCAGCAGCCAGCGTCGTCTGCCCACCTTTGATGGTCCGGTAGAATCACGTCTCTATTCCGACGGCTTGTTCAGCTTCTCGATCAATATCAACCGCGCCACCGCGGCCAGCAGCGACCAGCTGTTGCGCACCGGCCGACGCACCGTCAGCACGACGGTACGCGATAACGCGGAGATCACCGTGGTGGGCGAACTGCCGCCGCAGACGGCGAAGCGTATCTCAGACAGCATTAAATTCAAGGCAGTACAATGATCAAAGAGTGGGCCACCGTGGTTTCCTGGCATAACGGCGTGGCGCAGGTGCACTGCGACGTTAAAGCCTCCTGCAGCAGTTGCGCCTCCCGCGCCGGCTGCGGCAGCCGGGTATTAAACAAGCTGGGGCCGCAGACCAGCCATACCATCAGCGTGCCCTGCGAGCAGCCGTTGACGGCGGGGCAAAAAGTGGAGCTGGGGATCGCCGAGAGCAGTCTGCTGGGTTCGGCGCTGTTGGTCTACATGGCGCCGCTGGTGGGTCTGTTTGTGATGGCGTCGATTTTCCAGGTGCTGTTTGCCAGCGATATCGCTTCGCTGTGCGGCGCGCTGCTGGGCGGCGTCGGCGGGTTTCTGGTGGCGCGCGGTCTGTCGCCGCAGCTGGCAGCGCGCCAGTCGTGGCAGCCGGTGATTCTGAGCGTCGCGTTGCCGCCGGATCTGGTGCGTATCGAAACGCCTTCCTCCGACATGGGTCAGTGATTTCACTGGCCCTTATCTTTATTTACCCTTCCTGTTACAACGCCACAATTTCTGCGGTTATGCTGGATCTAACAGCATTTCCTGGTTTCAAGGATGTAGTGTAGAATGCGGCGTTTTCGGATTAAAAAACGTCAGGCACAGTACAGCGGCCTCATGATACTCGTAAGGCATAATTAACTCTAAATATGAAGAATATACGTAACTTTTCGATCATCGCTCACATCGACCACGGTAAGTCGACGCTGTCTGACCGTATCATCCAGATTTGCGGTGGCCTTTCTGATCGTGAAATGGAAGCCCAGGTTCTGGACTCCATGGATCTTGAGCGCGAACGCGGGATCACCATCAAGGCGCAGAGCGTCACCCTGGACTATAAGGCCAACGACGGTGAGACCTATCAGCTGAACTTTATCGACACCCCGGGCCACGTGGACTTCTCTTATGAAGTTTCCCGTTCCCTCGCCGCGTGCGAAGGCGCGCTGCTGGTGGTTGACGCCGGGCAGGGCGTAGAAGCCCAGACCCTGGCCAACTGCTACACCGCGATGGAGATGGACCTGGAGGTCGTTCCGGTACTCAACAAGATCGACCTGCCTGCGGCCGACCCTGAGCGCGTAGCGGACGAAATTGAAGATATCGTCGGGATCGACGCCCACGACGCGGTGCGCTGCTCGGCGAAAACCGGCGTCGGCGTGACCGAGGTGCTGGAGCGTCTGGTGCGCGATATTCCGCCGCCGGAAGGCGATCCGGACGCGCCGCTGCAGGCGCTGATTATCGACTCCTGGTTCGATAACTACCTCGGCGTAGTGTCGCTGGTACGAATTAAAAACGGCACCATGCGCAAGGGCGACAAGATCAAGGTCATGAGTACCGGCCAGGTCTATAACGCCGACCGTCTGGGCATCTTCACGCCGAAACAGGTTGACCGTACCGAGCTGAAATGCGGCGAGGTAGGCTGGCTGGTCTGCGCGATCAAAGACATCCTTGGCGCGCCGGTGGGCGATACCCTGACCGCCGCCCGCAACCCGGCAGACAAAGCGCTGCCTGGCTTTAAGAAGGTGAAACCGCAGGTGTATGCCGGCCTGTTCCCGGTGAGCTCCGATGATTATGAAGCTTTCCGCGACGCGCTGGGCAAACTGAGCCTCAACGACGCCTCTCTGTTCTACGAGCCGGAAAGTTCTACCGCGCTGGGCTTCGGCTTCCGCTGCGGCTTCCTCGGCCTGCTGCACATGGAGATCATTCAGGAGCGTCTGGAGCGTGAATACGATCTTGACCTGATCACCACCGCGCCGACGGTAGTTTACGAAGTGGAGACCACCTCCAAAGAAGTTATCTACGTCGACAGCCCGTCCAAGCTGCCGCCGCTGAATAATATTCAGGAGCTGCGTGAGCCGATCGCCGAGTGTCACATGCTGCTGCCGCAGGAGTTCCTCGGCAACGTGATCACCCTGTGCGTGGAGAAGCGCGGCGTGCAGACCAACATGGTTTACCACGGTAAACAGGTGGCGCTGACCTACGAAATCCCGATGGCGGAAGTGGTGCTCGACTTCTTCGACCGTCTGAAGTCTACCTCCCGCGGCTATGCGTCGCTGGACTACAACTTCAAACGCTTCCAGGCGTCGAACATGGTACGCGTCGATGTGCTGATCAACGGCGAGCGCGTCGATGCGCTGGCGCTGATCACCCACAACGATAACGCGCCGTATCGCGGCCGCGAGCTGGTGGAAAAGATGAAAGATCTTATTCCGCGTCAGCAGTTCGACATCGCGATTCAGGCGGCCATCGGCAACCACATCATCGCGCGCTCTACCGTGAAACAGCTGCGTAAAAACGTGCTGGCGAAATGCTACGGCGGTGACGTCAGCCGTAAGAAAAAGCTGCTGCAGAAGCAGAAAGAAGGTAAGAAGCGTATGAAGCAGGTCGGTAACGTTGAACTGCCGCAGGAAGCGTTCCTCGCCATTCTGCACGTTGGTAAAGACGGCAAATAACCCTAAGGAGTTGGCATGGCGAACATGTTTGCCCTGATCCTGGTGATTGCAACCCTGGTGACGGGCGTTTTATGGTGCCTGGACAAGTTCATTTTTGCACCGAAACGTCGTGAGCGTCAGGCCGCTGCTCAGGCAGCGACCGGCGAGCAGCTGGACAAAAAGACGTTGAAGAAAGTCGGCCCGAAACCGGGCTGGCTGGAAACCGGCGCATCGGTTTTCCCGGTGCTGGCGATCGTTCTGGTGGTACGTTCATTCATTTATGAGCCGTTCCAGATCCCGTCAGGTTCGATGATGCCGACTCTGCTGATTGGCGATTTCATCCTGGTGGAGAAATTTGCCTACGGCATTAAAGATCCTATCTACCAGAAAACGCTGATCGAGACGGGCCATCCGAAGCGCGGCGATATCGTGGTGTTTAAATATCCGGAAGACCCGCGCCTGGACTACATCAAGCGCGCGGTGGGGCTCCCGGGGGATAAAGTCACCTACGATCCGATTGCCAAGCAGGTCACCATTCAGCCGGGCTGCAGCTCCGGACAGGCCTGCGGCAACGCGCTGCCGGTGACTTACTCCAACGTGGAGCCGAGCGATTTCGTTCAGACCTTCTCCCGCAGCAACGGCGGCGAAGCGAGCAGCGGTTTCTGGCAGCTGCCGAAGGGTGAAACCAAAGCCGACGGCATTCGCCTCACCGAGCGTCAGGAGACGCTGGGCGACGTCACGCATCGTATTCTGATGGTGCCGATTGCTCAGGATCAGGCTGGCATGTATTACCATCAGAGCGGTCTGCCGCTGGCCACCTGGATTGTGCCGCCGGGTCAGTACTTCATGATGGGCGACAACCGGGATAACAGCGCCGACAGCCGTTACTGGGGCTTTGTGCCGGAAGCAAACCTGGTCGGGAAGGCCACCGCTATCTGGATGAGTTTTGAAAAGCAGGAAGGTGAATGGCCGACCGGCGTGCGGTTATCGCGCATTGGTGGAATTCATTAATTTCATCTGCTGAATTCACGCCGCTGCTGTTATCGCAGCGGCGCGAATTATTTAGTATTTAAATCCATTCAAACTAACGACATCCCGTGTCGTTGCGTATAGAATATCCCCCCGAAGTTTTTGGTTGTCGCTCTGCCGGGTGACACTGCACACGAAAGCGTATTGGTCTGTTTCAACTTACTGTTTGAAGCGTATGCTCAGGTCGGTTTCGTGTGCTGCATCTTTGACGCATTCATTTATTGGTAACGCATGAACCCCATCGTAATTAATCGGCTTCAACGAAAGCTGGGCTACACTTTTCATCATCAGGAGCTGTTGCAACAGGCATTAACTCACCGCAGTGCCAGCAGCAAACATAATGAGCGCCTGGAATTTTTAGGCGACTCCATTTTAAGTTTCGTGATCGCTAATGCGCTGTATCATCGCTTTCCTCGCGTGGATGAAGGCGACATGAGCCGTATGCGCGCGACGCTGGTGCGTGGCAACACGCTGGCGGAAATCGCCCGCGAGTTTGAACTGGGCGAATGCTTGCGCCTCGGGCCGGGCGAACTGAAAAGCGGCGGTTTCCGTCGCGAATCGATTCTCGCGGACACCGTTGAAGCGTTAATTGGCGGGGTTTTCCTCGACAGTGATATTCAGAACGTTGAACGCTTAATCCTCTCCTGGTACCAGACTCGTCTGGACGAAATCAGCCCGGGCGATAAGCAAAAGGATCCGAAGACGCGTCTGCAGGAGTATCTGCAGGGTCGTCATCTGCCGCTGCCGTCCTACCTGGTAGTCCAGGTGCGCGGCGAAGCGCACGATCAGGAATTTACTATCCACTGCCAGGTCAGTGGCCTGAGTGAACCGGTGGTTGGCACAGGTTCCAGCCGTCGTAAGGCGGAGCAGGCTGCCGCCGAACAGGCGCTGAAAAAGCTGGAGCTGGAATGAGCGAAGAAAAAAGTTATTGTGGGTTTGTCGCCATCGTGGGTCGTCCAAACGTTGGCAAATCCACGCTGTTGAATAAGCTGCTTGGGCAGAAGATCTCGATCACCTCCCGTAAAGCGCAGACCACCCGTCACCGCATCGTCGGCATCCATACCGAAGGGCCGTATCAGGCGATTTACGTCGATACCCCGGGCCTGCATATGGAAGAAAAGCGCGCCATTAACCGCTTAATGAACAAAGCGGCCAGCAGCTCTATTGGCGATGTTGAGCTGGTCATCTTCGTGGTGGAAGGCACCCGCTGGACGCAGGACGACGAGATGGTGCTCAACAAGCTGCGCGACGCCAAAGCGCCGGTGATCCTCGCGGTCAACAAAGTGGATAACGTGCAGGAAAAAGCGGATCTGTTACCGCATCTGCAGTTCCTCGCCAGCCAGATGAACTTCCTTGATATCGTGCCGATGTCGGCGGAAACGGGGACCAACGTCGACACCATTGCGTCGATCGTGCGTAAGCATCTGCCGGAAGCGATCCACCACTTCCCGGAAGATTATATTACCGATCGTTCTCAGCGCTTTATGGCTTCCGAAATCATCCGTGAAAAACTGATGCGTTTCCTCGGCGCTGAGCTACCGTACTCCGTCACCGTGGAAATCGAACGTTTCGTGACCAACGAGCGTGGCGGTTACGACATCAACGGCTTGATCCTTGTCGAGCGTGAAGGGCAGAAGAAGATGGTGATTGGCAACAAAGGCGCCAAAATCAAAACCATCGGCATCGAAGCGCGTAAGGACATGCAGGAGATGTTTGAAGCGCCGGTGCACCTCGAACTGTGGGTCAAAGTGAAATCCGGCTGGGCCGATGACGAGCGCGCCCTGCGCAGTCTCGGTTATGTTGACGACCTCTGAGTTAACGCAACGTGGATGGATGGCAGCGCGCCTTTGTCCTGCATAGCCGACCGTGGAGCGAAACCAGCCTGATGCTGGACGTCTTCACGGAAGAATCCGGTCGCGTGCGCCTGGTTGCCAAGGGCGCACGCTCCAAACGCTCGAATCTTAAAGGCGCTTTACAGCCCTTTACCCCCTTGCTGGTTCGCTTCGGCGGCCGCGGCGAAGTCAAAACCCTGCGCAGCGCGGAAGCTGTCTCGCTGGCGCTGCCGCTCAGCGGCATCACCCTCTACAGCGGTCTTTACGTTAACGAGCTTATCTCCCGCGTGCTTGAGCACGAAACGCGCTTCTCCGAACTCTTTTTTGACTATCTGCACTGCATTCAGGCGCTCGCCGGGGCCAGCGGCTCGCCGGAGCCTGCGCTGCGGCGCTTTGAGCTGGCGCTGCTCGGACACCTGGGCTATGGCGTGGATTTTCTCCACTGTGCCGGGAGCGGCGAGCCGGTGGACGACACCATGACCTACCGCTATCGCGAAGAAAAAGGCTTTATTGCCAGCCTGGTGATTGATAACAACACGTTTACCGGGCACCATTTGAAAGCGTTGGCGAGTCGCGAGTTTCCTGATGTTGATACGTTACGCGCCGCGAAGCGCTTTACCCGTATCGCCCTGAAGCCCTATCTCGGCGGCAAACCGCTCAAGAGCCGGGAATTGTTTCGCCAGTTTATGCCCGCGCGAAAGGCGCGAGCGGATAATACGAATAATGATTAACGAGGATTGTCATGGCTGAATTACTGTTAGGGGTCAATATTGACCATATCGCGACCTTGCGTAACGCCCGCGGCACCGCTTACCCGGATCCGGTTCAGGCGGCTTTCATTGCCGAACAGGCCGGCGCCGACGGCATAACCGTGCATCTGCGCGAAGACCGCCGCCATATCACCGATCGCGATGTGCGTATCCTGCGCCAGACGCTGCACACCCGCATGAACCTTGAAATGGCGGTCACCGAAGAGATGCTGACGATCGCCTGCGAAACCAAACCGCATTTCTGCTGCCTGGTGCCGGAGAAGCGTCAGGAAGTGACCACCGAAGGCGGACTGGACGTGGCCGGCCAGCGCGACAAGATGCGTGATGCCTGTCAACGCCTGGCGGATGCCGGCATCCTGGTCTCCCTGTTTATCGATGCGGATGAGGCGCAGATCAAAGCGGCGGCGGACGTTGGCGCGCCCTATATCGAAATCCACACCGGCTGCTATGCCGATGCTAAAACCGACGCCGAGCAGGCGAAGGAGCTGGAACGTATTGCCAAAGCGGCCACCTACGCCGCCAGCCTCGGCCTGAAGGTCAATGCGGGTCACGGTCTGACCTATCACAACGTGAAGGCGATTGCTGCGCTGCCGGAAATGCATGAGCTGAATATCGGCCACGCGATTATTGGCCGGGCGGTAATGAGCGGCCTGAAAGAGGCGGTGGCGGAAATGAAACGTCTGATGCTGGAAGCGCGCGGCTAATGGCCATCCTCGGGCTGGGTACCGACATCGTCGAGATCGCCCGCATCGAGGCGGTGATCGCCCGCAGCGGCGATCGCCTTGCCCGCCGGGTGCTGAGCGACCATGAATGGAGCATCTGGGAGCAGCACCAGCAGCCGGTGCGTTTCCTGGCGAAACGCTTTGCGGTCAAGGAAGCGGCGGCGAAAGCGCTGGGGACCGGGATCCGCAACGGGTTGGCCTTTAATCAGTTCGAAGTTTACAACGATGAGCTGGGCAAGCCGAAGCTGCGGCTATGGGGTGAGGCGCAACGGCTGGCGGAACGACTGGGGGTGAGCCATATTCATGTCACGCTCGCCGATGAGCGCCATTACGCCTGCGCCACGGTGATTGTTGAAAGCTAAGCCGGGAAGCGGTTAAATTTTATCCGCGTGGTGCATCAGGACGAATTTATCCCACAGCTGTTCTTCATTCTCGACGTGTGCCGGATCTTTCAGAATGGTATTTGGGATCGGGCACACCTTCTGGCAGGTGGGCGTGTCGTAATGGCCCACGCATTCGGTGCAGCGGTCGCTGTTAATTTCATAAATGCTGTCACCCATCGAAATGGCCTCATTAGGGCACTCCGGCTCGCACATATCGCAGTTGATGCATTTTTTGGTAATTAACAGCGCCATCAGGAAAATCTCAGAAACAACACAAACAGGGCGGGCATTATACGCCCATTTTCTGCTCAGACCAGCTTTTTCACCAGCGCTTCGCTATGGCGAATGCGCTCCGGCGCCCGCTCCAGATCCTGCTGCACCAGCCCCATAAACAGCAGGTCGGTGAGCATCATTTGCGCGCTGGTGGAAGAGATGGCCGCGCTGCGCGTCGCCTGCTCTTCGGCGATGGTGTACAGGCAGTGGGTCGCCTGCTGCTGCAGGGCGTTAGGGCTAAAGCCGGTGATCGCCAGGATCCTGGAGCCCACGCGCAGCGCTTCACCGGCCGCCATATTGATCTCCCGACGCTCGCCGGAGTAAGAGATCGCCAGCAGCAGATCGTCGCTGGACATGGCCTGCACCATCGCCAGCAGGGCGTGCATATCCTGCTCCGAAACAGCATTAACGCCGATCTTCATCAGCTTCCAGCTAAAGTTACGCGCTACCAGGCCGGACGCGCCAATCCCGGTGACGATCACCCGCCGGGCGTTGCGCAGCAGCGTGACGGCTTCCCGCAGCGTCTCTTCAGTGTTGACGTCCAGCGAGGCATGCATGGCGGCGACATTGTCTTTAATGAGTTTCTCGCCCACCAGACGCAGCGGGTCGTCACCGCGAATGTGGTTATGTACCGGAACGGAGTGCGGATCCGGGCTGCTGGCCAGCGCTTCACTCAGCGCCAGCTTCAGCGCCGGAAAGCCTTTGAACCCCAGTTTCTGGGCAAATTTAACCACGCTGGACTGACTCACACCGGCTTCCACCGCCAGCTGTTGCGAGCTGAGGTGCCGGGTGTCATCGGGTTGGCTCAGAATAAAATCGGCCAACTTTTTGTCGCTCGCCGCCAGGGTGGGATAGCGCTGACGAATACGCGTTAAACAGTTCATTGGAGCTCCGCTGGAGCCGTCCGGCTCGTGACTGACAGAATTTTTATTCGATTATAAGGGGTATACCACGAATTAAAAATTCATAAGCCACAATTTTTCCTTCGCCTGCTAATTTAATTCTTCCTTAACGGCAGGGATGTTTTCCCTCTTCATGGCATAAGACTGTTAAGCTTACCCTAACGAGAAGCGAATCCTGAGAGAAGGAGGCAGTTTGCAGCACAGTGAACGGAGAGTGGTGTTTTTCGATCTGGACGGAACCTTGCATCAACAGGATATGTTCGGCAGTTTTCTGCGCTACCTGCTGCGCCATCTGCCGCTGAACCTGCTGCTGGTGGTGGCGATGGGGCCGGCGATCCTTGCCGGGTTGGCGGTGTGCGGGCGGGCGGCGCGCTGGCCGATGAGCCTGCTGCTGTGGGCGTCAACCTTTGGCCGTCGCGAGGCGGTACTGAAGCGGCTGGAAGCGGAGTTTGTCGGCTGGTTTCGTCATCATGTGACGGCGTTTCCGGTGGTTCATGCGCGGCTGACGGCCTACCTGACCAGTACCGATGCCGACGTCTGGTTGATCACCGGCTCGCCGCAGTCGCTGGTGGAACAGGTCTATCGCGATACCCTCTGGCTGCCGCGGGTGAATCTGATAGCCAGCCGCACCGCGCGCCGCTGGGGCGGCTGGGTATTGACCCTGCGCTGCCTGGGCCATGAAAAGGTGGTGCAGCTGGAGAAAAAGATTGGCGCTCCGCTGCAGCTGTATAGCGGCTATAGCGATAGCGAGCAGGATAACCCATTGCTCGGCTTTTGCCAGCATCGCTGGCGGGTCACCCCGCAGGGAGAGCTGCAGCAACTGGAGTAATAGTGTGTAATTGATAGCTCCCATGTATAATGCGCCCCGCTTTTTCTGCTGGAGTGGCCGCTGTGTCTGACCTCGAACTCAATGATGAATACTGGATGCGTCATGCCCTGACGCTGGCGAAGCGCGCCTGGGAAGAGGGCGAGGTGCCGGTGGGCGCGGTGCTGGTGCATAACAATCAGGTCATCGGCGAGGGCTGGAACCGGCCGATAGGCCGTCACGACCCCACCGCCCATGCGGAAATTATGGCCTTACGCCAGGGCGGGCTGGTGCTGCAAAACTATCGCCTGATCGACGCCACGCTGTACGTGACCCTCGAGCCCTGCGTGATGTGCGCGGGCGCGATGGTGCACAGCCGTATCGCCCGCCTGGTGTTTGGCGCCAGGGATGCCAAGACCGGCGCCGCCGGCTCGCTGATGGATGTTCTGCACCACCCGGGAATGAACCATCGGGTTGAGATTAGCGAAGGCGTGCTGGCGGGATCCTGCTCTGCCATGCTGAGCGACTTCTTCCGCTGGCGGCGGGAAGAGAAAAAAGCGCTGAAGAAAGCCCGGGAGCAGAACGGGGAAAGTTAATACAGGTGGCCGGGGAGTTTCATCCGGGCATTATCCATCTGTTTATCGGCGCGAAACTTGAAAAAGGGCAGGGTGGTCTCCTGCGGCTGTTCGAGCTCATTGGGGAGCACCGCCGGGTAATCCTCCGCCAGGGCCAGCGTTTGCTGCTGCTGGCGCTCCTTTTCTGACAAATAGCCGACAAGGCTTATCTGATATTTGCGGATGTTTTCCACATAGGCGTAGGCCTCATGGCCGCGGGCATAGCCGTATTTAAGTTTGCTGTAATAGGGTTTCTGGCTCAGCAGGGGTAAACGCAGCTTAACGTCTGCCCAGCTGTTGGGATTGCCTTTCTGTTTGCGGGTAAGCGCCATGGCGTCCAGCATATGGGCATAGCCCATATTGTAAGCGGCCAGCGCAAACCAGATGCGTTCATCTTTCGGGATCGAATCCGGCACTTTATCCATCATATCCTGGAGATAGCGCATACCGCCCTCGATACTCTGCGCCGCATCGGTCCGGTCAGTCAGCCCCAGACTCTGCGCCGTATTACGCGTAAGCATCATCATGCCGCGCACGCCGGTAGGCGAGGTGGCCTGCGGATCCCAGTGGGATTCCTGCCAGGCGATGGCGGCCAGCAGGCGCCAGTCGATCTCGCGGGCGTACTTTTCAAACAGCGGCTGCACCTCCGGAAGAATGTTTTCCACCGCGCGCAGGAAGGTGCGGGTATCGACATAATCGAAATCGTTGCCGTGGCCGAGGTACTTCTCTTCCAGGCGCGCCAGGGTGCCGTCTTCATTAATATTGTTGAAGAAATCAAGCATCGCCGCCGACAGCGAATTATCGTCGTCCCGAGCGCTGAACCAGGTGACCGGCTGTTCGTCGGTGATATCGAGGGCTACCGCCAGCTCCGGATGGACGCGCTGAAACAAGCTGACGGCTACCGAGTCGGCGATGGTGTAATCGAGTTTGCCGTCAATCACCGCCTGCATCAGCGCGGTGGTGCCGCGCTTTTCGTCCACGCGCCAGGCAAGATCCGGGTATTTCTCCGCTTTCAGTACCTGGAGATCGTTGATCGCCACGTGACCCGGGGCGATGGCGAGCTGCTCGGCGGTCAGCGCCGCGAGGCTGCGCGGCCGGGTATTGCCGACGCGATAGACCAGCTGTTGGGAAACGGAGTAGTAGCCAGGGCCGGCCTGGTAGTTTTTCACCCGCTCCTGGTTATAGACCAGCCCGGCGGCCAGCATATCGGCCTGACCGTCGTCGAGGTCGTCAAACAGCTGGCTGATGTTCTGGCGGACGGTTATCTTAAGCGTCACGCCGAGGTAGTCGGCAAACTGCTTCGCCAGTTCGTAGTCCAGGCCGAAGGTTTTATTGTTCATGGTGGCGAAGGTCATCGGCGAGTTGATGGTGCTGATGCGTAGCTCGCCGCGAGCGATAATGCCCGCCACCCGGTTCTCCGGTTTACCGGACCAGGGGATCGACGGCCACAGGGCAGCCGCCAGCAAAAGGGTGACAATGCCGATGAGCAGATAATTAATCTTTAATTTTTTCAGCGCGTTAATCTTCTGCAGCTTCAGGTTCCTCAGCAGGCGATGTCCGGAAAAAACGCAAGGTTGTCGTCGAATGAGCGGCATTCTGCTTAAGAATGCGCCAGTTGGCAACTTATTCGCGATGGACGTCACATTTATTGATAAACAGCATCAATGATTTTATTTCTACGCAAACGGTTTCGTCGGGGCGCAGGATTCACTATAATGACGCCCGTTTCCCCCCCTGGCTCACCCTGAAAGCTTCGAAGACGAGAGACTTATGATGGAAATTTTGCGTGGTTCACCTGCACTGTCGGCATTCCGTATTAATAAACTGCTGGCACGATTTCAGGCGGCCAACCTTCCGGTAAGCGCCATATATGCCGAGTATATTCATTTTGCCGATCTGAACGCCCCGCTGAGCGCTGACAATCGCGAGCGCCTGGCGCGACTGCTTAAGTATGGCCCGAGCTTAAACAGCCATACCCCGACCGGTAAATTACTGCTCGTGACCCCTCGCCCTGGCACCATCTCTCCCTGGTCTTCTAAAGCTACCGATATCGCCCATAACTGCGGCCTGGCTCAGGTTGTGCGTCTGGAGCGCGGCGTGGCGTATTATGTTGAAGCCTCGACTCTGACCGAAGCACAGTGGGCCGCGGTGGCGGCGGAACTGCACGACCGCATGATGGAGAGCGTCTTCGACGCGCTGGAAGCGGGCGAAAAGCTGTTCGCTCACCATCAGCCGACGCCGGTGACCAGCGTTGACCTGTTGGGCGAAGGGCGTCAGGCGCTGATTGACGCCAACCTCCGTTTGGGGCTGGCGCTGGCAGATGACGAAATTGACTACCTGCAGGACGCCTTTACCCGTCTGGGACGCAATCCGAACGATATCGAGCTGTATATGTTCGCCCAGGCGAACTCAGAGCACTGTCGTCACAAAATTTTCAACGCCGACTGGATCATCGACGGCGAACAGCAGCCGAAGTCGCTGTTCAAAATGATCAAAAACACCTTCGAAAAAACGCCGGACTACGTCCTGTCGGCCTATAAAGACAACGCCGCGGTGATGGAAGGGTCTGAAGTGGGGCGCTATTTTGCCGACCACCAGACCGGACGCTATGACTTCCATCAGGAGCCGGCGCACATTCTGATGAAGGTGGAAACCCATAACCACCCGACGGCCATCTCCCCATGGCCGGGCGCGGCAACCGGCTCCGGCGGCGAAATCCGCGATGAAGGCGCCACCGGCCGCGGCGCGAAGCCGAAAGCGGGCCTGGTGGGCTTCTCGGTTTCCAACCTGCGCATCCCGGGCTTCGAACAGCCGTGGGAAGAAGATTTCGGCAAGCCGGATCGCATCGTCACCGCCCTGGACATCATGACCGAAGGCCCGCTGGGCGGCGCGGCGTTTAACAACGAATTTGGTCGCCCGGCGCTGAACGGCTACTTCCGCACCTATGAAGAGAAAGTCACCAGCCATAACGGTGAAGAGCTGCGCGGCTACCACAAACCAATCATGCTGGCCGGCGGTATCGGCAACATCCGCGGCGAGCACGTGCAGAAGGGCGAGATTACCGTCGGCGCGAAGCTGATCGTGCTGGGCGGTCCGGCGATGAACATCGGCCTCGGCGGCGGCGCGGCGTCTTCCATGGCCTCCGGCCAGTCCGATGCCGACCTCGATTTCGCCTCCGTCCAGCGTGACAACCCGGAAATGGAGCGTCGCTGTCAGGAAGTGATCGACCGCTGCTGGCAGCTGGGCGACGCCAACCCGATCCTGTTTATCCACGACGTCGGCGCCGGCGGTCTCTCCAACGCCATGCCGGAGCTGGTCAGCGACGGCGGCCGCGGCGGTAAATTCCAGCTGCGCGATATCCTGAGCGATGAGCCAGGCATGAGCCCGCTGGAGATCTGGTGTAACGAATCGCAGGAACGTTATGTCCTGGCGGTCGCCCCGGAGCAACTGCCGCTGTTCGACGAGCTGTGCCGCCGCGAGCGCGCGCCTTATGCGGTTATCGGCGAAGCCACCGCCGAGCAGCACCTGAGCCTGAGCGACAGCCACTTTAACGATCAGCCGATCGATCTGCCGCTGGACGTCCTGCTTGGCAAAACGCCGAAAATGACCCGCGACGTGCAGACCCTGAAAGCCCAGGGCAGCGCGCTGGATCGCCAACCGATTACCATCGCCGATGCGGTTAATCGCGTTCTGCACCTGCCGACGGTGGCCGAGAAAACCTTCCTCGTGACCATCGGCGACCGCACCGTGACCGGCATGGTCGCCCGCGACCAGATGGTCGGCCCGTGGCAGATCCCGGTGGCCAACTGCGCGGTCACCACCGCCAGCCTCGACAGCTACTACGGCGAAGCGATGGCGATGGGCGAGCGCGCCCCGGTTGCTCTGCTGGACTTCGCCGCCTCCGGCCGTCTGGCGGTTGGCGAAGCGCTGACCAATATCGCCGCCACGCAGATTGGCGAGCTGAACCGCGTGAAGCTGTCGGCTAACTGGATGGCCGCCGCCGGCCACCCGGGCGAAGACGCGGGTCTGTATGAGGCGGTGAAAGCGGTGGGCGAAGAGCTGTGCCCGGCGCTGGGCCTGACCATTCCGGTCGGCAAAGACTCAATGTCGATGAAAACCCGCTGGCAGGAAGGCAGCGAGCAGCGTGAGATGACCTCTCCGCTGTCGCTGGTGATCTCCGCCTTCGCTCGTGTCGAAGATGTTCGTCATACCGTCACGCCGCAGATCTCGACGGAAGATAACGCCCTGCTGCTGATCGACCTCGGTAAAGGGCACAACGCGCTGGGCGCGACGGCGCTGGCGCAGGTCTATCGCCAGCTCGGCGACAAGCCGGCTGACGTGCGCGATGTCGCGCAGCTGAAAGGCTTCTGGGATGCGATGCAGGCCCTGGTGGCGCAGCGTAAACTGCTGGCCTACCACGACCGCTCCGACGGCGGCCTGCTGGTCACCCTGGCGGAAATGGCCTTTACCGGCCACTGTGGACTGGAAGCGGATATCGCCGCGCTGGGCGACGACCGTCTGGCGGCGCTGTTCAACGAAGAGCTGGGGGCGGTGATTCAGGTCCGCGCCGCAGACCGTGAGGCAGTGGAAGCCATTCTGGCGGTTAACGGCCTGGCGGACTGCGTGCATTACCTCGGTAAAGCGGTCGAGGGCGATCGCTTCGTGCTGACCGCCAGCGGTCAGACGGTGTTTAGCGAAAGCCGCACCACCCTGCGCATGTGGTGGGCGGAAACCACCTGGCAGATGCAGCGTCTGCGCGACAACCCGGCCTGCGCCGATCAGGAGCACGAGGCGAAAGCCAACGACGCCGATCCGGGCCTTAATGTGAAGCTCTCGTTTGATATTAATGACGACGTCGCCGCGCCTTACATTGCCACCGGCGCGCGTCCGAAAGTGGCCGTCCTGCGCGAGCAGGGGGTGAACTCTCACGTTGAAATGGCGGCAGCCTTCCATCGCGCCGGCTTTGACGCCATCGACGTGCATATGAGCGACCTGCTGGCGGGCCGCACCGGTCTGGGCGATTTCCATGCCCTGGTGGCCTGCGGCGGCTTCTCCTACGGCGACGTGCTGGGGGCAGGCGAAGGCTGGGCGAAGTCGATTCTGTTCAACGAGCGCGTGCGCGATGAGTTCGCGACCTTCTTCCATCGTCCGCAGACCCTGGCGCTCGGCGTGTGCAACGGCTGTCAGATGATGTCCAACCTGCGCGAGCTGATCCCGGGCAGCGACCTGTGGCCGCGCTTTGTGCGCAACCAGTCTGACCGCTTTGAAGCGCGCTTCAGCCTGGTGGAAGTGACGCAAAGCCCGTCTCTGCTGCTGGAAGGCATGGTTGGCTCACAGATGCCGATTGCGGTCTCCCACGGCGAAGGGCAGGTGGAAGTGCGCGACAGCGCGCATCTGGCCCAGCTGGAGAGCAAAGGTCTGGTAGCGCTGCGCTTCGTGGACAACTTCGGCAAAGTGACCGAAACCTATCCGGCGAACCCGAACGGTTCCCCGAACGGTATCACCGCGGTGACCAGCGAAAGCGGGCGCGCGACCATCATGATGCCGCACCCGGAACGCGTCTTCCGCACCGTAAGCAACTCCTGGCACCCGGAAAACTGGGGCGAAGACAGCCCGTGGATGCGTATCTTCCGCAACGCGCGTAAACAGCTGGGTTAATCTTCCCGAAGCGTGTCTCGCGAACGTATCGGCCCCCTGCTCAGGCAGGGGGCTTTTTTTTATCTGTGACGGCCGGCACGCCAGGGTGTCGGGAATCACCGACAACTGACATATTGCGGTGTCGCCAAAAGGCGACACTTAAGTTATTGATTTAAATGATAAGTAACCTGGGGCATATTTAGTGTCGTTAATCGGCGACATCATGGATGAAAAGTATACAGCGCTGGAATGGTTGGGTTTTATGGTGAAAGTCATATATATCAACGTGTTAATAAAATGTTTTGAAAGATGGCATAGTTCATGCATAATATTAACTAGTGGCTCATTCACCTTCTTATGTCAGCCCCTTCGGGACGCGCTACATAAACTTCGAATGACGCACAAACAGGTGCCTGCCGTCCAACTCCTGATAACAGCCTGGCTTTATCAGACATCGGGCGAAACGTCGAGTAAGGCACCGCCTCATTTCTCAACAAAGCCAGGCCTTGCGCCTGGCTTTGTTGTTTCTGCTGCGCCGTGGCGACGGGTATCGCTTTTCTCCGCCGCGCTCCTCAGTTAGCATCGACCAGAGCTAATGATTGAGACCACACCCTTGAAGCGACTCTCTCTTTTTCCCCGTTCGCTGCGTCAGCTGGTGACGCTCTCCTTTGTGCTGATCCTGCTGCCGTTGCTGGTGCTGGCCTGGCAGGCCTGGCAGAGCCTCAATGCCCTCAGCGCCCAGGCGGCGCATATCAACCGCACTACGCTGGTCGATGCCCGCCGCAGCGAGGCGATGATCAATGCCGCGCTGGAGATGGAGCGCAGCTATCGCCAGTACTGCGTGCTGGACGATCCGACGCTGGCGCGCGTCTATCAAAACCAGCGGCAGCGCTACAGCCAGATGCTGGACGCGCACGCCGGCGTGCTGCCGGACGAGAAGCTCTGGCAGGCGCTGCGCCAGGATGTCAGCGATCTGGCGCAGCTGCAGTGTAACAACAGCGGTCCCGACGCCCAGGCCGCCGCCAGACTGGAAGTGTTCGCCAGTAATAACAGCGACATGGTCCAGGCGACCCGGGCGGTGGTCTATTCCCGCGGCCAGCAGCTGCAGCAGGAGATTGCCGAGCGCGGCCAGTTTTTCGGCTGGCAGGCGCTGGTGCTGTTTCTGCTGAGCCTGGCGCTGGTGCTGCTTTTTACCCGCATGATCATCGGCCCGGTGAAAGGCATCGAAAGAATGATCAACCAGCTGGGGGCAGGGAAGTCGCTGGACGACGCGGCATTGTTTACCGGCCCGCGCGAGCTGCGCTCGGTGGGCAAGCGCATTATCTGGCTCAGCGAGCGCCTGGCATGGCTGGAGTCGCAGCGGCATCAGTTTCTTCGCCATCTGTCGCATGAGCTGAAAACCCCGCTGGCCAGTATGCGTGAAGGCACCGAGCTGTTGGCCGACCGTGTCGCCGGGCCGCTGACGCCGGAGCAGCAGGAGATCGTCGAGATCCTCGACAGCAGCAGCCGCAACCTGCAAAAGCTGATTGAACAGCTGCTGGACTACAACCGCAAACAGGCCGACGGCCCGGTAGCCCGGGAAGAAGTGGACCTGGTGGAGCTGGTGGAAAACGTCGTGGCGGCGCACAGTTTGCCCGCGCGGGCTAAACTGATGCATACCGAGCTGGCGCTGCGGGCGCGGCATTGTCTGGCAGAGCCTGCGCTATTGATAAGCGTAATGGATAATCTCTACTCCAATGCGGTGCACTATGGCGCTGAATCCGGTAACATTCGTATCCATAGCTACCGGCACGGAGAGCAGGTGCGTATTGATGTCGCCAACAGCGGCGAACCGATCCCGGCCGCGGAAAAGAATATGATTTTTGAGCCCTTTTACCAGGGGAGTCACCAGCGTAAAGGGGCCGTGAAAGGCAGTGGGCTGGGGTTAAGCATCGCCCGCGACTGCGTCCGTCAGATGCAAGGGGAGCTCAGTCTGGTTGACGCCCCCGCCGGGCAGGTCTGTTTTCGCATTACGCTTCCCTCAGCGCCGGAATAATCCAACTAATGAATCGATATCGGGGAACTATGTCCCAAATCCTGGCCTGGCGCCGTTCCCTTAGCGGATGGCTGCTCTCAGGCATTGCTTGTCTGACGCTGGCGGGGTGTTCCGCCGGCTTCTCGCCGCATAGTGCGGAAGGTGCCGCCGCCCCCGGGCAGGCGCAGCATCAGGTGGCCGATTTTGTCGCGGTGGACTGCGCCGATATCTGGGCGCACAGCAGCGATGCCAGCGACAAAAACCCCCTCTACTGGCTGCGGGGCATTGACTGCGCCGATCGTCTCGCGCCGGCGCAGGCGCGAGCGGAGGCGAAACGCCATACCGACGACAGCTGGCAGGACGCGTTCCGCCGCGGCATTCTGCTTGCCGATGCCAAAATTACCCCTGACGAGCGCCGCGAGCTGGTGGCGCGTCTCGACACCTTCAGCCCGCAAATCGCCGTTCAGGTCCGCCCGCTGTATCAGCTCTGGCGCGACGGGCAGGCCCGTCAGCTGCAGCTGGTGGAGGAGCGAGCCCGCTACGCGAAGCTTCAGCAGTCCAGCGATAGCGAGCTGGAGACGTTGCGCCAGCAGGAGCAGTCGCTGCGCGAACAGCTGGAGCTGACCACCCGTAAGCTGGAGAATCTGACGGATATTGAACGCCAGCTCTCCAGCCGCAAGCCGGGCGGCAATTTCGGCAGCGAAAAAGTGCCGGAGGTGATCCATGACGATCCGTAAACCGGCGCGTTTGCTGCTGGTGGATGACGATCCGGGGCTGCTGAAGCTGCTGGGCATGCGCCTGGTCAGCGAAGGCTATAGCGTGGTCACCGCCGAGAGCGGCCCGGAAGCGCTGCGCGTGCTGGGGCGTGAGAAGGTGGATCTGGTGATTAGCGATCTGCGGATGGATGAAATGGACGGTCTGCAGCTGTTCAGTGAGATCCAGAAGGGGCAGCCCGGCATGCCGGTGATCATTCTCACCGCCCATGGCTCGATCCCCGACGCGGTGGCGGCCACCCAGCAGGGCGTCTTCAGCTTCCTGACTAAGCCGGTTGATAAAGACGCCTTGTATCAAGCCATTGATGAGGCGCTGGAGCAGCGCTCGCCAGCCACCGACGAAGCCTGGCGTCAGGCCATTGTCACCCGCAGCCCGCTGATGCTGCGCCTGCTCGAGCAGGCCGGGATGGTGGCGCAATCCGACGTTAGCGTGCTGATTAACGGCCAGAGCGGGACCGGGAAGGAGATAGTCGCCCAGGCGATCCACAACGCCAGCCCGCGTCATGACAAGCCGTTCGTGGCGATTAACTGCGGCGCGTTGCCGGAACAGCTGCTCGAGTCCGAACTGTTCGGCCATGTGCGGGGCGCCTTTACCGGCGCGGTCAGCAACCGAGAAGGGTTATTCCAGGCCGCCGAAGGCGGTACGCTGTTTCTCGATGAGATTGGCGATATGCCGGTCGCCCTGCAGGTGAAGCTGCTGCGCGTCCTGCAGGAGCGTAAGGTACGCCCGCTCGGCAGCAACCGCGATATCGAGATCAACGTGCGGATCATCTCCGCCACCCACCGCGACCTGCCGAAGGCGATGGCTCGCGGCGAGTTTCGCGAAGATCTGTTCTATCGCCTCAATGTGGTTAACCTGAAGATCCCGCCGCTCTCCGAACGCACGGAAGATATTCCGCTGTTGGCCAATCATCTGCTGCGTCAGTCCGCCGATCGCCATAAGCCGTTCGTACGGGCGTTTTCCAGCGATGCGATGAAGCGGCTGATGGCCGCCAACTGGCCGGGCAATGTGCGCCAGCTGGTGAACGTGATTGAGCAGTGCGTGGCCCTGACCTCGTCGCCGGTGATCGGCGATGCGCTGGTGGAGCAGGCGCTGGAGGGCGAGAACACCGCCCTGCCGACCTTCGTGGAGGCGCGCAATCAGTTTGAGCTGAACTACCTGCGCAAGCTGCTGCAGATTACCAGGGGCAACGTCACCCACGCCGCGCGGATGGCTGGACGCAACCGCACTGAATTCTATAAGCTGCTGTCGCGCCATGAGCTCGACGCCAACGACTTTAAAGAGTAGCTCCGCAACATAGCGCAAGTTATGATACGGTAAGCAACCGGTTACGCGACTAAGACAGGAACACCATGAAAAAGATTGATGCGATTATTAAACCTTTCAAACTGGATGACGTGCGTGAAGCGCTGGCCGAAGTCGGCATCACCGGGATGACGGTAACGGAAGTGAAAGGCTTTGGCCGCCAGAAAGGGCACACCGAACTCTACCGCGGCGCGGAGTATATGGTCGATTTTCTGCCGAAAGTGAAAATTGAAATCGTGGTGACCGACGATATCGTCGATACCTGTGTGGATACCATCATCCGTACCGCGCAGACCGGCAAAATCGGTGACGGTAAAATCTTTGTCTTTGATGTCGCGCGCGTGATTCGTATCCGTACCGGCGAAGAAGACGACGCGGCGATTTAACGCTCGCCGCTCGCTGCAGTATTGCCGGGTGGCGCTGCGCTTACCCGGCCTACAAATCCCCGCGTCGTCGGGGCTTACAGCACCTTATGCGGCCCGAAGCATTCGTAATGAATGTTGCCGCTGCTCACGCCCAGATCTACCAGCTGCTTCGCGGCAAACTGCATAAACGCCACCGGGCCGCAGAGATAGAACTGCATTTGCGGGTCGCCGATCTTGCCGGCCAGGGCCGTTAAATCCATCAAACCTTCGCTATCAAACGCGTCGGATTCACGGTCCGCTTCGCTCGGGCTGCGGTACCAGACGTGAGATGTAAACTTCGGCAGAGTTTCACCCAGTGTTTTAACTTCGTCCGCGAAGGCGTGCACGTCGCCGTTCTCTGCCGCATGGAACCAGTTCACCTGACCCTGATGGCGGCTCTTCGCCAGCGCATCCAGCATCGCCAGCATCGGCGTTTGCCCGACGCCGCCGGAGAGCAGAGTGACCGGCGTCTGCGGCTCAACGTTAAGGAAGAAGTCCCCGGCCGGCGCCGCCAGATAGACCACATCGCCTTCGCTGGCATGGTTATGCAGCCAGCTGGAAACCTGGCCGCCTTCTTCGCGTTTAACCGCGATGCGGTAGCCCTTGCCGTCCGCTTTGCGGGTCAGGGAGTACTGGCGAATTTCCTGATATTCGAAATCTTCCGGCTTCAGCCAGATGGCCAGATACTGGCCAGGCTGGTAATCGGCGACCGGCTGGCCGTCGACCGGCTCGAGCTCAAAGCTGGTGATAAGCTGGCTGCGCGGGGTTTTCTTCACGATGCGGAACGCGCGGGTCCCTTCCCAGCCGCCGGTTTTACTGGCGTTTTGCTGATAGATCTCGGCTTCGCGGCCGATAAAGACGTTCGCCAGCACGCCGTAAGCTTTCCCCCAGGCATCAAGGACTTCCTGACCCGGGCTGAACATTTCATCGAGGGTCGCCAGCAGATGGCTGCCCACGATGTTGTACTGCTCCGGTTTGATCTGGAAACTGGTGTGTTTCTGGGCGATTTTTTCCACCGCCGGCAGCAGGGCGGGCAGGTTATCGATATTGCTGGCGTAGGCGGCAATGGCGTTGAACAACGCTTCTCGCTGGTCGCCGTTGCGCTGGTTGCTCATATTGAAGATCTCTTTGAGCTCCGGGTTATGCGCAAACATACGATCGTAGAAATGGGCGGTTAATTTTGGTCCAGTCTCTACCAGCAGGGGGATGGTGGCTTTGACCGTAGCGATGGTTTGAGCGTCGAGCATAGCGTGCTTCCTTGTGTGTTACTTTAATGATGTATTTTAAATACATCTTAAGGAAATAACCCTGCGTTGTAAATGGTTCTTTAACACTTTCCGCCGTTGCAGTTACAACATGAAGAATTTGCATCACAATCCTGAAAAGAAATCCGTTGATACTGAGAGAGGCGTTATTGCTCAAAGCCTTGTGTCATGCGGAGCCAAACGTTTGCGTAAAATCCTTTGTCAAGACCTGTTATCACAGAATGATTCGGTTATACTGTGGGCCGTTGTCCAATCGGACCGCCTTTTTAGGCCGAAATTTTATTGTTAGCTGAGTCAGGAGATGCGGATGTTAAAGCGTGAAATGAACATTGCCGATTATGATGCCGAACTGTGGCAGGCTATGGAGCAGGAAAAAGTACGTCAGGAAGAGCACATCGAACTGATCGCCTCCGAAAACTACACCAGTCCGCGCGTGATGCAAGCGCAGGGCTCTCAGCTGACCAACAAATATGCTGAAGGATATCCGGGCAAGCGTTACTACGGCGGCTGCGAATATGTCGACGTGGTTGAGCAGCTGGCTATCGACCGCGCGAAAGAGCTGTTCGGCGCTGACTATGCTAACGTCCAGCCGCACTCCGGCTCCCAGGCTAACTTTGCCGTTTACACCGCGCTGCTGCAGCCGGGCGATACCGTGCTGGGGATGAACCTGGCGCAGGGCGGGCACCTGACTCACGGCTCTCCGGTTAACTTCTCCGGCAAACTGTACAACATCATCCCTTACGGTATTGATGAGTCCGGCAAAATTGACTATGACGACATGGCGAAGCAGGCTCAGGAACATAAACCGAAGATGATCATCGGTGGTTTCTCCGCTTACTCCGGTATCGTTGACTGGGCAAAAATGCGTGAAATCGCTGACAGCATCGGCGCATACCTGTTTGTCGATATGGCGCACGTGGCAGGCCTGATTGCCGCTGGCGTGTATCCGAACCCGGTTCCGCATGCTCACGTCGTGACCACCACCACCCACAAAACCCTGGCGGGTCCGCGCGGCGGCCTGATCCTGGCGAAAGGCGGTAGCGAAGAGCTGTACAAGAAACTGAACTCTGCGGTATTCCCAAGCGCGCAGGGCGGCCCGCTGATGCACGTTATCGCAGCGAAAGCGGTGGCGCTGAAAGAAGCGATGGAGCCAGAGTTTAAAGTTTACCAGCAGCAGGTTGCGAAAAACGCCAAAGCAATGGTGGAAGTGTTCCTGAACCGCGGCTACAAAGTGGTGTCTGGCGGTACTGAGAACCATCTGTTCCTGCTGGACCTGGTGGATAAAAACCTGACCGGTAAAGAAGCTGACGCTGCCCTGGGCCGCGCCAACATCACCGTCAACAAAAACAGCGTGCCGAACGATCCGAAGAGCCCGTTCGTAACCTCCGGTATCCGTATCGGTTCTCCGGCGGTGACTCGCCGTGGCTTTAAAGAAGCGGAAGTCAAAGAGCTGGCTGGCTGGATGTGTGATGTGCTGGACAATATCAATGACGACGCGGTCATTGAGCGCGTGAAAGGCAAAGTCCTGGATATCTGCGCCCGCTTCCCGGTTTATGCGTAAGCGTTAGCGTTGACATCAAAAAGGCCGCGTTTGCGGCCTTTTTTGCGTCTGGAGATTAGCGGCGGTCGAGCGAAATCGCTCCGGGGCCGGTTACCGCCAGCAGCAGGAAAGCGCCGGCGATGCTGACGTTTTTCCAGAAGTTAATCATGTTCGGCAATACCGCATCGCCAGTCATATCCCAGTAGTGATGGCCAATCACCGCGGTGCCCAGGGTGTAGAAGATAAAGATGACCGCCAGCGGGCGGGTGAAAAAGCCCAGCACAATTAAAATGGCGGCAGGCACTTCCATAATGACGGCGATAATCGCCGCCAGGGTCGGCATCGGCGCGCCGGAGGCGGCCATGTACTGCACCGTACCGTCAAAGCCCAGCAGTTTGGGGTAGCCAAAAAGAATAAACAGAACTACCACGGCGATGCGGGCGATAAGCAGTAGCAGAGAGCGGGATGCGCCAAAATCAAAATAGCGGAGTGTGTTCATAATCAGCTCGTTATGAGAGAAGTGTCCTTTAAACGTAATACACGTTTTTGCTTCCCGCCACGTTAGTCCTGGCAACATCCCCGGTCCGCTGAACAACGAAATTACCGCATTTTTAACGGGACGTTTTCATCGCATAGCGTTTCGGCATTCACCGCTTTACCACTCTGGATGAGCTTGCGTAGCGTGCGGATCTCGCGACCGTGATTGAGGGTGACCGCGCCGGTTAACACGCCGTCGCGCAGCTGGAACCAGATCGCTTTGCGATCGGCGGGCGCTCCCCGACACCACCACTTTTCGCCCTGCATATCGCCAATAAACTGCAGGTTATCTTCGTACTGATCGGTCCAGAACCAGCCTGGCGCCCTGGCGGGGCGTGGTTTGCCAAGCATGGCCGCAGCGGCAATCTGCGCCTGGATATTAGCATTTTCCCAGCTCTCGACACGCGACAGCGAACCATCTGATTGCCGCGTCAGCGTGACGTCGCCGGCGGCAAAAATAGCCGGGTCCGAGGTCCTGCCGTCGGCATCCACGACGATGCCATTGTCGGTCTCCAGCCCGGCGCGGCGCGCGAGAGCATCGTTAGCCACGATGCCAATGCCATATACGACCGTCCCGGCGCGCAGGGTTTCGCCACTCTGTAAAGTGAGGGTGAGGTGAGTTCCCTGTTCCGCCTGTTCGATGGCGCTGTTCAACAGCACCCGTACCCCGGCCTGGCGATGGTGGGCCAGCAGGTAATCGCGGACCGGCGGCGGGGCGTTGCGACCCATCACCGTCGATGCCTGCTCCACCACCGTGACGCGACAGCCGCGCTGAATAGCGCTGGCGGCCAACTCCAGGCCGATGGTGCCTGCGCCGATGATAACCACCTCGCTCCCTGGCTGCAGCGCCGCGCGCAGACGCGCAGCATCGCCGGCGTGTCGCAGGGTCAGGCAACGTTCCCCCAGCGCGTCAAGCAGCGGCAGCGGCCTGGCGGCGGCTCCGGTCGCCAGCAGCAGTTGTCGCCAGTGAAAGACGCGATTGTCTGCCAGCGTCAGGCTCTGCGCCTGACGATCGATATCGCGCAGCGTCACACCGAGATGCAGCTGGACGTTGTTGTCCTGCCACCAGCTGGCGGGGAGCACCGGCTGTCGCTGCGGATCTGCATCCAGCAGCATCGCTTTCGACAGCGGCGGGCGCTCATAGGGTAAATGGGGTTCATTAGAAAACAGGTGCAGGGGACCCTGGTAACCCTGCTGGCGGAGGGCCGCGGCGGCCATCGCCCCGGCCTGTCCACCGCCGATTATGGCAATCATCGGTTCGCTCATCATCACTCCTTACAGGTTTAGTCCGGCGGCGACATGGCGGATCCCGCGGATCCCCAGCCCGCCATCGGCATTGATCATCACCCCGCTCAGCGTCCGATTATTACGTCGGGAAGCCAGCATGACGTACGGGCCGGTGAAATCGACCGGTTCGGGGAAAAACTGCAGTGGCAGGATGGCGGCGATCTTCTCCGCCGTTAGGGAGTGCATTATCGTGGTGTCGCTTTGCCCCAGCGCCTGCGGGCCGCGCAGATCGGTCGCCATCCCGCAGGGGCCAACGCCGTTGACCCGCACCTTCGGCGCCAGCTCGTAGGCCAGCTGGCGAATTAAGCCGGTCGCCGCATGTTTGCTGGCGGTGTAGAGCGGGCCGCCGCCGCCCGGATACCAGGCCGCGTTGGAGAGGGTCAGAATAATGCTGCCTTCGCTGGCGATTAATGCCGGGGCGCAGGCCTTGGCGCCGAGCAGATAGCCCAGCACGTTGACGTTGAACAGCTCATGGAAGCCATTCTCCAGCGCCTCCGCCGGGGTGTCCATCAGGGAGGCGTTATGATCCCAGATGCCGGCGTTGCCGATAAAACAGTCCAGACGGCCATAGGTGGTGAGGATCTGATCCACTGCGCGCTGATAATCACCGTAGCGGGTTACGCTACCTTCCACCGCCAGCACCCGATCGCCAAAGCGCTGGCGCAGGCTGGCGACTTTCGCGCCGGACAGTTCGAGGGTCGCGACCTTCGCCCCCTCGTCAATAAAGCGCTCAACCAGCGCCAGACCCAGGCCGGAACCGCCGCCGGTAATCAACACCATGTTATCGCGTAAATCGCTCATCAGGCCTCCTCAGGAATATCAATAAACACCTCACCGCCTTCCACGTGCACCGTATAGGTGGTCAGCGGCTCGGTGGCGGGCAGACACAGCGCTTTGCCGGTTTTCAGGCAGAAACTGGCGGCGTGTAGTGGACATTCCACCGTCGCGTCGTCTTCCAGGTAGCCTTCGGACATCGACGCGTTGCCATGGCTGCAGCGATCGTTAACGGCATAAAACGCTCCGCCAATATGGAACAGGGCAATAACGGGAGAGGTCTCCAGGCGGAGGGCTTCCCCCTCCGGCAGCTCAACGGTGGAGCAGGCGAATATTCGATTCATCAGAAGAGTACGCTCAGGTTGTGGGACGCGATCACTGCCTGATCGAGCACGATCTCTCTTGCCGTCAGGCGCCACTCGCCGCCAGGCAGACGGCGGACGGTGTCCCTCCGCGTGCCGACGTAGCAGGTCTCGTCACGCTCCTTTTGTGCGCGATATAGCAGATAGTTAAGGCGCACGGCGAAGCGATCCGGTTGTCCGGTTTCGCTGATCTGCAGGTTGTTAATCAGATGGCGGGTGCGGGATGGCGGCTCCTCTGCCCATGCCATGCCGGTCTCCAGGCGAGCAATCCGGCGCTCAAGCTGGTCTTTGTTGTCATTAAAGATCCAGGTGGTCGGTGGCTGGACCCCTTTGCGACGGTCGCGGGTCTGGGCGTTGACGGTCGTGCGCATGGTGTAGCGGATCTCGTCGTCCAGCTGCGTCAGCCAGTCGCGAAACTGCCAGTCGTCCAGCAGACGCGCCTCCTCGTAGAGGAACTGGCTGATGCGGTAGTGCAGTTCAGCAGAGACTAAGGCGCTCATTTCATCACCTCCTGCTGGTAAGCGGCGGTTTTTTCCTGCACTTCCTGCCACGTTTCGCTGCTTAACAGATCGGCCCAGCGCTGGTACATACCGCGGGCGGCAGTTTCGGAAAAGATATAGTTGGTTATCCCGGGAATGCCGTCTGTGCGGCGTTTTTCCTCGCCTAATCCCATCTCCAGGCACAGGCTGGTGTGACGCGCCCGGTGTCCTTTCAGCAGTTTTTGAATTTCACACCAGTTTTCCGAGTCATCCTGCTCGAGGAAACCAGCCGGACCAAAGGCGCGCGTGGCGCTGTTTTCGAACGCCGCTTTGACCTCATCGGAGGCGGCTTTATCGGTGAGACAGAATGCCCAGACCTCAACCCGATCCGGTCCTCGCGGGTGCCAGACGCGCAGCGTGGCGGTACCGTTTAGCCACGAGAGGGTCGGGAAGATGTTATTGTGACCTGCGAGGCGCAGGGCGCGGACGGTGCCCAGCCGCTGCTCGGCTTCGGCAAAGGTATCGCGGTAATAGCGGGAGACCTCGCCGTCGACCCAGACGTTAGCGTCCGGCTGTTCGGTGAAGAAAAAGCCGCTGCCGTGCCCCTCCTGACCAAACTGCAGCGCGTCTTTGGCAGTCTCCCACACCGGACGGGCGGTCTGTCCTTCGCCCAGGCGCTTTTCACTGCCATCATCTTTCGCGCCCAGCACCTGCACCGCCGAGGCGTGGCTGAACAGCGCGTGATACTGGTCGCTGGCGAACTGCTCGGCGGGGAATTTCCAGTTGCAGTCGATGGTCCACTTCTGTACGCCGCCAACGATCTCGGTCCCGCCTTCACGACGGTCGAGGACGCCGTCAAGATACCAGACCATATCGCCCAGATAGTCACGCAGCGTGGGGGCTGTAGGATCCCAGTTGGCGAAAATAAGGCCTTTGTAACTTTCCACACACGGGACTTCATTGAGCCCCCAGTGGGACTTGCACAGCCCCTGCGGGTAGGCGCGCGGCTCGAGCGGGACGTCGATCAGCTCGCCGTCGATGCCATAAGACCAGCCGTGATAGGGGCAGGTGAAGGCTCGGGTATTGCCGCAGTCGGCGTAGCTCACGCGCATCGCGCGGTGACGACATTGATTTAAAAAGGCTTTAATGCTGCCGTCCTTTTGGCGGACCACCACCACGGCATCTTCACCCATGTACGTGTTAAAGAAATCCCCTGCCCGCGGGATCTGGCTTTCATGGGCCAGAAACAGCCAGCAGCGGCCAAAGATCCGCTCCAGCTCAAGCTGATAGATCTCAGGGTCGGTATAGATCCGTGGGGTGACGCGACCGTTTTGCGGGTCGACCAGTTGGTAGACATCGGTTTTCATTTTGATGGTCATTTTTTTCATCCTGTGGGGTAAGAGGTATTGACCTTCTCTTTTTTGTGTCATCCTTATGTTGCTTGTGGGTTATCAATGTGTGAAATAGTTAATTTCTACCAGCTGAGATGTTTTATCGATAACAAGGAGGGGTTGATGGAATTGAGGCACCTGCGCTATTTCGTCGCGGTGGCGCAGGAACTAAACTTCACCCGCGCGGCAGAAAAACTGCATACCTCGCAGCCTTCGCTGAGCAGTCAAATTCGCGATCTGGAACAGTGCGTCGGCGTGTCGTTGCTTGAGCGCGACAAACGCAAGGTGACGCTGACGGCGGCGGGGGAGTGTTTTCTGCAGGATGCGAAGGCGATACTCGACCAGGCAGAGAGTGCCAAAATGCGCGCGCGAAAAATCGTCCAGCACGATAACCACCTGGCGATTGGTTTTGTTCCGTCGGCCGAAGTCAATTTGCTGCCCGGCGTTCTGCCCTTGTTTCGCCGCAAACAACCGAATACCCGGGTTGAGCTGGTCAGTCTTATCACCACCGAGCAGGAAGATAAAATTCGCAGCGGTGAACTGGATATCGGACTGATGCGCCAACCGATCTACAGTCCGGAAATTGACTATCTTGAGTTGCTCCACGAACCGCTGGTGGTGGTGCTGCCGGTAGATCATCCGCTGGCGAAAGCAGAGAAGGTGAGCGCCAGCCAGCTGGACGGCGTTGATTTTGTCAGCACTGACCCGGCGTACTCTGGGGCGCTGGCGCCGATCGTCCAGGCGTGGTTCGAACAGCAAAAAAGCCAGCCGCGTATTGTCCAGGTGGCGACCAATATTCTGGTGACCATGAATCTGGTGGGGATGGGGCTCGGGGTGACTTTGATACCCGGTTATATGAATCATTTTAATACTGGCCGGGTGGTTTTTCGTCCTATCGCCGGCAATGCCCCGACCATTGCGCTGCTGATGGCATGGAAAAAAGGCACCATCAAGCCGGCGCTGGCCGATTTTATCGCCACGGCCAGAGAGCATGCGGCTGCAGGATAATCTCCTGTCTTTAGCGGACCGCTGACGGGCGGCGGCGCCTGAACGTCGGTCGTGAGCTGTGATGAACTTCACGATTTTAACGCAAACTTTCAGGGTTATGTCTGTCAGCCTGTCTGGCCTGTCATCCTACGCCATGGCTAACTCCAACGCCTCGGGCACTGCGTTTCAGCCGCGGTATCCGCCGGAATGCCATTTTTTCCGCCAGGGGCATCGCCCGGAGAACGAGGCACCGTGGTGAATAAACCGCCTTTTTCCGCTTTCTGCCTGACTTGCGTCCGCCGGGGTTTATCGCCAGACTGTCGCCACCATTCGGGAGGAAATCATGGTCTTGCACTCCACGCGCTGGCTGGCGCTCAGTTACTTCACCTACTTTTTTAGCTACGGTATTTTTCTGCCCTTCTGGAGCGTCTGGCTGGCCGGTAACGGACTGACCCCGGAAACCATCGGCATCTTGCTCGGCGCCGGTCTGGTAGCCCGTTTTCTCGGCAGCCTGCTGATCGCCCCGCGGGTGAGCGACCCCTCCCGGCTGATCGCCGCGCTGCGCGTGCTGGCGCTGTTAACCTTGCTCTTCGCGCTGGCCTTCTGGGCCGGCAGCCATGTCGCATGGCTGCTGGCGATCATTGTGGGCTTCAATCTGTTCTTTTCGCCGCTGGTGCCGCTGACGGATGCCCTGGCCAATACCTGGCAAAAGCAAATCACCATGGACTATGGCCGGGTGCGGCTATGGGGCTCCATCGCCTTTGTGATTGGTTCGGCGCTGACCGGCAAGCTGGTGAGCCTGTTTGATTACCGGGCGATCCTGCTGATGCTCAGCCTGGGCGTCGCCTCGATGCTGCTCGGCATGCTGCTGAAACCGTCGGTGATGCCCGAGGGGGCGTCGCGCCAGCAGCAGGGGGCCGGGCTGGCGGCCTGGCTGACGCTGGTGCGCCAGAGCTGGCGCTTTCTCGCCTGCGTTTGCCTGCTGCAGGGGGCGCACGCCGCCTACTACGGCTTTAGCGCCATTTACTGGCAGCAGGCAGGCTATTCGGCCTCGGCGGTGGGCTATTTGTGGTCGCTAGGCGTGGTGGCGGAAGTGGTCATCTTCGCGCTGAGTAAAAAGGTGTTCCGCCGCTTCAGCGCGCGGGATCTGCTGCTGCTCTCTGCCCTGTGCGGGCTGGTCCGCTGGACGCTGATGGGCTGGACCACGGCGCTGCCGGGGCTTATCCTCGCGCAGATCCTTCACTGCGGCACCTTTACGGTGTGTCATCTGGCGGCGATGCGCTATATCGCCGCCCGCCAGGGCAGCGAAGTGATCCGCCTGCAGGCCGTCTACTCCGCGGTGGCGATGGGCGGCAGTATTGCCATCATGACCGTCTTCGCCGGCTTCCTCTACCAGCACCTGCACCAGGGCGTGTTCTGGGTGATGGCGCTGCTGACCATCCCGGCGCTGGCTATCCGGCCAAAAACGGTGGCGGCCTAGTCTTCGAGCATCGCGCAGATATGCTGCTGCTGGCGTTCAGTGAAGCAGTTCTCCGCGTGGATCAGCGGCGGTGAAAACAGCGGCAGCGCCGTCGCATAGGGGGTGACGATAAGCGTCACCCCTTTGGGCGCCCCCTCTTTCTGAAAGCGCTCTACGCTCTGGTATTTGATGTTCAGCGGCAGCAGCGTCAGTTCGCGCAACTGCTGCTCCAGGGCCGCCTCCATATCCGGATTATCATCGGTCAGCAGCAGGACCTGCTTCTCATGCAGGTCGCTTTTCTGCATCAGCCAGGCGCCAAAGATCACCGCAATTAAGCCGGTCTCTTCCTCATTAAAACGGACGTGCCAGGCCTCTTCGAATTCGCTCAATGCCGCCTGGGTGGTACGCAGTAAGCGAGGATAGAGCCGACTCACTTCCTCTGTGAGCGTGTTATCGATGCCGATAGCAAACACGCTGCGGATCAACGCCTGCGACAAGTGAATATAAAGCTGATCGCTCAGCCCCTGCTCGTCACTGAACGACCTGCCGGCGAGCATCTGGAAGCGGTGGATCAGGCCGGAAATAGCCAGCCGCAGGCGTCGATCCTGCGGGTGACCATCGCGAAGCGGATCGGGGGTTTTGAGCATCATAAACAGCAGCGAGAGGAAAAAAGGCTCTCCGACATGCGGCGTCGCGCCGACCCGACGCTGCCAGTGGCGGACAATCTCCTGCGCCAGCGTGAACTCGGCGGCGGTCTGCGCCCAGCGTTGCTGTTCATCATTGAAGTCGGGTGAATATCCCCGGTGATGCTCAAGCAGACAGTACTGCAGGTACAGGCGCAGAAACTGAACGTCCCGGCAGTCGAACTGGCGATTGAGCGCTCGCGCGCAGCGGTTCACCAGCGCCTGCAGGTTAGTATCATCGTACAGAGTACGGGCGATGCCTTCCTGTTTAAGCTGCGTTTTCAGCGCCGGGGTAAAATGATGGTTAACGAACTGCGGGCACAGGCGCAGGCCCCGCCGCAGCGCATGCAGCAGGCATAAACGTTGGTCGAGCGCGGCGCCTTCAATCCGATAGCTGCCGTCCACCTGTGACCGAAGGGTCAGGCGGTGGTAACGCTGAATTTCGCGTCCGGTCTCCTCAATATCCTGCCGGGCCGTGGTCTCATCAACGAGGTTGATTCTGCCAAGCCGTTCAGTCGTTACCGACTGTCCGGGCAGATAAAACATCAGGAGCACCTGACTACGGCGCTGTGGACTGGAAAGCGCAGATGGTGGTTCAATGACGGTCATCATCTGGTAAGTTCCAGTTAGGGTTTCCGCTAAGAATAGACAATGACAGCGGCGGGGGCAGGGAAGTGCGCCCGCTTTAGCTCAGGATTGCTGGCGAAGTTCACAGAATTTTTCACGTGAGGAACAGATGAACAGAGTGAAACAATGCACCAGCGCGGCATTTTTCATGGTTTTATCATGGACAGCCGCCGCGCATCCGCATAGCTTCATCAGTTTGCAGAGCGAGCCGGTGGTCAAAGACGGCCTGCTGAGCGGGTTTAAAATGCGCTGGACGATGGATGAAATTACCTCATCGGATCTGCTCTACGACGCCGGAAACGCGAAACCGGGCAGCGAAGTATGGAAAAAACTGGCGGCGGAGGTGATGGCCAACGTGCTCGGCCAGCACTATTTCAGCGAGCTGTGGCACAACGGCCAGCGGGTGAAATTTGAAAATCGCCCCGACGGCTACGGTCTTGAGCGCGACGGCCTGCAGGCGGTACTGACCTTCACCCTGCCGCTGGCGACGCCGCAACCCGTTGCCGGACAGACATTTACCTTTTCCACTTTCGACCCAACCTACTATGTCGACATGTTTTATGACAAAGATAGCGATTTTTCCCTGCCCGCAGGGCTGCAGGCCGACTGTAAGGCAACGGTAATGACGCCAAAACCGAATGACAAAATGCTCTCATACGCCCAGTCGCTGGATAAAGCGGATGCGCCGCCGGAGGATATGGCGCTGGGCAGCTATTTTGCCCAGAAGGTGACCCTGACATGTCAGTAATTTTTACCCCGCGCACGCGCGCGTCGCGCTGGAAAGCGCTGTGGCCGTTGGCGCTACTGCTGGCCGTGAGCGTCACGGGCGGCTTCTGGCTGTGGCAGGCCTGGCCGCAGGTGCTGATGCAGAGCGCGGTCTGGCAGCGCGCGCTCAATCTGGAGCTCAGCCGCCTGCTGCAGGCGGTGGCGGAGAACCCGGCGGCGGCGGGGCTGTCGCTGCTTGGGTTCAGCTTCGTTTACGGGGTGCTCCATGCCTTAGGGCCCGGCCACGGCAAAATTGTCATTACCACCTGGCTTGCCACCCATCCTTCGAAGTTGAAATCGAGTATTAACCTGACGCTAGCCGCCTCTTTATTGCAGGGGCTGGTGGCTATCGCGCTGGTGGTAGTGGTGCTGGCGCTGCTGCAGCTGCCGGCGCGCCAGCTGCATCTCAGTAGTTTCTGGCTGGAGAAGGGGAGCTATTTGCTGGTGGGCGCGTTAGGTCTGCTGCTCTGCTGGCGGGCGCTGAAAAAGCTGCGTCTGCTGCTGAGCCGGCCAACGTTTACCGCGTTTACCCCGCATCATGTTCATAACGAACATTGCGGCTGCGGGCATCAGCATCTCCCGGCCCCGGAGCAGCTGCAGGCCGGCGACGACTGGCGGGCTCGGTCCGTGATTGTCCTGTCGATGGGCATGCGTCCCTGCTCGGGGGCGATCATGGTCCTGCTGTTCAGCAAGGTGATCGGGGTGTTCAACTGGGGGATGGCGGCGGCGCTGGCGATGGCGGCAGGGACCTCATTGACTATCACGGCGCTGGCGCTGCTGGTGCATAGTTTTCGCCAGCTGGCGGTGAAGCTGGGTCGGCATCAGGCGCCGCCGCTGTGGCGCCAGGTGGGCTGGCTGACGCTGGCGCTGGCCGGCGGCGTGGCGCTGCTGGTGGCCGCTGTCGTGATGTGGAGTAGCGCGATCGCGCCAGGCGGCGGTTTGCGGCCGTTTTAGAACATAAAAAAAGGAAGCCGCGGCTTCCTTTTTACATCTGCAAGAGATTAACGCTTCAGCGCGTCGCTCAGCTGCTCGCGCATATTCGCCAGCATCGCTTTCACCACACGCGGGTTACCGGCAACGATGTTGCCCGTCAGCATATAGTTATGACCGCCGGTGAAGTCGCAAACGATAGCGCCTGCTTCACGGGCGATCAGCTCGCCTGCGGCGAAATCCCATGGTTTCAGGGCAATTTCAAAGTAACCGTCAACGCGGCCGGCGGCAACGTAGGCCAGATCCAGCGCGGCGGAGCCGGTGCGGCGGAAATCGGCGCATTCGGTGAACATGTTGCCGAGAATATTCATGTAAGTGGTGGCGTGCTGCTTCGCCTTGAACGGGAAACCGGTCGCGATGATGGTGCCGTCGAGGTCGCGAGCGTTGCTGCCGCGCAGACGGTAGCCGTTCAGTTGCGCTCCCTGGCCGCGGGTCGCGGTGAACAGTTCGTTACGCATCGGATCGTAAACCACCGCGACTTCAGTACGGCCTTTGATGCGTACGGCGATGGAAACAGAGAAGTGCGGCAGACGTTTAACGAAGTTGGTGGTGCCATCCAGTGGATCGATAACCCATTGAACATCCTGCTCTTCACCAGCGTGTTCACCGCTTTCTTCGGTGATAATGGTGTGCTGCGGGTAAGATTTGCGAATGGTTTCGATAATAATCGCTTCGGCGGCTTTATCGACGTTGGTCACAAAATCATTGCTGCCTTTCTGGCTGGTTTCTACGGTGTCTGGCGTTTCGTAGTGTTTGGCAATTAAATTACCCGCCTTGCGCGCGGCGCGCACGGCGATGTTCAGCATCGGATGCATCGGTCTCTCTCACTGGATGTTAAAGAACGGGAAAAAACGGCGCATATAATAACAGCGAATTCTGCTTATGTCTCCGTTTTATGGTAGCATGCCCGAATAATCTTTAGCCGAAGAACCATAATGCTGCAAAATATTCGAATCGTACTGGTAGAAACCTCCCACACCGGCAATATGGGCTCCGTTGCCCGCGCGATGAAAACCATGGGCTTAACCAACCTGTGGCTGGTCAATCCGCTGGTGAAACCTGATTCCCAGGCCATTGCGCTGGCCGCGGGCGCCAGCGACGTCATTGGCAACGCGCAGATCGTCGATACCCTTGATGAAGCGCTGGCGGGCTGTAGCCTGGTGGTTGGCACCAGCGCGCGCTCCCGCACGCTGCCGTGGCCGATGCTCGATCCCCGCGAATGCGGCCTGAAAAGCATCGCCGAAGGCCAGCATGCGCCGGTGGCGCTGGTGTTTGGCCGCGAGCGCGTTGGCCTGACCAACGACGAACTGCAGAAGTGTCACTACCATGTGGCCATCGCCGCCAACCCGGAGTACAGCTCGCTGAACCTGGCGATGGCGGTGCAGGTTATCGCCTACGAAGTGCGGATGGCCTGGCTGGCTGCGCAGGAGCAAGCGCAGCCAGCGGTTGAGCACGAAGAAGCGCCGTACCCGCTGGTGGATGACCTGGAGCGTTTCTACGGTCATCTTGAGCAGACGCTGCTGGCGACGGGCTTTATTCGCCCGAATCATCCGGGGCAGGTGATGAACAAACTGCGTCGTCTGTTCACTCGTGCGCGCCCGGAAAGCCAGGAGCTGAACATCCTGCGCGGCATGCTGGCCTCGATTGACCAGCAGAATAAAGGCAAGTAACCGCGTTGATGCCGGATGGCGCTGCGCTTATCCGGCATGCAAATCACGCGGCCCTTGCTATCTCCTGGTGGGAGAGGGCCGGGGTGAGGGCGCCCGGCAACGCGGAAGGAAAACGGCACGGAAAGCCAAATACCTGACTAAAACAGTCAAGTAAATAGTTGACCAAATTACTCGGGAATGTCAGACTTGGCCCTGCTATGCAATACCCATATTAATAAAAAGCCCGGCCAGGGGCGAGTTTGAGGTTAAGTAAGACATGAGACTGACATCTAAAGGGCGTTATGCCGTGACCGCGATGCTTGACGTTGCGCTCAACTCTGAAACGGGCCCGGTGCCGTTGGCAGATATTTCAGAGCGTCAGGGAATTTCGCTTTCCTATCTGGAACAGCTGTTCTCTCGCCTGCGTAAAAATGGCCTGGTTTCCAGCGTTCGTGGCCCAGGCGGCGGTTATCTGTTAGGTAAAGATGCCGGCAGTATCGCCGTCGGCGAAGTCATTAGCGCCGTGGACGAATCCGTTGACGCTACCCGTTGCCAGGGCAAGGGCGGCTGTCAGGGCGGCGATAAATGCCTGACTCACGCGCTGTGGCGCGATCTGAGCGAACGCCTGACCGGCTTCCTGAACAATATCACCCTCGGAGAACTGGTGAATAACCAGGAGATCCTCGATGTTTCCGGTCGTCAGCATCAGCACGAAACCCAGCGCAATGCGCGCACCCAGGACGCGATCGACGTTAAACTGCGCGCCTGAGTGACCCGTCCCGTTTCGGGCTGCGGCTGACAGGGCGAGGCAGCGCGAAACGGCGGGACAACGATTATAAAGAGCTTTCAGAATCAGGCCGGGATGCTCCGACATTCCGTGTACTCGGTCGTACATCAAGCCGGTTGCCTGATTCCTTGCATTGAGTGATGTACGGAGTTTAAGAGCAATGAAATTACCGATTTACCTCGATTACTCCGCAACCACGCCGGTGGACCCGCGTGTTGCCGAGAAAATGATGCAGTTCCTGACCATGGACGGGACCTTTGGTAACCCGGCCTCCCGTTCCCACCGTTTTGGCTGGCAGGCTGAAGAGGCGGTTGATATCGCCCGCAATCAGATTGCCGAGCTGGTCGGTGCCGACCCGCGCGAAATCGTCTTTACCTCTGGTGCGACTGAATCCGACAACCTGGCGATCAAGGGTGCAGCCAACTTTTATCAGAAAAAAGGCAAGCACATCATCACCAGCAAAACCGAGCATAAAGCGGTTCTGGATACCTGCCGTCAGCTGGAGCGCGAAGGCTTCGAAGTGACCTACCTGGCGCCGCAGAGCAACGGGATTATCGATCTGAAAGAGCTGGAAGCGGCGATGCGTGACGACACCATCCTGGTTTCCATCATGCATGTGAATAACGAAATCGGCGTGGTGCAGGATATCGCTACCATCGGCGAGATGTGTCGCGCCCGCGGTATCATTTACCACGTAGACGCCACCCAGAGCGTGGGCAAGCTGCCTATCGATCTGAGCCAGCTGAAAGTTGACCTGATGTCCTTCTCCGGTCACAAAATCTACGGTCCGAAAGGCATCGGCGCGCTGTACGTGCGTCGTAAGCCGCGTATTCGTATCGAAGCGCAAATCCACGGCGGCGGCCACGAGCGCGGTATGCGTTCCGGTACTCTGCCTGTTCACCAGATCGTCGGCATGGGTGAAGCTTACCGTATCGCCAAAGAAGAGATGGAAAGCGAGATGGCGCGTCTGCGCACGCTGCGCAACCGTCTGTGGAACGGCGTGAAGGATATGGAAGAAGTGTACCTCAACGGCGACCTCGAGCAGGGCGCGCCGAACATTCTTAACGTCAGCTTCAACTATGTTGAAGGCGAGTCGCTGATTATGGCGCTGAAAGACCTGGCGGTTTCCTCCGGTTCAGCCTGTACTTCCGCGAGCCTTGAGCCATCCTACGTGCTGCGCGCGTTAGGCATGACTGATGAACTGGCGCACAGTTCTATTCGTTTCTCTTTAGGTCGTTTCACTACCGAAGAAGAGATTGACTACGCCATCAACCTGATTCGTAAATCCATTGGCCGTCTGCGCGAGCTTTCTCCACTGTGGGAAATGTTCAAACAGGGCGTGGATCTGAACAGTATTGAATGGTCACATCACTAATTCGGCACCAATAAGGAGAATTCATCATGGCTTACAGCGAAAAAGTTATCGATCATTACGAGAACCCGCGCAACGTCGGCTCTTTTGACAACAGCGACGAGAACGTCGGCAGCGGCATGGTCGGCGCGCCGGCCTGCGGCGACGTGATGAAGTTGCAGATTAAAGTCAACAATGAAGGTATCATTGAAGACGCGCGCTTCAAGACCTACGGCTGCGGTTCCGCTATCGCTTCCAGCTCTCTGGTTACCGAGTGGGTGAAGGGCAAATCCCTGGACGAAGCGCAGGCGATCAAGAACACCGATATCGCCGATGAACTGGAGCTGCCGCCGGTGAAAATTCACTGCTCTATTCTGGCGGAAGACGCGATTAAAGCCGCGATTGCGGATTACAAAAGCAAACGTGAAGCAAAATAATTAGTTGAGGTTTTGTTATGTCGATTACTCTTAGCGACAGTGCAGCAGCGCGAGTCAATGCCTTCCTGGCAAACCGCGGAAAAGGGTTTGGTCTGCGCCTGGGCGTGAGAACCTCCGGCTGCTCAGGTATGGCCTATGTACTGGAGTTTGTTGACGAGCCGGCGGCTGAAGACACCGTGTTTGAAGACAAAGGCGTGAAGGTCGTGATCGACGGCAAAAGTCTGCAATTCCTCGACGGCACGCAGCTGGACTTCGTCAAAGAAGGCCTTAACGAAGGGTTCAAGTTCACTAACCCTAACGTCAAAGATGAGTGCGGCTGCGGCGAAAGCTTTAACGTATAATCGGTACTCCCCAACCCCACCGCGGTCACGCCGCGCGTGGGGTTTTCGTTTAGATGCATGACCCTGAGGTTACTATGGACTATTTCACCCTCTTCGGGTTACCAGCCAGCTATACCCTCTCGCTTGAACAACTGGCTGTCCGGTATCAGGATCTGCAGCGCCAGTACCATCCGGATAAATTTGCCAGCGCGCCCGCTGCGGAACAGCTTGCGGCGGTTCAGTATTCCGCCACCATTAACCAGGCCTGGCAGACGCTGCGCCATCCCCTGACCCGCGCAGAATACCTCCTCTCGCTGCATGGCTTCGATCTGGCCAGCGAGCAGCATACCGTTCGCGATACCGCGTTCCTGATGGAACAGCTGGAACTGCGCGAAGAGCTGGATGAGATCGGCCAGGCGAAAGACGAAGCGCGGCTGGAAGGCTTTATCAAACGAGTGAAAGCGCTGTTTGATACCCGCCATCAGCTGATGGTTGACCAATTGCATAATGAGAGCTGGGAGGCGGCGGCGGACACGGTTCGTAAGCTCCGTTTCCTCGATAAACTGCGCAGCAGTGCTGAAGAACTCGAAGAAAAACTGCTCGATTTTTAATTTTCGGAAGCAATTATGGCCTTATTACAAATTAGTGAGCCCGGCCTGAGCGCCGCGCCGCACCAGCGTCGTCTGGCGGCCGGTATCGACCTGGGCACCACCAATTCTCTGGTGGCTACCGTGCGTAGCGGCCAGGCCGAGACTCTGCCCGATCATCAAGGCCGCTATCTGCTGCCGTCGGTGGTGAATTACCACGCATCGGGGCTGACCGTCGGCTATGACGCCCGGCTGAACGCCGCCCAGGATCCCGCCAATACCATCAGCTCCGTGAAACGGATGATGGGGCGCTCCCTCGCCGATATCCAACACCGCTATCCGCATCTGCCGTATCAGCTGCAGGCCAGTGAAAACGGCCTGCCGATGATCCAGACCGCCGGCGGCCTGCTGAACCCGATTCGCGTCTCCGCCGATATCCTGAAAGCGCTGGCCGCCCGGGCCACTGAAGCGCTGGCCGGCGAGCTCGACGGCGTGGTCATCACCGTCCCCGCTTACTTTGATGACGCCCAGCGTCAGGGGACCAAAGACGCGGCGCGCCTGGCGGGTCTGCACGTGCTGCGCCTGCTTAATGAACCGACCGCGGCGGCTATCGCCTATGGCCTTGATTCCGGCCAGGAAGGGGTGATTGCGGTCTACGATCTCGGCGGCGGCACCTTTGATATTTCTATTCTGCGCTTAAGCCGCGGGGTGTTTGAAGTGCTGGCCACCGGCGGCGACTCGGCCCTCGGCGGCGATGATTTCGATCATCTGCTGGCGGACTACCTGCGCGAGCAGGCGGGCTTCAGCGACCGTAGCGACAACCGCCTGCAGCGTGAGCTGCTGGATGCCGCCATCGCGGCGAAAATCGCCCTTAGCGATGCCGAGGTGGCGCACGTTGAGGTCGGCGGCTGGCAGGGCGATATCACTCGCAGCCAGTTTAACGATCTCATCGCCCCGCTGGTAAAACGCACGTTAATGGCCTGCCGCCGGGCGCTGAAAGACGCTGGCGTTGAGGCGCAAGAGGTGCTGGAAGTGGTGATGGTCGGCGGTTCCACCCGCGTGCCGCTGGTGCGCGAGCGCGTCGGCGACTTCTTCGGTCGCACCCCGCTGACCTCCATCGACCCTGACAAAGTCGTCGCCATTGGCGCGGCGATCCAGGCCGATATTCTGGTCGGCAACAAGCCGGACAGCGAACTGTTGCTGCTCGACGTTATCCCGCTGTCGTTAGGGCTGGAAACCATGGGCGGCCTGGTGGAGAAAGTGATCCCGCGTAATACCACCATTCCGGTGGCCCGCGCCCAGGAGTTCACCACCTTCAAAGATGGCCAAACGGCGATGTCCATTCATGTGATGCAGGGCGAGCGTGAGCTGGTGCAGGATTGCCGCTCCCTGGCGCGCTTTGCGCTGCGCGGTATCCCGGCGCTGCCGGCGGGCGGGGCGCATATTCGCGTCACCTTCCAGGTGGACGCCGATGGCCTGCTGAGCGTCACGGCGATGGAAAAGTCGACCGGCGTGGAAGCCTCTATTCAGGTGAAACCGTCTTACGGTCTGACCGATGGCGAAATCGCCACCATGATTAAAGATTCGATGAGCTACGCCGAACAGGATATTCAGGCGCGCATGCTGGCTGAACAGAAAGTGGAAGCCGCACGCGTCCTGGAGAGCCTGACAAGCGCGCTGGCCGCCGACGCCGCGCTGTTAAGCGCCGCGGAGCGTCAGGCTATCGATGCCGCTGCGGAGCAGGTACGCGCCGCCGCGGCAGGCGACGACGCCGACGCCATTAAAGAAGCGATTAAAAATATCGACACACAAACCCAGGAATTCGCCGCCCGCCGTATGGATCAGTCGGTCCGTATCGCGCTGAAAGGCCAATCCGTGGACGAGGTTTAAAATGCCAAAAATTGTATTTCTGCCCCACCAGGACCTGTGTCCGGATGGCATCGTTGTGGAAGCTGAGACCGGTGAAACTATTCTGGATGCGGCGCTGCGTAGCGGCATCGAGATTGAACACGCCTGCGAAAAATCCTGTGCCTGCACCACCTGCCACTGCATCGTGCGTGAAGGCTTTGACTCGCTGGCGGAAAGTACCGAAGATGAAGACGATATGCTGGATAAAGCCTGGGGACTGGAGCCTGACAGCCGCCTGAGCTGCCAGGCGCGCGTCACCGACGAAGATCTGGTCGTTGAGATCCCGCGTTACACCATCAACCACGCACGCGAGCACTAATATGGCACTGAAATGGACCGACAGTCGTGAAATCGGCGAAGCGCTGTATGACGCTTACCCTGACCTCGACCCAAAAACCGTTCGCTTTACCGACATGCATCAGTGGATTTGCGATCTGGAAGAGTTTGATGATGACCCGAACGCATCCAATGAAAAAATTCTCGAGGCGATTCTGTTAGTCTGGTTAGACGAAGCCGAATAATTTTCGCATCATGATTTATGCGGCGGTATAAAGTCGGATGAATCATTGAGCGAGAGAACGTTACGGGCTGCCATACGGTGGCCCGTTTGCTAAGAAGGATAATGATAATGACCGAAGCCATGAAGATTACGCTTTCCACTCAGCCAGCCGATGCGCGCTGGGGAGAAAAGGCGTCTTACAGCATTAATCATGACGGCATCGCCCTGCATCTCAACGGCAAAGACGACCTGGGCTTGATTCAGCGCGCGGCGCGTAAAATTGACGGCATGGGAATCAAACATGTCGCGTTAAGCGGCGAAGGCTGGAACACCGACCGCGCGTGGGCGTTCTGGGCGGGTTATAAAGGCCCGAAAGGCACTCGTAAAGTTGAATGGCCGACGCTGGACGATGCGCAGAAAAGCGAGCTGGATAACCGTCTGACCATTATTGACTGGGTGCGCGACACCATCAATGCGCCGGCGGAAGAGCTGGGCCCGGAACAGCTGGCCCAGCGCGCCGTCGACCTGCTGTGCAGCGTGGCGGGCGAGAAGATGAGCTATCGCATCACCAAAGGCGAAGATCTGCGTGAGCAGGGCTATCTCGGCCTGCACACGGTGGGCCGCGGCTCCGAGCGTCCGCCGGTTTTGCTGGCGCTGGACTATAACCCGACCGGCGATAAAGAAGCCCCGGTATACGCCTGTCTGGTAGGTAAAGGCATCACCTTTGATTCCGGCGGCTACAGCATCAAACAGAGCGCCTTTATGGATTCAATGAAATCCGATATGGGCGGCGCGGCGACTATCACCGGCGCCCTGGCCTTCGCTATTACCCGCGGGCTGAACAAGCGCGTGAAGCTCTATCTGTGCTGCGCCGACAACCTGATCAGCGGTAACGCTTTCAAACTGGGCGATATTATTCATTATCGCAACGGCAAAACCGTCGAAGTCATGAACACCGACGCCGAAGGTCGTCTGGTGCTGGCGGATGGCCTGATTGACGCTTCGGCGCAGAAGCCGGAGCTGATCATCGATGCCGCCACCCTGACCGGCGCGGCGAAAACCGCGCTCGGCAACGACTACCACGCGCTGTTCAGCTTTGACGATGCGCTGGCGAATCGCCTGCTGGCGAGCGCTCAGGCGGAAAATGAAGCGTTCTGGCGTCTGCCGCTGGCCGAATTCCACCGTCATCAGCTGCCGTCTAATTTCGCGGAACTGAACAATACCGGCAGCGCCGCCTATCCGGCCGGCGCCAGCACCGCGGCGGGCTTCCTGTCCCACTTCGTGGAAAACTACCACCAGGGCTGGCTGCATATCGACTGTTCGGCAACCTACCGCAAATCTGCCGTTGAGCAGTGGTCGGCGGGCGCGACGGGGCTTGGCGTACGTGCTATCGCCAATCTGCTGACGGCTGAGTAATGGCCTTGCCGGGTGGCGCGACGCTTACCCGGCCTGGAAAATCCGCAGGCCCGTGCGGACGTCGCGCCGCCGGGCGATTTTTGAAGTAGCCAAACTATGTCCGAAACCAAAAACGAATTAGAAACCCTGCTGGAAAAAGCGGCTACCGAGCCCGCTCATCGTCCGGCATTTTTCAGCGCGCTGCTTGAGGCCACCGTCTGGGTACCAGGCCGCGCAGCCGATGGCGAGCAGATTGTCGAAGATAGCGCGCTGGATCTGCAGCACTGGGAAAAAGATGACGGCACGTCGGTCATTCCGTTCTTCACTTCGCTTGAGGCCCTGCAGCAGGCGGTGGAAGACGAACAGGCTTTCGTAATGATGCCGGCCCGCACGCTGATGGCGATGACTCTCGGTGAATCGCTGTTCCTCAACCCGAAGCTGCCGAACGGTAAAGCGTTCACCCCGCGCGAAATCAGCCATCTGCTCGGGGAAGAGGGTAGCCCGCTCAGCACCCAGACGGTGCTGGAAGGGGGGGAAGCGCTGCTGCTGTCTGAAGTCGCCGAGCCGCCGGCGCAGATGGTGGATTCGCTGACCACGCTGTTCAAAACGCTGAAAACCGTCAAGCGGGCGTTCCTGTGCTCGATCAAAGAGCACGCCGACGCGCCCGCTAATCTGCTGATCGGCATTGAAGCGGAAGGGGATATCGAGTCCATCATTCAGACCACCGGCAGCGTGGCCACCGATACCCTGCCCGGCGATGAGCCGATCGATATTTGCCAGGTGGTGGAAGGCGAGAAGGGCATCAGCCACTTTATGATTGCCCATATCACGCCGTTCTATGAAAAGCGCTGGGGCAGCTTCCTGCGCGATTTCAAACAAAACCGTATTATCTGACAGCGGGGGCGGCTGCCCCCGGTTTCGGTATGCTTTCAGCTCGATGCAAAAGCGGGGTTGCAAAGGTTAATGCAGGGCGGCAACGATCCGTGGATAGGCTGACGCCATGTTATAGAGCAGAAATCCCGTCACGCACAGCGTGACGACGCCGTTGAAGAGCGCCATATCCCCGCGCCAGGCCCGGCACCTTTCCTCTCCCAGCAGATAGCGTAGCGCTGCTACCAGCCCGGCGAGCAGCACCATCAGAAAACCCAGCAGCGCCTGATGACCATAGGTGATCAGCGGGACGTCTTCCAAAGTGACGCCGAGAAAGCGGGTATAAACGGAAACGGGCGCAGGAACCAGGCTTAACCATGTCCGGTTCCATTGCGGCCAAAAATAGAGGATTGCGCCGCCGACCAGCAGGCCAGCTATGCCTCCCAGCCAGGGAAGGCGCGGGGAATAAGCAGAATGTGGGTTGGAGACTAATGCCATTTTCACTCCTTGTGGTGCCATCAGGTTATAGATTAAACGCTCAATCCTGGCGCTGGCCCCGACGGCGCGCGGTAATCGCGCTATCGGTGGGAGATGGTGAATTAGTCAGGACAACCTTCGAGCCTGGCGTAAAGATCCTCATGAATATATTCCAGCTCCAGCAAGGCGCCATCGCGTGACTCGTTGAGGGCTTGTTGATGCTGCCATTCGTCGTGGCTCTCCTTTCCACCGGTAAAAATCCCCTGCAAATATTCAATCAGCGACGATTCTGCCAGCCAAAGCTCATTTTCTTTACCCTCGAAGCGGACGACAGGATATTCACCCTGTTCATCACGCTCGGTGACGTAGATAAATACCTGCTGATCCCCGGGATGGCAGAGGCGAATCAGGGCAGGAAGACGCGGATCGTCGTTCCAGACGGGCATTAGCTCTTCAAAATCCAGCCCGATCATATCAAGGCCATTCATATAATAAGCCTCTTCATCCAGCGAGTCGGAAAGCAGGACGCCATGTTCATCAATGGCGTTCAGAACCGATTCCAGCACCCGTTGACCGTAGGGGCTTGTCAGCTGGCAATCGTAGGCCAGCAGCGCTTTCAGACTCTCCGGAAGCGCCACGGTTTCGCTATTTTGCGGATCACGGTATTTCCGGACGCGCAGGCGATCCACTTCGTCTACGGGCATCGGTTTCGGGGTGGGATTGCGGTTGTGCTTGTGTACGACATCCATGAGATCCGCTAATGAAAAAGCCATCATTCAATTTCCTTATAGAGTGGGCGGCAATAAAGCCAACACGGCAGGCGCAAGCCCTGCGGCCGCACAGAGTAGCTGGTTTAGCGACTGGCAGGAGAATGAGGCGGAGAAAATCAGAAATTATTTAGTGGCCGCGGGACGGGATGTCCGCGGCCATGCGGCGTTTACTGAGCGGCAGGAGCCGGTTCAATCGGCAGATCGCTGCGCGCCCCCCATTCGCTCCATGAGCCGTCGTACAGGCAGACGCCGTTCACGCCAAGCGTGGTGAGCGCCAGCACGACCACCGCCGCCGTCACGCCGGACCCACAGCTGGCGATAATGGGCCGATCAAAATCGACGCCCTGACGCAAAAAGATGTCGTTCAGCTCGTCGACGGTCTTCAGCTCGCCGTTAATCACGAGCTCCGTCCACGGGACGTTCAGCGCGCCGGGGATATGCCCGCGCCGCAGGCCGGGGCGCGGTTCGTCAGCCTGGCCGTTAAACCGGGCCGCCGGACGCGCATCGACAATCTGCGCCGATCCTTCATGGCTGACCAGCAGCACGTCGGTCAGGCGCTTAATTTGCTGAGGATCGAACCGCACGTCGAATTCTCCTTCGGCCACCTCCGGCACCCCTTGTTCCAGCGGCAGCTCGTCGCGACGCCAGCCCTCCAGCCCACCGGCCAGAATCGACACTTTCTCCACGCCAAAGGCGCGCAGCATCCACCAGGCGCGCGGGGCGGAAAACAGATTGCCTTCGTCATAGACGACCAGGTGCTTATCGCTGCAGACGCCCAGTTCGCGCATGGCCACGGCAAACGCCTCGGCGCGCGGCATCATATGCGGCAGCGGGCTGGTGTGATCGGACAGCGCCTCGATATCGAAAAACAGCGCGTTCGGCACGTGGCCGGCGCGGTACTCCGCGGCCATATCGCGCAGGGTCTCCTGCCCGGCGGGCGCCATGCGGGCGTCGATAATCTGGATCTCCGGGTCATCAATATGTTCCGCCAGCCAGTCGGCGGCGACAAAAAACGAGGTGGACATAGGTGCCTCCGTTTTACTATTCATGACTGAATTGTCGGCGTTTTATCGGGTGCTGACAAGTTAAGGACGCCAGAGTGGGGACGACGTCACGGCACTTTTCTGATTAATCGGCAGAAACCCGCGTCATCACTGTTGAGAAGCGCCGCCTTAACGCATAATAAAAAGTGATAATTTGCATCAGGCCCACCGGCCGAGGGGTTAGAAGGATGAAACCATTTCGTTTAGCGGCGCTGTCACTGGCGCTCCTTACCGCATTTTCATTAACCGGGTGTGATGACAGCGGTACACCGCAGGCTACGGCCCCGACGCCGGCCGCCGATAGCGGCCCTGGCGCGGCGGCAAAACCGGACAGCGCCCAGCTGGCGGCGCTGGCGGAAAAAAGCCAGGACAAAGCGCTGACGCTGCTCGACGCCTCGGAGGTGCAGCTGGATGGCGCCGCGACCCTGGTGCTGACCTTTTCCGTACCGCTGCAGCCGGACCAGGATTTCTCCCGCAGCGTGCACCTGGTGGATAAGAAGAGCGGTAAGGTAGATGGCGCCTGGGAGCTGGCGCCGAACCTGAAAGAGCTGCGTCTGCGTCACCTTGAGCCAAAGCGCGAGCTGATTGTCTCGGTCGACCCGACGCTGACCGCCCTGAACAAGGCGACGCTCGATAAACCGTTCGAGAAGACCCTGACTACCCGCGATATCGCGCCAAGCGTCGGATTTGCCAGCCGCGGCTCGCTGCTGCCGGGCAACGTGATCGCCGGTCTGCCGGTGATGGCGCTGAACGTCGATAACGTCGACGTGAACTTCTTCCGCATTAAGCCGGAATCGCTCTCGGCCTTCGTCAGCCAGTGGGAATACCGCAATTCATTAAGCAACTGGGAATCCGACGAGCTGCTGAAGATGGCCGATCTGGTATACAGCGGCCGCTTTGACCTCAATCCGGCGCGCAATACCCGCGAAAAGCTGCTGCTGCCGCTGAGCGACATCAAGCCGCTCCAGCAGCCTGGCGTCTACGTGGCGGTTATGAACCCGGCGGGTCATTATAGCTACAGCAACGCGGCGACGCTGTTTACCCTTAGCGACATCGGCGTGTCGGCGCATCGCTACCACAACCGGCTGGACGTCTTTACCCAGAGCCTGGAAAACGGCGCCGCCCAGTCTGGTATCGATGTCCAGCTGCTCAACGCCAAAGGGCAGACCCTGGCGCAGGCGAAAAGCGATAGCCAGGGCCACGTCACCCTGCAAACCGATAAAGAAGCCGCGCTGCTGCTGGCGCGCAAAGAGGGACAGACCACGCTGCTCGACCTCAAACTGCCGGCGCTGGATCTGGCGGAGTTCTCCATTGCCGGCGCGCCTGGCTTCAGCAAACAGTTCTTTATGTTTGGCCCACGGGATCTCTATCGTCCGGGCGAAACGGTGATCCTCAATGCGCTGCTGCGCGATAGCGATGGCAAGCCGCTGGCGGAACAGCCGGTGAAGCTGGAGGTGGTCCAGCCGGATGGCCAGGTGATCCGCTCGGTGATGAGCAAACCGGTTAACGGCCTGTACCAGTTTACTTATCCGCTCGACAGCGGCGCGGCCACCGGCATGTGGCGCATTCGCGCCAGCACCGGCGACAACCAGCCCCGCGAGTGGGATTTCCACGTCGAAGACTTTATGCCGGAACGCATGGCGCTGAAGCTGACGCCGCAGGCGGCGCCGGTCGCGCCGAATGCCGATGTCGCCTTTGACGTCAGCGGCGCTTATCTCTACGGCGCGCCGGCCAGCGGCAACCCGCTGCAGGGCAAACTGTTCCTGCGCCCGCTTCGCGACGCCGTCGCCGCGCTGCCGGGCTTTGAGTTCGGCGATATCGCAGAAGAAAATCTCTCCCGCAGCCTTGATGAAGTCCAGCTGACGCTGGATGAAAAAGGCCATGGCGAAGTGACCACCTCCAGCCAGTGGCAGGATAGCCATTCGCCGCTGCAGGTGGTGTTGCAGGCGAGCCTGCTGGAGTCCGGTGGGCGTCCGGTCACCCGTACGGTTAAGCAGCCGATCTGGCCTGCCGAGGCGCTGCCGGGGATCCGCCCGCAATTTACCCTGAAGGACGTTTACGACTACCGCACCGACACCACGGTGAAGCAGCCGGTGGTGGATGAAAACAGCAACGCCGCGTTCGATATCGTCTATGCCGACGCCAAAGGCGAGAAAAAAGCCGTTTCCGGCCTGCAGGTACGGCTGATCCGCGAGCGCCGGGATTATTACTGGAACTGGTCCGATAGCGAAGGCTGGCAGTCGCAGTTCGATCAAAAAGATCTGCAGGAGGGCGAGGAGTCGCTGGATCTGCAGGCCGGCCAGATCGGTAAAGTGAGCTTTCCGGTAGAGTGGGGCTCCTATCGCCTGGAGGTGAAAGGACCGGACGATGTCGTCAGCAGCGTGCGCTTCTGGGCGGGCTACAGCTGGCAGGATAACAGCGAAGGCACCGGCGCAGCGCGCCCGGACCGGGTCACCATGAAGCTGGATAAACCGAGCTATAAGCCGGGCGACACCATCAGGCTGCACATCGCCGCCCCGGCGGCGGGTAAAGGCTACGCGATGGTGGAATCCAGCGAAGGGCCGCTGTGGTGGCAGGAGATTGACGTACCCGCCGAGGGGATGGACCTGTCGATCCCGGTGGATAACGCCTGGAATCGCCACGACCTCTACCTCAGCACGCTGGTGGTTCGCCCCGGCGATAAATCCCGCTCGGCGACGCCGAAACGCGCGGTGGGCCTGCTGCATCTGCCGCTGGGCGATGAAAACCGTCGCCTGACGCTGGCGCTGGAGGCCCCGGATAAAATGCGCCCCAACCAGCCGCTGACGGTGAAAGTGAAAGCCAGCGTCAAAGAGGGAGAGGCGCCGAAGCAGGTTAACGTTCTGCTCTCTGCTGTCGATAGCGGGGTGCTGAATATTACCGATTACGCCACCCCGGATCCGTGGAACGCCTTCTTCGGCCAGAAACGTTATGGGGCGGATATTTATGATATTTACGGCCAGGTGATTGAAGGGCAGGGGCGTGTGGCCAGTCTGCGCTTCGGCGGCGATGGCGACGAGTTAAAACGTGGCGGTAAACCGCCAGTTAACCATGTGACCATCATCGCCCAGCAGGCGCAGCCGGTGGTGCTGAACGATCAGGGCGAAGGGACGGTGACGCTGCCGATCGGTGATTTTAACGGCGAGCTGCGGGTGATGGCTCAGGCCTGGACGGCGGATGACTTCGGCAGCAGCGAAGACAAAGTGGTGGTGGCCGCCCCGGTCATCGCCGAGCTGAATACCCCGCGCTTCCTCGCCAGCGGCGACACCACCCGTCTGGCGCTGGATCTCAGCAACCTGACCGATAAACCGCAAACTCTGCAGGTACATCTTGCCGCCAGCGGACTGGTGACCTTGACCGAGGGTCAACTGCCGTCGGTGCAGCTGGCGCCGGGGGCGCGCAGCACGCTGTTTGTGCCGGTGAGCGCGCTGCCGGGCTTTGGCGATGGCCAGGTGAGCGCCACTATCAGCGGCCTGAGCCTGCCGGGGGAAACCTTCGCCCCGCTGCAGAAGCAGTGGAAAATCGGCGTTCGTCCGGCGTTCCCGGCGCAGACCGTCAACAGCGGCGCCGTGTTGCAGCCCGGCGAAAGCTGGCAGGCGCCGGCGGCGCAATCGGCAGGTTTCGCCCCGCAGACGCTGCAGGGCCAGCTGCTGCTCAGCGGCAAGCCGCCGCTGAATCTCGCGCGCTATATCCGCGACCTGAAAGCCTATCCTTACGGCTGCCTTGAGCAGACCGCCAGCGGCCTGTTCCCGTCCCTGTATACCAGCGCGGCGCAGCTAAAAGCGCTGGGCATCAGCGGGGACAGCGACGAAAAACGTCGCGCGGCAATCGATGTCGGGATCTCGCGCCTGCTGCAGATGCAACTGGAAAACGGCGGCTTTGCGCTATGGGATAAAGAGGGGCCGGAAGAGTACTGGCTGACCGCTTACGCCATGGATTTCCTTGTTCGCGCGGGCGAGCAGGGCTATAGCGTACCGGTCAACGCCATTAATAAAGGTAACGAACGCCTGCTGCGCTATCTTCAGGAGCCGGGGCTGATGACCGTGCGCTACAGCGACGACGCCCAGGCCAGCCGCTTTGCCGCTCAGGCATACGCCGCACTGGTGCTGGCGCGTCAGCAAAAAGCCCCGCTCGGCGCATTGCGTGAAATCTGGAGCCGTCACGACCAGGCGCGCTCCGGCCTGCCGCTGCTGCAGCTCGGCATTGCGCTGAAAACCATGGGCGATGCGCCGCGCGGCGATGAGGCCATGAAGCTGGCGGTTGCCACGCCGCGCCAGGATGAGAATCGCTGGCTGGGCGATTACGGTAGCCCGCTTCGCGATGACGCGCTGAAGCTGGCGCTGCTGGAAGAGAATAAGCTGCTGCCGGAGGCGCAAAACACGCTGTTGAGCATGCTGTCGGAAGAGGCCTACGGCCAGCGCTGGCTGTCGACCCAGGAAACCAATGCTCTGTTCCTTGCCGGGCGCACGCTGGCCGACCTGCCGGGCGACTGGCAGGCGCAAACCTCGCTGCAGGCTGAGCCGCTGGCCGGCGATAAAGCGCAAACCCGTAACCTCGACGGCGATCGGCTGGCGACGTTGCAGGTGAGCAACACCGGCAGTCAACCGCTGTGGCTGCGTCTGGACAGCAGCGGCTATCCGCAAAGCGCGCCGCAGCCGGGCGGCAACGTCCTGGGAATTGAACGCGCCGTTTTCGATACCCAGGGGCGGCAGAAGTCGCTGTCGTCGCTGCGCAGCGGCGAACTGGTGCTGGTCAAGCTGGAGGTGACCGCCAGACGCAACGTGCCTGACGCGCTGGTGGTTGACCTGCTGCCGGCGGGACTCGAGCTGGAAAACCAGAATCTGGCCAACAGCAGCGCCAGCCTGCAGGAGAATGGCGAAGCGGTGCAAAACCTTCTTAACCAGATGCAGCAGGCCGATATTCAGCATATCGAGTTCCGCGACGACCGCTTCGTCGCCGCTGTCGCGGTCAATGAAGGTCAGCCGGTGACGCTGGTCTACCTGGCGCGGGCGGTCACGCCGGGCACCTACCAGGTCCCGCAGCCGCAGGTGGAATCGATGTATGTGCCGCAGTGGCGGGCGACCGGGACCGCCAGCGGTCCGCTCACCGTGACGCCGTAAATGCGCGTAGTGCATCGGGTAAAACGCCGCTGGCGCTGGCTGGCGGCGTTTATTTTTCTGCTGTGGCTGGCGGTTCTGACCGCCGATCGCCTGTGGCCGCTGCCGCTGCATGACGTCACGCCTGCCCGGGTGGTCGTGGCGGAGGACGGGACCCCCCTGTGGCGGTTTGCCGACGCGCAGGGCGTCTGGCGTTATCCGGTGACTCTCGCCGACGTGTCGCCGCGCTATCTGCAGGCGCTTATTCAGTATGAGGACCGCTGGTTCTGGCGCCATCCGGGGGTCAATCCCTTCGCTGTAGTGCGCGCCGCCTGGCAGGATCTCACCTCCGGGCGGGTCATTTCCGGCGGCAGTACCCTCACCATGCAGGTGGCGCGCCTGCTCGATCCCCACCCCCGCACTTTCGGCGGTAAGCTGCGCCAGCTGTGGCGGGCGCTGCAGCTGGAGTGGCATCTGTCAAAGAGCGAAATCCTGACCCTGTATCTGAACCGTGCGCCCTTTGGCGGCACCCTGCAGGGGATCGGCGCGGCCAGTTGGGCTTATCTCGGCAAGCCGCCCGCGCAGCTCAGCTACGGCGAGGCGGCGCTGCTGGCGGTGCTGCCCCAGGCGCCCAGCCGTTTACGTCCGGACCGCTGGCCGCAGCGGGCCCAGGCGGCGCGGGATAAAGTCCTTGCGCGCATGGTCAGCCAGGGCGTCTGGCCGAGACTGGCGGTAAAGGAGGCGATGGAGGAGCCGGTGTGGCTGTTTCCGCGGCAGATGCCGCAGCTGGCGCCGCTCTTCGCCCGCCGGGTGCTGGCGACCAGTCGTGAGGAAAAGGTGGTGACGACCCTCGATGCCGGACTGCAGCGGCAGCTCGAGGATCTGGCGCTGAACTGGAAGTCGCGCCTCCCGCCGCGCAGTTCGCTGGCGATGGTTGTCGTCGACCACACGGATATGAAAGTCCGCGGCTGGGTGGGGTCGGCGGATATTACGGACGACAGTCGCTTTGGCCACATTGATATGGCGTCGGCGGTCCGTTCGCCTGGGTCGGTGCTGAAACCCTTTATTTATGCGCTGGCGATGGATGAAGGGCTGATCCATCCGGCGTCGTTATTGCAGGATGTGCCGCGGCGCTTTAGCGATTATCGCCCCGGTAACTTTGACAGCGGCTTTCACGGCCCGGTGAGCGCCAGCGACGCGCTGGTGCGCTCCCTGAATCTGCCGGCGGTCCAGGTGCTCGAAGCCTACGGGCCCAAACGTTTCGCGGCGAATTTGCGCAATGCCGGGTTGCCCCTGATGCTGCCCGCTGGCGCCGAGCCGAATCTGTCGTTGATCCTCGGCGGCGCCGGGGCGAGGCTGGAAGATATCGTCGCGGCGTACAGCGCCTTTGCCCGCCACGGGAAGGCGGCGCGGCTGCGCATGACGCCCGGAGACCCACTGGTGGAAAGGGCGCTGATATCCCCGGGGGCGGCGTGGATCGTCCGGCGCATCCTGGCCGGCGAAGCGCAGCCGGTTCCCGATGCCTCACTCCCACAAGTGGTGCCGCTGGCCTGGAAGACCGGCACCAGCTACGGGTATCGCGATGCGTGGGCGGTGGGCCTCAATGCGCGTTATCTGATTGGCATCTGGACCGGGCGTCCGGACGGTACGCCGGTGGTGGGGCAGTTTGGCTTCGCCAGCGCGGTGCCGTTGCTCAATCAGGTCAATAATCTGCTGCTCGCCCGCCCGGCGATGAGCCGCGGTGGCCTGCCGGTCGATCCGCGACCGGCAACGGTTAGCCGCGGGACGCTCTGCTGGCCCGGCGGCCAGGCGCTGCCGGCGGGCGACAGCAACTGCCGTCGTCGCCTGGCCAGCTGGCTGCTGGAAGATAGCCAGCCGCCGACCCTGCTGCTGCCGGGGCAGGAGGGCGTGCGCGGGATCCGCTTCCCGGTGTGGCGCAATGAACACGGCGAACGGGTGGCGGCGGATTGTCCCGGGGCGCGCGAAAGTGTGGTGGAGGTCTGGCCGCTGCCGCTGGATCCCTGGCTACCGCCGGGGGAACGTCGCTCCGCGCGTCTGGGGCCGGTATCGAAGGCATGCCCGCCGTTGCAAACTCAGGATGCCGCGCCGCTGGTGCTCTCCGGGGTCCGCGAGGGGGCGGTGATTAAACGTCTGCCGGGGGAGGCGCGGGTGATGTTGCCCCTGCAAACCAGCGGTGGTGAAGGGCGGCGCTGGTGGTTTATCAACGGCCAGCCGATAGATGCCGCCGGCGCGAGAACCACGCTAACTCTGGATAAGCCCGGCGAGTGGCAGCTGGTGGTGATGGACGAGGCAGGACAAACGGCGGCCGCGCGTTTTACCCTGCAATAACCAGGGTAAATTTGTTGTTGGCGGTTTGTGTTTTCAATACTCATCTTATTTTAACAAAATGTTACCTTCAGCCGTAGGCAGGGGCGGGGATGCTCATTATAATGCGCGCCAGGCCATACGATCGTATGCGCAACAACAGAACATTTAATTAGAGGTAATCATGGCTATTGAACGTACTTTTTCCATCATCAAACCAAACGCGGTGGCAAAAAACGTTATTGGCAGCATCTTTTCCCGCTTTGAAGCTGCAGGGTTCAAAATCGTCGGCACCAAAATGCTGCACCTGACCGTAGAGCAGGCTCGTGGTTTCTATGCTGAGCACGAAGGTCGCCCGTTCTTCGACGGTCTGGTTGAGTTCATGACCTCCGGCCCGATCGTGGTTTCCGTCCTGGAAGGCGAAAACGCCGTTCAGCGTCACCGTGACCTGCTGGGCGCCACCAACCCGGCAAACGCCCTGGCGGGTACCCTGCGCGCTGACTACGCTGACAGCTTCACCGAGAACGGCACCCACGGTTCCGACTCTGTAGAATCCGCTGCACGCGAAATCGCGTTCTTCTTTGCTGAAGGCGAGGTTTGCCCGCGCACTCGCTAATCCTCGTCGTCTTTTCGACCGTCGCGGCGTTGGCTACGCGCGTTCACCCCGGTCACATAGTTATCTATGCTCCCGGGGATTCACTTGCTTGCCGCCTTGCGACAATCGAAAAGCCATAGAGGATTAAGCACACGGTTACGATTTTTTTATCATTGACTACGTGCAGGCATGGCTTCCATGCGCCAGAATTTGTAGAATATAGCGCCCCTGGACGAGCTGTCGCTCTCCGGGGCGTTTCTTTTTCAACCCACCTGGGGCCATAACGTGTAATAACGAGGCCGGAAAACATTATGTCTGAACAAATTGTCACGCCTGATACCGCCGCTCTGACGGTGCCGAACAAAGATGCCAAAATCAACCTGCTGGATTTAAACCGTCAGCAGATGCGCGAGTTTTTCAAAAACATGGGCGAGAAGCCTTTCCGCGCCGATCAGGTGATGAAATGGATGTATCACTACTGCTGCGACGACTTTGATGAGATGACTGACATCAACAAAGTCCTGCGCAGTAAATTGAAAGAAGTGGCGGAGATCCGCGCCCCGGAAGTGGTTGAAGAGCAACGCTCAACCGACGGGACCATCAAATGGGCGATTGCCGTTGGCGATCAGCGTGTCGAGACCGTCTATATCCCGGAAGAAGACCGCGCCACCCTGTGCGTCTCCTCCCAGGTAGGCTGCGCGCTGGAGTGTAAATTCTGCTCCACCGCCCAGCAGGGCTTTAACCGCAACCTGCGGGTTTCCGAAATTATCGGCCAGGTCTGGCGCGCGGCGAAAATCGTCGGCGCGGTGAAGACCACCGGCGTACGTCCGATCACCAACGTGGTGATGATGGGCATGGGCGAGCCGCTGCTGAACCTCAACAATGTCGTTCCGGCAATGGAAATCATGCTCGACGATTTCGGCTTTGGCCTCTCCAAACGTCGCGTCACCCTGTCGACGTCCGGCGTGGTGCCGGCGCTGGATAAACTCGGCGATATGATCGACGTCGCGCTGGCCATCTCCCTGCACGCGCCGAACGACACCATTCGTGACGAAATCGTCCCGATCAACAAAAAGTACAACATCGAGACCTTCCTCAACTCGGTGTGCGGCTATATTTCGAAGTCCAACGCCAACCAGGGCCGGGTGACCATCGAGTACGTGATGCTGGATCATGTCAACGACGGCACCGAGCACGCCCACGAACTGGCGGCGCTGCTGAAAGATACGCCGTGCAAGATCAACCTGATCCCATGGAACCCGTTCCCGGGCGCGCCGTATGGCCGCAGCTCCAACAGCCGCATCGACCGTTTCTCCAAAGTCCTGATGGAGTACGGCTTTACGACCATCGTGCGTAAAACGCGCGGCGACGATATCGATGCCGCCTGCGGTCAGCTGGCGGGCGACGTCATCGACCGTACCAAGCGCACGCTGCGTAAGCGGATGCAGGGCGAAGCGATTGACGTAAAAGCGGTCTGACAAATGATGGCCCGTGCAGCGCAGGCGGCACGGGTCATATTTATGACCAATAGCCAGGCGAAATACGCTGATTCGGTTAATAATTACGGTGCGTTTTTGTCGACTTTGAGGCAGTATGTAGCGGCACAACAACCGCTTAGCATTCAATTTTGATTCGTCTCTGTGATCGCGCGGCTGACAGTCCTATACTGTGAGGCTGACGTACCACAGATGTCTCGCGGCGCCGGCTTTTTCCCGCGCTGAACTTTAAATTTCACGTACCAGTAGTTGTAGCGAATGAATACTGAAGCCACTCAAGATCATCAAGAAGCAAACACCACGGGCGCGCGTCTGCGTCACGCCCGCGAACAACTCGGACTTAGCCAGCAAGCGGTGGCAGAACGCTTATGCCTGAAGGTGTCCACGGTTCGTGATATTGAAGACGATAAGGCGCCTGCCGACCTCGCTTCCACCTTCCTGCGCGGGTACATCCGCTCCTATGCTCGCCTCGTACATATCCCGGAAGACGAGCTGCTGCCGATGATGGCCAAGCAAGCGCCCATCCGCGCGGCGAAAGTCGCGCCAATGCAGAGCTTCTCTTTAGGTAAACGTCGCAAAAAACGCGACGGCTGGCTGATGAGCTTCACCTGGCTGGTGCTGTTTGTGGTTATCGGCCTGAGCGGCGCCTGGTGGTGGCAAGATCATAAGGCGCAGCAGGAAGAGATCTCCACCATGGCCGATCAGTCTTCCGCTGAGCTTAACAGCGGCGACACCAGCAGCCAGAGCGTGCCGCTGGATACCAGCGCCCCGGCAGCCCCGACCGCCGATAGCGCTGCGAACAGCGCGCCAACCGATACCGCCAGCGCCCCGACCACCAGCGCCCCGGCCCAGACGCCGGCGGACAATAACGCCGTTGTCGCGCCTTCCCAGGCCAATGTCGATACCGCAGGCGCGGCGCCGACGGCGCCGGCTACCCCGGCCTCGCCATTGCCGACCGATCAGGCGAACGTGACGAACCCGGCGGCGGCGGCGCAGGATCTGGTGATGAACTTTTCCGCCGATTGCTGGCTGGAAGTGAGCGATGCCACCGGCAAAAAACTGTTCAGCGGCCTGCAGCGTAAAGGCGGCAACCTGAACCTGAGCGGTCAGGCGCCGTATAAGCTGAAAATTGGCGCCCCGGCTGCGGTAGAGATCCAGTATCTGGGCAAGCCTGTCGATTTAAGTCGTTTTATCAGAACTAACCAGGTTGCGCGTCTGACCCTTAATGCCGAATCATCACCGGCGCAGTAACAGACGGGTAACGCGGGAGATTTTTCATGCATAACCAGGCTCCGATTCAACGTAGAAAATCTAAACGTATTTACGTTGGTAATGTGCCAATTGGCGATGGGGCTCCCATCGCCGTTCAGTCAATGACTAATACGCGCACCACTGATGTGGCGGCAACCGTAAATCAAATCAAAGCGTTAGAGCGCGTGGGCGCGGATATTGTCCGCGTCTCTGTTCCGACGATGGACGCCGCCGAGGCGTTCAAACTGATCAAACAGCAGGTCAACGTCCCGCTGGTCGCCGATATCCACTTTGACTACCGTATTGCGCTGAAAGTCGCGGAATACGGCGTCGACTGCCTGCGTATCAACCCGGGCAACATCGGCAACGAAGAGCGCATCCGCATGGTCGTAGATTGCGCGCGCGATAAAAATATCCCGATCCGCATCGGCGTTAACGCCGGCTCGCTGGAAAAAGATCTGCAGGAAAAATATGGCGAGCCGACGCCGCAGGCGCTGCTCGAATCCGCCATGCGCCACGTCGATCATCTCGATCGCCTCAATTTCGATCAGTTTAAAGTCAGCGTTAAAGCCTCCGACGTCTTCCTGGCGGTAGAGTCTTATCGCCTGCTGGCGAAACAGATCGATCAACCGCTGCACCTCGGGATCACCGAAGCGGGCGGCGCGCGCAGCGGCGCGGTGAAATCGGCGATCGGTCTTGGGCTGCTGTTGTCCGAAGGGATCGGCGATACGCTGCGCGTCTCGCTGGCGGCGGATCCGGTGGAGGAGATCAAGGTCGGCTTCGATATCCTCAAATCGCTGCGTATTCGTTCCCGCGGTATTAATTTCATCGCCTGCCCGACCTGTTCGCGTCAGGAGTTTGACGTTATCGGGACGGTAAACGCCCTGGAGCAACGTCTGGAAGATATCATCACTCCGATGGATGTTTCGATCATCGGCTGCGTGGTGAACGGCCCGGGCGAAGCGCTGGTTTCCACCCTCGGCGTGACCGGCGGCAACAAGAAAAGCGGCCTGTATGAAGACGGCGTGCGTAAAGATCGCCTGGACAACAACGACATGATCGACCAGCTGGAAGCGCGGATCCGCGCCAAAGCCTCGATGCTCGATGAAGCCCGTCGGATTGACGTTCAACAGCTTGAAGCAAAATAACGTGTTGGGAAGCGATACGCTTCCCGTGTATGATTGAACCTGCGGGCGCGAGGCGCCGGGGTTCATTTTTGTATATATAAAGAGAATAAACGTGGCAAAGAACATTCAAGCCATCCGTGGCATGAACGATTATCTGCCGGGCGAAACCGCTCTCTGGCAGCGCATTGAAGGCTCACTGAAGCAGGTGCTCGGTAGCTACGGTTACAGCGAAATCCGTTTGCCGATTGTAGAGCAGACCCCGTTATTCAAACGCGCGATCGGCGAAGTGACCGACGTGGTTGAAAAAGAGATGTACACCTTTGAGGACCGCAACGGCGACAGCCTGACGCTGCGTCCGGAAGGGACGGCGGGCTGCGTACGAGCCGGCATCGAACATGGTCTGCTGTACAATCAAGAACAGCGCCTGTGGTACGTCGGGCCGATGTTCCGCCACGAGCGTCCGCAGAAAGGCCGTTACCGCCAGTTCCATCAGATCGGCGCCGAAGTTTTCGGCCTGCAGGGGCCGGACATCGATGCGGAGCTGATCATGCTGACCGCGCGCTGGTGGCGTGAGCTGGGCATCTCCGATCATGTCAGCCTTGAGCTGAACTCCATCGGTTCTCTGGAAGCCCGCGCCAACTACCGCGACGCGCTGGTGGCTTATCTCGAGCAGTTTACCGATAAGCTTGATGAAGACAGCAAACGCCGGATGTATACCAATCCGCTGCGGGTGCTGGACTCCAAAAACCCGGACGTGCAGGCGCTGCTGAACGACGCGCCGGCGCTCGGCGATTATCTCGACGAAGAGTCGAAAGCCCACTTTGCCGGCCTTTGCGCGTTGCTTGACGATGCCGGGATCCGCTATACCGTCAACCAGCGCCTGGTGCGCGGCCTCGACTACTATAACCGCACCGTGTTTGAGTGGGTGACCACCAGTCTCGGTTCTCAGGGCACCGTCTGCGCCGGCGGCCGCTACGACGGCCTGGTTGAGCAGCTTGGCGGTCGTGCCACCCCGGGCGTGGGCTTCGCCATGGGTCTGGAACGTCTTGTTTTACTGGTCCAGGCAGTGAATCCGGAATTTAAAGCCGATCCTGTTGTCGATATATACCTGGTAGCCTCCGGGACCGATACTCAGTCCGCCGCCATGCGTCTGGCTGAGCAGGTTCGCGATGCGCTGCCCGGCGTGAAACTGATGACCAACCACGGCGGCGGCAACTTTAAGAAGCAGTTCGCCCGTGCCGATAAATGGGGCGCACGTATCGCCCTGGTGGTGGGTGAGTCAGAGATCGCTGACGGAAACGTGGTAGTGAAGGATTTACGCTCAGGTGAGCAAACTACCGTAACGCAGGAGAGCGTTGCCGCGCATTTGCGCACACTTCTGGGTTAATCTCCCGGGAATTATTAGTCAGGAGAAGGACTGCGTGGAAACTTTTAACAACGAGAACGATCAGGTCGATGCGCTGAAGCGCTTCTTTGCCGAAAACGGCAAAGCGCTGGCGGTCGGGGTGATTTTAGGGATTGGCGCGCTGGTTGGCTGGCGCTACTGGACCTCCCATCAGCAGGATACCGCCAGAGACGCGTCGCTGGCTTATGAAAAGGCGACTTCCGCGCTGAAATCAAATACGCCAGACGTGCTGTCAGGGGCGGAGAAGTTCGCGGCTGACAATAAAAATACCTACGGCGCTTTCGCCTCTCTCGAGCTGGCACAGCATTTTGTTGAACAGAACGATCTGCCGAACGCCGAAAAGCAGCTTCAGCAGGGGCTGGCGGCCGCGTCTGATGATAACCTGAAATCGGTTATCAGTATGCGTCTTGCCCGCGTTCAGCTGCAGATGAAGCAGGCTGATGCGGCGCTGAAAACCCTCGACAGCATTAAAGGCGAAGGTTGGACCGCGATTGTGGCTGATTTGCGCGGCGAAATTCTGTTGAGCAAAGGCGATAAGCAAGGGGCCCGTGCGGCGTGGGAAGCTGGCGTGAAAAGCGATGCTTCTCCTGCGCTCAGCGAAATGATGCGTATGAAAATGAATAATTTGTCCATCTGAGAGGGACTCGATGCAATTGCGTAAATTACTTTTGCCAGGGCTGCTTTCCGTTACCTTGCTGAGCGGGTGTTCGCTGTTTAATAGCGAAGAAGATGTGGTGAAAATGTCACCGCTGCCGACGGTAGAAAACCAGTTTACGCCGTCCACGTCCTGGAGCACCTCGGTTGGCGATGGTATCGGCGAATTTTACTCTAACCTTCATCCGGCCTTCGCCGACGGCGTAGTCTATGCCGCTGACCGTAAAGGCACCGTCAAAGCGCTGAGCGCTGACGACGGCAAAGAGGTGTGGTCGGTGAATCTGGCGGAGAAAGATGGCTGGTTCTCGCGCACCCCGGCGCTGCTTTCCGGCGGTGTGACCGTCTCGGGCGGCCATGTTTATATCGGCAGTGAGAAAGCGCAGCTGTATGCGCTGAATACCAGCGATGGTACCGTGGCCTGGCAAACCCGCGTCGCCGGCGAAGCGCTGTCGCGCCCGGTGGTGAGCGATGGCATGGTGCTGGTCCACACCAGTAACGGCCAGCTGCAGGCGCTGAATGAGACCGATGGCGCCGTGAAGTGGACGGTTAACCTGGATATGCCTGCGCTCTCCCTGCGCGGCGAATCCGCTCCGGCCACCGCCTACGGCGCGGCGATCGTGGGCGGCGACAATGGCCGCGTCAGCGCGGTATTGATGCAGCAGGGGCAGATGATTTGGCAGCAGCGTATTTCCACGGCCACCGGGCCGACGGAAATCGACCGTCTGAGCGACGTCGACACCACGCCGATTATCGTCAACGGCGTTGTCTATGCGCTGGCTTACAACGGTAACCTGACCGCGCTGGATCTGCGCAGCGGCCAGATTATGTGGAAACGCGAGCTGGGTTCGGTGAATGATTTCATCGTCGATGGCAACCGTATCTATCTGGTTGACCAGAATGACCGCCTGCTGGCGCTGACTACCGATGGCGGCGTGACCCTGTGGACACAAAGCGATCTGCTGCACCGTTTGCTGACCGCGCCGGTGTTGTATAATGGCAATCTGGTGGTCGGCGATAGCGAAGGCTATATGCACTGGGTGAACCCGGAAGATGGCCATTTTGTGGCGCAGCAGAAAGTGGACAGCTCCGGTTTCCTGACCGACCCGGTTGTGGCCGATGGTCGACTGCTGATCCAGGCGAAAGACGGTACGCTGTACGCGATTACGCGTTAATTACCGCTGTCGTGAGTGATTAAGAAACGGCCCCTGGCAGACAGGGGCCGTTTTGACTTTTTTAAAAACGTCGTTATGACGATGTTGCTTAGTGATTGTATGAGGCATTTAACATGATACCTGTGGTCGCGCTTGTCGGGCGCCCTAACGTTGGAAAATCCACGCTCTTTAACCGCCTGACGCGCACTCGTGATGCGCTGGTTGCGGATTTCCCGGGGCTGACTCGTGACCGTAAGTACGGTCGGGCCGAAGTCGAAGGCCGCGAATTCATCTGTATCGATACCGGTGGTATTGATGGTACGGAAGAGGGCGTGGAAACCCGGATGGCGGAGCAGTCGCTGCTGGCAATCGAAGAGGCCGATGTGGTGCTGTTTATGGTCGATGCGCGCGCGGGCCTGATGCCGGCGGACATCGCGATCGCTAAACACCTGCGCTCTCGTGAAAAGCCCACCTTCCTGGTGGCTAACAAAACCGACGGCATCGACGTCGACCAGGCGATGGCGGACTTCTGGTCGCTCGGCCTGGGCGATATCTATCCTATTGCCGCTTCGCACGGCCGCGGCGTGACCAGCCTGCTTGAGCAGGCCCTGCTGCCATGGGTCGATGAGGTTAATCCTCAGGAAGAAGTGGATGAAGACGCCGAATACTGGGCAAAATTCGAAGCTGAGCAGAATGGTGAAGCGGAAGAAGAACCGGAAGACGATTTCAATCCGCAGGATCTGCCGATCAAGCTGGCGATTGTCGGACGTCCTAACGTCGGTAAATCGACGCTCACCAACCGCATCCTCGGCGAAGATCGCGTGGTGGTCTACGATATGCCGGGCACCACCCGCGACAGCATTTACATCCCGATGCAGCGTGACGAGCGCGAATACGTGCTCATCGATACCGCCGGGGTGCGCAAGCGCGGCAAAATTACTGACGTGGTGGAGAAATTCTCGGTCATCAAGACGCTGCAGGCGATTGAAGACGCCAACGTCGTGCTGCTGGTGATTGATGCCCGCGAAGGCATCTCCGATCAGGATCTGTCGCTGCTGGGCTTTATCCTCAACAGCGGCCGCTCCCTGGTGATCGTCGTCAACAAATGGGACGGCCTAAGCCAGGAAGTGAAGGAGCAGGTGAAAGAGACCCTCGACTATCGTCTGGGCTTTATCGACTTTGCCCGGGTGCACTTCATCTCTGCCCTGCACGGCAGCGGCGTCGGCAACCTGTTTGAATCGGTACGTGAAGCCTACGATAGCGCAACCCGCCGCGTAAGCACCGCGATGCTCACCCGGATCATGAACATGGCGGCGGAAGATCATCAGCCACCGCTGGTTCGCGGCCGTCGCGTGAAGCTGAAATATGCCCACGCCGGGGGCTACAACCCGCCTATCGTGGTGATCCACGGTAACCAGGTGAAGGATCTGCCGGATTCCTACAAGCGCTATCTGATGAACTATTTCCGTAAATCCCTGGACGTGATGGGTACGCCAATCCGTATCCAGTTCAAGGAAGGGGAAAACCCGTTCGCCAACAAGCGCAACACCCTGACGCCGAACCAGATGCGGAAACGTAAGCGCCTGATCAAGCACATCAAGAAAAGCAAATAATCATTAAACCCGCTTCGGCGGGTTTTTTTGTGGCCGCCATGCCGGTAAATGTCAAAACCATCCGCCATAATCCCGCGATACTTCGCCGGGAACAGAGCGGCTCAGGGGTGAACTAAACATGCAAATTGGATTTATCGGCCTCGGCGCGGTGGTGGAAACCGCCTATTTACCCGCGCTGCATCGCCTCGGATACCGTATTGACAGCTGCCAGGGCTATGACCTGGACAGCAGCAGAGCGCTGCCGGGGATCCAGCGCTGCAGTTCGCTGTCGGCGTTGCTGGCCAAACCCCTGGATACGCTCTTCATCACCACGTCGTCCCTCCAGCACCTGCCCGTGCTGGAGAGGGCGTTAGCCAGCGCCATTCCCCGCATCGTGGTGGAGAAACCGATAGTGGCCAACCTTGAGCAGGCCGCGCGGCTGCGGGCGCTGCTGGCGCCGGCGGGGGAGGCCGGTCGGGTGCTGGCCCTCGACCACTGGATGGCGCGTGGGTTAGCCCTGAACGCTCTTGCTCCGCCGTGGCAGGCGGAAGAGGAGGCCAGAGGCCTGCCGCCGCCGCACCTTTCAGCGCAGGATATCGCCTGGATAGAAGGCTATTTGCAGGAGCCAAGCGGCTTTAACGCTGCCGGAGAACCGGTCGCGCTTAACTTCGCCACCGGCGAGTTGGATACCCGGCGGCTGCGTCATCCTGACGGCGTGATCCTCGATATCGGTACCCATGTCCTGGCGATGCTGCGGGAAACGCTGCTCGGCTGCGGAGGCGCTGTGACGCTGGACCTCGCCGTTCGGGCGGCGAAAGACCGTCTCGGCCGAGATATTGCTCATGGGGATACGGTCACTGCCGAGGGAGAGGCGCATCTGCAGGGACGCCTGGGCGATATCCCGCTGAATATCTGGCTTAACAAATATGCCGGTCCCGCGGGCGGGCAAAAGGGAATGCGGATAGGGCTGCGGGACGGGCGACTGCTTGCCCTCGATCGCGCCCTTGATGGCGAGGTGGCGACGCTACAGGACGGCGAGCGGATCCAGCGCTGGACCCGACCCGGAGCGATCTATGCGCACTGTCTCGATGAGCAGATCCTTGGCGCGGAGAATGTGTTTACCCGGGCGCCCGAAAGCGTGGCCGGGCTGACGCGGCGTCGGCTTGAGGAAGTGGAATGGCTGCTCAGGTTGCAGCAGCAATTACGCGGCCCTCATTAAACCCGGAACATGATAAAATAGGTGCAGATAAACGTTGAAAGGAATGGTTATGGAACTTGATTGCCCTCTGTGCCACGCGCCGTTAGATGTCAAAGGCAGCAGCGCGCATTGCGCTCAGTGCGAAAGGGTATTTGCCCTTGAGGCGCGCTGCCCGGAATGCCACCAGCCGCTGGAGGTGCTGAAGGCGTGCGGCGCGGTGGATTACTTTTGCCAGCACGGGCACGGCCTGATCTCGAAAAAACGGGTGGAGTTTATTCCGCTGGTTTAGGCGGCGATGGCTTTCTGGCCCGCGTTTTTTTCACCGGCGCAATCTGCCTCACTTCGCTTTCGACCCAGCCGTCTTTCAGGCGGGTGGTGAGCAGATCGCCGGTTTTGACCTGTTTTGTCTGCTTCAACACCGTGCCGTCGCTCACCGAAGTGACGCTATAGCCGCGCGCCAGGGTGGCTAAGGGACTCACCGCCTCCAGATGGGTCACCGCGTGACCAAACCGTTCACGCCGCTCGCTGAGGCGGCTACGCATCGTTTCCGCCAGCCGGTATTCCAGCTGCTGGACGCGCGATTGCGCCCGGTGGATACGCGGCTGCGGGTTATAGTGATTCAGGCGCTGAACAGTGCGCTTTTGCCGCTGCTCGGCGCGTTTAAGCTGCGATTCCACGGCGATGCGCATCCGCTGGCGCAGGCGTTCCAGTGCGGTCTGCTGGCGGGCCAGCCGCAGCTGCGGGTGCTGCTGCTGCAGACGATGGAACAACTGGGTAAAACGGCGCTGGCGACTGGCGAGGAAATAGTCCATCGCCATCTCCAGCCGCTGCTGCCCGGCCTGTAGCTGTCGCAGCAGCTCCTGCTGATTACGGCTGACGATCTCCGCGGCGGCAGAAGGGGTCGGCGCTCGCAGGTCGGCAACAAAATCAGCGATAGTGACGTCGGTTTCATGGCCGACGGCGCTGACGATAGGGATCTGGCTGGCGAAAATAGCGCGCGCCACCCGCTCATCGTTAAAACTCCACAGATCCTCCAGCGAACCGCCGCCGCGTCCGACAATCAGCACGTCACACTCCTGACGCGCGTTCGCCAGCGCGATGGCGCGCACAATCTGCCCGGGGGCATCGTCACCCTGGACCGCGGTCGGGTAGACGATCACTGGCAGCCCGGGGTCGCGGCGTCTGAGGACATGAAGAATATCGTGCAGCGCGGCGCCGGTTTTCGAGGTGATGACCCCGACGCAGCGGGCGGGGGAGGGGAGCGCCTGCTTATGTTTTTGATCGAACAGCCCTTCCGCGGTTAACTGCGCTTTCAGCTGCTCATACTTCTGCTGCAGCAACCCTTCGCCGGCGGGCTGCATGCTTTCGACGATAATCTGGTAGTCGCCGCGCGGCTCATACAGGGTGATGTTGGCGCGAACCAGCACCTGCTGCCCATGCTGTGGGCGAAACGTGACCCGGCGGTTGCTGTTGCGGAACATCGCGCAGCGCACCTGGGCGTTATCGTCTTTTAAGGTGAAGTACCAGTGGCCGGAAGAAGGCTGGCTGAAGTTAGAGATCTCGCCGCTGATCCAGACCTGGCCCATTTCGCGCTCAAGCAGCAGACGCACCGTCTGATTGAGGCGGCTAACGGTAAAAATTGCGGGGGATTGAGAGGGTAACATGTGAGCAAGATCAAACTTTAAATCAGCAGGTTATTCAGTCGATAGTAACGCGCTCAGAGGGGATGGCAAGTATTATTTGCAAAAAAGGGTAGATGCAATCGGTTACGCTCTGTATAATGCCACGGCAATATTTATCCACCCTGGTCGAGATATTGCCCATGCTACGTATCGCTAAAGAAGCCCTGACGTTTGACGACGTCCTCCTCGTTCCCGCTCATTCTACCGTTCTGCCGAATACAGCCGATCTCAGCACTCAGCTGACGAAAACCATTCGTCTGAATATTCCTATGCTCTCCGCAGCCATGGATACCGTAACGGAAGCGCGTCTGGCTATTGCCCTGGCACAGGAAGGCGGCATCGGCTTTATTCACAAAAACATGTCCATCGAGCGCCAGGCGGAAGAAGTTCGCCGCGTGAAGAAACATGAGTCCGGCGTGGTCACCGACCCGCAGACCGTTCTGCCGACCACCACCCTGCGTGAAGTGAAAGAGCTGACCGAGCGTAACGGCTTCGCCGGCTACCCGGTGGTTACCGAAGAGAACGAGCTGGTCGGCATCATCACTGGCCGCGACGTGCGTTTCGTCACCGATCTGAACCAGCCGGTCAGTGTCTACATGACCCCGAAAGAGCGTCTGGTTACCGTTCGTGAAGGCGAAAGCCGTGAAGTAGTCTTTGCGAAGATGCACGAAAAACGCGTTGAGAAGGCGCTGGTTGTGGATGAGAGCTTCCACCTGCGCGGGATGATCACCGTAAAAGACTTCCAGAAAGCGGAACGTAAACCGAATGCCTGTAAAGATGAGCAGGGCCGTCTGCGCGTAGGCGCTGCGGTCGGCGCCGGCGCGGGCAACGAAGAGCGCGTTGACGCGCTGGTGGCTGCGGGCGTTGACGTCCTGCTGATCGACTCCTCTCACGGCCACTCCGAAGGCGTTCTGCAACGTATTCGTGAAACGCGCGCGAAATACCCGGACCTGCAGATCATCGGCGGCAACGTCGCCACTGGCGCAGGCGCGCGCGCGCTGGCGGAAGCCGGTTGCAGCGCGGTGAAAGTGGGCATCGGCCCGGGCTCCATCTGTACGACCCGTATCGTGACCGGCGTAGGTGTGCCGCAGATCACCGCCGTTTCCGACGCGGTGGAAGCGCTGGAAGGCACCGGTATTCCGGTTATCGCCGACGGCGGTATCCGTTTCTCCGGCGACATCGCTAAAGCGATCGCGGCCGGTGCGGCGGCAGTAATGGTCGGCTCCATGCTGGCCGGTACCGAAGAATCCCCGGGCGAAATCGAACTCTACCAGGGGCGCTCTTACAAATCCTATCGCGGGATGGGCTCCCTCGGCGCGATGTCAAAAGGCTCTTCTGACCGCTACTTCCAGAGCGATAACGCCGCTGACAAACTGGTGCCGGAAGGTATCGAAGGCCGCGTGGCCTATAAAGGCCGCCTGAAAGAGATCATTCACCAGCAGATGGGCGGCCTGCGCTCCTGTATGGGTCTGACCGGCTGTGGTACCATTGACCTGCTGCGTACCAAAGCTGAATTCGTACGCATCAGCGGTGCGGGCATTCAGGAAAGCCACGTTCACGACGTGACCATCACCAAAGAGTCCCCGAACTACCGTCTGGGCTCCTGATTTCTTCGCCCGACCTTGCGTCGGGCGATTTATTTACTCTGTTTCACTTGCCTCGGAATTAGCGTCAATGACGGAAAACATTCATAAACATCGCATTCTCATTCTCGACTTCGGGTCACAGTATACTCAGCTGGTGGCGCGTCGCGTGCGTGAGCTGGGCGTCTACTGTGAGCTGTGGGCATGGGATGTCACGGAAGCACAGATCCGCGAATTTAATCCAAGCGGCATCATTCTTTCCGGCGGCCCGGAAAGCACCACCGAAGAGAACAGCCCGCGCGCGCCGCAGTATGTGTTCGAAGCCGGCGTGCCGGTATTTGGCGTCTGCTACGGTATGCAGACCATGGCGATGCAGTTGGGCGGCCATGTAGAGGGCTCTAACGAGCGTGAGTTTGGCTACGCGCAGGTTGAAGTGGTTAACGACAGCGCGCTGGTGCGCGGTATCGAGGACTCTCTGACCGCGGACGGCAAACCGTTGCTGGACGTGTGGATGAGCCACGGCGACAAAGTCACCGCCATCCCGTCTGACTTCGTCACCGTCGCCAGCACCGACAACTGCCCGTTCGCCATTATGGCCAACGAAGAAAAACGCTTCTACGGCGTGCAGTTCCACCCGGAAGTGACCCATACCCGCCAGGGGATGCGTATGCTGGAGCGCTTCGTGCGCGACATCTGCCAGTGCGAAGCCCTGTGGACCCCGGCGAAAATCATCGACGACGCCGTTGAGCGTATCCGCCAGCAAGTTGGCGATGACAAAGTGATCCTCGGCCTCTCCGGCGGCGTGGACTCTTCGGTGACCGCGATGCTGCTGCACCGCGCCATCGGCAAAAACCTGACCTGCGTATTCGTGGATAACGGTCTCCTGCGTCTGAACGAAGCCCAGCAGGTGATGGACATGTTCGGCGACCACTTTGGCCTGAACATTGTTCACGTCGAAGGCGAGCAGCGCTTCCTCGACGCGCTGAAAGGCGAGAACGATCCGGAAGCGAAACGTAAGATTATCGGCCGCGTCTTCGTGGAAGTGTTCGACGAAGAAGCGCTGAAGCTGGACGACGTCAAATGGCTGGCGCAGGGCACCATCTACCCTGACGTTATCGAATCTGCCGCTTCCGCTACCGGTAAAGCGCACGTCATCAAATCTCACCACAACGTGGGCGGCCTGCCGAAAGAGATGAAGATGGGGCTGGTTGAGCCGCTGCGCGAGCTGTTCAAAGACGAAGTGCGTAAGATCGGTCTGGAGCTGGGTCTGCCGTACGACATGCTCTACCGTCACCCGTTCCCGGGCCCGGGCCTTGGCGTGCGCGTGCTGGGCGAAGTGAAGAAAGAGTACTGCGACCTGCTGCGTCGCGCGGACGCTATCTTCATCGAAGAGCTGCACAAAGCCGATCTGTACAACAAAGTGAGCCAGGCGTTCACCGTGTTCCTGCCGGTTCGCTCCGTCGGCGTGATGGGCGATGGCCGTAAGTACGACTGGGTTGTTTCCCTGCGTGCGGTGGAAACCATCGATTTCATGACCGCGCACTGGGCGCACCTGCCGTATGATTTCCTCGGCCGCGTCTCTAACCGCATTATCAATGAAGTGAACGGTATCTCCCGCGTGGTGTATGACATTAGCGGTAAGCCGCCAGCAACGATCGAGTGGGAATAACGCCCGCCCGTTAATCGTTTTTGATTTAAGCCCGCATCCTGCGGGCTTTTTATTGCCTGTCTCATTTCACCGCTTGCTCAATCACCCGGGCAATCTCCTCCGGTTGGCTCACCATCGACACATGGCTTGCCGCCACCTCAGTGGTTTTCGCATCAATCGCCTTCGCCATCGAACGCTCCAGATCCGGATTGATCATCCGGTCATTCTTGCTGACCACATACCAGCTCGGCTTATCATGCCAGGCCGCATGCGTGACCTTTTCGGTAAAGGCCTCCGCGCGGATCGGGCCCTGGGTGGCGATCAGCCTGTTTTGCTCAGCAGCCTTAATATCTGGCGCAAAGTCCTGGCGTACCGATTTTTCAGGTAACCAGAGAAAACCCTCTGCGGTTTTAGCAATACCTGCGCTGCCCGGTGGGGCAGGGTAGCTCCCCGCCAGATCCGCCGTCGACTGGCCCGAGTCCGGGGCAAACGCCGCCACGTAAACCAGCGATTTGACCCGCGCAGCGTTACCCGCCTCGCTGATCACCGTCCCGCCCCAGGAGTGGCCTACCAGCACCACATCCCCGTGGGCCCGGGCGATGGCGCGCTGGGTTGCGGCGACATCCTCTTTCAGCGAGTTGAGCGGCAGCTGAACGGCAATGACCTCGGTATGCTGGCGTTGCAGTCTGTCGATCACCTGGTTCCAGCTGCTGCCGTCGGCAAAAGCGCCGTGCACCAGCACCACGGTTTTATTGCTACTCGCCAGTGCGGTACCGCTGGCGGCGGCCAGCAGCAGGCCCACCGCGAAGGTATGAAGAGACTGTTTTTTCATGGTGACGCCTCAACGGTAAATATCTGCGGTGCCCGACAGGGTGTTGTTCCCCCCGGCGGAGGTAATGCGAAACGCACCGGCGCCCGCTTTAACGGCTTTGGCCTGCAGTTTCGCCTCCAGATCCGCCAGCGACGTTGCGCCGCTGCTGTCGGAAACGGTGCCAATTTTTTGCAGCCCCTGAGGCTGGTTAATTTCCCGGGCAGCGAAAGCGGAAGACGCCATTGCGGCGGAGAAGGTCAGAACAGCAATCAGTAATGCTTTCATGGTTAAGATCCTCAAAAATAAGTGACTGGTGGCGTTCAGTGCATAACCGCAGCATGCGGCGGTACGATGAATTCGACGGTCTTGCGATCAACAGGTTTATGGGTTGGATCGGCGAGAATAAGGGTAACCTTGTGATGACCGGCAGGCAGGCCCACCAGAATAACCGGCTCGCCGCTGGCGTCGGCCCAGTGCCAGGGGTTGTCATCCACGATGACGTGGATATGGCCGATGCGCGGCGCCACTTTCAGCGCCTCGGGCCCGAACACCGGTTCAATACGCATGTTCTCGGCGCGGTATTGAATAAAGACCGCACCTTTACTCAGCGGGCCCGCCAGCGGCGGATCCACAATCAGTGTTGCCGGTGGCAGGGGCTGTTCGGGCGGTGCAACGGCGGCGGGGCCGTTAACATCCGCGGCGCTGAGTCCGCTAAGCGGTGCAGCCCAGGCGCAGCCTGATGTCAGCGCGAACAGCGTGAAGAGTAAATGTGGACGTATCATCGGGGTATCTCCTCATCGGGTCATCAATGGCGACAGCCTCATAAAACCATTTTTATGTATCGGGTCTGTTTGCTGTGGGCGGCTTTTTTGTATGGCTGCGTAAGCAGGGCGGCGTGGATACAGTGCGATACATTCCGCGCATGCGAAGGGCTGTATCTGCTGGCATGGTGTCTGCAGAGGCACCCGGGTGGGTGCTACAGCAAACAGGAGAATGACCATCATGAATCACGAAAAGGTAGCGTTGATTTTCGGCGGCGCGCGCGGTATCGGGGCGGCCATTGCGGCGCGACTGGCGCACGAGGGCTATCGGGTTGCCATCACCTGGGTATCACGCCCGGATCGGGCGCAGGCGCTGGTATCAACGATTGAGCAACGGGGCGGTCAGGCGATAGCCATTGAAGCCGACAGCGCAGACCCCAGGGCTATCCAGGCCGCGGTGGATAAGACATTACGGCACTACGGCAGGCTGGATGTCGCGGTGGTAAATGCGGGCGTGCTGCGTCTCGGTACCCTTGAGGCCTATTCGCTGGACGATCTGGATACCACCCTGGCCGTCAACGTGCGTGGTGTCTTCCTTGCCATTCAGGCGGCGGTTAAGCCGATGGCGGAAGGGGGGCGTGTGATCACCATCGGCAGTAATACCGCGGTGCGTACCGGCCATGTGGGCAGTAGCGTGTATGCCATGAGTAAAGCGGCTGTCGCCTCAATGGTGCAGAACCTTGCGCTGGATCTGGCGCCACGGCGCATCACGATTAACAACATCCAGCCGGGGCCCATCGCCACCGATATGACTGCCGGAATGGCGGAGCAGATCGTCGGGCGCATTCCCTTGCAGCGTATGGGCGAACCGGACGAAATCGCCTCGCTGGCGGCCTGGCTTGCCGGTGAATCGTCCGGCTACATGACGGGTACAAGCCTGACCATCGACGGCGGCTTTGTGCTCTAGTCGCTAAGGGCAGGGATACCCTCAGCCTGGTGCGATGCCTGCCCCTTGACGATAGCCACCGCCAGTACGGCAATCAGCAGCGTTAACCCCCACGACAGCCACATCGCCCCGATCGTCCCTAAAGCCCGGTTCAGCCACGCATAGGCCAGCGGGGAGGCCGCCGCCATCAGCTGGGCCGGGATCAGCAGCACCCCGGTGCGTCTGGCGTACGCTTCAGGGGCAAACAACTGCAGCGGCAGCGTGGCTTTGACGATGGTCACCAGCCCGTTAATCGCCCCGTAGCCCAGCACAAAACCGGCGGCTGACCAGAGAAAAAGCGAGCTACTCAGGCCGAGCATAAAGCACACCGGCATAGCCAGCGCGGTAAGCAGCGTCAGGCGAAGCGGGGTGAGCCCCGCCCCGGCCACCACCTCCAGAAACCGTGCACCAGTCTGTCCAACGCCCCATAACATGCCGACGGCAACCGGCAGACCGACGCTTATGATAAATTCCGGCAGATGGGTGGAAGTGCCATTAGAGACAAAGGTGATCAGCGCGATAAACGCGGCGTACAGCCAGCCGTTTCGCCGATCCCGTACCGCGGCAGGGGCGGCGGGTTTATTGACGATAAAGCCTGTTTTATTGGGTAGCGACAGGGTTAACGCGGCGCTTAGCAAGCCGAACAGGGCATAGATCAGCAGTGCTTCCCGCCAGCTCATGGCCGCGAGCAGAGCCTCCCCCAGCGGCCAGAACACCACCGAGGCCAGCCCACCCGTCAGGGTTATGCGGGAGATCGTCCGTCGCGCCTGCTTGCCGTAGAGATTAACCAGCGCGGCAAACAGCGCGTCATACAGCGACAAACGCATGCCGATGCCGGTCAACAGCCAGGCGCTGTACCAGGCGACAAGCGAGTGTGCGTCAGCCATAAGCAGACAACCGACGGCGAGCAGCAGGGAGCCTGCCATCACCACGCGTTGCCCGCCAGCACGCGACAGCAGCCGGGCGACAAACGGCGAGAGGGTGGCCATCACCAGCATGGCGAGCGTCAGGCCTGAGTAGATTTGTGGGGATGACCAGCCGGTATCTGCCGACATCGCCCCGGCAAAGGTGCCGGGCATATAAAAAGAGATACCCCAGTTGATCAGTTGCTGAGCGCCCGCCGTGAAGGCGAGGCGTCGGGGAATAGCCGGTGTTTCCATGGTTTTTCATTCCGTTAAGACAGTTGTCCTGAGCATACCCGGCAGGCTATTGTTCTGGCAGAGCGGCCACCTTATGCGCGGTATAAGAGAAACTTTGCATGACAACACTGAACCTGGGAAACCTGGCGACCTTCCGGCTGGTCGTACAGCGCGGCAGCTTCTCCGCCGCCGCCGACGCGCTGGGGATCTCCCAGCCTGCCGTCAGCCTGCAGGTGCGTCAGCTGGAGCAATTTTTACAGACTCGGCTGCTGGAGCGCACCGGGCGTGGGATCAAGGCGACGGCGGCGGGAATGGCGCTGCTGGCCCACAGCGAGCAGATCGATCGGGCGGTGAATAGCGCGGTGCAGTCGGTCAGCGCATTTAGCCAGGAAGTTAATGGCTCGTTGACGCTGGGGACCGGCGCGACGGCCTGCATTCATCTTCTTCCGCCGCTGCTGCAGCATCTTCGTCAGCAGCATCCGCTGCTGACGGTGGGGGTGACCACCGGCAACACGCTGGATATCGTCCGGGCGGTGGAGGAAAACCGGCTCGATCTTGGACTGGTTACCCTGCCCGTGCAGGGGCGCAGTCTGGCAGTGACCGCAGTGGTTGACGAGGAGTTCATGGTCATTCATCCCAGCCACGAGGCGGGGATCCCGGCGGTGTGCACCCCTGAAGCGCTGCAGGCGCTGCCGCTCATTGCCTTCGAGGCGGGCAGCGGCACGCGGGATCTGATTGACCGCTGGTTCCGTTCGGCGGGCCTGGCGGTTACGCCGGTGATGCAGCTGGGAAGCATCGAGGCGATCAAACGCATGGTGCGGGCCGGGCTGGGCTACAGTATTGTGCCCCGCATGGCGGTGGAGCAGGCGGAGGATCGCTGTGGCTTAACGGTACATTCTCTGGCCCCGTCGCTGTACCGTCAACTGGCGGTTGTCATGCGTCAGGATAAAGTGATTACCAAAGGAGTGGCGGAAATGCTGCGTCTGCTACAGGCCGTGCGCTTATAAATCGCCAGCGTCAACACATGCCTCGTCAGGAATAGTGTCTCGAAAACGGGCGTCTCTGACTGCGGCTGGGGGCGCACCCGGCACGGGCTCAACGGGTTACTCGCGGGCGGAAGGCTCGACGGTGAGCGTTGACTCCTGCGACGCTTTTTTATCCTGGTGATGGTACCAGGCGCCAATGGAGGAGTAGACAAAGCGTCCAAAGAAGAAGAGAAAGCTGATAAGCAGTACGATACGGGTCATGCGACGGTTAAATCGATGTCGTTTACGCATACTGGGTGCCTGACTCACAAAAGGTTCCTTGAAGTATACCCGAAGATGGGCGATGGGGGTATTAAGGCACAGGAACGAGGTGGGGTCAATTGATGCAGATGTAAAAGTGCGGCAGTGAAAACATTAATTAATGTTATATAAGATAATCGGCGTATTTACATGCTCACTTTATTAGCCAGGGAAAGGTGAAAAAATAAGTTTTATTAATGTTGGTGTCAGCATTTGTTGATTTATATCAACAGCCTCATTCTCTTGGCCACTAAAATCAGCGGACGTTACCGTATCGTAATTACTTATGCGGTCAGCATGGGGTGGTTGGATGCCTGCCTGAATATGCCTCGCAGGAGCAGAGGCTCTCTGTAGAGCACCTATGAATTTATTAAAATACTATCAACAATATCGCGACAAATGGTGGGCCTTACCGCTTCTCCTGCCTGTGCTGTTATTACCCCTTGCCAGAGGGATGAATACATATACCATGCTGAATGGTCACATGGTTTATCTTTATTATCTTCCCCTGGCGCTGGTGCTCAGCCTGATGATGTTTTTCGGCTGGGCGGCGATCCCCGGTATTATCGTTGGCCTGCTGCTTACGCTGGCCCGGGGCATGACGCCGGAACAGGCCTTTGGCGTACTGTTCCATTTTCTGATCCCCTGCGTACTCTGCTGGGGCGGATACCGCATCTTTGTTCCTCAACGGCAGCAGGTATCGCACGGTAACGTCAGACTGATGCCGCATCGTTTGTTCTGGCAAATGCTGCTCCCTTCGGTCATTTTTCTGATTCTGTCGCAGATCGCCGAGTTTCTGGGGCTGCATCCGCGCACAACGGAGATGACCGGCGTCTCGCCGTTTAGTTTACGGTCGTTAATCACCTTTCAGGCGCTGATGGTAGGGTGCCTGACCGGCGTGCCCTTATGTTATTTACTGCTGCGGGTAATTCGTAACCCTTTTTATTTACGCGGATTTATTTCTCAGGTTCGCTTACAAATTGATCCAAAAATAAAAAAAATTGAAATCATCAGCTGGGTGGCGATATTAATCCTGCTGCTGGGGCTATTATTGATGCCGCTTAATGATAGCAGCACTATATTTAGTACAAATTATACATTATCCTTACTGATGCCGGTGATGCTGTGGGGGGCGATGCGTTTTGGCTATCGCTTTATCTCGCTGATCTGGACGCCGGTACTGATCGCCGTGATCCATTTTCATTACCGTTATTTACCCATTTATCCAAGTTATAACACTCAGCTGGCGATCACCTCGTCAAGCTATCTGGTGTTCTCGTTTATTGTCGCCTATACGGCGATGCTGGCGACACAGCAGCGGCTGATCTACGCCCGCGTCCGACAGATGGCCTTTCTCGACCCGGTGGTACATATGCCGAATCTGCGGGCGCTGAGCCGGGCGCTGAACGGCGGGAGCTGGTCGACGCTCTGTTTTTTGCGTATTCCTGAGCTTGAGCTGCTGGGCCGCCACTATGGGGTGCTGTTGCGCATTCAGTATAAGCAAATGCTGGCGAATCACCTGCGTGCGCTGCTGCAGCCGAACGAAGCGGTATATCATCTTGCCGGTCACGATTTAGTGTTTCGTCTCAACAGCGAAGGGCACCAGGCGCGCATTCATTTAATTGAGCGCTCCCTGCGACAGTTCCGTTTTCACTGGGACGGGGTCCCCCTGCAGCCGCGGATCGGCATGAGCTATTGCAACGTCCGCTCGCCGGTGAAGCATCTGTATTTGCTGCTTGGCGAGCTGAACACGATTGCCGACATGTCGCTGGCCAGCGGCCATCCGGAGAATTTGCAGCGCCGCGGCGCCGGGCATGTCCAGCAGGATCTGAAAGACAAAGTGGTGATGATGAACCGCATCCTCAAGGCGCTGGAGCAAGACCATTTTGTCCTGATGGCGCAACCTATCCAGGGCATTCGCGGCGACAACTACCATGAAGTGTTGTTAAGGATGAAAGGGGAGTCGGGGGAGCTGACGGGGCCAAACGAGTTCCTGCCGGTGGCGCACGAGTTTGGGCTGTCCACGCGCGTGGATCAGTGGGTCATTGATCACACCCTGGCCTTTATGGATGCCAACCGGCGGGCGCTGCCCGGTCTGCGGCTGGCGATCAACCTCTCTCCGGTCTCGCTGAGCCGCAGTCAGTTTCCCGAGGAGGTGGAAAACCTGCTGCAGGCCTATAACATTGAGCCATGGCAGATTATCTTCGAGTTGACCGAAAACTATGCGCTCAGCAACCCCGAGCTGGTTTGCCAGACATTAGAGCGTCTGCGGGCGCTGGGCTGCCGGGTGGCGATCGATGATTTTGGTACCGGCTACGCCAGCTATGCGCGGTTAAAAACGATGAACGTCGATATTCTTAAAATCGACGGCAGCTTTATTCGCAATCTGCTCGCCAGCAGTCTTGATTACCAGGTGGTGGACTCTATCTGTCGTCTGGCGCGGATGAAGAACATGCAAGTGGTGGCCGAATATGTCGAGTCGCCGGAGATACGCCAGGCGGTCATCGCGCTGGGGATAGATTATATGCAGGGCTATGATATTGGCGTTCCGGTACCTCTGGCGCAGCTGGCGGAGGGGATGAGCGCCTGAAGCGGTAAAAAGCCGGGCGCGATGGCCCGGCTCGAATGCTATCCACAGAGGCGATCAGGCGTCTGGCTCTTCTTCCGCAATCTTCAGCAGCCACTCCGGCACACCTTCCCAGTACTGCTGCTCTTTTTCCAGATCCAGCAGCACCAGCGCATTCTGGCTAAACCAGTTGTGCGGGAAGGTCAGCGTCCAGTGGTGAGCTTCCGTCTGCAGCCGTAGCGTCGGCGGCGTGGTGGTGGCCTGACGCTGGTTATTCAGCAGCACGCCGAGGCGCAGCAGCTGGATCAGCGGCAGAAACTGCTTTTTCCTGAATAGCGTAAAGCGCGGCAGGTCGTCGAGTTTTATCGCTTTGCGATGATAGCGCACCAGCGTGGCCATCAGCATCTGCTGCTCCTGGTTGAAGCCCGGCAGGTCGCTGTTCTGCAGAATGTAGGCCGAGTGGCGGTGCATACCGCTGTGGTTAATATTCAGGCCCACTTCATGGAGCATCACCGCCCACTTCAACAGCGCCGCGAGGTGTGGATTGGCCAGCTTCGGATTCTGCTCCTGCCACTGCTCCAGCATAAGGGTGGTGGTTTCCAGTACCCGGCGCGCCTGTTCGCGATCGATGTTGTACTGATTCGCCAGACTCTGCGCCGTGCGGCTACGAATATCCTGGTGGCGGAAACGGCCTTCCATTTCGTACAGCACGCCTTCACGCAGCGCGCCATCAGACAGACGAAGCTCTTTAATGGCTAACGCGTCAAACACGCCGCACAGGATCGCCAGCCCCGGGGCAAAGACCGCTTTACGGTCTTCCGAGAGGCCGGGCAGGCTGAGCGCGTCGAAGTTTTTATGTTTCAGCAGCTCACTGACCAGCATTTCGAGGCGTTCCGGCGTAATAAACCCGTCCTTCTCGCCCATCGCCACCAGCACTTCCTGGGCGGCTTTAATGGTGCCGGAGGCGCCCAGCGCCACGGTCCAGCCCTGAATACGGAACTGCCAGGCCAGGGTTTCCAGCTTTTGCACCGCCGCCAGGCGAGCGCGCTGAAAATTTTCCTTATTGATCGTCCCGCCCGGAAAGTAGGCCTGGGAGAAACTCACGCACCCCATGCGGCGGCTTTCCACCAGGCGGGGCTCAAAATCTTCACCGATGACCAGCTCAGTCGAACCGCCGCCGATATCAATCACCAGCTTACGGCCGCGCTCCGGCTGCGTGTGCTCCACGCCCATAAATATCAGGCGCGCTTCTTCATTACCGGAGATGATTTCGATCGGGTAGGGGATCACTTTTTCCGCGCGTTTAAGAAACTCCGCCGCATTGGTCGCCTGACGCAGCGTATGCGTCCCGACGATGCAGACGCTGGAGGGAGAAAATCCCTGCAGGCGTTCGGCAAACAGCGACAGGCAGTTCAGCCCGCGGGTCATGGCTTCTTCGCTCAACACCGAGTTTTCATCGAGGCCATCGGCCAGATGTACGCGCTGTTTCAGGCGTCCGATGATCTGCATGGCGCCGTCGACGACACGGGCGATCACCATATGAAAACTGTTCGAACCAAGGTCAACCGCAGCGAACTCCTGCGGTCGAGGGGTTTTTTCGTTTATTGGCATAGGTTAGTCGGGTTGTTCGAGTGATTTGAGATAATCGTAAATCGCCATCTGAGCGCGCACTTTACGGCGATTGCCGCGCGGCACATAGCGATTACTCAGTTCTTTATCAAGATAGCGCGCTTTTACCGTATCGTTGAACAGGATATCAAAAATATCCAGCACCCGCTGTTTCAGGCGCGGGTCGAGCAGCGGGGCGGCAACTTCGATACGATAATCGATATTACGCGTCATCCAGTCGGCAGAGGAGAGCCAGACCTGCTTATCGCCACCGTTTTCAAAACAGTAGACCCGGTCGTGCTCGAGGAAACGGTCCACAATGCTGATGACGCGAATATTTTCGCTGATGCCTTCCAGACCGGGGATCAGCGAGCACATGCCGCGGATCAACAGGTTGACCGGCACGCCGGAGCTGGAGGCGGCATACAGTCTGTCCACCAGCCCTTTGTCCACCAGGTTGTTCAGCTTCAGGGTAATACCGGACGGCTGCCCGTTCTGCGCATTGGCGATCTCGCGGTCGATCATCTCATACAGCAGACGACGCGAGTTCTGCGGCGACACCAGCAGGTAATCGAAGCTGACCGGGCGGTAGGGGTTTTCAATAAAGTTAAACACCCGGCGGACTTCATTGGTAATGCGCGCATCGGCGGTTAACAGCGAATAGTCGGTATAGATCCGCGCGGTCTTCTCGTTGAAGTTACCGGTGCCGATGTGGGCGTAGCGCACCACCTCATCGCCTTCTTTACGCGAGATAAGGAACAGCTTGGCGTGGATCTTCAGGCCCGGCGCGGAGAAGATCACGTGAACGCCCGCTTCCGTCAGGCGTTTCGCCCAGTGAATGTTGGCCTCTTCGTCAAAACGCGCCTGCAGCTCCACCACCACGGTGACTTTTTTACCGTTGTGGGCGGCGTGGATCATCGCGTCGATGATGCGCGAATCCTTGGCCACGCGGTAGATGTTGATTTTGATCGCCAGTACGCTGGGGTCGAACGAGGCCTGGCGAAGCAGCTCCAGCACATGCTCAAAAGTATGATAGGGGTAGTAGAGCAGCACATCGCGTTCGCGAATGGCGTCGAAGCCGTTGCGGAATTTATCAAACCACAGATGACGCAGGCGCGGCATAGGTTTATTGACCAGATTGGCCTTACCCACGTTCGGGAAGCCGATAAAGTCTTTAAAGTTGTGATAGCGGCCGCCCGGCAGCATTGAGTCATAGTTGGAGATGGAGAGCTTATCGCGCAGCATTTCGACCATCGCGTCCGGCATATCGCGCTGGTAGACGAAGCGAACCGGCTCGGCGGTCAGGCGCTGTTTCAGGCTGGAGGACATCAGCTCCATCAGGCTCGACTCCATCTCATGCACCAGATCGTACTCGGCGTCACGGGTCATTTTCATCGAGTAGGCGTTCAGCGCATCGTAATCAAAGAAGCCTTTAAAGATGTCGTCCAGGCAATAGCGCAGAATGTTATCCAACAGGATCATTGGCTTACGGCGACGAGGCGCTTCCGGCGGCAGGTTTACGAAGCGCGGGACCTTATCCGACGGAATTTCCAGCAGGGCATAATTGATGTTTTCCCCGCGGATAATCTCCACCGCCAGATAGGTGTAATCATCTTTCAGAAACTGCACGAGGTCCGTTTCGCGGTTAATCAGGATCGGCGAGATATGCTGGCGCAAATACTGTTTAAAGTAGTTGCGCAGCCAGGCCTGCTGATTGACGGACAGCTGACGCTCATTGATCAGGAAGATCTGATTGCGCGCCATCTCCAGCAGCAGTTCGTTATACAGACTATCGAATTCCTGATCGGCCTTCAGCACGCGGGCCTGGATTTTGCCTAACAGGTGGCGAGAATGGGCGGTACTGCCTTGTTCTTCACTGATAATAATCCGGCGCTTAAGCTCAGCGAAGCGCACTTTGTAAAACTCATCAAGGTTGTTGGAGTAGATCCCTAAGAAGCGCATGCGCTCAATCAGCGGGTTACTCTTGTCCGCCGCTTCCTGCAGCACGCGCTCGTTAAAAGATAACCAGCTGAGTTCTTTTTCGATGTATAGCTTTTCCTGGCCCATTACCGCTCACACTCCGTTTTACTCACAGGACGTAGACTATTATGACGAATTTTTCTGCATAGCGATTTACTGTGTCACAACTATATGACAGTAAGAAGAATTATTTCTGTGAGATGTTTGATTAATAAACAATTTTAATTAAAAAAAAGCCCCGCGATGGCGAAAGGCGGGGCTGTTGTTCATTCTTCAGCGGCATAGCCCTGGGGGGGAAGCTGTCGTTCATCCAGCCAGGCGTGGTTGCCCTCCATGCGCAGACGCCCCTCGACGAACCAGCTTATCACCAGCGGATAAATGGCATGTTCCTGGGTCTGAACCCGCGCCGTGACCTCTTCCTCGCTGTCGCCAGCAAAGACCGGCACTTTGGCCTGCAGGATAACCGGACCGCCGTCCAGCTCGTCGGTGACGAAGTGCACCGAGGTCCCATGCTCCTCGTCACCGTTTTCCAGCACCTGGCGATGGGTATGCAGGCCAGGATACTTCGGCAGTAACGAAGGGTGGATGTTCAGCAGACGTCCCTGATAGTAGCTGACGAAGGCGGGGCTCAGGATACGCATATAGCCCGCCAGCACCACCAGATCCGGGGCGTAGGCGTCAATTTCATGCATCAGCTGACGATCGAACGCTTCCCGGTCGGCAAACTGACTTTGCGCCAGCGCGTGGGCCGGGATCCCGGCCGCGCGCGCGCGCTCAAGGCCGAACGCATCGGCCTTGTTACTGAATACCGCACGCAGGGTGCCGTTTATCTGTTTCCGGCCGCAGGCGTCGATGATCGCCTGCAAATTACTGCCGCTACCGGAAATCAGCACCACAATGTTTTTCATGCAATGACCACACGCTGTTCGGAATCGGAGGCTTTGATATACCCGATTTTCCACGCGTTTTCACCTTTCTCGTTCAGCAGGGCAATGGCCTTGTCTGCTTCTGCAGCCGGCAGGGCGATAACCATCCCCACGCCGCAGTTAAAGGTACGGTACATCTCATGCTGGCTGACGTTACCGGCGGTTTGCAGCCAGTTGAAGACGGACGGCCACTGCCAGGAAGACTCATCAATCACCGCCTGGGTGTTGTCCGGCAGCACGCGCGGGATGTTTTCCCAGAAGCCGCCGCCGGTCAGATGGGCGATGGCGTGGACGTCAACGCTGGCAATCAGGTCGAGAACCGATTTCACATAGATGCGGGTCGGCGCCAGCAGATGGTCGGCCAGCGGTTTGCCGTCAAGGTCGGTAGTCTGTGGGTCAACGCCGCTAACTTCAATAATCTTACGCACCAGCGAATAGCCGTTAGAGTGCGGGCCACTGGAGGCCAGCGCCACCAGCACGTCGCCGTCAGCGACTTTACTTCCGTCGATGATTTCTGATTTTTCCACCACCCCGACGCAAAAACCCGCCACGTCGTAATCTTCGCCGTGGTACATCCCCGGCATCTCTGCGGTCTCACCGCCCACCAGCGCGCAACCGGACTGCAGGCAGCCTTCGGCGATGCCGTTGATGACGCTGGCTGCGGTATCGACGTCCAGTTTACCGGTGGCGTAATAATCAAGGAAAAACAGCGGCTCAGCGCCCTGAACCACCAGGTCGTTCACGCACATGGCGACCAGGTCGATGCCGATGGTGTCGTGACGCTTCAGATCCATTGCCAGACGCAGCTTGGTACCGACGCCGTCGGTGCCGGAGACCAGTACCGGCTCGCGGTATTTCTGCGGCAGTGCGCACAGCGCGCCGAATCCGCCCAGTCCACCCATCACTTCCGGGCGACGGGTTTTCTTCACCACGCCCTTAATACGGTCGACGAGAGCGTTGCCTGCATCAATATCCACGCCGGCATCTTTATAGCTGAGAGAGGTTTTGTCGGTCACTGCGAAGTCTCCACGCGTTTGCGGTAAGCAAGAAAAATCGGCGCAATTCTAACAGGGAAAGCAAACGTTTGCGAGCCTGCTTTACAGTCGGCGTAAAACCGTTGGCGGATGGTCAAATTTGATACTGCTCACGAAAATGAAACCGGGTACAGCCTTGTGCTTGCCTCAGTGCCAGGGAATCCTCATCATACGAATGAAACCGGTTTCTATGGTTGGCCGCCGTGTGGATCACCGGTGCATTATGCTCGACAGGGGAGGGATGAATGAAGATTGCGGCATTTGATATCGGCGGCACCGCGCTAAAGATGGGCGTCATGACCCGCGACGGCAGGCTGCTGGAAACCGCGAAGCAGTCAATCAATGACAGCGATGGCGATCATATCTTACAGACCATCTTGTCGTGGCTGGCGGCCCACCCGTCGTGCGAAGGTATAGCCATCAGCGCGCCGGGCTATGTCGATCCGCACAGCGGCTTTATCACCATGGGCGGCGCTATCCGTCGATTTGACAACTTCGCCATGAAATCGTGGCTCGAGACGCGAACCGGGCTGCCGGTCTCGGTGGAAAACGACGCCAACTGTGTGCTGCTGGCTGAGCGCTGGCAGGGCAAAGCGGCGGAAATGGCCAATTTTCTGGTGCTCACTATCGGCACTGGCATCGGTGGAGCGATTTTTTGCCAACATCAGTTGATCCACGGGGCGCGTTTTCGCGCCGGTGAGTTCGGCTATATGCTTACCGATCGTCCTGGCGGACGCGATCCCCGTCGCTACTCGATGAATGAAAACTGCACCCTGCGGGTGCTGCGCCATCGCTATGCGGAACATATTGGCGCGCCGCTGGATAGCGTCACTGGTGAAATGATTTTTGACCGCTACGACGCCGGCGACCCGGTTTGCCAGCGTTTGGTCGCCGAGTTCTTCAATGGCCTGGGCCATGGCCTTTATAACCTCGTCAATATCTTCGATCCGCAGACTATTTTTATCGGCGGCGGCATTGTGGAACGCCCTGGATTTCTGACGCTGCTGCGCCAGCATCTGGCCTGGTTCGGCATTGCCGACTATCTCGATACCGTCAGTCACGGCAATGATGCCGGCCTGATTGGCGCGGTTTACCATTTCAATCAGCACTATCGTTCGCCTGGCGACGATCGACCTTAGGGAGAGATTATGTCCGGATTTAAAGAAGGTTTTCTGTGGGGCGGCGCGGTGGCGGCGCATCAGTTAGAGGGCGGCTGGCAGGAGGGGGGCAAGGGGGTCAGCGTGGCGGATGTCATGACCGCCGGCGCCCACGGGGTGCCGCGGGAAATCACCGACGGCGTGGTAGCGGGGAAAAACTACCCGAACCATGAGGCGATCGATTTTTATCATCGCTACCCGCAGGACCTGGCGCTGTTTGCCGAAATGGGCTTTAAATGTTTCCGCACCTCGATTGCCTGGACGCGTATTTTCCCGCAGGGCGATGAACAGGAGCCGAACGAGGCTGGCCTGCAGTTTTATGACGATCTGTTCGACGAATGTCTGAAATACGGTATTGAACCGGTCATTACGCTGTCGCATTTTGAAATGCCCTATCACCTGGTCACCGAGTACGGCGGCTGGCGTAACCGCAAGCTGATCGACTTTTTCGTGCGCTTCGCCAGGGTCGTCTTCACCCGCTACCAGCATAAAGTGAAGTACTGGATGACCTTCAACGAGATCAACAACCAGGCCAACTACCATGAGGACTTTGCCCCCTTCACCAACTCCGGTCTGAAGTATGTGCCGGGTGAAGATCGGGAACCGGTGATGTACCAGGCCGCACATTATGAGCTGGTGGCCAGCGCCCTGGCGGTGAAAGCGGCGCGCGAGATCAACCCTGCTCTGCAGATAGGCTGCATGATCGCCATGTGTCCCATCTATCCGCTGACCTGCGCGCCGGACGATATGATGATGGCGATGAACGCCATGCACCGCCGGTACTGGTTCACCGACGTCCACGTGCGCGGCCGCTATCCGCAGCATCTGCTCAACTATTTTGCCCGCCGCGGCTTTAGCCTGGACATGACCGAAGCCGATCGTCAGGCGTTAACCGAAGGCTGTGTCGACTACATCGGCTTTAGCTACTATATGTCCTTCGCCACCAAAGCCACCGAAGATAACCCATTGCTCGATTATGATGAAACCACCAGCCTGGTCTCCAACCCGTACGTGAAAAAGTCGGACTGGGGCTGGCAGATAGATCCGGTCGGCCTGCGCTATTCGCTGAACTGGTTCTGGGATCACTATCAGCTACCGCTGTTTATTGTCGAAAACGGTTTTGGCGCGATCGATGTTCGTGAAGCGGACGGCAGCGTGGATGACCAGTACCGTATCGATTATCTCTCCGCCCATATCGCGGAGATGAAAAAGGCGGTGGTCGAAGATGGTGTTGACCTGATGGGCTATACCCCGTGGGGCTGTATCGATCTGGTTTCCGCCGGCACGGGGGAGATGAAAAAACGCTACGGCTTTATCTACGTGGATAAAGATAATGAAGGCAACGGCACGCTGGACCGCAGTAAGAAGAAGTCGTTCGACTGGTATAAGAAGGTGATTGCCAGCAACGGGGAGCAGCTATAATTTCCCGATGGCGCTGCGCTTATCGGGCCTGCGTGGTTTCCAGTCCGGGTAAGCGTTAGCGCCGCCCGGCAGAACCCCGCGCTAAAACCGGAGCCTCGTCTCCGGTTTTTTTTGTCTCTAAATCACTTTGCTTGATATACGTCAAGCAAGATGGGTATGGCCTAATCCGAAAAAAGCGGTATAATCCCGCGATTTTTTTTGTGGCTGCCCCTCAGAGGAGAAAGAGAATGAAGATTGTGGAAGTCAAACACCCACTCGTCAAACACAAGCTGGGCCTGATGCGCGAGCACGACATCAGCACCAAACGCTTCCGTGAACTCGCCTCAGAAGTGGGCAGCTTACTGACTTATGAAGCCACCGCCGATCTGGCAACCGAGAAAGTGACCATCGAAGGCTGGAACGGCCCGGTGGAAGTTGAGCAGATCAAGGGCAAGAAAATTACCGTCGTGCCTATCCTGCGCGCAGGCCTCGGTATGATGGAAGGGGTGCTTGAGCACGTGCCAAGCGCGCGTATCAGCGTGGTGGGTATTTATCGCAATGAAGAAACCCTTGAGCCGGTACCTTACTTCCAGAAGCTGGTGTCCAACATCGATGAGCGTATGGCGCTGGTGGTTGACCCGATGCTGGCCACCGGTGGGTCGATGATCGCCACTATCGATCTGTTGAAAAACGCCGGCTGCACCAGCATCAAGGTGCTGGTGCTGGTGGCGGCGCCGGAAGGGATTGCCGCGCTGGAGAAAGCGCATCCGGACGTTGAGCTGTATACCGCCTCTGTCGATAAGGGACTGAACGAACACGGGTACATCATTCCCGGTCTCGGCGATGCCGGCGACAAGATCTTTGGTACGAAATAATCGAATAACGATAAATAAGCCGACTTTGAGAGTCGGCTTTTTTTTGAATAAAACACACATAACTAACCATCTCAGAGGAAAACACTATGACGCGCCGTGCTATCGGGGTGAGTGAAAGACCGCCGCTTTTACAGACTATCCCGCTTAGTTTGCAGCACCTGTTTGCCATGTTCGGCGCAACGGTGCTGGTGCCAATCCTGTTCCACATCAACCCGGCCACCGTGCTGCTGTTCAACGGTATTGGTACGCTGCTGTACCTCTTTATCTGTAAAGGCAAAATCCCGGCGTATCTGGGATCGAGTTTCGCCTTTATCTCTCCGGTGCTGCTCCTGCTGCCGCTGGGCTATGAAGTGGCGCTGGGCGGTTTCATTATGTGCGGCGTGCTGTTCTGCCTCGTCTCCTTTATTGTCAAAAAAGCCGGTACCGGCTGGCTGGATGTGATGTTCCCCCCGGCGGCGATGGGGGCCATCGTGGCGGTTATCGGTCTGGAGCTGGCAGGCGTGGCGGCCAATATGGCCGGGCTGCTGCCAGCCGACGGCCAGTCACCGGACAGCAAAACCATTATTATCTCGATGGTAACCCTGGCGGTGACGGTGTTTGGTTCGGTCCTGTTCCGCGGTTTCCTGGCGATTATCCCGATCCTGATTGGCGTTCTGGTGGGCTATGCGCTGTCGTTTGTGATGGGCGTGGTTGATACCACCCCGATCGCCGAAGCGCACTGGTTCGCGCTGCCAACCTTCTACACGCCGCGTTTTGAATGGTTCGCTATCTTCACCATTCTGCCCGCTGCGCTGGTGGTGATTGCCGAGCACGTCGGTCACCTGGTGGTGACGGCCAATATCGTCAAACGCGATCTGATCCGCGACCCGGGCCTGCATCGTTCGATGTTTGCCAATGGCCTGTCGACGATCATTTCCGGGTTCTTCGGCTCGACGCCTAACACCACCTACGGGGAAAATATCGGCGTGATGGCGATTACCCGCGTCTACAGCACCTGGGTTATCGGCGGCGCGGCGATCATTGCGATTCTGCTCTCCTGCGTCGGCAAACTGGCGGCGGCGATCCAGATCATCCCGGTGCCGGTGATGGGCGGCGTGTCGCTGCTGCTGTACGGGGTGATCGGCGCCTCGGGGATCCGCGTACTGATTGAATCGAAGGTGGATTACAGCAAAGCGCAGAATCTGATCCTCACCTCCGTGATCCTGATCATCGGCGTCAGCGGTGCCAAAGTGCACATCGGCGCCGCTGAGCTGAAAGGGATGGCGCTGGCCACCATCGTGGGTATCGCGCTCAGCCTGATTTTCAAGCTTATCAGCGTCCTGCGTCCGGAAGAGGTGGTTCTCGACGCCGTGGATAGCGAAGAGGTTAAATAACGATCGCCTGACCGGGCGGCGATCCCGCCCGGTTCTCTCCTGACCTAAATCTGTGATAAACTCTTCGCGTTTTTCTGTAAGCCTATGTTGAGGTCCATCTGAACGCACCGGCACAGCTCTCTTTGCCACTGTATCTTCCTGACGACGAAACCTTCGCGAGTTTCTGGCCGGGTGATAATCCTTCTCTACTTGCTGCCCTCCAGAACGTACTGCGCCAGGAACACAGCGGGTATATTTATATCTGGTCACGTGAAGGGGCGGGTCGCAGCCACCTGTTACACGCCGCCTGCGCAGAGCTTTCCCAGCGCGGGGATGCCGTGGGCTACGTGCCGCTGGATAAACGCACCTGGTTTGTGCCGGAGGTGCTGGAGGGGATGGAACAGCTGGCCCTGGTCTGCATCGATAACATCGAGTGCGTCGCCGGGGATGAGCCCTGGGAAATGGCCATCTTTAATCTCTACAACCGGATCCTGGAATCAGGTAAAACCCGGCTGCTGATCACCGGCGACCGGCCGCCGCGGCAACTGAATCTTGGTCTGCCGGATCTTGCCTCGCGGCTTGACTGGGGGCAGATCTATAAGCTGCAGCCGCTGTCGGATGAAGACAAGCTGCAGGCCCTGCAGCTGCGCGCCAGATTGCGCGGCTTCGAGATGCCGGAGGACGTGTGCCGCTTCCTGCTGAAGCGGCTGGATCGCGAGATGCGCTCGCTGTTTATGACCCTCGATCAGCTGGATCATGCCTCGATTACCGCTCAGCGCAAGCTGACGATCCCCTTCGTGAAAGAGATCCTTAAACTCTAGTCCGCCTGCGGAGTCAGTTCCTCCTCCGTCAGCCCGGTCAACCGGGCGACCAGGTCGCGCGCCAGGCCACTGTGTAGCATAGCGGCGGCGATACGCTGCGCCTCTTCTTTCCGGCCTTCCTGACGGCCCTGCGCCAGTCCCTGCGCCAGGCCCCGCTCCAGACCCTGCTGTTCCAGATATTCCGCAATTGTCATCAACGTCTCCTTGTGCTGCGGCGTACGTAACGCCAGCTCGCGAATGAACTTGATCGGCTCTCGCGCGTTGCCTGCCTGCACCAGATAGTGCATCAGGGCTTGTACCTGCGATTCCGTCGCCAGACCAGTCAATAATAATTCGCTCAGTTTGTCGAGGAGCTGCGCCAGATCGCGTTGTCGAATATGTTTTTGCAGTAACTCCAGCGTCGCCCTGCGCTGGTGGGTGGCAATGTCGTCATCCGGAATGACGGTAATGTCCGCCAGCGGAAACGCCCCGTGATAAAGGTGGCCGGCCAGCTCCGGAGCGACGAATTCATCGAGCCAGCGCAGTGAGAACGGGTAGGGGCTTACCAGACCGTGGTAGAAGAGAACAGGGATCACCAGCGGCAGCCGATCGTGGCCGGCATCAAGGTGGCGCTGCATGGCGGCGATGGCGTAGCGCATCAGACGAAAGGCCATATGCCGGTCGGGCGTGCTCTGGTGTTCGATAAGCGCATAAATATAGCCGTCTCCCGCCGTGGTTTTCAGGGAATACAGAATGTCGGCGTAAAAGGGACGCAGATCGTCTTCGACAAAATGCCCGGACTCGAGATGCAGCGTACGTAGATCGCACACTTTAAGCAGCGTCTCGGGCAGGTACAGCCGCAGAAAATCGCGGGCGGTATCAGGGTGGGAGAGATAGGTCTTAAATACGGCATCGTGAGGCGTTGAGGTTGTTTTTTTCATGTTCATCCGTCCAGTGGATTGAGCGTTAGATGAACAGTAGCACTGCAAGACGGGCGGGAGGGATTGGCGTGGAAGATCTGGAATCAGCTACGTAAAAAAAGCGCCGCGTAAGCGCGGCGCGGGTGGCTTAGCTCACGATCTCAAGGACCTGCTCCGGCGGTCGGCCAATACGCGCCTGGCCGCGGCTGACGACAATTGGGCGTTCGATGAGCTTAGGGTTGTCGACCATCGCCTGTATCAGCGCGGCGTCGCTGAGCGCCGGGTCGGCAAGATTGAGCGATTTATACAGATCCTCTTTCTGGCGCATGAGTTCGCGGGGGCTCTCCATACCCAGCAGATGCAGCAGTTGACGCAGCGTCCCGGCATCCGGTGGCGTCTCAAGATAAAGCACCACCTCAGGATCGATGCCGTGGCTCTTCAACAGGCTCAGCGTTTCGCGGCTCTTCGAGCAGCGTGGGTTATGGTAAATTTTTACCGCGTCGGTCATGGGGTCTCCTTACATTTTTTGGTAGGGGCGGAAGCGGGCCTGTAGCTCACGTAGCTGGTCGATGCGGGCATCGTAGCGGGCCTGCTGCAGACTACCGAGTTTCACTTGCGAGCTGGCGCTGCTGAGCAGGGAAATCGCCTGTTCCAGCTGGCCGACCAGCGCCATGCTTTCTGCCCGCGCCGCCAGCTCCTGGTCGCGATTGCCCAGGGCGCCTTCCGCCTGCGCCAGCAGGTCCCAGCCGTTGCCATCCTCTTTATAGGTAAAGGTATAACGATTCAGGATGGTCGCCGCTTCCCCGGGCTGTCCGCCCTGCAGGAGGGCGTTGGCCAGGTTCAACTGCAGCACCGGATTGGTGCGCAGTTCACGAGCGTTTTTAAGGCGGTTGATGGCGTCGCCGGTTTTCTTCTGCCCGAGGTCGATATCGGTGGCCAGATCGAGGTACCAGGGATTTTGCGGATCGGCGCTGAGCAGCGGCTGCAGCGTTTTGCGCGCCTGGTCAAAGTTGTTGCTTTCCATCGCCAGCAGGGCGCGGCCATACTGCGCGGCATGCTGCTGGCGGATATTGCCTTTATCCCAGGCGTTGAGCAGATCGGTGCCTAGCTTATTGTCGCCGTTGGTGTACATTCCGAGGGTACGCGCCTTCGCCAGATAGAAGTCCGCTGAGGACTGTACGACAACCGGGCGCATCTGGTTGGCGCGGTTACGGGCATCGGCAAGCCGGCTTTCCGGCAGGGGGTGGGTGAGCAGCATTTCCGGCGGCCGCGTTGAGTAGCGCGACTCATCAAGCAGTTTACCCATAAACATCGGCATGGCCTGCGGGTCGAATCCTGAGCGTTGCAGAACCTGAATACCGATCCGGTCGGCCTCTTCTTCGTTCTGACGGGTGAAGCTGATCATGCCCTGTTGGGTGCCGGCCAGCGTCCCGGTCAGCGCCGCCATCCCGGCCTGCGGGCTGGCCATCGCCAGCAGAATTGAACCCAGCGCGCCGACCCAGGTCAGCGGCGCATTGCGTTTCTGATCTTCCATTGCGCGGGCGAGATGCCGCTGCGTAACGTGGGAAATTTCGTGCGCCATGACAGAGGCCAGTTCGCTCTCGTTATCGGAGTAGCGGAACAGGGCGGAGTGGAGGACCACATTGCCGCCGAAGAAGGCGAAGGCGTTAATTTGGTCGTTATTAATCAAATAGAAGTGGAACGGGGTGCGCACCGAATTCGCATGCGAGACCAGACGCATGCCCAGCCCGTTGATATATTGCACCAGCAGAGGGTCGTTGATCAGCGGCGCGCTGCCGCGCAGCTGGCGGACGTAGTAATCCCCCATCTGCATTTCCTGACCAATCGATAACGTGCTTCCTGCGGAGGTCCCCATGTCCGGCAGGGTATCTGCGGAGTCAGCAAAAGCAGGGCCTAACGAACCCAGCGTCAGCGACGCGATCATGGTCGCCACCAGCGTTTTCTTCAACTGCCTGAACATAACCTCTGTCCTGTAATGTGGGTGTGCCAGTTTGACCGATTGTGCGACGCAATGTTCCCTGGCCGCATCCCAGCGAGTTTAGCTGGCGTTAGACGCATTGAAAATAGGTTCTTCACGGCGGAGACGGGTTTGTCTGCTGCGCATCAAAAAGCGAAGTCTTTTTTGTGACATTTCGATACAATTCCCCCGTTTGTCGCCGCGTTGCGCTTCAGGGAAGGTTTTATGCTCGAGATGTTAATGCAGTGGTACCGCCGTCGATTCAGCGACCCTGAGGCGATAGCGCTGCTGGTTATTTTGCTTGCCGGTTTCGGCATCATGTTCTTTTTCAGCGGCCTGCTGGCCCCGTTACTGGTGGCTATCGTGCTGGCCTATCTACTGGAGTGGCCGACCGTTCGCCTGGAGCGCATCGGCCTGTCGCGCACCTGGGCGACCTCGCTGGTGCTAATCCTCTTTGTGGGTATTCTGCTCTTGCTGGCCTTTGTGGTGCTGCCGGTGGCCTGGCAGCAGGGGATCTACCTTATCCGCGATATGCCGGGCATGCTTAACAAGCTCTCTGATTTCGCCGCCACGCTGCCGCGGCGCTATCCGGCGTTGATGGATGCCGGCATCATCGACGCGATGGCGGAAAATATGCGTACCCGGATGCTGACGGTGGGCGACTCGGTGGTCAAGTATTCTCTCGCCTCGCTGGTGGGGCTGCTCACGCTGGCGGTCTATCTGGTGCTGGTGCCGCTGATGGTCTTCTTCCTGCTGAAGGATAAAGAGCAGATGCTCAACGCGGTACGCCGCGTGCTGCCGCGAAACCGCGGTCTGGCCGGGCAGGTGTGGAAGGAGATGAACCAGCAAATCACCAACTACATTCGCGGTAAGGTGCTGGAGATGATTGTCGTCAGCGTCGCCACCTGGATAGGCTTTATCCTTTTCGGCCTCAACTACTCGCTGCTGTTGGCGGTGCTGGTGGGCTTCTCGGTGCTGATCCCCTATATCGGCGCGTTTGTGGTGACCATTCCGGTGGTAGGGGTGGCGCTGTTTCAGTTTGGCGCAGGCACCGAGTTCTGGAGTCTGTTCGCGGTCTATCTGATTATTCAGGGACTGGACGGTAACCTGCTGGTACCGGTGCTGTTCTCGGAAGCGGTGAATCTGCACCCGCTGGTGATTATCCTGTCGGTGGTGATCTTTGGCGGTTTGTGGGGATTCTGGGGCGTCTTCTTCGCCATTCCGCTGGCCACGTTAATTAAAGCGGTGGTGCATGCCTGGCCGGATGGCCTGGTCGTCGACGACGACTAAGGCATTGAGGATAAAAAAAGACGCCGGGCGAGGTTTTCTCCCCCGGCGTCTTGCTTTGCATCAGGCGTTTTCTTTCAGCCAGTTCAACACCACATCGTGGTGATTACTGGTTTTGAAGTCATCAAAGACGTGTTCGATTTTGCCATCGGCATCGACGAGGAAGCTGATACGGTGGATCCCGTCGTAGGTTTTCCCCATAAAGGATTTTTCGCCCCAGACGCCAAACTGCTCGCAAACCTGATGGTTTTCATCAGACAGCAGCGTAAAGTTCAGCAGCTCTTTTTCGGCGAAACGGGAGAGCTTTTCCGGTTTATCGGTGCTGATGCCCAGCACTTCCACACCGGCTTTTTTCAGGTCGTCCATATTATCGCGCAAGCCGCACGCCTGGACGGTGCAGCCCGGGGTCATGGCTTTCGGGTAAAAATAAACCAGGACACGCTGTCCCTGGAAGTCGGTTAAATTTACTTCCTCGCCGTCCTGGTCCGGTAAGCTAAATTTCGGTGCAAGATCACCGGCTTTCAGTGGGGTCATGGGTTAAACTCCATCCTGTTCATCATGCTGTGAATAATTAACGATGTTAATACTGCCTTGTGCATTGAGTTCTGTACATAGGGCTTTGAACGCTTGTTCGATATTTGCTGCATTTTGCGTCGCAGGGCTGTGAGCCGTTATCTGGATAAAAAGCTGCGCGGAATCGCCGTCTCCCGGCTGCGTGCGGGACACCAGTTCCGCGATATTCATATTCCATGTATCGCACAGGGCAGTGAAGCGCTCGATGATATGCGGTGAGTCCGGCACCTCAACCTGGACCCAGACGGTGTTTGGCATGGCCTGCGGCGGGCGCGCGGTGGTGCGTTTCATCACGATCAACAGCTCCAGCTCCGCGCCTTTCAGCGGCAGGGTTGATTCGATCAGGTTAATCGCATTCCACGAACCGGAAAGCAGCATGATAAACGTAAACTCATCACCGAGCATGGCCAGCCGGCTGTCTTCGATATTACAACCGCAGCTGCTGACGTGGCGAGTGATCGTATTCACGATGCCGGGACGGTCAGCCCCCAGGGCGGTAATAACCAGATAGTGTTGTAATGAGGCTGTCAAACCTGTTCTTCCTTTAAAAAGGTGAGGTAACATTAGGAAAGCATAAAAAAAACCGCCATACAACATCCCTGATGGCGTCGGGTCTCTTGCTTTTATTGCAGCTCCAAACGTAACATTGAGAATCTTGTCGCACTTCTGCTCTGAGGATGGCCCATGTTCACGGGAAGTATTGTAGCGCTTGTCACGCCGATGGATGAAAACGGTAATGTCTGCCGGACAAGCCTGAAAAAACTGATTGATTACCATGTCGCCAACGGAACCTCGGCGATCGTTTCGGTAGGGACTACCGGTGAATCCGCAACGCTGAGCCATGAAGAGCATGGCGACGTGGTGATGATGACGCTGGAACTGGCTGACGGGCGTATCCCGGTTATCGCGGGAACGGGAGCCAATGCAACCGCAGAGGCGATTAGCCTGACCAAACGTTTTAACGACAGCGGCGTTGTCGGCTGCCTGACGGTCACTCCTTATTATAACCGTCCGACCCAGGAAGGCCTGTTCCAGCACTTTAAAGCTATCGCCGAACATACTGACCTGCCGCAAATTCTGTATAATGTGCCGTCCCGTACCGGTTGCGATATGCTGCCGGAAACCGTTGGCCGTCTGGCGCAAATTAAAAATATTGTCGGTATTAAGGAAGCAACAGGGAACTTAAGTCGTGTTCACCAGATCAAAGAGCTGGTTTCAGACGACTTTATTCTGCTGAGCGGTGACGATGCGACCGGTATGGACTTTATGCAGCTCGGCGGCGTGGGCGTGATTTCCGTTACCGCCAACGTGGCGGCGCGCGAAATGGCCGACATGTGCCGTCTGGCGCTGGCGGGTCAATTTGCCGAAGCCCGGGCGATTAACCAGCGTCTGATGCCATTGCATACAAAATTATTTGTCGAACCCAATCCTATCCCGGTGAAATGGGGATGCAAGGCGTTGGGTCTTGTGGCGACCGATACGCTGCGCTTGCCGATGACGCCTATCACCGACCAGGGTCGTGAAGCCGTTACCGCCGCGCTGAAGCATGCCGGTTTGCTGTAAAGTTTAGGGAGATTTGATGGCTTACTCAGTACAGAAGTCGCGCCTGGCGAAGGTTGCGGGTGTTTCGCTGGTTCTACTCCTCGCGGCCTGTAGTTCCGACTCGCGCTATAAGCGTCAGGTGAGCGGTGATGAGGCCTATTTACAGGCGTCACCGTTGAGCGAACTTCACGCGCCGGCGGGGATGATCCTGCCGATTCAGGTGGGTGATTACAACATTCCGGTGGCCAACAGCACCGGCGCGGTCGGCAAGGCGCTGGACATTCGCCCGCCGGCGCAGCCGCTGGCATTGGTTAGCGGCGCCCGCACCCAGTTCAACGGCGATACCGCGACGCTGATGGTCGAAAACGGCCGCAGCGGTTCGCTGTGGGCGCAGGTTACCAGCATTCTTCAGTCGAAGAACTACGTTATCGCCAAGCGCGATGATGCGAGCCAGACGCTGAACACCGACTGGGTTGAGTGGAACCGTCTTGATGAAGATCAGCAGTATCGCGGGCGTTATCAAATCTCCGTCAAACCGCAGGGCTATCAGCAAGCGGTTGTGGTCAAGCTGGTGAATCTGGAGCAGGCGGGTAAACCGGTTGCCGATCCGGCGTCACTGCAGCGCTACAGCACCGCCATGCTGAACGTCATTTCGGAAGGCCTGGACATGAACGCCACCAGCGCCCAGAACGCCGCTCAGCGCAGCGCGGGCGCCACTTTCGACGTGCAGAGCGCTGCCGACGATACTGGCCTGCCAATGCTCGTCGTTCGCGCGCCGTTTAACATGGTGTGGCAGCGTCTGCCGGGCGCCCTCGAGAAAGTGGGGATGAAAGTGACCGACAGCACGCGCTCTCAGGGCAGCATGGCGCTGACCTACAAGCCGCTGTCTGACAGCAGCTGGCAGGAGCTGGGCGCACGCGACCCGCAGCTGGTCTCCGGTGACTACAAACTTCAGGTCGGCGACCTCGATAACCGCAGTAGCCTGCAGTTCATCGACCCGAAAGGCCACACCCTGACGCAGTCGCAAAATGACGCTCTGGTAGCCGTATTCCAGGCCGCATTTAACAAGTAATCAAAAGGGCTGGAGCAATCCGGCCCTTTTAATATATAGTGACGCAAACGTGTGCGTATACACATCATCCTTCAAATTGCCTCTTTGTTGGCCGCCTTCGTTCAACCCAGTCACTTACTTTTGTAAGCTCCTGGGGATTCGCTCAGTTGCCGCCTCGATGCACTTTGAATGATTTTGTGTATAGGTGGAAACGTATTTTTAGGCTCAATATCACTGGAGTAGTGAAAGATGAAAAAGCAAGCTGAGTTGTATCGTGGTAAGGCGAAGACAGTATACAGCACCGATAATCCGGACCTGCTGGTACTGGAATTCCGTAACGATACGTCAGCAGGTGATGGCGCGCGCATCGAGCAGTTCGATCGTAAAGGCATGGTGAATAACAAGTTCAACCACTTCATTATGAGCAAACTGGCAGAAGCGGGCATCCCTACCCAGATGGAAGCGCTGCTCTCCGATACCGAATGCCTGGTGAAAAAACTGGATATGGTGCCGGTGGAGTGCGTGGTGCGTAACCGTGCGGCAGGCTCGCTGGTAAAACGTTTAGGCATTGAAGAAGGTATCGAGCTGAATCCGCCGCTGTTCGATCTGTTCCTGAAAAACGATGCCATGCACGATCCGATGGTCAACGACTCCTACTGCGAAACCTTCGGCTGGGTGAGCAAAGAGAATCTGGCGCGGATGCGCGAGCTGACCTACAAAGCCAACGACGTGCTGAAAAAATTGTTCGATGACGCCGGTCTGATTCTGGTGGACTTTAAGCTGGAGTTTGGTCTGTTCAAAGGCGAAGTGGTACTGGGCGATGAGTTTTCGCCGGACGGCAGCCGCCTGTGGGACAAAAACACCCTTGATAAAATGGACAAAGACCGCTTCCGCCAGAGCCTTGGCGGCCTGATCGAAGCCTACGAAGAAGTGGCTCACCGCCTGGGCGTTAAGCTCGACTAACTCGCCCGCCGCCAGAAGATGGTCTCATCTTCTGGCGTCTCTTGCTGTTTCCTGTGGTAATCCTGCGCTGAACCGCCTACGATCTCTGCTATTGATACATAACAGGGAATGAGGTGCTTATGCGCTGGCAAGGGCGTCGCGAAAGCGACAATGTTGAAGATCGACGCGGTCAATCGGGCTCGCCGTTTGGCGGCGGGGGCGGCGGCTTCCGGCTGCCGAGCGGGAAGGGCGGCATTGTGCTGCTGATTATTGTGCTGGTGGCAGGCTATTACGGCGTGGATTTGACCGGCATGCTGACCGGCGAACCGATGCCGCAGCAGCAGACCTCCACGCAGCGCTCCATCAGTCCGAAAGACGATGAAGCGGCGAAGTTTACTTCGGTGATCCTGGCCACCACCGAAGATACCTGGGGACCGATCTTTGAAAAGATGGGCCGCCAGTACCCCCAGCCAAAGCTGGTGCTCTACCGCGGCGCGACCCGTACCGGCTGCGGTACCGGCCAGTCGGTGATGGGGCCGTTCTACTGTCCTGCCGACAGCACGGTCTATATCGACCTGTCATTCTACGATGAGATGAAAAATAAACTGGGCGCCGACGGCGACTTTGCCCAGGGGTACGTCATTGCCCATGAAGTGGGTCATCACGTACAAAAACTGCTGGGCATTGAGCCGAAGGTCCGCCAGCAACAGCAGCATGCCACCGAGGCCGAAGCCAACCGGCTGTCGGTTAAGATGGAGCTGCAGGCAGACTGCTTCGCCGGCGTCTGGGGCCATAATATGCAGCAGCAGGATATTCTGGAAACCGGCGATCTGCAGGAGGCGCTGAACGCCGCCGAGGCCATCGGCGACGACCGTCTGCAGCAGCAGAGCCAGGGGCGGGTGGTACCGGACAGCTTTACCCACGGCACGTCAAAACAGCGCTACACCTGGTTCAAACGCGGTTTCGACAGCGGCGACCCGGCGCAGTGCAACACCTTCGGCAGCGCCCTGTAATCGCCACCGATGATGGACGCGTTGCTTGACCTCACCGCGCAGATGGCGCGGGAGGGAATTCGCCGCCTGCTGGTACTCAGCGGCGACGAGGCCTGGACGCTGCAGCAGGCGCAGGCGCTGCGGGAGAGGCTCGCCGGCGATGGCCTGTGGGTGGGCCCCGAGCCGGTTTTCGCGCCCGGGGTGGCGCCTGGCGCCCTGAAGACGCTGCTGGGGCGGGAAGTCATGCACGCCTTTTTCGATGCCCGGCGCGGATTTGATGTAGCCGCCCTGGCGGCCCTGAGCGGTACCCTGCGGGCGGGAAGCTGGCTGGTGCTGCTGACGCCCCCCTTCGCCGACTGGCCGTCCCGGGTGGATGAGGACTCCCTGCGCTGGAGCGATACGCCCGACCCGATCTCTACCCCCCACTTTGTTCTCCGCTGCTGTCGGCAGTTTATCGCCGACCCCGATGTGCTGCTCTGGCGGCAGTCGGACTCGCCGCGGCTCCCGCTGGCCGTCCCGCGCCCTGACTGGCATCCCGCCGAGGGTCACCCGCTGGCCGAACAGGCGGCGATCCTTGCGCAATTGTTGCGTCTACCGCCCGGTATCGCGGCGGTGACGGCTGAACGAGGGCGAGGCAAATCCGCCCTCGCTGGCATGTTGCTGCGCCAGCTCGCGGGCGAGGCCATCGTTACCGCCCCGACCCGCAGCGCCGTCGATGTGCTGGCGAGCTTTGCCGGCGAGGCGTTTCGCTTTATGGCGCCTGATGCGCTGCTGTCGTCGAAAGAAACGGCGTCCTGGCTGATTGTCGATGAGGCCGCGGCCATTCCGGCTCCGCTTCTCCGGCAGCTGGTAAGCCGTTTTCCCCGCACGCTTCTCACCACGACGGTGCAGGGTTATGAGGGCACCGGGCGCGGGTTCCTGCTGAAATTTTGCGCCAGCCTGCCCCATCTGCAGATGTTCAGCCTGAGCGCGCCGATCCGCTGGGCCGCGGGCTGCCCGCTGGAGTCAGCCATCAGTCAGCTGCTGATCTTCAGCGATGAGGCATTTCGCGATGCGCCGACAGGGGAGGTTGCCCTCGAAGCGGTCGAACAGTCCAGCTGGCAAACGCGGCCGACGCTGCCGGAGGCGATGTACCAGCTGTTGTCCGGGGCGCATTACCGCACTTCTCCTCTCGATCTGCGGCGCATGATGGACGCGCCGGGCCAGGCTTTCCGCTGCGCACGCGCCGGCGGCGCGGTGGCGGGCGCCCTGTGGCTGGTGGCCGAGGGGGGACTTTCTCCTGAACTCAGCCGGGCGGTGTGGGCGGGTTTTCGCCGGCCGCGAGGGAACCTGGTCGCCCAGTCTCTGGCGGCGCATGGCGGCAGTCCCCTGGCGGCGACGCTGCGCGGGCTGCGGGTCAGTCGGATCGCCGTCCACCCCGCCCGCCAGCGCGAAGGGCTGGGGCAGCAGATGATCGCGGATATCGCCGCCGATGCCGCAGGTTATGACTATCTCTCCGTCAGCTTTGGCTATACCCCTGAGCTGTGGCGCTTCTGGCAACGCTGCGGGTTTATCCTCGTGCGGCTGGGTACTCATCGCGAGGCCAGCAGCGGATGCTATACCGCGATGGCTCTGTTCCCGCTGACTGCAGCGGGGCATCAGCTCGCGCAGCGGGAGGCACAGCGGCTACAACGCGATGAATACTGGCTGCGCCCGTGGCGGGACGTGCCCGCGCCGCTGCCTGCCGTTTCAGGGGCTATGCTTAGTGAGGAGGACTGGCTGGAAGCGGCCAGCTTTGCCTTCGCCCACCGCCCGCTGGCTGCGGCGCTGGGTTGCCTCAATCGTCTGCTGATGCAGGTCGACATGCCGTTGCCGGCGCTGCGCGGGCGCCTGCAGGGGGAAGAAGAGGCCGAACTCTGCGCCGCGCTGCAGCTAACAGGGCGTAAAGCGCTGCTGGCGAGATGGCGTCAGGAGACCGCTGACGCCTTGCGCTTCCTCGATGCAGCGCGCGCTGAGGCGCTGCGTCAGCAGGTAGCGCACCTGCAATTTTTTTAACTAACTCATTCAGTTAAATGGCATGGTCATATCTGGCGAGCGGCGTACACTGCCCGCATACACAAAGGAGACAGCCATGAAACACGATCATTTTATTGTTCAAAGCCCTGCGACGCCTGCGCAACAGCTGTTGCTGCTGTTTCATGGCGTGGGGGATAACCCGGTCTCCATGGGGCAAATTGGCAGCTGGTTCGCGCCGCAGTTTCCTGATGCGCTGATCGTTAGCATTGGCGGGGTGGAGCCTTGCGGTCCCAACGGCCGGCAGTGGTTTTCGGTGCAGGGAGTGACGGAAGAGAATCGTCAGCAGCGTATCGACGCCATTATGCCGACCTTTATTGACATTGTGCGCTACTGGCAGGAAAAGAGCGGCGTCAGCCCGCTGGCCACCGCGCTGATCGGCTTCTCTCAGGGGGCGATCATGTCGCTGGAGAGCATCAAAGCGGCGCCGGATCTGGCTTCGCGGGTGATCGCCTTTAATGGCCGCTACGCGACGCTGCCGGTCACCGCAACGACGGCCACCACCATTCACCTGATCCACGGTGGTGACGATCGGGTTATCGATCTGGCATGGGCGGTGTCGGCTCAGGAGGCGTTGTTGCAGGCGGGGGGCGACGTGACCTTAGATATTGTTGACGATCTGGGGCATGCCATTGACGATCGCAGCATGCAGTTTGCGATTGAGCGACTGCGCTATACCGTGCCGAAGCACTATTTTGATGAGGCGCTGAGCGGCAGTACGCCGAAAGGGGACGATATCATCGAAATGCTGTAACCCCGGCGGGCGGGGTTACAGGCGGGCGGTACCGCGATAAAGGCAAACTTACGGTTTCTTCGACTGGTCGTGCTTCGGCCAGTCGTCGTCATCGTCCCATTTATCGTTAAAATCACGGTGCGGCGGCAGATCGGGTTTGTTGTTAAGGAATTTTTTGTGGTCAACGCGGTTCAGATCTTTAATCACGTTGATAATTACCCCCACCAAAAAGACCAGCACCAGAATCCACCAGTGTTTAATAAGCCATTCCATGCGCGCTTCCTCTTTACGTCAGTACGTCAGGCGACCAGCTGTTCCATTACGCGTTGATACATCCGCGCCAGCAGCTGCAGGTCGGCGGCGTTCACACATTCATTAATTTTGTGAATCGTGGCGTTCACGGGGCCCAGCTCTACCACCTGCGCCCCCATGCGCGCGATAAACCGTCCGTCTGAGGTGCCGCCGTTGGTTAACAGCTGCGGTTTGATCTCATTATAGTGCTCAATCGCGTTGACGACCGCATCCACCAGCTTGCCCCGTCCGGTGAGGAACGGCTGGCCGGAGAGCCACCACTCCACGCTGTAACGCAGCTGGTATTTTTCCAGCAGGGCGACCACCCGGGCTTTGATCATCTCGTCCGTCAGTTCCGTACTGAAGCGGAAGTTGAACTGGACGAACATATCGCCAGGGATCACGTTGTTGCTGCCGGTGCCGGACTGCACGTTGGCAATCTGCATGCTGGTCGGCGGGAAGTATTCATTGCCTTTATCCCACTCGATAGTGACCAGCTCCGCCAGCATCGGCGCCGCGCGATGGACGGGGTTATCGGCAAGGTGCGGATAGGCGACATGGCCCTGTACGCCGTGAATGGTCAGATTGCAGGTCAGCGAGCCGCGGCGGCCGTTTTTCACCACATCGCCGACCACTTCGGTACTGGAGGGTTCGCCGACCAGACAGTAGTCCAGACGCTCGTTACGCGCCATCAGCGTCTCCACCACTTTGACGGTGCCGTTTTTGGCGCTGGCCTCTTCATCAGAGGTAATCAAAAACGCCAGCCGGCCCCGGTGGTTCGGGTACTGCGCGACAAAACGCTCAGCGGCAACCACCATCGCCGCCAGCGAGCCTTTCATATCTGCCGCCCCGCGGCCAAACAGCATCCCGTCGCGGATGGTGGGTTCGAACGGCGGATTGATCCAGCGGTCGGCGTCGCCTGCCGGGACCACGTCGGTGTGGCCGGCGAAGGCCAGCGTCTCGCCGTGGCCGCGCCAGGCCCAGAAGTTCTGCGTATCGCCGAAATCCATCGGTTCAACGGTAAAGCCGATCGCACGCAGGCGTTCAATCATTAACGCCTGGCATCCCGCATCATCGGGGCTAAGGGAAGGGCGGCGAATAAGCTGCTGAGCCAGCTCAATGACCGGGCAAGACATAGACTATACCTCGTTAAACTGCTGATAACTTGCTTCACTAAAACCCAGCAGCATAGGACGACCGGGCGCGCAGAGCAATGGGCGTTTGATAATCGCCGGCATTTCCAGCATCAATGCGGCGGCGGCATCGGCATTATCGATGCTGTTGCGCAGCGATTCGTCCAGCTTGCGCCAGGTGGTGCCGCGGGTGTTCAGCAGCGCCTGCCAGCCCAGTTCGGCAATAAAGGTATCCAGTTGCGCGCGGTCGAGGCCATCGGCGCGGTAGTCATGGAAGCGATAGTCAATCTGATGTGCTTCCAGCCAGCGGCGGGCTTTTTTAATGGTATCGCAGTTTTTAATTCCGTACATGGTGAGCATACATAAACCTTTAACATTCAATTAAGCGGTTAACTCAGATATTTCCGAATATATAAGCCTTATTGAAATAATACGTGATTCAGATGAATAAATATAACTTTTTACCGGGTATCTTATGCCATGTATTCGGGTGATTAAAATTTGCCCAGTCGCGGGGATGATGTGAGGGCACTAACAATATTATGAAAATGTTGCCTGATGGTGCTCTGCGTCACATAATTTTTACATACGAGACGGCATAGTGGCGGCAACCAGAGGTTTTATCTCTGTCAGCGGTCCACAAGACAATCAGAGCAATAGGGGAGCACAACTTCCCATCAGCAATGAAGTTATATAGAATCGACCATAATAATAAGAGAGGCTATTATGATTGAACATGAACTGGGGAACTGGAAAGATTTTATTGAAGGCATGCTTCGTAAATAAATTTCCGCAATGTGAGCAGGGGAATAACGCGACGTAAATAAGCGCGTCATGGTTCTGAACACATAAAGAAGGCGACCATCCAGGTCGCCTTTTCTGTTATTCCGGCTCGCCGCCGACGCCCGACGGTTTATTGCGGACGCTCCTTCAGCGGAAAGCGGCGGCGCACCAGCACAAAGAACAGCGGTACGAAAAAGATGGCCAGCACGGTGGCGGAGATCATCCCGCCCATCACCCCGGTACCGACCGCATGCTGGCTGCCGGAGCCGGCTCCGGTGCTGGTGGCCATCGGCAGGACGCCGAAGATAAACGCCAGCGAGGTCATCAGAATGGGGCGCAGGCGCTGACGGCAGGCCGACAGCGTGGCGCTGAGCAGATCCTGGCCTTTCTCGTTGAGCTCATTGGCGAACTCGACGATCAGAATGGCGTTTTTCGCCGACAGGCCGATCACCGTCAACAGGCCCACCTGGAAGTAAACGTCATTCTCCAGGCCGCGCATCCAGGTCGCCAGCAGGGCGCCAATCACCCCGAGTGGGACCACCAGCATCACCGAGAACGGCACCGACCAGCTCTCGTACAGCGCCGCCAGGCACAGGAACACCACCAGCAGAGAAATCGCGTACAGGGCCGGCGCCTGAGCGCCGGAGAGGCGTTCCTGATAGGACATGGCGGTCCATTCGAGGCCAAAGCCGGTTGGCAGCTGCGCGGCCAGTTTCTCCATCATGTCCATCGCGGTACCGGTACTGATGCCCGGCGCCGCCTCACCGACGATCTCCACCGCCGAATAGCCATTGTAGCGCTCCAGACGCGGCGAGCCGGTCTCCCAGCGCGAGGTGGCGAAGGCCGAGAACGGCACCATCGTGCCGCTGCTGTTGCGGACGTACCAGAGATTGATATCGTCAGGCAGCATTCGATATTTCGCCGCCGCCTGGACGTAGACTTTCTTCACCCTCCCGCGATCCATAAAGTCGTTGATGTAGCTCGACCCCCACGCGGTTTGCAGCGTATCGTTGATGTCGTCAATGGAGACGCCCAGCGCCTGAGCTTTACGCTGATCGATATCGACCTGCAGCTGCGGGCTGTCGTCGAGCCCGTTATGCCGGACGCGGGTCAACAGCGGGTTTTTACCCGCCAGCTCAAGCAGCGTATCGCGTGCCGCCATCAGCGCATCGTGCCCCTTACCGGCGTGATCTTCCAGCTCCATATCGAAGCCTGCCGAACTGCCGAGGCCGCTGATCGCCGGCGGGCTGCTGGCGATGACCCGGGCTTCGTTGATCTGATTAAACGCTTTGGTGGCGCGTTCAATAATGGCAAAGGAGGAGCCGGTTTGCGGATCGCGCTGGTCCCAGTCTTTGAGGCGCACGAACATACGGGCTACGTTCTGCCCGTTGCCGCCGGGGCCGGAGCCAACGGTAGCGAACACCGACTCCACGTTTTGCTTCTCGTTATTGAGGAAGTAATCTTCCGCTTTCTGCACCACTTTCAGCGTCTGCTGTTGGGTGCTGCCGCTCGGCAACTGTACCGAGGTGGTGAACATTCCCCGATCCTCCAGCGGCAGGAATGAGGTGGGCAGATGCAGGAACAGGAACACCATCCCGCCGAGCAGAACGACGTAGATCAGCATCCAGCGCAGCGAGCGATGAAGAATTTTGCCGACGAAGGTTTCATAGCGGCTGGCGCTGCGGTTAAAGGTGCGGTTGAACCAGCCGAAGAAGCCTTTTCTCTCATGAGATTCACCTGGCTTAACCGGTTTGAGCAGGGTGGCGCAAAGGGCCGGGGTGAGGATCATGGCCACCAGCACCGAGAGGACCATCGCCGCGACGATAGTAATTGAGAACTGGCGATAGATAGCGCCGGTGGTGCCGCCGAAGAAGGCCATCGGCACAAACACCGCCGACAGCACCATCGCGATCCCCACCAGCGCGCCCTGAATTTGTCCCATCGATTTGCGGGTGGCTTCCCGCGGCGACAGGCCTTCCTCGCTCATGATGCGCTCAACGTTTTCCACCACCACGATGGCGTCATCCACCAGCAGGCCGATAGCCAGCACCATCGCGAACATCGTCAGGGTGTTGATGCTGTAGCCACAGGCATAAAGCACCGCGAAGGTGCCCATCAGCACCACCGGCACGGCGATGGTCGGGATCAGGGTGGCGCGGAAGTTCTGCAGGAACAGATACATCACGAGGAAAACCAGCAGGATCGCCTCCAGCAGGGTTTTCACCACGTCGGTAATGGAAGCCTTCACGAAGGAGGTGGTCTCGTAGGCGACTTTATATTCCAGCCCGTGCGGGAAATACTGCGACAGCTCATTGAGGCGAGCGATCACGCGCTCCGCGGTGGCCATTTCGTTGGCGCCGGAGGCGAGCTTAATTCCCAGGCCAGAGGCGGCCTGGCGGTTATAGCGGCTAAGATAGTCGTACTTCTCCGCCCCCATCTCCACGGTAGCGACATCGCCGAGGGTCACCTCTGAACCATCCTGATTGACGCGCAGGGTGATATTGCGAAACTGCTCCGGGGTTTGCAGCAGAGATTGCGAGTTGATGGTGGCGTTCAGCGCCTGCTTATCGACGGAAGGCGTGCCGCCTAGCTGGCCGACGGCAATCTGGGCGTTCTGCGAACTGATGGCGTCGGTAACATCCTTGGTGGTCAGCTGGAAGCTATTGAGCTTTGCCGGATCGAGCCAGATGCGCATTGAGTATTGCGAGCCGTAGGCGTCGATATCCCCTACGCCGTTGACGCGGCTGAGCGGGTCCTGAATGTTACTGGCGACGTAGTCGGCGATATCCTGTTTATCCATACTGCCGTCGGTGGAGACGAAGGCGAGGGTCAGGATATTGGTATCGCCAGTCTTGCGCACCGTTACCCCCTGGTTTTGCACCGCCTGCGGCAGCTTACGCATCGCCGACTGCAGCTGGTTTTGCACCTGCTGCACGGCTTCGTCCGGGTCGGTACCGGCGGTAAAACTGAGGGTGATGGTCGCCTGGCCGGTGGCGCTGCTCTGGGATGACATATACATCAGGTTATCGAGGCCGGTCATATTCTGTTCGATAACCTGGGTGACGGTATTCTCCAGGGTTTGCGCGGAGGCGCCGGGATAGTTGGCCGTGACCCGCACATTCGGCGGGGCCAGATCGGGATACTGTTCAACCGGCAGCGACAAAATGGCAAGGGTGCCCGTCAGGCATAACAGGATTGCCAGCACCCACGCAAAAATGGGGCGATCGATAAAGAAATTCGCCATCAGAATAAAAACCTCATATGCACATGTTCTTGTTATTGCACAGCCTGTGCCACTTTAGCCCCAGCGCCTCCGGCAATCGTGGAGAAATTAAGGAGATAGTGTAATTTATCATGTTGCTTTTGCCGTATCGTAAAGAAACATCGAACTTTCCTGCCGCCGGGTCGGCCACTCCGCTTCGCCCGCAGCACCCGGTGACGCATTATTCCTTGCCGATGTGAAACCTGATTTCATTTAAGTCAAAAAAATTGATCCAAAACGGATTCTTTCCAGAAAAAGGGTATCCTGGGCAAATGAACATTGTTCCGGCCTCGTCTTGTCGGGTAATAAATAGGCATGCGCATTAAGGGGTTATTCACCAATAAGACAAAAGGAAGCCATGAACCACTTTATATTGAGCGATAGCCGAAAATGTATCGGTTGCCAGGCCTGCGAAGTGGCCTGCGTAATGGCGCATAACGAGGAGCAACATGCGCTGACCCCGCAGCGCTTTTTGCCCCGTATCACCGTGATTAAAGCAGAAGGGCAGCGTAACGCCATCACCTGCCGCCACTGCGAAGACGCCCCCTGCCTCCGCAGCTGCCCCAACGGCGCCATCGCCCAGACTGGCGACAGCGTTCAGGTCTGTCAGGAGAAATGCATTGGCTGTAAATCCTGCATGGTGGCCTGCCCGTTCGGGGTGATGCAGGTCGTGGTCACGCCGCAAGCCGCAGGCCAGGTGAAAGCCAGCGCGCAAAAATGCGATCTGTGCGCGGGCCGCGAGGCGGGACCGGCCTGTGTGGAAAACTGTCCGGCGCAGGCGCTGACCCTCGCCGACGATGAGACATTGACCACGCTGGCCAGGCAGCGGCGTCTGCGGTCGGCCTGCCAGGAGGCGCAGCCGTGGCAGCGCGGCGCGGCCCCCGCCAGGCAGCCCGACGCCGGCGAGAAGGCCAGGCAAATGGCGATGACGCCGCCGCGCGGAGAGCCGGATAAGCTGGCGGCGGAGGCGCGTAAGAGCCACTTTGAGGAGATCTATCAGCCGTTCACCCCGACGCAGGCACGGCAGCAGGCCGCCCGCTGCCTGAAATGTGGAGAACACAGCATCTGTGAATGGACCTGTCCACTGCATAACCACATTCCACAGTGGGTCGAGCTGGTGAAGGCAGGGGATATCGCCGCCGCGGTCGCCCTGTCCCATCAGACCAACTGTCTGCCGGAGATCACCGGCCGCGTCTGCCCTCAGGACCGGCTGTGTGAGGGCGCCTGCACCCTGCGCGATGAAAGCGGCGCGGTCACCATCGGCAATATTGAGCGATTTATATCCGACCAGGCGCTGGCCAGCGGCTGGCGTCCGGACCTCTCGCAGGTTAAGCCGAGCGGCAAACGGGTGGCGATTATCGGCGCCGGACCGGCCGGGCTGGCCTGCGCCGATGTGCTGGTGCGCCACGGCGTACAGCCGGTGGTCTTTGACCGTCATCCGGAGATCGGCGGCCTGCTGACCTTCGGCATTCCGGCGTTCAAGCTGGATAAGTCACTGCTGGCCCGGCGGCGGGCGATTTTCTGCGAGATGGGCGTCCACTTTGAGCTCAACTGCGAGGTGGGGAAAGATATCCCCCTGGCGACGCTGCTGGCTGAGTATGACGCGGTGTTCGTCGGCGCCGGAACCTATCGCTCCATGAAGGCCGGCCTGCCGAATGAAGAGGCGCCCGGGGTCTACGACGCGCTGCCGTTTCTTATCGCCAACACCAAACAGGTGATGGGGCTGACGGAATCGGCGCTGGAGCCTTATGTCAACACCGCCGGGCTGAACGTGGTGGTGCTGGGGGGCGGCGATACGGCGATGGACTGCGTGCGCACCGCGCTGCGCCATGGCGCCCGCCAGGTGACTTGCGCCTATCGGCGGGATGAAGCCAACATGCCGGGCTCGAAAAAAGAGGTCAAAAACGCCCGCGAAGAGGGGGCGCTCTTTGAGTTTAACGTCCAGCCGGTGACGCTTGAGCTGGACGAGAACGGACGGGTGAACGGGGTTCGCTTTTTGCGCACCGAGCTTGGCGCTCCGGACGCCGGCGGAAGACGCCGCCCGACGCCGATCCCCGGCAGCGAGTTTGTTATGCCGGCAGAGGCGGTGATCATGGCCTTTGGCTTCCACCCGCACCGCATGCCCTGGCTGGAAGCGGCCGGGGTGGCGCTGGACAGCCAGGGGCGGATTAAAGCCGGAGTGGAGAGCCGTTACCGTTATCAGACCAGTCAGGAGAAGATCTTCGCCGGCGGCGATGCCGTGCGCGGCGCCGACCTGGTGGTAACGGCGATGGCGGAAGGCCGTCATGCGGCGCAGGGGATCCTTGACTATCTGGGGCTGAAAACGACGCCGCTTCACTGACGACAAACCCGGCTCCGCAGCGTAGTATGAGGGCGTCCTTTTACGCTGTGGGGTCGGTATGTCACTCAATATTCACGTCATTAAAGATAAAATCCTCTCTGAGAACTGGTTCGTACTACGCAACATGACCTATGAGCTGACGCGGGCGGACGGCAGCGTCGTGCGCCACAAACGCGAGGTCTACGATCGCGGCAATGGCGCCACCGTGTTGCTGTATAACCGTCATAAGCAGACGGTGGTCCTGGTGCGTCAGTTCCGGGTCGCCACCTGGGTCAATGGCAATCATGACGGCATGCTGATTGAAACCTGCGCCGGGCTGCTGGACAACGACGAGCCGGAGGCCTGCATTCGGAAAGAGGCGGTGGAAGAGACCGGCTATGAAGTGGGCGAGGTGCGAAAGCTGTTTGAGCTGTTTATGTCGCCAGGCGGCGTCACCGAAGTGGTGCATTTCTTTATCGCCGAGTACAGCGACGCCCAGCGAACCACCAGCGGCGGCGGGGTGGATGACGAAGCCATCGAGGTGCTGGAGCTGCCCTTTAGCCAGGCGCTACAGATGGTCGCTGATGGGGAGATCCGCGACGGGAAAGCGGTCATTCTGCTGCAGTATCTGCAAACCTCCGGCCTGATGTCGGGGAACTCTGACAAATCCGATTGAGTCAGCGGCTGCCGTTGTCCAGGATAGGCGCCGTGGTCGGGTTTATCTGGGGTCGGGCGGTTCATGCTTTTTCGCATCATTTTTTTCCTCTTTCTGGCGGTGCTGCCTTGCTCACAGGCATGGTCGGCACCGGCGCAGCAGCGCTTCAACGACTGGCAGGTCACCTGTAATAACCAAAATTTCTGCGTCACCCGCAACGTGGGGCTGCATTATGGTCTGGTGATGACCCTCAGCCGCAGCGCCGGGGCGGCTACTGACGCCAGCCTGCGTATCGAACTGGGCGGCACCGGCAATCCGGTGGCGACGCTCGCGCCGATAGCACCGCGCCTGCTGCTGGATGGTAAACCGCTGTACCTGACCGACAAGCGCTGGCGCATTGAAGATAAACTCATTAAAACCGACGACAGCGTGACGATCGATGCCTTCCTTCAGCGGGTCCAGGAGGGAAAAACCCTCTCGCTGGCCAACGGCCTGCAGACCATCTCCCTGCAGGGGCTGAAAGCGGCCCTGTTATTTATCGATGCCCGGCAAAAGCGGGTGGGCAGCGAAACGGCCTGGGTCGGCAAAGGGGAGGAGCCGCCGCTCAGCGTACCGCCGGCGCCGGCGCTGCGCGCGGTGGCGAGCGCGGTCACGGCGCAGTCGCCGCTGGGACGTGATGAACTCAACGATCTGATGGATTACGGCAATGAGCGGATGAGCAACAGCAACTGCTCCCTCGATCCGTTCCGCCGCGAAATTCGCGTCACTGCGCTGACGGATGACAAAGTGCTGCTGATGACCAGCTGTGAATCCGGGGCGTACAACACCGTCTGGCTGGCCTGGCTGGTCTCCCGCCAGCGCCCGTATGTCGCCCGTCAGGTGCGGCTGACGCTGCCATTTCAGCCGCCCGGCGAGGCGCCGCGGGAGATTGAGCTGATTAACGCCAGCTATGATGACCGTCGTCATGAGCTGGTGACCCTGGACAAGGGGCGCGCGTCTGGCGATTGCGGGATCCAGACCCGCTGGCGTTTTGACGGCCAGCGGTTCAGTCTCTCCCGTTACGCACAGCAGCCGACGTGCGACAACTGGCAGGGGCCAGATGCCTGGCCCACGCTGTGGATCACCCGTTAAGCACCTGTTCGGCGGTGGCGACGATATGGTCGACCGTAAAGCCAAAGAACGGGAACAGCTGCTCCGCCGGGGCGGATTCACCGTAGCCGGTCATGCCGACGATCTTGCCTTTTAAGCCGACATATTTATACCAGTAGTCCGCTATCCCGGCCTCGACGGCCACCCGGGCGCTGACGTCCGACGGCAGCACCGACTCGCGCCAGGCCTCGTCCTGAGCGTCAAACACGTCGGTGGAGGGGAGCGAAACCACCCGCACATTCACTCCGTTGGCCAACAGTTTTTCCGCCGCCAGGACGGTGATTTCCACTTCCGAGCCGGTGGCGATAAGGATCAGGTCGGGTTTGCCGCCGGCATCCTTCAGCACGTAGCCGCCCCGGGCGATATCCTGAACCTGTTGCGGGGTACGCGGCATCTGCGCCAGGTTTTGTCGCGACAGGATCAGCGCCGTCGGTCCGCCCTGACGCGCGATGGCCGCCTGCCAGGCGACGGCGGTCTCCACCTGGTCGCAAGGGCGCCAGGTGCTGAAGTTGGGCGTCAGCCGCAGACTGGCCAGCTGTTCCACCGCCTGGTGGGTCGGACCGTCTTCCCCAAGACCGATGGAGTCATGGGTATAGACCATGATCTGCCGGGCCTTCATCAGGGCCGCCATGCGCGCGGCGTTGCGGGCGTATTCCACAAACATCAGAAAGGTCGAGGTATAGGGAATGAAGCCCCCGTGCAGGGCGATGCCGTTAGCCACCGCGGTCATGCCGAATTCGCGCACGCCGTAGTGAATATAGTTGCCGGCGGCATCCTCTTTAATCGATGTCGAGCCAGACCAGATGGTCAGGTTACTCGGCGCGAGATCCGCCGAACCGCCCAGCAGCTCCGGGAGGTGGGGGCCGTACGCGTTCAGCGCATTCTGCGAGGCTTTACGGCTGGCGATCTTCGCCGGCTCGGCCTGCAGCTTCGCCACGTAGTCACGCGCCGTCGCGGCAAAATCTTCCGGCAGGGCGCCTGCCATGCGACGGGTTAGCTCAGCGGCCAGTTCCGGGAACTGCTGCTGGTAGGCGGCGAATTTCTCGTTCCAGGCGTGCTCGGCTTTTTCGCCGCGTGGCCGCGCATCCCAACCCTGATAGATCTCTTTCGGGATCTCAAAGGGCGGATATTTCCAGCCCAGCTGCTGGCGGGCCAGGGCCACCTCTTTTTCACCCAGCGCCGCGCCGTGCGACTCCTCTGAGCCGGCTTTGTTGGGCGAACCGAAGCCGATGATGGTCCGACAGATGATCAGCGACGGCTTATCTTTCACCGCCTGCGCTTCCGTAATGGCTTGTTTGATGGCCTGCGGATCGTGGCCGTCGATATCGCCGATCACATGCCAGTGGTAGGCGCGGAAGCGTTCCGCTGTATCGTCGGAAAACCAGCCTTCGGTTTTGCCGTCGATGGAGATGCCGTTGTGATCGTAAAAACCGATCAGCTTGCCCAGTCCGAGCGTGCCTGCCAGCGAACAGGCTTCATGGGAGATCCCCTCCATCAGACAGCCATCGCCCATGAAAACCCAGGTGTGATGGTCGATAATCTCATGACCGGGGCGGTTAAACTGCGCCGCCAGGGTGCGTTCGGCAATGGCCATACCGACGGCGTTCGCCAGCCCCTGGCCCAGCGGGCCGGTGGTGGTCTCCACCCCGGGGGTATAGCCATGCTCCGGGTGACCCGGCGTTTTAGAGTGAAGCTGGCGGAACTGCTTCAGCTCTGACAGCGGCAGATCGTAGCCGGTCAGGTGCAGCAGACTGTAGAGCAGCATCGACGCGTGGCCGTTGGACAGAATAAAGCGGTCGCGGTCCACCCAGCCAGGGTTCTGCGGATTGTGCTTGAGAAAATCGTTCCACAGCACTTCGGCAATATCTGCCATCCCCATTGGCGCACCGGGGTGGCCGGAATTGGCTTTCTGCACCGCGTCCATACTCAGGGCGCGGATGGCGTTGGCAAGCTCTCTTCGGGACATAGTTTTCTCCGTGAGACTAAAGTGACAGTTTGGCGGCAAGCAGATCTTCCAGTTTGCGTTGATCGACGGCGAACAGGCGGATACCCTCCGCCAGCTTTTCGACCGCCATAGGATCCTGATTATGTTCCCAGCGGAACTCCGCCTCGCTGAGCGGCACCGGGCGCGGCAGGATCTGGCTGGCAGGGATCAGTTTGCGCACCACCGGGGCGTCGCTGGCCTGCAGTTCTTTTAATAAAGGCGGGGCGATGGTCAGGCGGTCGCAGCCGACCAGGGCGAGGATCTGCTCGGTGCGGCGGAAGCTGGCGCCCATCACGATGGTGTTGTATTTATGCTGTTTGAAGTAGTCATAGATATTGCGCACGGATTTCACCCCTGGATCTTCCTCAACCACGTAAGGATCCAGCGGTTTGCGCGCCTGATACCAGTCATAAATACGCCCGACGAAAGGGGAGATCAGATAGACCCCGGCCTCGGCGCAGGCCCGGGCCTGGGCGAAGGAAAACAGCAGCGTCAGGTTGCAGTGGATCCCCTCTTTTTCCAGCGTTTCGGCGGCGCGGATCCCCTCCCAGGTGGAGGCCAGCTTGATCAGGATCCGTGACTTATCAATGCCCATCTCCTGATACAGCGCCACCAGATGGCGCGCCTTCTCGATACTCTTCTCCCGGTTGAAGGAGAGCCGGGCGTCCACCTCGGTGGAGACACGGCCAGGAATGCTTTTGAGGATCTCCGCGCCAAAATTGACCGCCAGCTTATCGCAGGCGTGAGTTACCTGCGCTTCGCGGCTGCCTCCTTGCTTTTTGGCCCAGGCGATCGCGTCGTCGATGAGTCCGCTATAGGACGCCAGCCCGGCGGCCTTCAGCAGCAGGGAGGGGTTGGTGGTGGCATCTTCCGGATGGTAGTGGCGGATGGATTCGATGTCGCCGCTGTCGGCGACCACGGTGGTGAACTGCTTAATACTGTCTAGCTGATTCATGGATAAGTCCTCCTGGAACAAGGTGTTACATGAGTGCTTGCCGGTATGCGGTATAAATATTGATGAGGTACATAACCAAAAAGCATAGCAGACGGGGCTATTATTGGCGGCGAATCCGGGTAACATAACCGCTATAAATTGATAACAACCAGATCATAGCGATGGCCAGAGTTTGGCGGTGTTCAAAGTTTATCGCCCCGCCAGGAGGGATACTGTCTGCCACTGAAAGGTGAACGACAGGATGGTCATCACGCTTTTTCCCTACGAACGATACGTGAAAGAAAGGAATATAAAATGGATGAGCAGTTAAAACAGAGCGCCCTCGACTTCCACGAATTTCCGGTTCCCGGAAAAATCCAGGTCTCACCGACCAAACCTCTCGCCACCCAGCGCGATCTGGCGCTGGCCTACTCGCCGGGCGTCGCGGCCCCCTGTCTGGAAATCGAAAAAGATCCGCTGGCGGCTTACAAATATACCGCCCGCGGCAACCTGGTGGCGGTCGTCTCCAACGGCACTGCGGTGCTGGGGCTTGGCAACATCGGCGCCCTGGCCGGCAAACCGGTAATGGAGGGCAAAGGCGTCCTGTTTAAGAAATTTGCCGGCATCGATGTGTTTGATATCGAAGTCGATGAGCTGGACCCGGACAAATTCATTAACGTCGTCGCCGCCCTCGAGCCGACCTTCGGCGGCATCAACCTCGAAGATATTAAAGCGCCGGAGTGTTTCTACATTGAGCAGCAGCTGCGCGAGCGGATGAATATTCCGGTGTTCCATGACGATCAGCACGGCACGGCGATCATCAGCACCGCGGCGATCCTCAACGGCCTGCGCGTCGTTGAGAAGAATCTGTCCGACGTGCGGATGGTGGTCTCCGGCGCGGGGGCGGCGGCTATCGCCTGCATGAACCTGCTGGTGGCGCTGGGGATGCAAAAGCACAACATCGTGGTCTGCGATTCGAAAGGCGTTATCTATAAGGATCGTGAGCCGAACATGGCGGAAACCAAAGCGGCCTACGCGGTGGAAGACGACGGCAAACGCACCCTTGATGACGTGATCGACGGCGCGGACATTTTCCTCGGCTGCTCCGGTCCGAAAGTGCTGACCCCGGAGATGGTGAAGAAGATGGCGCGCGCGCCGCTGATCCTCGCCCTGGCCAACCCGGAGCCGGAAATTCTGCCGCCGCTGGCGAAGCAGGTCCGCGATGACGCCATCATCTGCACCGGCCGCTCCGACTACCCTAACCAGGTCAACAACGTCCTCTGCTTCCCGTTCATCTTCCGCGGCGCGCTGGACGTCGGCGCGACGGCGATCAACGAAGAGATGAAGCTGGCGGCGGTGCATGCCATTGCCGAGCTGGCCCACGCCGAGCAGAGCGAAGTGGTCGCCTCCGCCTACGGCGATCAGGATTTAAGCTTTGGCCCGGACTACATTATTCCGAAACCGTTCGATCCGCGGCTGATCGTCAAGATCGCCCCCGCGGTGGCGAAGGCGGCGATGGACTCCGGCGTGGCGACGCGCCCGATCGCCGATTTTGACGCCTATATCGAGAAGCTGAGCGAGTTCGTCTATAAGACCAACCTGTTTATGAAGCCTATCTTCTCTCAGGCGCGCAAAGAGCCGAAGCGCGTGGTGCTGGCGGAAGGGGAGGAGACCCGGGTGCTGCACGCCACCCAGGAGCTGGTGTCGCTGGGGCTGGCCAAACCGATTCTGGTGGGGCGCCCGAGCGTGATTGAAATGCGCATCCAGAAGCTGGGCCTGCAGATCAAGGCCGGCGTTGACTTCGAGATCGTCAATAATGAATCCGACCCGCGGTTTAAAGAGTACTGGAGCGAGTACTACCAGCTGATGAAACGCCGCGGCATTACCCAGGAGCAGGCGCAGCGGGCGGTGATTAGCAACACCACGGTGATTGGCGCCATCATGGTTCACCGTGGCGAAGCGGATGCGATGATCTGCGGCACCATTGGCGAGTACCACGACCACTACCGCGTGGTGCAGCCGCTGTTCGGCTATCGCGACGGCGTCAGCACCGCCGGGGCGATGAACGCGCTGTTGCTGCCGAGCGGCAACACCTTTATCGCCGACACCTATGTCAATCACGATCCATCGCCGGAAGAGCTGGCGGAGATCACCCTGATGGCGGCGGAAAGCGTGCGTCGCTTTGGTATCGAACCGCGGGTGGCGTTGCTGTCGCATTCCAACTTTGGCTCTGCCGACTGCCCGTCCGCCAGCAAGATGCGCAGAACCCTTGAGCTGGTGAAGGCGCGCGCGCCGGAGCTGATGATCGATGGCGAAATGCATGGCGACGCCGCGCTGGTGGAAAGCATTCGCAACGATCGCATGCCGGACAGCCCGCTGAAGGGGTCGGCCAATATTCTGGTGATGCCGAATATGGAAGCCGCCCGGATCAGCTATAACCTGCTGCGCGTCTCCAGTTCGGAAGGGGTCACCGTCGGGCCGGTGCTGATGGGGGTAGCGAAGCCGGTGCATATCCTGACGCCGATCGCCTCTGTGCGTCGCATCGTGAATATGGTGGCGCTGGCGGTTGTCGAAGCGCAAACCGAACCGCTGTAAACGTCATAAAAAAGCCCCGGTACTCCGGGGCTTTTTGGTCTGATTTGGCGTCGCTCAGATCCAGGCTTTCACTTTAATAAACTCGTTCAGCGCCGCCTCAGGGCTGCCGGCCTCCGGCTGGTAATCATATTCCCAGCGCACCAGCGGCGGCATCGACATCAGAATAGATTCCGTCCTACCGCCGGTCTGCAGACCGAACAGGGTGCCACGGTCCCAGACCAGATTGAATTCGACGTAGCGGCCGCGGCGATAGAGCTGAAAATGGCGCTCACGCTCGCCGTACGGCGTGGCTTTTCGGCGTTCGACGATGGGTAAATAGGCGTCAGCGTAACCGTTACCCACTGCCTGCATAAAGGCGAAGCAGTGGTCAAAATCCGGGGTGTTCAGGTCGTCAAAGAACAGACCGCCAATCCCGCGCTGTTCCTGGCGGTGCTTCAGATAGAAATATTCATCGCACCATTTTTTATAGCGCGGATAGACGGCTTCGCCGAAAGGCAGACACAGATCGCGGGCGGTACGATGCCAGTGGACGGCATCCTCTTCAAAGCCGTAGTAAGGGGTTAAATCAAAGCCGCCGCCGAACCACCACACCGGCTCGGCGCCAGGCTTTTCGGCAATAAAGAACCGCACGTTGGCGTGGCTGGTGGGCACATAGGGGTTCAGCGGATGGACCACCAGCGAGACGCCCATGGCTTCAAAGCTGCGTCCGGCCAGCTCCGGGCGGTGGGCGGTGGCGGAGGCTGGCATGGCGTCGCCATGGACATGGGAAAAGTTGACCCCCGCCTGCTCGAACACATTGCCGTCGCGCAGCACCCGGCTGCGTCCGCCGCCGCCGCCTTCCCGCTGCCAGGCGTCTTCAATAAACGGCGCGCCATCCACGGCGCTTAGCTGCTGACAGAGGCTGTCCTGCAGCTGGAGCAGAAAAGTTTTAACCTGCGCGGCATCGGGTTTCATTAACGTCTCTTCGAATGGGCTTTCTGGTTATCGAACCAGTGGAAATAGCTGATAATGCCGTTGGCAATCGCGGTGGCGATTTTCTGCCGGAAGGCGGTGGTGCCGAGCAGTTTTTCCTCGTTCGGGTTCGTAATGAACGAGGTTTCCACCAGCACGGACGGTATGGACGGCGACTTCAGCACCACGAACGCCGCCTGTTCGGTATTGCGGCTGTGCAGCTTATGCACCGGCTTGATCTTTTTCAGGATATGCGAGCCCAGCGTCAGGCTGTTTTTAATGGTGTCGGTCTGTACCAGATCGAACAGCACCTGCTGCAGCAGATGGTCTTTATCCGTCGCTTTCTTACCGGCGACCTCGTCGGCGCGGTTTTCGCGATCGGAGAGGTATTTCGCCATGGCGCTACTGGCGCCGCGGTTTGACAGAGCGAACACCGAGGCGCCGGCAGCGCTCGGGTTGGTGAAGCCATCGGCGTGGATCGACATAAACAGATCGGCGCCGTGCTGATGGGCAATCTCCACGCGGTCATACAGCGGGATAAAGGTATCGCCGGTGCGGGTCAGGCGGGCGTCAATGCCGTTGCTGCGCAAGATGCTGCGCACGTTCTTAGCGATCGCCAGCACCACATGCTTCTCTTTCGAGCCATTATGGCCGATAGCCCCGGTGTCGATGCCGCCGTGGCCCGGGTCGAGCATCACAATGCGGCGTGCGCCGGCCTTTTTGGCGGCGGGTTTGCTGTGTCCATTTGATGTTTTCAGTGGCTGCTCTTTTGCGCTGACCTGTGCAGTGACGCCGCTCAGCGTCATGGCAGCCAGCCCGGCTTTCAGCACCTGACGGCGCGAAGCAAGTATTTTTAAGGGTTTAAAAGTGCTCATTCGGCCTGAATTGTAAACAAGTGATGTCCAATGTTATATCGTATCGCGTTTGCCGTTACGACCATTCAAAATAAGAATTGTTTTACTTTTCATTTCAATACATGACAAAGTCATATTATGCCATTTTTTGTCGCTGATTTCGCCTGATATTGGCTATCAGTCATATTCGCGCCATAATCACTGTTTTTAACCGTCAATGGTGGGGAATACCATGGAGATTCGCGTTTTTCGCCAGCAGGATTTCGAAGAGGTTGTGACGCTGTGGGAGCGTTGCGATCTGCTGCGTCCCTGGAACGATCCGGAGATGGATATTGAGCGCAAGCTGAATCACGATGTCAGCCTGTTCCTGGTGGCGGAAGTGAACGGCGAAGTCGTCGGTACGGTGATGGGCGGATATGACGGCCATCGCGGGTCGGCCTACTATCTGGGCGTCCATCCGGAATATCGCGGTCGGGGGATCGCGAACGCGCTGCTCAACCGTCTGGAGAAAAAGCTGATTGCTCGCGGCTGCCCGAAAATCAATATTATGGTCCGCGAGGACAACGACGTGGTGCAGGGGATGTACGAGCGGCTGGGCTATGAGTACGCCGATGTCCTGACCCTGGGCAAACGCCTGATTGAAGATGAAGAATACTGAGTTTATCCCCGCCGATTTTGATGCCCATGGCCGTCTGCGTCTGCCTTTCCTTTTCTGGTGCGTGCTGTTGTTACAGGCCCGCACCTGGGTGCTGTTCTTGATGGCCGGCGCGTCGCGTCAGCAGGGCGACGCGATTCTAAATCTGTTCTATCCCGATCACGACCGCTTCTGGCTCGGTCTACTCCCCGGCGTGCCGGCGGTGCTGGCCTTTCTGCTTAGCGGCTATCGTCAGCGCCTGCCGCGCCTGTGGCGGGCGATGCGCTGGCTGCTGGTGTTATCGCAAGTGCTGCTGTTGCTGTGGCAGCCGATGCTATGGCTGAGCGGCGAATCTCCCTCCTCGCTGACCATCGGACTGCTGGCGGCGGATGGTTATGCCCTGTGGTGGCTGGCGACCAGCCGTCGCCTCGGCGCCTGTTTTCGCCAGACCACCTTTTAATGGCACTTTTTGCCGATCGTGAACTCCAACATGCGTTGAATGACTCAGAAAGGATTGTGATATGAAATCGCTACGTGTAATGCTCTGCGCGCTTCCGCTGGCGCTGACCGGCTGCTCAACGATGAGCGCGGTCAACTGGTCGGCGGCCTATCCGTGGAACTGGTTTAGTTCTTCCACCGAGGTGACCGAGCAGGGGGTGGGGAAACTGACGGCGTCCACGCCGCTCAACGAACAGGCCATTAGCGATGCGCTGGGGAGCGACTACCGTTTGCGCAGCGGAATGAAGACCGATAAGGGGAATATCGTCCACTACTTTGAAGCGCTGAAAGACAACAGCGTGGCGCTGACCATCAATGGCGACAACGGCGCCATCAGCCGGATTGACGTCCGCGATGCCGAAATCAAAACCGCCAGCGGCGTGAAAATCGGCACACCGTTCAGCGACCTGTACAGCAAAGCCTTCGGCAACTGCCAGAAAGGCAGCAATGACAATGGCGCGGTCGTCGAGTGTCAGGCCGAGGGGAGCCAGCATATCAGTTACGCCTTCACCGGTCACTGGAGCGGCCCGGACGAGCTGATGCCCTCCGACGATACGCTGAAAAACTGGAAGGTCAGCAAAATTATCTGGCGTCGCTAAATTGATCTGAAGAGACACGACGGCCCTGAAAAACGGTTACAATGGCGCGTTAGCAACGCGACAGCGTTGTAGTTGCATCATTTCAGGAGGAGCGATGTCTCAGGTTCAGAGCGGCATTTTGCCGGAACATTGCCGCGCGGCGATTTGGATTGAAGCCAATATCAAAGGGGACGTTAACGCCCTGCGCGAAGCGAGCAAAAATTTTGTCGATAACGTGGCCACCTTCCAGGCTAAATTCCCCGACGCTAAACTCGGTGCGGTGGTGGCGTTCGGCAATACCGTCTGGCGTCAGCTGAGCGGCGGCGAAGGGGCGGAGGAGTTAAAAGATTTTCCGGTCTACGGCAAAGGGCTGGCGCCATCCACCCAGTATGACCTGCTGATTCATATTTTATCCGCCCGCCATGAAGTGAACTTCTCGGTGGCGCAGGCCGCGCTGGCCGCCTTTGGCGACGCTATCGAGGTGAAAGAAGAGATCCACGGCTTCCGCTGGGTGGAAGAGCGTGACCTCAGCGGCTTCGTCGACGGCACCGAAAACCCGGCGGGGGAAGAAACCCGTCGTGAAGTGGCGGTGATCAAAGACGGCGTGGATGCGGGCGGCAGCTACGTATTCGTCCAGCGCTGGGAGCATAATCTCAAACAGCTGAACCGCATGAGCGTGCCGGATCAGGAGATGATGATTGGCCGCACCAAAGAAGCCAACGAAGAGATCGATGGCGACGCACGTCCGGTCACGTCTCACCTGAGCCGCGTTGACTTAAAAGAAGATGGCAAAGGGCTGAAAATCGTCCGCCAGAGCCTGCCGTATGGCACCGCCAGCGGTACCCATGGCCTCTATTTTTGCGCCTACTGCGCGCGTCTGTACAACATCGAGCAGCAGCTGCTGAGCATGTTCGGCGATACCGACGGCAAACGCGACGCGATGCTGCGCTTCACCAAACCGGTGACCGGCGGCTATTACTTCGCGCCGTCCCTGGAGCGTATTCAGGCGCTGTAATGCTTTCCCCTCACCCTAACCCTCTCCCTGAGGGAGAGGGCCGGGGTGAGGGGGAGAGTTCCTCGTGCGTGCGCAGGATCACCTGCAGCACGCCGGTTTCGTTCCGGTCATACTCGATATTCCAGAAGCGTAAAACGGTCCAGCCCTGCTGCTTAAGCCATGTTGTGCGCCGGGCATCGTATTCAGTCCGGCTGTCATGCTGGCCGCCGTCGAGCTCAATCACCAGGCGAAATCTTGAATATAGGGTCCAGCGGGATGCTGGCGGCGAAACTTGTAGCTGGCAAAACGGCGATCGCGCAGCTGGTGCCACAGGCGGCGCTCCTGCGGCGTCAGGTGGCGGCGCAACTGCCGGGCGTCATTTGTGCTGTTTTCCATTAACAAAGTGTGCCACGCTGTTCGCTCCTCGTCCGATTTCATCACCTTATTTGCCAGCCGCTTTCAGCTAAGCTTTGCCAGGTGCTTATTCCCTTTTCGACTTCCAAATCGCCAAACGGTATATAAAACCGTTACTCCTTTCGTACCCGTTATAAATATGATGATCATCAGTAAATGATCATTTTTGATAAGGGTGCGCAATGGCCGTTAAATCACTGAAAAAAGGATATCTGGCGCTGGCGGCTTCCATGCTGCTGGTGGCGCAGGCGCAGGCGACGGAGCTGCTGAACAGCTCCTATGATGTCTCCCGCGAGCTGTTTGCCGCCCTTAACCCGCCTTTTGAGCAGCAGTGGGCGAAGGACAATGGCGGGGACAAGCTGACCATCAAGCAGTCGCACGCTGGCTCGTCCAAGCAGGCGCTGGCGATCCTGCAGGGCCTGAAGGCGGACGTGGTGACCTACAACCAGGTGACGGACGTGCAGATCCTGCATGACAAAGGCAACCTGATCCCGGCCGACTGGCAAAGCCGCCTGCCGAACAACAGCTCGCCGTTCTATTCGACGATGGGCTTCCTGGTGCGCAAAGGCAACCCGAAAAACATTCATGACTGGAATGACCTGGTCCGCTCTGACGTTAAGCTGATCTTCCCGAACCCGAAAACCTCGGGCAACGCGCGGTACACCTACCTGGCGGCCTGGGGCGCGGCGGATAAAGCCGACGGCGGCGATAAAGCCAAAACCGAACAGTTTATGACCCAGTTCCTGAAGAACGTCGAAGTCTTCGACACCGGCGGACGCGGGGCGACCACCACCTTCGCCGAGCGCGGCCTGGGCGATGTGCTGATCAGCTTCGAGTCGGAAGTGAACAATATTCGCAAGCAGTATGAGGCGCAGGGATTTGAAGTGGTGATCCCGAAAACCAACATTCTGGCGGAGTTCCCGGTGGCCTGGGTGGATAAAAACGTCAAAGCCAACGGCACGGAAAAGGCGGCGAAGGCCTACCTGAACTGGCTCTACAGTCCGCAGGCGCAGACCATCATTACCGACTACTACTATCGGGTAAACAACCCGAAAGTGATGGATTCGCTGAAGGATAAATTCCCGCAGACCGAACTGTTCCGCGTGGAGGACAAGTTTGGCTCCTGGCCTGAGGTGATGAAAACCCACTTCGCCAGCGGCGGCGAACTGGACAAACTGCTGGCGGCGGGGCGTAAGTAATGTTTGCTGTGTCGTCCAAGCGCGTGCTGCCGGGCTTTACCCTGAGCCTCGGCACCAGCCTGCTGTTTGTCTGTCTGATTCTGTTATTACCGCTCAGCGCGCTGGTGATGCAGCTGGCGCAGATGAGCTGGGCGCAGTACTGGGATGTGATCACCAACCCGCAGGTGGTGGCGGCCTATAAGGTGACGCTGCTGTCGGCGTTCGTGGCCTCGATTTTTAACGGCGTCTTCGGCCTGCTGATGGCGTGGATCCTTACCCGCTATCGTTTTCCGGGCCGCACGCTGCTGGATGCCTTAATGGATCTGCCGTTTGCGCTGCCGACGGCGGTGGCCGGCCTGACCCTGGCTTCGCTGTTTTCGGTTAACGGCATTTACGGGGAATGGCTGGCGAAGTTCGATATTAAAGTGACCTATACCTGGCTCGGTATCGCCGTGGCGATGGCGTTCACCAGCATCCCCTTCGTGGTACGTACCGTGCAGCCGGTGCTGGAAGAGCTGGGTCCGGAATATGAAGAAGCAGCGGAAACGCTGGGCGCTACGCGCTGGCAGAGCTTCCGCAAGGTGGTGCTGCCGGAGCTGTCGCCAGCCCTGCTGGCGGGCATTGCCCTGTCGTTTACCCGCAGCCTCGGCGAATTTGGCGCGGTGATTTTTATCGCCGGCAACATCGCGTGGAAGACGGAAGTGACGTCGCTGATGATCTTTATTCGACTGCAGGAGTTTGACTATCCGGCGGCGAGCGCCATCGCCTCGGTGATCCTGGCCGCCTCACTGCTGCTGCTGTTTTCCATCAATACCCTGCAGAGTCGCTTTGGTCGACGCGTGGTAGGTCACTAATGGCGGAAGTTACTCAATTGAAACGCTACGACGCGCCCCGCATCAACTGGGGAAAATGGTTTCTGATTGGCGTCGGGATGCTGGTCTCCGCCTTCATCCTCGTGGTGCCGATGCTTTACATCTTTATCCAGGCCTTCAGCAAAGGGTTAATGCCGGTGCTGGAAAACCTGGCCAATCCGGACATGCTCCACGCCATCTGGCTGACAGTGATGATCGCCTTGATTACCGTGCCGGTGAACCTGGTGTTCGGGACCTTGCTGGCCTGGCTGGTCACGCGTTTTACGTTCCCGGGACGCCAGCTGCTATTGACGATGCTGGATATCCCGTTCGCTGTCTCGCCGGTGGTAGCCGGTCTGGTTTATCTGCTGTTCTACGGCTCTAACGGTCCGCTGGGCGGCTGGCTTGATGCGCATAACCTGCAAATCATGTTCGCCTGGCCCGGCATGGTGCTGGCGACGATCTTTGTCACCTGTCCGTTTGTGGTGCGTGAGCTGGTGCCGGTGATGATGAGTCAGGGCAGTCATGAAGATGAGGCGGCGGTCTTGCTGGGCGCTTCCGGCTGGCAGATGTTCCGCCGGGTGACGCTGCCCAATATTCGCTGGGCGCTGCTGTACGGCGTGGTGTTGACCAACGCCCGCGCCATCGGCGAATTCGGCGCGGTGTCGGTGGTCTCCGGTTCGATCCGCGGAGAAACGCTGTCGCTGCCGCTGCAAATTGAATTACTGGAGCAGGATTACAACACCGTCGGCTCGTTTACCGCCGCGGCCCTGCTGACGTTAATGGCTATTCTGACCCTGTTTTTAAAGAGTATGTTGCAATGGCGTCTGGCCAATCAGGAAAAACGCGCGCAACAGGAGGGAAATCATGAGCATTGAGATTGCCAATATTAAGAAATCGTTTGGTCGCACCCAGGTGCTGAATGATATCTCGCTGGATATCCCTTCCGGACAAATGGTTGCGCTGCTGGGGCCTTCCGGCTCCGGGAAAACGACCCTGCTGCGGATTATCGCCGGGCTGGAACATCAGACCAGCGGTCATATCCGCTTCCACGGTACCGACGTCAGCCGGATGCACGCCCGCGACCGTAAAGTGGGCTTCGTCTTCCAGCACTATGCGCTGTTCCGCCATATGACGGTGTTCGATAACATCGCCTTTGGCCTGACCGTGCTGCCGCGCCGCGAACGACCCAACGCCGCGGCGATTAAAGCCAAAGTGACCAAACTGCTGGAGATGGTGCAACTGGCCCACCTGGCGGATCGCTATCCGGCGCAGCTGTCCGGTGGTCAGAAACAGCGCGTGGCGCTGGCGCGCGCCCTGGCGGTAGAGCCGCAAATTCTGCTGCTGGATGAACCTTTCGGCGCGCTGGATGCGCAGGTGCGTAAAGAGCTGCGCCGCTGGCTGCGTCAGCTGCATGAAGAGCTGAAATTTACCAGCGTGTTCGTCACCCACGATCAGGAAGAGGCGATGGAAGTTGCCGACCGGGTGGTGGTGATGAGCCAGGGCAACATCGAACAGGCCGATGCGCCTGAACGCGTGTGGCGTGAGCCGTCGACCCGCTTCGTGCTGGAGTTCATGGGGGAAGTGAATCGCCTGCAGGGGGTTATCCGCGGCGGACAGTTCCACGTTGGCGCTCACCGCTGGCCGTTAGGCTATACCCCGGCTTACCAGGGGCCGGTGGATCTGTTCCTGCGTCCGTGGGAAGTGGACATCAGCCGCCGAACCAGCCTGGATTCGCCGCTGCCGGTGCAGGTCCTGGAGGCCAGCCCGAAAGGTCACTACACCCAATTAGTCGTCCAGCCTCTGGGGTGGTATGACGAACCGCTGAGCGTGGTGTTAACGGGCGATGAGGCGCCGTCCCGCGGCGAACGGCTGTTCGTCGGGCTGCAAAACGCGCGCCTGTACAACGGTACCGAGCGTATCGAGCCGCGCGGCGAGCTTGCTCTGGCGCAGTCGGCCTGATAGCTTAAATCCATGTGCTTTTGCCGGGTGACGCTGTGTTTACCCGGTCTGGAATTATCACGCGTCTGGTAGGCCGGGTAAGCGAAGCGCCGCCCGGCTTTTTTATTGAGTAAAAATCGTGAATACACTCGAACACACCATCGGCAATACCCCTCTGGTCAGGCTTCAGCGTCTGGGGCCGGACAATGGCAGCGAAATCTGGGTCAAACTTGAAGGCAATAATCCAGCCGGTTCGGTGAAAGATCGCGCTGCGCTGTCGATGATCGTTGAAGCGGAAAAGCGGGGCGAAATTCAGCCCGGCGACGTGCTAATTGAAGCGACCAGCGGCAACACCGGTATCGCGCTGGCGATGATCGCCGCGCTGAAAGGCTACCGGATGAAGCTGCTGATGCCCGACAACATGAGCCAGGAGCGCCGGGCCGCGATGCGCGCCTATGGCGCCGAGCTGATCCTGGTCACCAAAGAGCAGGGGATGGAGGGGGCCCGCGACCTGGCCCTGGAGATGGCTCAGCGCGGGGAGGGCAAACTGCTCGATCAGTTCAACAACCCGGACAACCCCTACGCCCACTACACTACCACCGGGCCGGAAATCTGGCAGCAGACCGCGGGGCGTATCACCCACTTTGTCTCCAGTATGGGGACCACCGGCACCATTACCGGCGTGTCACGTTTTCTGCGCGAACAGAGTAAACCGGTGACCATTGTCGGCCTGCAGCCGGAGGAGGGCAGCAGTATTCCCGGGATACGCCGCTGGCCGGCAGAGTATATGCCGGGGATCTTTAACGCTTCGCTGGTGGATGCGGTGCTGGATATTCATCAGCAGGATGCCGAGAACACCATGCGTCAGCTGGCGGTACAGGAAGGCATTTTCTGCGGCGTCAGCTCTGGCGGCGCGGTAGCCGGGGCGTTACGTATCGCTCGCGAAAACCCAGGCGCGGTGGTGGTGGCGATCGTCTGTGATCGCGGCGATCGCTACCTCTCCACCGGCGTGTTCGGCGAGGAACACTTTAGCCAGGGGGCGGGTATTTAATCATCGAGCAGGTCGGTGCCGTAGGAGTTATCGACGGTGCACAGCCAGCGCTCGCCCTGCTTCTGAAAGACATAGGTTGCGCGTCGCGTAACCTGTGTTATCCCCTGTGCCGTCGGGATATCCAGCCGGGTCTCCATAATCACCAGCGCATTGCCGCCGCCCTCGATGATCTCCATTTTCCCCTGAGTCACGATCAGCCGGTGCTGGAAATAGTCGGCAATGGCGATAAACGCTTTGCGGATATTCTCTTTCCCTCTGACCACCATGCCCGGTTTGACGACCAGCGCGGCGTCTTCCGCGTAATAGCCCATCAGGGTATCGTAATCTTCCTGCGAGATAGCGCGGTCGCAGGCCTCAATGGCTGTTTTTAGCGTCAGGTCAATGTGATGCATCTCTGGTGCTCCTTATTGTGAGCGATTTATCAGCCACCGAGAGCGTTGTATCCGTCTCGACGTTCCGGTCATGCAGGTAAGACTACGCCTGTTTTCGTTTAATTTTTCAGTAACTTGTCGACAGCTGCCATCCCTCCCCGATGCGTTCGGCGCACTGCCTGCGTCAGGGGGCGTCTAACACCTGGGCTATATCGGCCGCCAGGCGGGCAATCTCAGCGTCGCTCAGGCGGCCCAGCGACAGGCGTAGCCCGTGGGAGGGCGTACGGATGCCAAACACCTCCCCCTCGCGGACCAGCCAGCCGGCCCGGGCCAGGCGTAAGGCGTAGGGTTGGCTCGCCGTTGGCAGCGGCAGCCAGAAATTGAGGCCATCGCCAGGCGCAGCATGACTGTCGCCGTGCCGGGCCAGCGCTGCCGCCAGTTTCTCATTCTGTTGCCGATAGTGACGGCGGGTCTCCGTCATCGAGGCGATAAACGCCTTATCGGTGAGACAGGCCAGCGTCAGATCCTGCAGCAGATGGCTGACCCACTGGCTGCCGGCGTTAAGCCGCAGACGCAGCGCGGAGGAGGTGTCGACATCGCTGGCGATAAAAGCCAGCCGCAGGTCTGGCCCGAGGGTTTTTGACATCGAACGCACCACCGCCCAGCGTTGGGTGCTCGCTGGCAGAGGAGAAAACCAGGGCGTGGCCGACAGCAGGGCAAAATGGTCATCGACGATCGCCAGTACCTGCGGATAGCGGGCCAGCACCTCCCGCAGGGCATGCGCCCGGGTTTCCGTCAGGCTACAGCCGGTAGGATTGTGCGCGCGCGGGGTCAAGATCACCGCCCGCGCGCCGTTGCGTAATGCCTCCTCCAGCCCGTCTGGATCCATCCCCTCGGCATCCACCGCCACCGGGCAGGGGGTAAAGCCAGCGTAACGCACCATATTGATGCTGCTGAGAAAACAGGGATCTTCAACCACCACGCCGTCGCCGGGGAGCAGCAAGGCGCACAGCAGACGCTCCAGCGCGTCAATCGCCCCGCTAGCGAGATTCAGGGCAAAGGGAACGGTTATCTCCCTGGCAAACCATGCCTCAGCCCATTCTCCTAGCCGCGGCTCGATGGGGGCATCGCCATACAGGCGGGGCGTGTGGGCAATTTGGCCCAGATAGCGTGGTAAATCAGGCAGCCTGGCGGGGTCCGGATTGCCGCTGGAAAGATCGTTCAGCGGCGTCGTGGGGTCACCGCCTTCCAGCGCCGGCAGCGGATCCCGTGCTTTGATAGCTGTGCCGTTCCGTCCCTGGCTGACGGCCAGCCCGGAGGTGACCAGCCGTTTATAGGCGGCGGCGACGGTATTGCGATTCACCGCAAGCTGGCTGGCGAGCTCGCGGACCGGCGGCAGAACCTCTCCGGGCTGCAAGCCACCGCTCTGCACCAGATGGCGGATATGATCGAAGATATCGCTGGCGGTTTTTCCGGCAAACATTATTGACCTATGACAAAATGAAATTTAGCATAGGACGAATCATAATCAGAGCGTGACCCGCTGTCCAGCGGGGGGAGAAAAGATGGGCCAGCAAGATGACATACAATCAGTGCTCTTTCACGACAAAAGCCGGGCGTCGGAAGTCGATATCGTCGCCGTGCAGTCGCAGGTAGTCTACGGCAGCGTCGGCAACAGCATCGCGGTACCGGCGATTAAACAGCACGGTCTGCGCGTGCTGGCGGTACCGACGGTGCTGTTCAGCAATACGCCCCATTATGAGACGTTCTATGGCGGCATTATCCCGGAGGAGTGGTTTGTCGGGTACCTGCAGGCGCTGGAGGAGCGCGACGCGTTGCGCGAACTGCGTGCGGTGACGACCGGTTATATGGGCAACGCCGTGCAAATTGAACGTCTGGCGCAGTGGCTGACGCGGGTCCGCGACCGCCATCCCGATCTCTGTATTCTGGTGGATCCGGTGATTGGCGATGTCGACAGCGGCATCTACGTCAAGGCCGAGATCCCGGACGCCTATCGTCAGCACCTGCTGCCGCTGGCGCAAGGGATCACCCCTAATCTGTTTGAGCTGGAGACGCTGAGCGGCCAGCGCTGTCGCAATCAGCCGGAGGCGGTCTCCGCGGCGCGTAGCCTGCTGTCGGACAGCCTCAAATGGGTGGTGATCACCAGCGCGCCGGGAGAGGCTGATTCGACGATCAATGTGCTGGTGGTGACGGCCGATGCGGTGGAGGTGGTGGTTCACCCGCGGGTGGAGACGGATTTAAAGGGTACCGGCGATCTGTTCTGCGCCGAGCTGGTGAGCGGGTTGCTTTCCGGCCTGGCGCTGGGTGCTGCGACGGAGGCAGCCGCCCAGCGCGTGCTGGAGGTGATGAACTGGACTGCCGCGCAGGGATGTGACGAACTGATCCTGCCGCCGCTGGAGAAACAGAGATGAAAAGCTATCGGTTAGTGATCCGTCAGCAGGGACGCATTGTTGGTCATTTTGATACTTCAGGGGAGGCGGCGCTGGAGGATGCCTGCGTGGCGCGGTCGCTGTTCGGCCTGGCCGGTGGATATCAGTGTGAACTGCTGGTCTCTGACAGCGAGCGGCGAATTCTGGAGAGCACTCCGGAAGGATTGCGTATCTTATCCCGCGAAAAATGCTATCAGCCGGTGACCCATGCGATATAAAAAAATGGCGCCTTTCGGCGCCATTTTTATGCAGCAGATATTACTTCTTGATGCGGATTACCGGGGTTTCACCCACGGTCACGCTACCGGACAGTTTGATCAGCTCTTTGATCTCGTCCATATTGGAGATAACCACCGGAGTCAGGGTCGACTTGGCTTTCTCTTCCAGCAGCGGCAGATCGAATTCGATAACCGGGTCGCCGACTTTCACGCGCTGGCCTTCTTCAGCGATACGCTTGAAGCCTTCGCCTTTCAGTTCAACGGTATCAATACCGAAGTGAACGAACAGCTCGATGCCGCTATCAGATTCAATAGAGAACGCATGGTTGGTTTCGAAAATTTTACCAATGGTACCGTCTACCGGCGCGACCATTTTGTTGCCGGTCGGTTTGATGGCAATCCCATCGCCCACAATTTTTTCCGCAAAAACCACATCCGGCACGTCTTCAATGTTGACGATCTCACCGGAGAGGGGAGCAACAATCTCAATAGTTCCGGTGTCTTTCTTGTCATCAGAAACCAGAGATTTCAATTTATCAAACAAACCCATGATCTTCTCCTAAGCAGTAATTTGGGCCGCGCATCTCGTGGATTAGCAGATTGTTTTTTCTTCAATGAACTTGTTAACCAGCGTCATTAACTCGTCCGTTGTCGGTTGAGCAAGAGCCTGCTCTGCTAATACTTTCGCATCTTCGAAGTTCGTGTTACGAATAATCTTCTTGATGCGCGGGATGGAAATGGCGCTCATAGAGAATTCGTCCAGCCCCATACCCAGCAACAGAAGTGTAGCACGTTCATCGCCCGCAAGCTCACCGCACATGCCAGTCCATTTACCTTCAGCGTGAGAAGCATCAATAACTTGCTTAATCAGATTCAGTACAGACGGTGACATCGGCTGGTAAAGATGTGAAATCATATCATTACCACGGTCAACTGCCAGAGTATATTGCGTTAAATCATTGGTGCCGATACTAAAGAAATCAACTTCTTTGGCCAGATGACGAGCAATAGTCGCCGCAGCCGGTGTTTCCACCATCACGCCGATCTCAATGGATTCGTCAAATGCTTTACCTTCGTCACGCAGTTCCTGTTTGTAGATTTCGATCTCTTTCTTCAGCGCACGCACTTCTTCAACAGAGATGATCATCGGGAACATAATGCGCAGCTTACCGAAAGCGGAGGCACGCAGGATGGCGCGAACCTGATCGCGGAGGATCTCTTTACGATCCATCGCGATACGCACAGCACGCCAGCCGAGGAACGGGTTCTCTTCTTTCGGGAAGTTCATGTACGGCAGCTCTTTGTCGCCGCCGATGTCCATGGTACGCACGATAACGGCCTGAGAGCCACAGGCTTCAGCCACCGCTTTATAAGCCGCAAACTGCTCTTCTTCGGTTGGCAGCGCGTCGCGATCCATGAACAGGAATTCAGTACGATACAGGCCTACGCCTTCGGCGCCGTTGCGCTCAGCACCTTCGACGTCGCGAACGGTACCAATGTTGGCGCACACTTCAACCTGATGGCCGTCGAGAGTAATCGCCGGCAGATCTTTCAGTTTCGCCAGTTCGGCTTTTTCTTCCGCAACCTGAGCCTGCAGATTACGCAGCGCTTCAATTTGCTCGTTGGACGGGTTGATCAGAACCTGGTTGTTCACCGCGTCGAGAATCAGATAGTCGCCGTTTTTCACCTGCGCCGTGATGCTGCCGGTGCCCACGATGGCCGGCAGTTCGAGGGAACGCGCCATGATGGAGGTGTGGGAGGTACGGCCGCCCGCGTCGGTGATGAAACCCAGCACTTTTTTCAGGTTCAGCTGTGCGGTTTCTGACGGGGTAAGATCGGCGGCGACGAGGATGACTTCATCCTGAATCGCGCTCAGATCGATGATGGCCAGACCAAGGATGTTGCGCAGCAGGCGCTTACCGATATCACGTACGTCAGCCGCACGTTCTTTCAGGTATTCATCGTCCAGCTCTTCCAGGGCAGTGGCCTGACCGTCGATAACTTCATTGGCTGCCGCGTCGGCAGTCATATGCTTATCTTTAATCAGGGCTATGATTTCCTGCTCAAGCTCCTCATCTTCCAGCAGCATAATATGCCCTTCGAAGATGGCTTCTTTTTCTTCACCGAAAGTTTCACCAGCTTTGGTTTTGATGACCTCCAGCTGGGCGGAGGCCTTGGCGCGGCCGCTCAGGAAACGTTCGACTTCCTGATCAACCTTATCGGCAGAAATTTTCTTCCGGTCGATGACAATTTCATCTTCCTTCAGCAGCAGTGCTTTGCCGAAGGCGATACCCGGGGATGCTAAAATGCCTGAAATCATAACCCTACCTTACTTGTGACTGATATGAAAAAGAACCCGTGAACTTACTCGAGTTCAGCCATCAGTTTAACCAGATGCTCAACCGCTTTCTGTTCATCTTCGCCTTCCGCGGAGAGGGTTACTACGGTGCCCTGGGTCAGGCCCAGAGTCTGCAGTTTGAACAGGCTTTTGGCGCTGGCGCTTTTGCCGTTGGAGGTTACAGTGATCTCAGAAGTGAAGCCTTTAGCTTCTTTAACAAACTGAGCAGCAGGGCGGGTGTGCAGACCGTTCGGAGCGGTAATGGTAACTTCTTGCTGGAACATTATATTTCCCCAACTTATAGGTTTAGTGTTGTGGACCTAAAGTCTAGTCTAACGACTCGACTTTAGCCTGTATTGTTAGCGCCGGCGTTACGTTTCCGGCCTTGGCGTCGGCAGCGCCTGGCGCTGCGAAGACCTGCGGGCCATTGACGTCTAGCACGTCATTAAACATTATGCCGCGAAAGGAAGACTTGAACCAAATCATAAAATCGATTCAGCTGGCGGAAATCCTCTTCTGAATAATTTCGCGCATCAAAATAAATGTGCTGGTTAAATACCAGACCCTACGAGGTGAATCAATGCCAGGAGGGGTAAAACTTTGACGTATGCCACAAAAAAGCACCTGAAAAGGTGCTTTTTTACACATTATTTACAAGCTGGCACTACTGTTGCAGTTCTTTCTCGGTGAAGAGATCGGCAAACAGCGCGGTGCTTAAATAACGCTCACCCGAGGAAGGCAGGATAACCACAATATTCTTATTGGTAAAGGCTTCATCTTCTTGCAGCTTCAGCGCCGCGGCAACGGCGGCCCCGGAAGAGATACCCGCGAGGATGCCTTCTTCTTCCATCAGGCGGCGTGCCGTGGAGATCGCTTCATCATTGGTAATGCCGATCACTTTGTCCACCAGCTTCAGATCCAGGTTACCAGGAATGAAGCCTGCGCCGATGCCCTGAATTTTGTGCGGGCCCGGCTTGAGCTCTTCACCCGCCAGCGCCTGGGAGATAACCGGCGAATCGGTCGGTTCAACCGCGACGGTGAATAGATCTTTTTTGCCCTTGGTGTTTTTAATGTAGCGGCTGACGCCGGTCAGCGTACCGCCGGTACCTACGCCGGAGATGAAAACATCCACCTGACCGTCGGTGTCTTCCCAGATTTCCGGGCCGGTGGTCTTTTCGTGGATTTCCGGGTTAGCCGGGTTGCTGAACTGCTGCAGCAACAGGAATTTTTCCGGGTTGCTGGCGACAATCTCTTCCGCTTTCTGAATGGCGCCTTTCATGCCTTTGGCGCCTTCGGTCAGCACCAGGTTGGCGCCCAGCGCTTTCAGAAGCTTACGACGCTCGATGCTCATGGTTTCCGGCATGGTTAGCGTTAGCTTGTAGCCGCGAGCCGCCGCCACGTAGGCGAGGGCGATACCGGTGTTGCCGCTGGTCGGTTCGACCAGTTCCACGCCCGGTTTCAGCACGCCGCGCTTTTCAGCATCCCAGATCATATTGGCGCCGATACGGCATTTTACGCTAAAGCTCGGGTTACGAGATTCTACCTTTGCCAGGATACGGCCGTTACCGATGCGGTTCAGTCGTACCAGCGGCGTATGACCGATAGTCAGGGAGTTGTCTTCAAAAATCTTACTCATGGCCCGTCCTTAACTGTATGAAATTTGGGGGTACGGCATCAGCATACCCGCTTAAAGAATATGCGGAAGTAAGGATTTAGCATATCTATATGCGGAAGGGAAATAATGATGATCAAGAAGGAATAAGTGAGATATAAGGAGCGGCTTTCGCCGCTCCAGGGGAGGTGCTGCTGTTACTTCCAGCTGGCGTGTCTGTCGCGATAGCAATCGACCCACATGGCGGTGGCGCCGCAGATAGCCACCGGGAGGATCACCAGGTTTAACACCGGGATCATGGTGAACAGGCTGGTGAGCGCGCCAAACTGCATATTCATCACCTTGCGGCTGCGCAGCGCTTCGCGCATGGTCCTGAAGGGGACCTTGTGGTTATCGAAGGGGTAATCGCAGTATTGAATCGCCAGCATCCATGCGCTGAACAGGAACCAGAGTACCGGGGCCACCGTCTGGCCAACGCCGGGTATAAAGTAGAGCAGCAACAGCACGATGGCGCGGGGCAGGTACCAGGCCAGCTTCTGCCACTCACGCTTCATGATGCGCGGAATATCCTTCATGATGCCAAAGACGCCGACGTCAGGCGGGGTGGCGCCAGTCAGACGCGCTTCCAGCTGTTCCGCCAGCAGGCCGCTGAACGGGGCGGCAATCCAGTTGGCAATAGTAGAAAAGAAATAGCCAAACACCAGCAGGATCGACAGCACCACCACCGGCCACAGCAGGTAGTTTAGCCATTGCAGCCAGTCAGGCACATGGCTCATCAGCGAAGGGATCCAGCTGTCGAGACGGGTAAACAGCCACCAGAAAGCACCGCCCATCAGCAGCACGTTAACCAGTAAAGGCAGGAAGACATAACGACGTATGCCCGGCAGCCTGATGAGTTTCCAGCCCTGCGAAAAGTAGTATACGCCGCTACGCGGGGTCGGTGCGGATGATGAAACCATAGCCAGGCATTGCTCCTTTTTGAACATCCAGTGTGAATGCTCGCTTATTTTATCGGGTCGTCAGACAATAACCAGTTAGGAAATGTTCGAAAAAACAGCAAAAAGCACGATTTAGTTCATCTTTATGTGGTGAAAGCGACCGACGCACTTGCACTTGAGGTAATCGGCAAATACTCTTAGTGAGTAAATGTTTGCCGTGGTGGCAAGGTGTTAGAACAACAGAGAATATAATGATGCAGGATTTGCGTCTGATATTAATCATTGTTGGCGCGATCGCCATAATCGCTTTACTGGTACATGGTTTCTGGACCAGCCGTAAAGAACGTTCTTCGATGTTTCGCGATCGCCCACTGAAACGTATGAAGTCGCGCGACGATGAGTCGGAAAACGACGACTTTGATGATAATGTTGAAGGCGTAGGTGAAGTCCGCGTTCATCCGGTGACTCACGCTCCGCACGGCGCGCATGGGGAGCATGAAGCCCCTCGTCAGGCGCCACAGCACCAGTACCAGCCGCCTTACGAGCGCCAGATGCAGCAGCCTGTGCGTCCTGAGGAACCGGTTCGTCAGGCGCCGCCGCGCCAGGCCCCGGCACAACCGCAGGGGCAACCGTCTGCGCCGCATGCTGCTCCACAGCCTGGCTGGCAACAGCCGCAACCCGCGCAGCCGCAACACCAGCCGCAACCTGCTGTGCAACAGCCTGTCGCGCCGCAGCCGGTGACCCCGGCCGTCGCCCAGCCGCAGCCGGCCGCTCCGCAGCAGCCTGCGCCCCAGCCTGTTGCCGCGCCGCAGCCCGCGGTTGCTGAACCGCAGCCGACAGAGCCGCAGCAGCCTGCAGCGCCCCAGCCGAAAGAGCGTAAAGAGACGGTCATCGTGATGAACGTTGCCGCGCACCATGGCGCGCAGCTTAACGGCGAGGTGCTTATCAATAGCATCCAGCAGGCCGGGTTCAAGTTTGGTGAAATGAATATTTTCCACCGCCATCTGAGCCCGGACGGCAGCGGCCCGGTACTGTTCAGCCTGGCCAACATGGTGAAGCCGGGGACCTTCAACCCGGACAGCATGGCGGATATGATGACCCCTGGGGTGACTATCTTTATGCAGGTCCCTTCCTACGGTGATGAACTGCAGAACTTCAAGCTGATGCTGCAGTCTGCGCAGTATATCGCCGATGAAGTGGGCGGCGTGGTGCTTGACGATCAGCGTCGCATGATGACGCCGCAAAAACTGCGTGAATACCAGGATCGTATTCGCGAAGTGAAAGACGCGAACGCCTGACGTTCCGCGTTATCTCAACTCCTTCTCAACCCCCGCCTGTCGGGGGTTTTTTATCATTGATGGTGTGATATGGAACCGATCGAACAACAACTGACTGAACTGCGAACCACGCTTCGCCATCATGAATACCTGTACCACGTTATGGACGCACCGGAAGTGCCCGATGCGGAGTATGACCGGCTGATGCGCGAGCTGCGCGAGCTGGAGAGCCAGCATCCGGAGCTGATTACCCCGGATTCACCGACTCAGCGCGTGGGGGCGGCGCCGCTGACCGCCTTCAGCCAGATCCGCCATGAAGTGCCGATGCTGTCGCTGGACAACGTGTTTGACGAAGAGAGCTTTCTGGCCTTCAACAAGCGGGTGCAGGATCGCCTGAAAAGCACTGACCCTCTCATCTACTGCTGCGAGCTGAAGCTCGACGGCCTCGCGGTGAGCATTCTCTACGAAAACGGCGTGCTGGTGCAGGCGGCGACCCGCGGCGACGGCACCACCGGCGAGGACATTACCTCTAACGTGCGAACCATCCGCACCATCCCGCTCAGGCTGCATGGCGATAATATTCCCGCACGCCTGGAAGTGCGCGGGGAAGTGTTCCTCCCGCAGGCCGGGTTCGAAAAAATCAATGAAGAAGCTCGACGCACCGGCGGAAAAGTGTTTGCTAACCCGCGCAATGCGGCGGCGGGCTCGTTGCGCCAGCTGGACCCGCGCATCACCGCGAAGCGACCGCTTACTTTCTTCTGCTACGGCGTTGGGGTGCTGGAGGGCGGTGAGCTGCCGGCCAGCCACTCGGCCCGTTTACAGCAGTTTAAAGCATGGGGATTACCGGTGAGCGATCGCGTCACCCTTTGTCATACCCCCGAGGAAGTGCTCACTTACTATCGTAAAGTCGAGGAAGATCGTCCCCATCTGGGCTTTGACATTGATGGCGTGGTGATCAAAGTCGATTCGCTGGCGCTGCAGGAGCAGTTAGGTTTCGTGGCCCGCGCGCCGCGCTGGGCCGTGGCCTTTAAGTTCCCCGCCCAGGAGCAGATGACTTTCGTCCGGGACGTGGAGTTCCAGGTGGGCCGCACCGGGGCGATTACGCCGGTGGCGCGCCTGGAGCCGGTCCATGTCGCCGGCGTGCTGGTGAGTAATGCCACGTTGCATAATGCCGATGAGATCGAACGCTTAGGCTTGAAAATCGGCGACAAGGTGGTGATTCGCCGGGCAGGCGACGTGATCCCTCAGGTGGTCAACGTGGTGCTTTCCGAACGCCCGGCAGATGCCCGGGATGTTGAATTCCCGACCCACTGCCCGGTCTGTCAGTCCGACGTTGAGCGAGTGGAAGGCGAGGCGGTAGCCCGCTGTACCGGCGGCCTAATCTGCGGCGCGCAGCGTAAAGAGTCGCTCAAGCACTTTGTCTCCCGTCGCGCGCTGGACGTTGACGGCATGGGCGACAAGATCATCGACCAGCTGGTGGAGAAAGAGTACGTCCATACCCCGGCGGATCTGTTCCGGCTGACCGCAGGGAAACTGACCGGGCTGGATCGGATGGGGCCGAAGTCCGCGCAAAACGTGGTCAACGCTCTCGAGAAAGCCAAAGAGACAACCTTTGCGCGTTTCCTCTACGCCTTAGGCATTCGCGAGGTAGGAGAAGCGACGGCGGCGGGCCTGGCGGCGCATTTCGGCACCCTCGAGGCCCTGGAGCAGGCTTCCATTGAGGAGCTGCAGAAGGTCCCTGATGTCGGCATTGTGGTCGCCACCCATACCTTCAACTTCTTTGCCGAAGAGAGCAACCGCGATGTCATCGCGCAGCTGCTGGCGGAAGGGGTCCACTGGCCGGCGCCGGTGGTGGTGAAGGCGGAAGAGATTGACAGCCCGTTTGCAGGCAAAACCGTCGTCCTGACCGGCAGCCTCAGTCAGCTGTCGCGGGATGACGCCAAAGCGCGTCTGGTGGCGCTGGGGGCGAAGGTGGCGGGCAGCGTCTCGAAGAAGACCGATCTGGTGATTGCTGGCGAAGCGGCGGGTTCTAAGCTGGCGAAAGCGCAGGAGCTCGGCATCGAGGTGATTGACGAAGCCGAAATGATGCGTCTGCTGGGAGAATAACGTGGATAAAGCGCAGCTGGTCGAGATCGCCAATACTGAGATGCCGTTCGGTAAATACAAGGGGCGTCGTTTAATCGATGTCCCGGAGGAGTATTTATTGTGGTTTGCGCGCAAGGATCAATTCCCTGCCGGCCATCTCGGCGAGCTGATGGCGCTGACCCTGCTGATTAAAAGCGAGGGGCTGAGCGATCTGGTCCAGCCCCTGAAGAAAGCGCGTTAAGCTTTGGCGGCGTTGGCCTTTTCCTGAGCGAGACGCGCATCGGTTTGCTGTTTATAGCGCCGCGCCAGCACCGCGCAGACCATCAGCTGGATTTGATGGAAGATCATCAGCGGCAGCACCATGATGCCGAGGATGGAGGTCGGAAAGAGAATATTGGCCATCGGGATGCCGTTGGCCAGGCTCTTTTTCGAACCGCAGAAGACGATGGTAATTTCATCGGCTTTGTTAAAGCCGCAGCGGCGGGCGACGAACACATTGACCGCGATGACGATGGCCAGCAGCACCAGGCTGACCACCACGATAAACAGCAGCGATCCCAGACCCACTTTATGCCAGATGCCGTTCACCACCGCTTCGCTAAAGGCGGAGTAAACCACCAGCAGAATCGAGGTCTGGTCGGTCTTACCAATCCACTTCTTATGCTTCGCCACCCAGTTGCCGATCCACGGCCGCGATAAATGGCCGAGCACGAAAGGCAACAGCAGCTGCAGCATGATCTTTCCGACCTGCTCGAGGCTACCGCCTGCGCCATGAAGGTTCATCAGGGCACCCACCAGCAGCGGTGAAACAAAGATGCCCAACAGGCTGGAGGCCGAGGCTGAGCAGACCGCCGCCGCGACGTTGCCTCCGGCCAGCGAGGTGAAGGCGATGGCGGATTGCACGGTGGCCGGCAGAATGCACAAATAAATAAAGCCGCTGTAGAGCATCGGATCGACCTTCACCGGCGCCCACCAGGCAAACAGGACCCCCAGCACCGGGAAGAGAATAAAGGTGCTGCACATCACCCAGAGATGCAAACGCCAGTGGCTGCCGCCGGCGATAATTGCCTCCCGGGAGAGTTTGGCGCCGTGCATAAAGAACAGCAGGGCGATGGCGGCGGTGGTCAGATGTTCAAAGAAGGGGACGAAAGCGCCCCGGGCCGGGAAGAATGAGGCCAACAGGACAACGGTGACCAGGGTTGCCGTAAACGGATCGAGAATGCGGAAAAGTTTCATAAACGCTCCTGAAAAGAGATGCGTTATTGTGCTTTTTTTGATTTGAGAAATAAAATTGATTTATTGCATCTATTCATGAATAAAAAAGATGAATTACTCTCTGCGTCAGTTAAAAGTATTTGTTACCGTCGCCCGCGCCAGGAGCTTTAGCCGGGCGGGGGAGATGATTGGCTTAAGCCAGTCGGCCGTCAGCCACAGCGTCAAGGAGCTGGAGCATCAGACCGGGGTCCGTCTCCTCGACCGTACCACCCGGGAGGTGGTCCTCACCGAGGCGGGTCAGCAGCTGGCAGGCAGGCTGGAGCGTTTGCTCGATGAGCTGGCGGTGACGCTGCGCGATGCCGGTCGGGTAGGCCAGCAGCTGAGCGGCACCGTCAAGGTTGCCGCCAGTCAGACGATTTCCGCCCACCTTATTCCCCAGTGTATTGCCCACAGCAATCGTCGCTATCCTGATATCGATTTCGTCCTGCACGACCGGCCCCAGCAGTGGGTGCTGGAGAGTATTCGCCAGGGGGAAGTGGATTTCGGCATTGTGATTGACCCTGGCCCGGCGGCGGACCTGCAGTGTGAAGTGGTCCTGGCGGAACCTTTTTTGCTGCTCTGCCGGGAGGATCATCCTTTTGCCAGCCTGACTGAAGTGCCATGGCAGGCGCTACAGGATGAGAGACTGATCCTGCAGGACTATGCCTCCGGCAGCCGTCCGCTGATTGATGCGGCTCTCAGCAGGCTGGCTGTCCGGGCGAACATTGTGCAGGAGATTGGCCATCCGGCAACGCTGTTTCCGATGGTTGAGTCGGGAATTGGCATCAGCGTACTGCCGGCGCTGGCGCTGCCGTTACCGCAGGGAAGCCATCTGGCGGTGAAGCGACTCACTCCGATAATGGAGCGGCAGCTGATGCTGGCATGCCGGAAAAATCGCTCGCTGTCGACCGCCGCCCAGGCCTTATGGGAAATCGTGCGAGAAGAAGGGGAGAATCTCACCGCCGCCAGGGTTGAAGATCCGCTGTATCAGCGTTGATAGCGGTTTATCGCCACGGGGAGGCTCGTGGCCAGAGCGTGCGTTCCGCGCATAGCAAAAAGGCGCCTTTAGGGCGCCTTTTTACATTGGCGGGTCGTGCAGGATGACTCGGCTTCACCTCGCCCTTCGGGCCGTCACCGCAAGCGGCTCCGTTGTCTCACTGCGTTCGACCCGAACCTGCTGCAGGTTCGAATCGTTGAGTTCCGCGCATAGCAAAAAGGCGCCTTTAGGGCGCCTTTTTACATTGGTGGGTCGTGCAGGATGACTCGGCTTCACCTCGCCCTTCGGGCCGTCGCCGCAAGCGGCTCCGTTGTCTCACTGCGTTCGACCCGAACCTGCTGCAGGTTCGAATCGTTGAGTTCCGCGCATAGCAAAAAGGCGCCTTTAGGGCGCCTTTTTACATTGGTGGGTCGTGCAGGATTCGAACCTGCGACCAATTGATTAAAAGTCAACTGCTCTACCAACTGAGCTAACGACCCGAAGTGGTGGGTGATGACGGGATCGAACCGCCGACCCCCTCCTTGTAAGGGAGGTGCTCTCCCAGCTGAGCTAATCACCCACTTCGGTACTTCACATTTTGACAGAAAATCCAGCTGGCGAGAAAGTGGTGGGTGATGACGGGATCGAACCGCCGACCCCCTCCTTGTAAGGGAGGTGCTCTCCCAGCTGAGCTAATCACCCACTTCTCAATTTTCTGTTCTACACGGCGGAGACTACGTTAAGTAGTGGTGGGTGATGACGGGATCGAACCGCCGACCCCCTCCTTGTAAGGGAGGTGCTCTCCCAGCTGAGCTAATCACCCCCGCTGTGTGGAGTCGCATTATAGGGAGAGTTGAAAATGAGTCAACGCCTTTTCTAAAGAATTCGTTCGTTCGTCGTAAAATTAAACAAAGCGATCGCAAAACCGGCGTCATAGCATGATTTATAAACAAAAACGGCAAACCGCGACGTTCCGACGGGAACAACATTGAGGAATCAGCCCACGGTGTTAGAATATTGACCCATAATTTCCACCGGACATTGCCGGCTATCGGCATCTTTATTAAACGTAAGGCCAATTCATGAAAATCAAAACTCGCTTCGCGCCAAGCCCAACCGGCTATCTGCACGTTGGCGGTGCGCGTACTGCTCTCTATTCCTGGCTTTTTGCCCGTAACCACGGCGGTGAGTTTGTACTGCGTATTGAGGACACCGATCTCGAACGCTCCACCCCGGAAGCAATTGAAGCCATCATGGATGGCATGAACTGGCTGAATCTGCAATGGGACGAAGGTCCCTATTACCAGACCAAACGTTTCGATCGTTATAACAACGTGATCGATGAGATGCTGGAAGCCGGTACCGCTTATAAATGCTATTGCTCGAAAGAGCGTCTGGAAGCGTTGCGCGAAGAGCAAATGGCGAACGGTGAGAAGCCGCGTTACGATGGACGCTGCCGCCATAGCCACGAGCATCATGCCGACGATGAGCCGTGCGTGGTACGTTTCGCCAACCCGCAGGAAGGGTCGGTTATTTTTGACGATCAGATCCGCGGACCTATCGAGTTCAGCAACCAGGAGCTGGACGATCTGATCATTCGCCGTACCGATGGTTCCCCGACCTACAACTTCTGCGTCGTAGTGGATGACTGGGACATGGCGATCACCCACGTGATCCGTGGTGAAGATCATATCAACAACACGCCGCGCCAGATCAACATCCTTAAAGCGCTGAATGCGCCGGTGCCGGTATACGCGCACGTATCGATGATCAACGGCGACGATGGCAAGAAACTCTCCAAACGCCACGGGGCGGTCAGCGTGATGCAGTATCGCGACGATGGCTACCTGCCGGAAGCGCTGCTGAACTATCTGGTGCGTCTGGGCTGGTCCCATGGCGATCAGGAGATCTTCACCCGCGAAGAGATGATCGAGTTCTTCTCGCTGGGGGCGGTCAGCAAATCCGCGAGTGCGTTCAACACCGACAAGCTGCTGTGGCTGAACCATCATTACATCAATACGCTGCCTGCGGAGTATGTGGCGACGCATCTGCAGTGGCATATTGAGCAGGAAAATATCGATACCCGCAACGGTCCGCAGCTGGCCGAGTTGGTGAAGCTGCTGGGCGAGCGTTGCAAAACGCTGAAAGAGATTGCCCAGAGCTGCCGCTACTTCTATGAAGAGTTCGCTGAATTCGACGCCGACGCGGCGAAGAAACATCTGCGTCCGGTAGCGCGTCAGCCGCTGGAAGTCGTCCGCGACAAGCTGGCGGCGATTAGCGACTGGACGGCGGAAAACGTCCACCACGCGATTCAGGCGACCGCTGATGAGCTTGAAGTGGGCATGGGTAAAGTCGGTATGCCGCTGCGCGTGGCCGTTACCGGTGCAGGGCAGTCTCCTGCGCTTGACGTTACCGTCCATGCAATCGGCAAGTCCCGTAGCGTAGAGCGTATCAATAAAGCGCTGGCTTTTATCGCTGAGCGCGAAGGCCAGGCGTCCTGACGGGGACGTAGATGATATAACGGCAGGATACCCCTGCCGTTTTTTTGTCTGTTACGCCGGGCTGGCGATGCCGAGGCGGGCAAGAAAACCGCTAATCCCTTCCCGGGCCAGCAGGTCGCGGAGCTGCAGCTGTTCTGCCGGAGTCATCAGTTGCAGGGTTTCTGTGATTTGCCGCCAGATCGCGTCCGCTTCATTGACCAGGTAAGCGCCTGGCGATTCCGCGAGATGATTGTCGCTAAACAGATGGCGTCTGGCGGGAATGTTCGTCAGAAACTCGCGCACCGGTTGGTCGATGACCACCAGCCGCGCTCGTCCCCCTTTGACGCCGGGTATCGTTTCCGTGCGCCATTTCTTCTCACGAACCCAGCGATTGATCGTTTGTCTCGCCAGCCCCAGGCAGTCGGCAAGTTCTGCGGGCGTCATTTTATCTTTTAGTTTCATCATGGTTTACCGATCGCGGATCCCTAACCGAAGCAGTAACCCGGTGATCCCCTCGCGTAACAGCAGCGACATAAGCTGCTTCTGCTCGCTGGGAGTGAGCTCTTTACAGAGGGTCAGCAGCAGCGATTCCAGGTCGCTGTCGTGGGGAGAATAGGTGCCGGGCGTCTCCGCCACGCGCTGGGCGCTGCGGATAAACTCCCTGACTTGCTCATTGACATGGACCAGGCGCGCCTTACCGCCCTGGACGCCAGGCCGCGGAGAGGTCTGCCAGCCTTCTTTCCGCACCCACTTATTGATAGTTTGCCGGCTGTAGCCGGTCAGATGGGCGATTTCTTCAGGTGTCATTCGTTCCTTGAGCATACTATTTCCTGAGTAAATGTATGGGAATTAGCTGTCCATGTTATAGCATCCTTTTACTGGAAAAGGTGACCTGTTTAACTTCTGGCTGCGATAAGGCTCGCAATCTCAGCAGGTTGCCTGCTTTTTCAGCGATTGAATCGAGAAGGATAATTTTGCCGTTGACACCTGAGCGAGGAATTCATATTATGCCGCCCGTCAACACGACACGCTTTACGTTACGGGGCTATAGCTCAGCTGGGAGAGCGCTTGCATGGCATGCAAGAGGTCAGCGGTTCGATCCCGCTTAGCTCCACCAAATTCTGCACCCAGCGGATTTGGTTCGTAAAGAGGTCCTGTGGGGCTATAGCTCAGCTGGGAGAGCGCTTGCATGGCATGCAAGAGGTCAGCGGTTCGATCCCGCTTAGCTCCACCAAAATTCAGAACCCTCGCTTCGGCGGGGGTTTTTTTTATCTATTTTCATGTAAAGCACTTTCTGGTTACGTCAGTTAATCTCCAGCTATTAAAATCGAAAGTAATTTCAGACTTTTTCCTGATAATTCACCTTGCTTGCCCTAAATAAGCAACATAACATTTCCCCCATTAAACGTAATGAGGTTGCCGGAGTTTTAATTAACAATAATGGTTGATAAAATTAACATTAATATCAAAAAAACTCTGTTGGCCTTTATCGTCTGTTTAGTCGTTATTCCGCTGGCTCGTTTTATTTCACCGCAAACGGTTATTGATGGCAATCTTATTTATATTGCCTGGCTGCCAATCAGCGTAATGTTTTCTGTTATTTTTATCTTTGGTCGCTATGCGATTGCACCATTAATTCTCGCATTTGCCATTACCAATAGCCTGATAATTAAATTAACGCTACCGCAGGCGTTTATCTTACTCTTTTGTCAGCTGTTTGCGGTGTTCGTCTCCTGCGCTATTCTAAGACTGATGGTGGGTAAGCGCTGGCGCTGTGGTCCAACGGCGAAACATATGGGGGCGCGGATCTTCTGGGGCGGGTTCTTCGCGCCGGTGCTGCTGAAAATCACCATGTACCTCGCCGGACAATATTTTGCGTTTCCCCTATCTATTACCAGCTATTTTGGTAGTATGCCGTTGATTTACACCGTAATAGATATTCAAAGTTTAATCAGCGCAGCATTAATTTTTACCACCTTTTTATATTATCCAATGCGGATGATTATCAATCCACGCTACGCTCGACGATTCTGGCGGCAGGAATGTTTACCGTGGCTGGCAGCAAAATATCGTTCCTTTACGCTATATTGGTTTATTGCGCTGGCGGTGATATTAACGCTATTGTGTGCGCCGTATCAGTCTGAATTTATTGCCGGTTATTTAGTTCCGGTGATTTTTATCGTCTACTTTATCGGGATTAGCCGGATTGGTCATGCGCTGCTGCGTATTTCATGGTCGGTCTCGGCTTTTTTACTGGTGGTGTATAACAAAAACTTTCTCCAGGGCGTCCAAAGCGAGTATTCATTATCCTTTGTGCTGTCAGTGTTGATCTCCTTTACTATCTGTTTGTTTTATATGGCAGACACCTATGCCCGCAGCGATCGCAATAAACGCCGCTGGCGTAGTCAGGCGGAAGAAGATCCGCTGACTGGCTTGCCTAACCTGCGCGCGCTGGAGAGCCATTTACAAAGCTGTCCGCAGCAGGTTATCTGCAGCCTGCGTATTCATAATCTCGACTTTCTCAGCAGGCATTATGGCCTGATGATGGGGGTGGACTGTAAACGGCAGATTATTCGGGCGCTGCAACCGCTGCTGGGGGCGGCGGATAAAGTTTTCCAGGTGCCGGGCAGCGAACTGATCCTCGTGCTTGACGGACCGGAGCCTTCATCCCGTTTGCACCATATGGTCGCGGTTCTCAACCACAAAAAATTCAGCTGGCACAATCAGTCGCTGGATCTGGAGTTTGGCGCGGCCTGGGGCCGCGACGACGGTCAGCGCGAGGGACTTCACCAGATGCTGGGTCAGCTAAGCTGGCTTTCCGAACAGGCGGGCAGCGAACGTCGGGTGCTGGCGCTGGATGAGGAGCAGGAGCTGGTGGTGGATCAAACCACCGAGCAGGTGCGCCTCCTCATGCGCGTCAAGCAGGTGCTCAAAGAGCGGGCGCTCATGCTCTATGCGCAACCGATTCAGAACAGGGAAGGGGAGGGATATCATGAGATCCTTACCCGGATGCGCTGTGGCGATAGCGTCATTATGCCCGATCAGTTTATCCCGTTGATTGTGCAGTTTAACCTCAGCCAACGTTTCGACATGCTGGTGCTGGAGACCTTGTTCAGCATGCTTCATCAGCACGCTGGCCAGCGATTCTCGGTCAATCTGCTGCCTGCAACCCTGATGCAAAAGGATAGCGCCGCGCAGATTATCGCGCTGTTTCAACGCTATGCGGTCTCACCAGACCTTATCACTATTGAAGTCACTGAAGAGCAGGCCTTTTCCAATGCCGACATCAGCCGGCAAAATCTTGAAGCACTGCGCGCGTTTGGCTGCGCCATCGCCATTGATGACTTTGGCACCGGATATGCGAACTATGAACGACTGAAGCATCTCCAGGCCGATATCATCAAGATTGACGGCTGCTTCGTCCGCGACATCCTCACTGACCCGCTGGACGCCATTATGGTGAAATCGATTGTCGAGATGGCGCGGGCGAAACGGATGAGCGTGGTGGCGGAATATGTCGAAAGCGAACCGCAAAAAGCGCGCTTGCTGGAGCTGGGGGTGAATTATCTGCAGGGCTACCTGGTGGGCAAGCCTCAGCCGCTGGGCGAATGACGGGTAAAAAAAAGCCGGGCATCGCCCGGCTCAGATGACTGGCGCCTGTTACAGAACCAGAGCCGCAATAGAAGCAGACAGGACGCTGACCAGCGTGGAGCCGTAAACCAGCTTCAGACCGAAGCGAGAAACCACGTTGCCCTGTTCTTCGTTCAGACCTTTGATCGCCCCGGCGATGATGCCGATAGACGAGAAGTTGGCGAAGGAGACCAGGAAAATAGAGATAATGCCTTCCGCGCGCGGGGAGAGCGTCGAGGCGATTTTCTGCAGATCCATCATGGCGACGAATTCATTGGAGACCAGCTTGGTAGCCATAATACTGCCCACCTGCAGCGCTTCGCTTGCCGGCACGCCCATCACCCAGGCGACCGGGTAGAAGATATAGCCAAGGATCCCCTGGAAGGAGATGCTGTAGCCGAACCAGCCGGTCACAGTGGCGAACAGGGCGTTCAGCGCGGAGATCAGCGCGATGAAGCCGATCAGCATCGCCGCCACGATAATCGCGACTTTAAAGCCCGCCAGAATGTACTCGCCCAGCATCTCGAAGAAGCTTTGACCTTCGTGCAGATTCGACATCTGCAGATTTTCTTCACTCTCTTCCACACGGTACGGGTTAATCAACGACAGAACGATAAAGGTGCTGAACATGTTGAGCACCAGCGCCGCGACGACGTACTTCGGCTGCAGCATGGTCATGTATGCGCCAACGATGGACATCGATACGGTGGACATCGCGGTCGCCGCCATGGTGTACATACGGTTGCGCGACATTTTGCCGAGAATATCTTTATAGGCAATAAAGTTTTCCGACTGGCCTAGGATCAGCGAGCTGACGGCGTTGAAGGACTCCAGCTTGCCCATGCCGTTGATTTTCGACAGCACGGTACCGATGGCGCGAATAACAATCGGCAGGATGCGAATATGCTGCAAAATACCGATCAACGCGGAAATGAAGACGATAGGGCACAGAACCTTAAGGAAGAAGAAGGCCAGACCTTTGTCGTTCATGCTGCCGAACACGAAGTTTGTCCCTTCGTTGGCAAAGCCGAGAAGTTTTTCAAACATCTCGGAGAAGCCTTTCACAAAACCCAGACCAATATCGGAGTTCAGGAAGAACCAGGCCAGCAGGACTTCAATGACAAGCAGTTGAACAACATAACGAATACGGATCTTTTTACGGTCATGACTGACCAACAGGGCCAGTATAGCCACCACAACGATCGCGAGGACAAAATGCAAGACGCGGTCCATAGTTGCTCCAAATATGAGGCAGGTTAAATTTCCGTGCACATTCTATGCAACGGCTTTAAAGAAAACGAGATCAATTGCACACTATTGCAAGGAACTGTGACCAATGGCAAAAATAGTGATCAAACATCCACTTTTGTTATGTTACGTAAAGGTTTTAAAAGTTGCATTCTTGTACTACTCTTAATAGCGGGCGCGATCGGGTTTACTGACGCCCGTTTTTCATTTCCGGCCAGCAATTGTTCCCTCCTATCACAGCAATCATTATCTCCATTCTAAATGAACTTGATAATCATTCGCATTTTGATAGCATGAAACATAGCAAAGGCTATATTTCCAGAGGCAGAAGATGACTAGCAGTCGCGTTGAGAATAGCAGTAGTCGCGCCGCGCGCAAGGTGAAGCTCGCCTTAATGGGGCCAGCTTTCGTCGCTGCCATTGGCTATATCGATCCGGGTAATTTCGCCACGAATATTCAGGCTGGCGCCAGCTTTGGCTATCAGCTGCTGTGGGTGGTGGTATGGGCCAACCTGATGGCAATGCTGATCCAGGTGCTCTCTGCCAAACTCGGCATTGCCACCGGTAAAAACCTGGCCGAGCAGATCCGCGACCATTACCCGCGCCCGGTAGTGTGGTTTTACTGGGTGCAGGCGGAAATCATCGCCATGGCCACCGACCTGGCCGAATTTATCGGCGCTGCGATTGGCTTTAAGCTGGTGCTGGGCGTATCGCTTCTGCAAGGGGCGGTGCTGACCGGGGTGGCGACCTTCCTGATCCTGATGCTGCAGCGGCGCGGACAAAAACCGCTGGAGAAGGTGATTGGCGGCTTGCTGCTGTTTGTTGCCGTCGCCTATGTCGTTGAGTTGATCTTTTCCCAGCCCGCGCTGGCTCCCCTGACCAAAGGGCTGGCGATCCCTACGCTGCCCAACGGCGAGGCGGTATTCTTAGCCGCCGGGGTGCTGGGGGCCACCATTATGCCGCACGTGATCTACTTACACTCCTCGCTTACCCAGCACCTGCACGGCGGGACGCGAAAAGAGCGCTATAACGCGACCCGCTGGGATGTGGCGATCGCCATGACCATTGCCGGGTTCGTCAACCTGGCGATGATGGCGACCGCCGCGGCGGCATTCCATTTCAATGGCCATACCGGCGTCGCCGATCTTGATCAGGCTTACAGAACGCTGGAGCCGCTGCTGAGCCATGCGGCGGCGACCATCTTTGGCCTCAGCCTGGTCGCTGCAGGTTTATCATCGACGGTGGTGGGGACTCTCGCAGGTCAGGTGGTCATGCAGGGCTTCATTCGCTTTCATATTCCGCTGTGGTTTCGCCGGGCGGTCACTATGCTGCCGTCGTTTGTCGTCATTCTGCTGGGGCTGGATCCAACGCGCATCCTGGTGATGAGTCAGGTGTTGCTGAGCTTTGGTATTGCGCTTGCCCTGGTACCGCTGCTGATATTTACCAGCAATGCAAAGCTAATGGGAGACCTGGTGAATACCCGCTGGGTGAGAGGCATCGGCTGGGCGATAGTCGCGATTGTGGTGAGCCTGAACGGCTGGTTAATTGTGGGATCGCTGCTCGGGGTGGATTAATGGCCTCCTGATGCGGAATAAAGCGAAGGGGAGCCGATGGGCTCCCCTTTTCGTCTGTTAGTGATGGCCATGTCCATGACCGTGACCACGCCCGCCGGGACCACGTCCCCAGCCGCCGCGGCGATCGTCGCGGTCGCTCCAGCCCGCGCGATAGCCGCGCTCCCAGGCTTTATCTCTGCCTTTGTACCAGCCTTTGTGCCAGCCGTTGTCATGACGATGCCAACGGTTATCACGCCATTCATAGTGACGACGCCAGTAATCACGGTCGCGCCAGCTGCCACCGTCCCAGTAGTTACCGTAATTGTCACGATCGCCAATTTGTAATTTTATCGATGGCAACAGGGTGATTTCACCAGCGTTAGCGACTAATGGCGCTGCGGCCAGCAGTACTGCTGCCAGAATCAGTGACCTGAACATACTCTTCTCCTTCACGATCGGGGCCCTAAGCGGCCTGTTAACGTGATATTACGGGCCGGTAAAGACCTATCGCATCGGATGAACTCCGAAAGCACAGAAAAGAGCACTTTTTGCTAAAGTAACATTTGCTTTACAGCGCCAGGATGGCATCAATCGCGGCGCACTCTTCGGCGCTGAAATGACGATGTTTCAGCATTCCGACAGCGTCATCCAGCTGGGCGGTTTTGCTGGCGCCGATCAGCACGGAGGTGACTTTCTCCTCGCGCAGCACCCAGGCCAGCGCCATCTGCGACAGCTTCTGCCCCCGTGCTTCCGCCAGCGTATTCAGCTGACGAATTTTTTCTAATCTGGCGCTGGTCAGCTGCTCCGGCTGCAGAAAACGACTGCTGCTGGCGGCACGTGAGTCTGCCGGAATGCCGTTGAGATAGCGGTCGGTGAGCTGTCCGCCGGCCAGCGGTGAAAACGCTATACTTCCCACCCCTTCCGTCTGCAAAAAATCCAGCAGCCCCTCTTCCACGCCGCGTTCAAACATGGAGTAGCGGGGCTGGTGAATGACGCAGGGGGTGCCGAGATCGTTAAGGATCTTCACCGCCTCCCGCGCCTGGGCCAGCGGATAGTTGGAGATGCCGACGTACAGCGCTTTACCCTGGCGGACAAGGTGATCAAGCGCGCGCATCGTTTCCGTCAGCGGTGTCTCCGGGTCCGGGCGGTGATGATAAAAAATATCGACATATTCCAGCCCCATGCGCTGCAGGCTCTGGTTAAGGCTGGCCACCAGATATTTGCGTGAACCCCAGTCCCCGTAAGGGCCGTCCCACATGGTGTAGCCCGCCTTGGTGGAGATGATCAACTCATCGCGATAGGGCAGGAGCGCCTCTTTGAGGATGCGGCCAAAATTGCTCTCCGCCGAGCCCGGCGGCGGCCCATAGTTGTTGGCCAGGTCGAAATGGGTAATGCCGAGGTCAAACGCGTGCTGGAGCATCTGCCGGCTGGTTTCCACCCGCGTTTCATCGCCAAAGTTATGCCACAGACCGAGAGAAATTGCCGGCAGTTGAAGGCCGCTGCGGCCGCAGCGACGATAGGCCATCGTTTGATATCGCGTGGTACTTGCCTGGTAAACCATTCTTCCTCCGCAGATAAAACAGGGTGTGTATACGTTTACACTAATCAATGTTCTGCGTGGAGTACATCGCTTTTTCGGCGTAATTATTGCTTTACACTGCCTTTAACGCCCCCTTTCTGGACAGGCGGATCGCTTATTCAATACTCAAATTACACCTGCGCCAAAATGAGGAAAATGGATATGCAACCGACTTACACTATTGGGGATTATCTGCTGGATCGCCTCGTCGACTGCGGTATTGACCGCTTGTTCGGCGTGCCGGGAGATTACAACTTACAGTTTCTCGACCGGGTCATTGCGCACAATGCGTTGGGGTGGGTCGGCTGCGCCAACGAGCTCAATGCGGCCTATGCTGCTGACGGTTATGCACGCATTAAGGGAGCCGGTGCGTTACTAACAACCTACGGCGTCGGCGAACTGAGCGCCCTGAACGGCGTGGCGGGCAGCTATGCGGAGCATATTCCGGTATTACATATCGTCGGCGCGCCCTCCACTGGCGCTCAGCAGCGCGGCGAACTGCTGCATCACACCCTGGGCGACGGCGATTTCCGCCATTTTGCGCGGATGAGCGAGCAGATCACCTGTAGCCAGGCGCTGCTGACCGCCGGCAACGCCTGCCATGAGATCGACCGTGTTCTGCGCGATATGCTGACGCATCATCGGCCTGGCTATCTGATGCTGCCGGCCGATGTCGCCAGAGCGGCAGCGATTGCCCCAGCGCAGCGCTTGCTGGTGGAGGCCGCTCCGGCGGATGAAAACCAGCTCGCCGGATTCTGCGAGCATGCCAGCCGCCTGCTGCGGGGCAGTCGACGCATCTCCCTGCTGGCGGACTTCCTCGCGCAACGCTATGGCCTGCAAAACACGCTCCGGGAGTGGGTGGCGAAAACCCCCGTCGCCCACGCCACCATGCTAATGGGCAAGGGGCTGTTCGATGAGCAGCAGAGAGGTTTTGTCGGCACCTACAGCGGTATCGCCAGCGCGCCGCAGACCCGGGAGGCCATCGAAAACGCTGACACCATCATCTGCATCGGCACGCGCTTCACCGACACCATCACCGCAGGATTCACCCAGCATCTGGCGCGGGATAAGACGATAGAGATCCAGCCCTTCGCGGTCAGGGTGGGCGATCACTGGTTCAGCGGCGTGCCGATGGATCAGGCACTGGCTGCGCTGATGACCCTTTCCGCACCGCTGGCGGCGGAGTGGGCTGCGCCTCAGGTCGTGGCGCCGGAAGTGGAGGAGGGGGCCGACGGCGAACTCACTCAGAAAAATTTCTGGGCGACGGTGCAGGGGGCGCTGCGTCCCGGCGATATTATTCTCGCCGACCAGGGTACGGCCGCCTTCGGCATTGCCGCGCTGAAGCTGCCGTCAGAGGCGTCGCTGATCGTCCAGCCGCTGTGGGGCTCGATTGGTTTTACCCTCCCGGCCGCCTATGGCGCGCAAACCGCGGCGGCAGAGCGGCGGGTGGTGCTGATCGTCGGCGATGGCGCCGCCCAGCTGACGATTCAGGAGATGGGCTCTATGCTGCGCGATAAGCAAAAGCCGCTTATTCTGCTGCTGAATAACGAAGGGTATACCGTGGAACGGGCGATTCACGGCCCGGAGCAGCGCTACAATGACATTGCCCTGTGGGACTGGCGACGCCTGCCGGAAGCCTTCGCCCCGGACGTTGCCTCGCGCTGCTGGCGGGTTACGCACACCGATGAGCTACGGGAGGCGATGGCGGAGAGCATCACCTCCGATACGCTCACCCTGGTGGAAGTGATGCTGCCGAAAATGGATATCCCCGATTTCCTGCGCGCGGTGACGCAGGCGCTGGAGGAACGAAACAGCCGCGTTTAGTCGGTATGGTGTCTGGCAATCATCAAGGGCCTCCCGGCCAGCAGCAGCCAGGCCGGGAGCATCACAATGCACAGCAGCGGCAGCAGCGTGGTGTCCGGCACCACCACGGCGGCCATAAACAGGCTCAGCCAGCCGTCGCGGGTGACGACCAGCACCATGCCGAGGATCGCGCAGGAGACGGTGATCGCCGCCGGCACGGCGTCCACGTGGGCATGCAGCATCAGCCCCAGCGCCACGCCGACGAAGACCGCGGGGAAAATCCGCCCGCCGCGAAAGCCGCAGGCCGAGGCGAGAACCAGCGCAGCCAGTTTAACCAGCGCGATGAGCAGATAATCCGAGGCGGTCAGCGTCTGGCTGAAAGCCAGCTGCTGCATCTCATCCAGCCCCTTAAACAACGTTAAATGTCCGCCAATTGTCCCGAGGATCCCTAACAGCAAGCCGCCGAGGCCCAGCGTCAGGATCGGGTTTTTCAGGCGATGCATCAGCGTGTGCAGGCGCGGCAGACACCAGACGGCGACCATACCGACGGCGATAGCGATCAGGGCGACGATCATGCCGCTGACGATATCGACGAAGTGCATCTGGCTATAGTGTGGGAGCGGCAGCGTGAAGTGGGGGTGGAAAAACAACCCGGTCGTCAGCGCGCCCGCAGCGGCGGCAAGCATCGGGGCAAACAGACGATCCCATAGCGGCGACTCGTTGCTGCTGTTGAGGGTTTGCGAAAAAATCAGCGCGGCGGCCACCGGGGTGCCGAAGAGGGCGCCGATGGTGCCTGAGGCCGCGAGAATGGTCCAGTCCAGAGAGCTGACCCGCGGGAACAGTCGGGAGCCGACGGCGACGGCCAGCGCAATATTCACCACCATAATCGGATGCTCCGGGCCGAGGCTGACGCCGCCGGCGAGGCCAAGGATCAGCGCCGCCAGCAGCCCGGGCAGCGCGCCGGTGGCAATAGGCGCGCCGATTAACGACTCGGTCGCCGGGTCCGGCCCGGCATGCCCCGGGCTGTAACGGACGACCAGGCCCACCGCGATCCCCGTCGCCGTGAGAATGGCGATGATCCACAGCGGGTTCTCGGCGCTCACTCCAAACTGCACAGGCAAATTGCTCCACAGGATGCGCTGCAGCAACGCGGCAATCTTCATCGCGCCGATCAGGATCAGACTGGAGGCGATGCCAATCAGGATAGCCGGCACCGACAGGATCAGCATTGTTCTGGCGCAAGGATGGAGCATGAAAATGTCCTTGTTAAAGTTCAGGAGCACTACTTTGCCTTTGTCGGCGGGGACCGTCGATGCAAATGGTGCTGAAACGATAAAGTTAAGGCGGCGTCTGATACCCGTGGCCTCGTTAATAGGCTACTTTGCATTGATTACAAACTAAATGTGACCTGTGTCGCTAAACAAGGGGCGTCCGCGAGTTGGACGTTGTTGTTAAGCCGCCATGAATTTACAGTGTGCCAAAAGATTTATTTTGACTTTAGCGGAGCCGTAACGGAATGACAAAATTTGCTTTAGTAGGAGATGTCGGGGGGACCAACGCCCGCCTGGCGCTGTGTGATCTGGCGAGCGGAGAGATCTCTCGTGCAAAGACCTATTCCGGGCTCGATTACCCCAGTCTGGAGGCGGTGGTACGCGTCTATCTCGAGGAGCATCAGGTGACGGTCAGCGAAGGCTGTATCGCTATCGCCTGCCCGATCACCGGCGACTGGGTGGCGATGACCAACCATACCTGGGCCTTCTCCATCGCCGAGATGAAGCGCAACCTTGGCTTTGCGCACCTGGAGATTATCAACGATTTCACCGCCGTTTCAATGGCCATCCCGATGCTGAAAGCCGAGCACCTGATTCAGTTCGGCGGCAGCGCGCCGGTAGCCGGCAAACCGATCGCCGTTTATGGCGCCGGAACCGGGCTGGGCGTAGCCCATCTGGTACACGTTGATAAGCGCTGGGTCAGCCTGCCGGGCGAAGGCGGCCATGTCGATTTTGCGCCGAACAGCGAAGAAGAGGGCATTATTCTGGAAGAGCTGCGCGCTGAGCTAGGGCATGTCTCCGCAGAACGCGTCCTCTCCGGTCCTGGTCTGGTCAACCTTTATCGCGCGATAGTCAAATCGGATGGTCGACTGCCGGAGAACCTGCAGCCGCGTGAGGTCACCGAGCGGGCGCTGGCGGATAGCTGCACCGACTGTCGCCGGGCGCTGTCGCTGTTCTGCGTCATTATGGGGCGCTTCGGTGGAAACCTGGCGCTGACCCTGGGGACGTTTGGCGGCGTCTATATCGCTGGCGGCATCGTGCCGCGCTTCCTGGAGTTCTTTAAAGCCTCCGGCTTCCGCGGCGGTTTTGAGGACAAAGGCCGTTTTAAAGCCTATGTCCAGGATATCCCGGTTTACCTGATCGTGCATGACAACCCAGGCCTGCTGGGCTCCGGCGCGCATCTGCGTCAGACGCTGGGTCAGGTGCTGTAAGCGCATTCCTCCCGGGCTACTGTCGTAGCCCGGCCAGGCGGGGCTCCCCGCCGTCTACAGATTCATCAGCTGGCGAAACTCTTTCACTTTACTGCGACTGACCGGAACCTGAAACTCCAGGTCGCGCAGGCGTAGCACATAGGTATTGTTAAACCACGGCTCAATTTCCCGAATTTTGCTGAGATTCACACAGTACGAGCGGTGACAGCGAAAGAACTGTGCGGTGGGCAGTTTGCTGCAGAATTCGGTAATGTTCATCGGCATGACGAATGACTCCCGGCGAGTGTAGACGAAGGTCATCTTCTCGTGCGCCTCGGCATAATAGATATCATGAATGCTGGTGACGATGATCCGCTCATCTTTTATCAGATTGATGGTGTCGTTTTCCCGAGGCGCCACGCTGGTCAACCCGGAAGCGGCGTTATTTTGCTGCTGCCAGGCGGCGGTCAGCTTCTGCAGCATATTGATGATGCGCGACTCCTGGTAGGGCTTCAGAATGTAGTCAAACGCCTCCAGCTCAAAGGCTTCCACGGCGTGTTCTTTCCACGCGGTGATAAAGACGATAAAAGGCTTATGGGCGAACTGGCTGATGTTCTGCGCCAGCAGAACGCCGTCCAGCGACGGAATATTGATATCGAGAAAGATGGCGTCGACCTTGTTGTGCTGGAGAAATTTCAGCACGTCCAGTCCGTCGTCAAAGCTGCCGACGATCTCCATCTGGCTGTGGGTGTTGATAAGCCAGGAGAGTTCCTGTTGGGCCAGAAACTCATCCTCCACAATGATAACTTTCATCTTTTCTCCGCTCATGACAACAGAGACTCCGTCAGCGCCTGCGGCGTAGAGTGATTGGGGACATAAAAAGCGATCTCCGTTCCTGGCGTCAGGGTGCGGATATGCAGCCCCTCGCCATAGAGAAGTTTCACCCGATGATGAACGTTGAGCAGGCCGATTTTGTTACCCGGCATTTCATCGGCTTCCACGCGGGCGACCACGGCGGGATCGATGCCGTTGCCGGTGTCGCGAACGCTGATGCGAACCCGATTTCCGCACTCATTGATGCCGATCGTCACCACGCCTTTCCCTTTACACGGCTGAATGCCGTGCACAATGGCATTTTCCACCAGAGGCTGGATAAGCAGGCTTGGGATCACGCAGCTGACGTCGTCGTCAATATCATAGATAACCGTCAGTTTGTCGCCGAATCGCGCCTGTTCAATGGCGATGTAATCTTTGATCTGATACAGCTCTCGTTTGATATCAATCTGCTCATCGTCTTTTAATTCGATGTTATAGCGCAGATAGCGCGACAGATTAAAAATGAGCTGGCGCGCGGTGTCCGGATTAAGGCGAATCGAGGAGGAGATCGCGTTCAGGGCATTGAATAAAAAGTGCGGGTTAATCTTGCTTTGCAGAGCGCGCAGCTCCGCTTTGTTGGCCATCTCCCGTAGCTGTTCGGCGCGGGAAACCTCCAGCTGGGTGGAGATGATTTGTGACAGGCCTATCGCCATCTCCTGCAGCGTCGAGGTGATGCGATGGGCGTGGCAGTAATAGATTTTTAGCGTACCGGTGACCACCCCTTTTTCCCACAGCGGAATGACCATCAAGGAGTGGATCTCCGGCGTGCGGTGGGCTTCATCATTGTTTTTAATAATGATTTTTCCATAACGGATGGCCTGTCGGGTGGTGGGACTGATGACATCGTTATGATGTTGATAGTTGGCTTCACCGACGCCCACGTAGGCCAGCACGTGTTCCGTATTGGTGATCGCCACCGCGTCGGCGGTAATGTCGCGGCGGATAATGTCGCAAACCTGGCGCAGAGAATCGCTGTTGACCTGACGGAACAGCGGCAGGGTTTTGTTGGCAATGTCGAGCGCCAGTTTCGCCTGCCGCGCGGCGCTGGCCTCCTTTTCCCCTTCCACGCTCTGCACCAGCAGCACGATAAAACCGATGCAGACGCTGCCGAGGATCATCGGGATACCAATTTTCGAAACAATATCCACGCCGAGGCTGAGGGAAGGGGCCCAGATCACCACCAGGATCATGGTCAGAGTCTCGCAGACCATTCCGGCCAGAATGCCGATTTTCCAGCGTTGATCGCGGGCCACTTTGCGGTTAATCAACCCCGACAGCAGGCCGGCGATGATGCTGGTGATAAAGCAGGGCACGGCGGTCACGCCGTCAATATCAATCAGATAGCGGTGCACACCGGCAATCACCCCGACAATGGCCCCCACCCAGGGACCAAACAGGATCCCGCCGGACATCACGGCGATGATGCGCACGTTTACCAGCGATCCTTCCACCGGCACACCGGACCAGGTACTGAAGAGCGCGAACAGCGAGAAAATGGCGGTGACAGCCAGCAGCTCTTTCGGCGTATGCGCCGACTTATGCAACAGTTCGCGGAACAGGCGCAGGCGAATGAGAAAAAACAGGCAAATAAGCATCAGGGCCGCACGATCATAGACCGCCAGCATCATAGTAAAGATTTCGTGCATGGGTGCGCCGCGTCAGTGGCCAGAAAAGGACATGATAAAAAACCTGACGACAGAAGACCAGCCGCAGAAAAATAATGAGGAAAAGGCGCACTTTTAAAAGGGGATTTAGGGGTGGGGAGGCGATGTACCGCCAGACGCCAGAAGAAACGATAAATACCCGTGATAGAAAAGATATCAATATGTTACCACTTGCAGACAAAACGGTATTCATCCCGCAGCGTACTGCCGTATTTAGCGCAGACGATACCCGTTTTTAACGCCAGTGATTATTTTTCGTCAGGGCACTCGACAACGTGATTTTTTTCAGGTTATTTTCTAAACGAGCCGCAACAGCGGCAGCGTCGCTCGGACGGTCCGGGCGCTAACGTTAATCAGAGGAACCTATGGCTGAATCCAGTCCTGAACGCCGTTTTACGCGTATCGATCGTCTCCCCCCGTACGTTTTTAATATTACTGCCGAACTGAAAATGGCTGCGCGCCGGCGCGGCGAAGATATTATCGATTTCAGTATGGGCAATCCCGATGGCGCGACGCCGCCGCATATCGTGGAAAAACTCTGCACCGTCGCTCAGCGGCCTGACACCCATGGTTACTCTACCTCGCGGGGGATCCCACGCCTGCGTCGCGCTATTTCGCGCTGGTATGAAGAACGCTATAACGTCGATATCGATCCGGAATCGGAAGCGATCGTCACCATTGGTTCGAAAGAGGGGCTGGCGCATCTGATGCTGGCGACGCTGGATCATGGCGACACCGTGCTGGTGCCGAACCCCAGCTACCCGATCCATATCTACGGCGCGGTGATTGCCGGGGCGCAGGTGCGCTCGGTGCCGCTGGTGGAAGGGGTGGATTTCTTTAACGAACTGGAACGCGCCATCCGCGAGAGCTATCCGAAGCCGAAGATGATGATCCTTGGCTTTCCCTCGAATCCGGCCGCGCAGTGCGTCGAGCTGGATTTCTTTGAAAAGGTTGTCGCCCTGGCGAAGCAGTATGACATCCTGGTCGTCCACGATCTGGCCTATGCCGATATCGTGTATGACGGCTGGAAAGCGCCCTCCATCATGCAGGTGCCCGGCGCACGCGATGTCGCCGTCGAGTTCTTTACCCTGTCGAAAAGCTATAACATGGCCGGCTGGCGCATTGGCTTTATGGTCGGTAATAAGACCCTGGTGAACGCGCTTGCCCGCATCAAAAGCTACCATGACTACGGCACGTTTACGCCGCTGCAGGTGGCGGCGATCGCTGCCCTGGAGGGCGATCAGCAATGCGTGCGGGATATCGCTGAACAGTATAAGCGCCGCCGCGATGTGCTGGTGAAAGGGCTCCATGAGGCCGGCTGGATGGTGGAGTGTCCGAAAGCGTCCATGTACGTCTGGGCGAAAATTCCGGAACCTTATGCCGACATGGGCTCGCTGGAGTTCGCGAAAAAGCTGCTTAACGAAGCGAAGGTTTGCGTTTCTCCGGGGATTGGCTTTGGCGATTATGGCGATACCCATGTCCGCTTCGCGCTGATCGAGAACCGGGACCGGACGCGTCAGGCGATCCGCGGCATTAAGGCGATGTTCCGCGCGGATGGCTTGCTGCCCGCCGCGAGCTAGCGCTTCGGCGAATACGCTATAACAAAAACGGGAGCCTCTGGGCTCCCGTTTTTTTTGACACCGCTGCAGTCTAGATCATCAGGGCAAAAGTACCGGCCCAAACGATGACCATAAAAGAGAGGCCCATAAAGAAGTATTTCACGACTCATCACTCCACGCGCTTATGCGACGTTCAAATGAATTAATTGTTCTGTTTTTCAAGGGCTGTCGCTGGTGAAATCTCACCCTGCGGCAGCTCGCAATTCTGTGCGTTAAGTGCTCCAGATGGCGCTAATGTACGCCTAAAAAATCAGGGAAACAAGAGGCATTTTTTTATTAATTTTTAGTTACTTACGAGTGTCGTGATTCGGCGACACATTAATTTCGCCCGGTAATAAATTTAGCGCCAGCGACGCTGCGAAAACGGGTTTCTCGTCAGGGCGATTAGCGGAGCTAGTCAGGCTTGGCGCGCGGCATCCACGTTGCCACGCGCCACCGGTTTAATGCAGATCAGAGGCGCGCTGTCGCCACTCGGCAGGGTAGTGTGCCGGGATAAAGCGCAGCGTGATCGCCATGAGTAACAGGACACAGAGCGCATGCCAGGACCAGTCAAGGGTGTAGTTCCCGCTCAGGCTACGCAGCAGGCCGGAAAGCCAGGGCGACAGGCCGGCGATAATAAATCCGATACCCTGCATAAAGGCTACCAGCCGGCCGGCCACCGTCGGTTGTCCGGCATGATCGAGGGCCAGCACCAGGCACAGGGGAAACGCGCCGCCCAGACCGACGCCGCAGGCGAGAGCCCAGAGCGCGGAGAAGTGCTGCGGCAGCCAGATGAAGCCGCAGAAGCCAATCAGCTGGAGCGCCAGAGCACACAGCAGAAGCTGGCGCCGGTCATCCTGGCGAGCCAGCGCCGGCAGCAGCAGCGCGCCCGCGGTTTGCCCAACCGTCAGCAACGCCAGCAGCGAGCCGCTGTACTGGGCGCTGTCGCCAAGCTGCATATAATAGGGCGGCAGCCAGGCGATCAGACTGGCGTAGCCGGCATTGATCAGTCCGAAATAGAGCCCCAGCGTCCAGGCACGGCGCTGGCCAATAATCGCTACCCGGGGGGCGGCGCTGGTCTGATGCGGAGCACGGGGCAGGTGCCGGCAAATCGCCAGCCAGCTGAGCAGGGCGAGGAGGGCGGGGAGCGCCCACCAGGCCAGCGCATCCCGCCAGGCTGTGCTGTGCGACGCCAGCCACGGCGTTAACGCGGCGCCTAACCCGCCACCGCCCATTAGCGCAGCTGACCATAGCCCCATCACCAGCGGCGTCCGTCGGGCGAATAAGCGCTTAATCACCGCCGGGATGGCAGCCTGGATGATGCCGATGCCAACGCCTCCGGCCAGGGCGCTGGTGAGCAGTAGGCCGCTATTCGGGGCGATTTCCCGCAACAGGGCGCCCGCCGCGATAATCAGCAGGCTTAGCGCAATGCTACGGTTTTGACCGACATGACGATCGACCCAGCCGCCGGCCAGCGCCAGCACGCCCATCGCTACCACCGGCAGGGCGGTCAGTAGCGCGGCCAGGGTATAGCTCATCCCGCTGGCGGCGCGGATCTCCGGAAGCAAAGGGCCGATGGAGGTGAGCAGCGGCCGCATATTTATGCCGATCAGCACCAGGATCCCCAGCGTCAGATTCTGTCGCAACACGGCTTTCATGGCTGCTGTTCCGCCCACCGCTGATAAACTGCCAGCCCCTCCGGCTGGGGGCGATGATGGATCGGCAACGTCTGCTGCGCCAGCGGCTGCTGCAACTGCTGATAAATCGCGGCGGTAGATAGCTGAAAAGGCTCTCCGTCCTGATTGCTGTTGGCGAAAAATACTTCCCGCACGCCGGTTAAATAGAGTGCGCTAAGACACATCGGACAAGGCTGTCCGCTGGCGTAAATAACGCATTCGCGCAGAACTTCGCTTCCCAGCCTGGCGGCAATATCGCGAACGGCATTCAGTTCGGCATGCGCCGTTGGGTCGCCGCTCAGATGAAAGGTGTTGACGGCTTCGGCGACCACATCGTTATGGCGCACCATCACGGCGCCAAAGGGGCGACCACCGTGGGTTGTGTTGTGTTTTGCCAGCGCTAAGGCGCGCTGGAGATAGCGATCGTGAGCGGACATAGTCACTCCTGCATAAGATGATGTTCAAGGTAAAAGAGGCAACGGGTCGTGCGTAGAGGGTACGTAACTTGTTTCATAAGTTAAAAGACTTATTTATGATGAACCCTAGTTGAATTACTTATAGGTAAGCGGATGCTCCTGCGCCATCTTTCCTACTTTATCGCTGTGGCAGAACACCGTGGCTTTACCCGCGCCGCCGCGGCGCTGCACGTCTCCCAGCCGGCGCTGTCACAGCAGATCCGCCAGCTGGAAGCCATGCTGGAGGTTCAGCTTTTCGACCGCTCTGGCCGTTATATCCGGTTAACCGATGCCGGAGAGATCTGGCTGGAGTATGCCCGCCGGGCGTTACGCGATCTTGAGGAGGGGCGGCGCGCTCTGCATGACGCTGAGGATCTGCAGCGCGGCAAACTCCGCATTGCCATGACGCCGACCTTCACCACCTATATGCTGGGACCGCTGGTGGAAAACTACTATCGACGCTACCCCGGCGTGAAATTGCTGATCCAGGAGATGAACCAGGAGCGCATGGAAATGATGTTGCTGCAGGATGAACTGGATGTCGGCATCGCCTTTGACGACAGTCGTTCCCCGGATATTGTCGTTCAGCCGCTGCTGACGGAAACCCTCGCGCTGGTGGTGAGCCGCACGCATCCTCTGGCCAGAGAGAACGCGCTCAGGCTGCAGGCGCTCGACGCGCAGCCGCTGATTTTACTGAGCAGCGAGTTTGCCACCCGGGAGCAGATCGATCGTTATTGTCGTCGTCATCGGCTCGAACCTGACGTGCAGATGGAGGCCAACTCTATCGGCGCCGTTCTGTCGGTCATTCGGCGAACGCCCCTTGCGACACTGCTGCCGGCGGCTATCGCCGGGCAGTATGATGATGTGGTGGCGATTGAGCTGGAACCCGCGCTGCTGCAGCGAACGGCCTGTTTGCTCCAGCGCAGGGATGCGTGGCAGAGCGCCGCGGCACGCGAATTTATCGCCCTGGCGCGGGAGATTGCGCTAACGCTTGAGCAGGAAAACCGCCTGCCTCCTGCCTGAAGGCGTGCGTCGCTCGACGGCGAGCCAGGATTAACGGTGGGCTGCGTTGCTGGTGTCGGCCTCGTCGGGCAGGGCATTCTCTCTAAGCATGACTTCCTCCTTCAGCCTTTCCAGCACGTGATGAAAGAGCTGGGTCTTGTCTGGCTCAGCCATGGTCTGCAATTTCACATTAAATAAAGTATGGGACAGAATAAGATCGTGGATAAATTCCAGCAGTACCTCACTTTGCGGAAGTGAGGTTAATTCCTGATGGATATAACCGGTTTGTTGCCGTAGCGGATTTTTTGTGACATCCATCGGTCGGGCGCTAATGCTATGGGCAAATATTTTCTCAATTGCCTGACTGGTAATATAGAGCCGATTCAATGACAGGATGGGGTTTTCGGCTTCCTGCGGAATGAAGTGACAATAAACAAACGGTTTCTCAGGCAGCATCATGCTGAACCTGTTTTCACGATGAATATCGTTAGGCGCCTCCAGCAACGCCATTAAATTCCGGCTGTGCGGATGCCAAAGTCCTGAAGCTGTGACCTTGACGTTGAACTGCGTGACGGTATTCCCGCTCTGGGTTTCCATGACGGGAATATCGCCATCAATCCGCAAAATGCTATGGATATGGGAGTGTGGCGACCAGTAGGTTTCCAGCGTCTCAGATGAATTGAGTGGATTAAATGTGTTGGTTACCTCTTTTTCCTGATGAGAAAGGACGGCGAGTTTTAGTGTTCCCCGCGTCGGGTTAAGCTTCAGGCATAGATTGATCGCACCGATATCATGCCAGTGAAGAATGTCTTCAATTTCGCAGTTTAATAATTTTTGCGCCCGGGAAAGGGAACAATACTCCATTGGCGGTAAATTATTTAATTTCCAGATATTCCGTTCTGTTATATTCATAAGGATTGTTTATTGCAGAAAAATAGCGGTCAGTATTAGCAATGAAAATCTGATGGTCATGTGCTTTTTTTGTTAACGTCGCTGGTCTGATTGATGAAATTCATTCATGTTGAGAATATTATATCAATAAGATGATTGTTCTTATTGTTACGTCAGCCATTCACTTGATGGTGTAATCCTATCATTTATTTCGCTCGAGAAAAATAGTTTGCTTAGCGCCTGGATACAACACTTTTTTGTTTTTTTATTAACGACCTCGACGAGAGGGAACGCATCATGAAGAGAATGTGGATCTTGAGATCAATGCCTGGACGACAGGGATAACGCAAACGGATACTCGCGGCATCCGTTTGCGGCGGCCAAGCTTACCGGGTTACAGAGGGATAGCGATCTCCTGGCTGCGCGATGGCATACCAGGCCATCATCTCCGCGGTACCCGGCTGACCTTCTGCTGGCGCCCAGTCCATAGTGTCGATTTCAGCAAGCGGTTGATAAGCGCCTTGTTTGACTTCAAATACCATCCCACCAGCGTCGAGTGAGAGCACCGTATGCCAGGTGCCAGGCTCCATTTCCAGCGCCGTGCAGGTTTCACCCAGCACCACCCGGTTAGTGATCGCGCCATGATCATCAAAATTTAGCACCACAAAGCGACCTTTCAGCGGCAGCAAAAGTTCAAAGGTATGTCGGTGCCGGTGCGGGCGGATATAGGTGCCGGGTTCCATAGCGATAGCCAGACGCTGCACCGGGTCGCTCAGCTCAGGGTGAAAATTGCGATGGGCACGTAAGCGCGGGGAACTGGCCGCCGCTTCGCTCTGCTGCTGCATATCGCTAAGGGTGATCTGTTTCATATCAACGCCTGGCTCCTTTGTTGTCCAGAGAGTGTTGCATCGGCTGGGCGGCAGGTTGACGACCAGGCCACGCGATATTGTACGCATAAAGCGTGTTGCTGTCGGTTAATTGTCGAGGCTATAGAGTGCAGGAGGGCTTCTGCCAGGCAACCACGCAATTCCTACCTGCTTTTTTTGCCTGGTACAGGGCGCCGTCGGCACGGTTAAGTCATTCATTCTATACCGTTTTAGGATCCTCCGTTGTGGCAAGACCGATACTGATCGTGACGCTTTCGGGCAGTTTAACCCTGCTGCTGACGTCGCCTGGGTTGATAATGGTCTGGCGGGTCCGCTCGGCGATGAGTTGCGCCTGCTGTTGGCCCACGTCAGACAGTAATAGCGCAAATTCCTCGCCGCCTGTTCTGGCCACAATATCATCTCTGCGAACCTGATCCTGAAGTACCCCGGCCACATACTGAATAACAAGATCTCCCTGAAAGTGACCATATTTGTCATTGATGCGCTTGAAATGATCGATGTTGCATAACAATTTAGATAATGGTTTTGCACAGAGACCCGTTGCATTTTTTTTTATCAGCACAAGGTAAAAATAACGGCGGTTATACAGCTGCGTCAGATAATCACGAATCGAGTTCTGATAGGCATTCTCATATTTATTGTTGGATAATTGATAAAGATTAAACGCATTAAGGAAAATAATGATAATAAAGTTCAGAGTGCCCAGCGTTTCGAAAAGCCTCGTTTTATACCCTGTGTTCTCGCTAGCGACATCTGCGGTTGTTAAGAAAGAGAAGGTTAAGATATAAACGAAGTAGTAAAAATAGATTCCTGTCCAGAATATATTTCTGAAGCGGGTTAATGCCATCGTCGTTAAAAAAAGAACGTCCATATGTAAACCATTATATTACTGGCTAAGCGAATCGTTGGTTCATACAGGTGGATTGAGGAAAATCCAACAATCAGGACGATAGCTAAGGTCAGGCTTACACAGGCAAAGGTAATAATAATGTGATTATGGGAGGCCAGCAGGCGATGCGAACGAAACTTGAATACTAATGCCGCGGTGATGATTTAGGTGAGTGTTAACGCGTTGCGGTAAAAATAGATGAGTCTGATGGCCTGTTCATTAGGTCATACCTGTCAGGGCAAGAAAACTATGTTTTTATGATCGTGAATATCAATATTTTGAATGTCTGTCGGGAGTGAGCAGTATGCTTTTCGTGCGGTCGCTGCGGACGATGTCATTACGTTTTACAACTCGTCTTTTCCTGTGAGTTGTTCATTTTAGTCGCAAAATTATAACTGGTGTTTTCCTCTTTTTAAAAAGAGGAATGGCGCCACGGGTTTTATATCTATAAATAAATCACTTTGTGCGTTAACAGGAAGGGGGCATTGATGATCAGGTCGGTACCACCTTGAGTAGACTGTCTACAGGAGCTGCAGAAAAACCATCAAAAGTCGGCGTGGATCCGACATAAAGCAGGAGGGTTATGGTGTCCCCTGCATACACCTAACCTGATATACAGGGGGTTGAAGTATATAGTGTTTTTTACGTGTGAAAAATATTTTACTCGTTACTTTACCCATCGGAGCGGGAAAGGAGCCTTTTTTTGAAATCGCAGTGCTCGCTAAATAGCCATCTTGCTCGACCGTGTATAACCCTGCTTTTTGCCAGGTCTCCTGCTTTGATTCGTTTATAGATGAAGCTTTTGCTGAAGCCAGTATCGGCCATGATAAACTTCAAATCAACAAGGCTATCGGGTTGCATCTCATGTTTCATCTTCCACCTCTCGTTACAGCCAAATGCTTACCACGTTCTTCATACTCTTCCTGACAGTCAGCGCAGCGCTGGCAGCCCGCCACCAGTTCCCGGCGCCGCTCGGGTATCTCTTCCCCGCAGTCGCGGCAGTGGGTAGCTGAAACCGCCGCATGGTTGATGCGCATGTTCTGGATGGTCATTTCAAGCCGGCGCTCTGCCAGCTCGTTGT
>NZ_JBMEZS010000013.1:0-99252 GCF_048822555.1 Klebsiella sp. C283
TGCAACGCGACTTTCAGCTCACCGTTGCGAGGTCCCGTATAATACGTTTTCCTCATTCAGAGTCAAGCCCTTATTTTGCTTTTCTCTGTCGGTTTTCAGCGCTGAACTTCATCGCCGAAACCCTGCTGACCCGGCGGCTTGCTTGCCGTTGTTCCGTGTCAGTGGAGGCGCATTATAGGGAGTTCTGAGGCGTTGACAAGCCCTGTTTTCAAAAAATTATTCAACCGTCTCTTTTTTGTGCAAAACGCCGTTAAAGCGGTAATTTTTCCAGCGTCGAGAAGCCATAGCGATGCAAAACGGGTAAAAGTTGTTCCGTTTCTGCCGTCAACGCCATGCAGAATGCTTTATTCTCGTCGCTGGACTTCGCGTCCGGCGCTTCATGCTCTAACAGCCAGGCGGTGCGACGGGCAATCGCCGCGCCGGAATCGATCAGCCGCGTGCCCTCGGGCAGGACGCGCTGCAGCTCCTCCTGTAAAAGAGGAAAGTGGGTGCAGCCCAGCACCACCGTATCCGGCGGCTCCTGCATCCGCAGCCACGGGCGCAGGATACGGCGCAGTTCTTCTAACGGCACAGGCTCGCCGTGCAGCTTCGCTTCCGCCAGCTCCACCAGCTCCGCCGACCCCAGCATTTCAATCCGACATTCATTGGCAAAGCGGTCGATCAGCTCACGGGTATAAGGACGCTTTACGGTGCCGCGCGTCGCCAGCAGGCCGACAATGCCGTTCGCCGTTAAGCGGGCGGCGGGCTTGATCGCCGGCACCACGCCGACAACGGGGAAGGCGAACTTTTCACGCAGAGCAGGCAGGGAGACGGTACTGGCGGTATTGCAGGCGATCACCGCCAGCGCCAGGGGATAACGCTGCTGGACAGCGGTGACGATTTCCACAACGCGCTCAACGATAAACGCCTCGCTCTTCTCGCCATAGGGGAAGGCAACGTTATCGAAAGCATAGATGTAATGCAGATTCGGCAGCAGCTGCCGAATCTCATTATAAACCGACAACCCACCGACGCCGGAATCAAACACCAGCACGGTGGGACGTGGATCAGAAGGTGTAGCTGCCAGACAAGGTGTATTCCCGTCCTGCAGATTGGTAGCCATAAACTGTCTCGTAATCTTTATCGAACAGGTTGGCTATTTTACCACGAACTGTCAGGTGTGAGGTGACGGGATACGATAAACCGACATCCCAGAGGCTCAACCCACCCATATTGACGGTACGCGAGTTGTCGTAATCATAATCGTAGCGCTTGCCGATGTAGTGATACGTCACATCCCACCCCAGATCGTAGACCTGGCCGTTCAGCTCGTATTTCACCTGCTGCTTCGCCCGGCGATAGAGGATCTTGTTAGTTTCATCATCGCGAGGGTCAACATACTGCAGCGTCAGATGGTGCTCCACCGGCCCTGTGGTGACATTCCCCGTCCACTCCAGCCCCTTGATTGTCGCAGACTTGACGTTGTAATAGGCGTTGTTGTCGTAATCAATGAGGTTTTGAATCTCATAGCGATACGCGGAGAGACGCCAGTCGACCGGCCCCGTCAACCCTTCGAGGCCCGCTTCCCACTGCTTCGACTCCTCTGGCTTCAGGTTCGGGTTAGAGGCGATGCCAAAACGTTCTGCGCCGTACTGCTGTCCGAGGGAGGGGGCGAGGAATCCTGTACCGTACGAGAGCGTTGTCCGATAACCCTCGATAAATTCCCAGCCTGCCGCCGTCTGCCAGGTACCGTGCCAGCCAAACTGCTCGTCATGATCCTCACGGCCGGAAGCTTCCAGCGTCACGCTGTCAATCTGCTGCTGGCCCGTCAGATAAAGACCGGTGGTATCGCGCTTATACACGTCGGTACTGGTCGTTCCGCTGGATTTCAGCTTCTCCTGTTTCCAGTCTACGCCACCGCTCACTGCGCCATGGCCCACCACAACATTATTTCCCCATTGGATATAGCGTTGTTCCATATCATCCAGGGTGGTGCCCGCGGCATAGCGGCCAGCGTCGCTGCTGTAGTTGTAATCTTTAATACGCTGATAGTTCGCAATCAGCTGGGAGGAGTAAATTCCGGAATGGTAGTGCAGACCGGTGTCCCAGGATTGGGTATAGGACTGATCTTCATCGTTTCCACCTGCGTAGCCCCAGTTACCCTGGTCATAGTCAGCATTGGCGGAATAACCATAGCCGCGGAAGAACCCCGAGAAGTTGTCATCGAACTGATGCTGTACCCCGCCCCATAGCATTTTATTGCGGTAGCCGTCGCGATCGCTGTCGCCGCTATAAGAGGAGTTCGGCTGGACGTTAAACCCTTTGGTGGTCTGATAGGCGCCGGCAGCGGTAACCAGCGTATCGCCAAACCGCTTGTTAAAGGCGCCATCGTAGGACTGATAGCCGTTCGTTCCCGCGCCGGCGTTGATCTGCGAACGCTCAGCATCGGTCATGGTGATGATGTTCACCACCCCGCCGATCGCCCCGGAGCCGTACACCGCGGAGCGCGGGCCGCGAATGTATTCCACCCGCTGGACCAGAGAGATAGGGATCTGACTGATATCCACGCCGTTGGAGATCCCCGGACGCGCCATCGGCACGCCGTCGATCAGCACCAGCACGTGGCGAGCCTCCGTCCCCCGAACATACAGCGAAGCGCTCTGCCCCATGCCGCCGTTGCGGGCAATATCGACCCCGGGAAGACGACGCATGACATCGTTTAAATCTTTGGACTGCCAGCGGTCGATGTCATCGCGCGTCACTATATCGGTCGGCGCCAGCACGGTATTGACCGGCTGTTGAAAACGGTTTGCTGTCACCACCAACGTGTCTGAATTGCTGTCCTGCGCCCAGCCGGAAAATGCCGTGACGGATAAGGCCGTCATCAGCGAAGCTTTTTTAATCATTGTAAAAGCATCCGAAACAGAAAAAGGATGCCGCAGGTTTTATCAGTTGCTCGCGACGATAAAACCCAGTGCGACGTATTCCGGCAGGTCTTCGGGCTTGGAGGCTGTTTCAAGAAATAATGACTTCCCACGGCTAACCGCAGTGTCTGCACCGAGTGCGCTCATTTCTCACCTTCCTTACCGCTGCGCGTCAGCCCCAGATTTCCACTGGGTTCCCTTTTAACTCACAGGACCGGTAGGCGAATGCTACAATCAGAAACATATAGATGTCCAGACTGCTAATTATATTTCCCGCGGCATTCGAGGCTGGACATCCCCGGCGCTTTCCCTACAATCCCCGCGTACTTATTTTATTCAGGATACATCATGACCCCCGAACACCTTCCTACCGAACAATACGAAGCGCAGCTGGCAGAAAAAGTCGTCCGTTTGCAAACCATGATGGCGCCTTTCGCCGCGCCGGTTCCGGAAGTGTTTCGTTCGCCGGTCAGCCACTACCGTATGCGCGCCGAGTTCCGTCTGTGGCACGATGGCGACGACCTGTACCATATTATTTTCGATCAGCAGACCCGGTCGCGGATTCGCGTTGACAGCTTCCCGGCCGCCAGCGCGCTCATCAATCAGCTGATGACCGCCATGCTGGAGGGCGTGCGCAACAATCCCGTGCTGCGCCATAAGCTGTTCCAGATTGACTATCTGACCACCCTCAGCAACCAGGCGGTCGTCTCGCTGCTGTATCATAAAAAGCTCGATGATGCCTGGCGTGAGCAAGCGGAGGCGCTGCGTGATGCCCTGCGAGCCCAGGGGCTCAATGTGCATCTGATTGGTCGGGCGACCAAAACTAAAATCGAGCTCGATCAGGATTATATAGATGAACGCCTGCCGGTTGGCGGTCGGGAGATGATCTACCGTCAGGTGGAAAACAGCTTTACCCAACCGAACGCGGCCATGAACATTCAGATGCTGGAGTGGGCGCTGGATGTCACCAAAGGGGCGACCGGCGACCTGCTGGAATTGTACTGCGGCAACGGTAACTTCTCGCTGGCGCTGGCGCGTAATTTCGATCGCGTACTGGCCACCGAAATCGCCAAACCGTCGGTGGCGGCGGCGCAGTACAACATCGCCGCCAACCATATCGACAACGTGCAGATTATCCGCATGGCGGCTGAAGAGTTTACTCAGGCGATGAACGGCGTGCGTGAGTTCAACCGGCTGCAGGGTATCGATCTGCAAAGCTATCAGTGCGAGACTATTTTCGTCGATCCGCCGCGTAGCGGGCTGGACAGTGAAACGGAGAAAATGGTGCAGGCCTATCCGCGCATAATGTACATTTCGTGCAACCCGGAAACGCTGTGCCGTAATCTGGAAACGCTAAGCCAGACGCACAACGTTACCCGGCTGGCGCTGTTCGACCAGTTCCCGTATACCCATCACATGGAGTGCGGCGTTCTGCTGACCCGGAAATAGGCCAAAAAAAACCGGCAACGTCATATTGCCGGTTTTTTATCACTGGCGGCTTATTCAGCGGCGGTATTTTTGCGGTTACGCATCTTGTAGCCGATCCAGAAGACCATCGCGACGGACAGAACGGCCGGGAAGAAGTTAGAGCCGATATCCGGGTACTCCGCACGCACGACGGTGCTGTACAACAGCACCCCGAGAATAAAAAAGGCGGCGGCCAGGCCCGGTAGCCCGACGGGCATACTGCGGTTCTGATAGCGCTGATGCAGACAGTAGACCGTCAGCAGCAGGGATAAGATGGGGAAGACGGAAAACGGAACTATCGAACTGAACAGCGCCGCAAAGGCGCCATTAATAGATAACCCGGCAATCAGCGCCAGCAGCAGCGTACCTTTATCTTGAACTGAGTGTTTCATTGCTCGTCCTTCACGTTATTCGGAATGATGTGACATTTTTTCTTGTTCACGGCGATACCAGTAATACGCGCCTTTAGAGATCATTCTAAGCTGCAGTACCAACCGTTCTTCCAGCTGTCGGCGCTGTTCAGGGCCGACATCCAGCGCTTCCGCGCCAGCGCTAAAAACGATGGTGACCATAGCTTCAGCCTGCGCTTCGGTAAAGGCGCGCGGCATATGGTTTTCGAGTTCTAAATAGTCGGCGAGTTCCGCAATAAAATGCTGGATTTCGCGTGCGACGGCGGCGCGAAACGCCGCAGACGTTCCCGAGCGCTCGCGCAGCAGCAGGCGGAAAGCGTTCGGGTTGTTACCGATAAACTCCATAAAGGTCGAGACCGAGGTGCGGATCACGCTGCCGCCTTTGGCAATCCGCTGGCGCGCCTGGCGCATCAGCTGGCGCAGCATCAGTCCGCTCTCATCGACCATCGTCAGGCCTAACTCATCGACATCGCGAAAATGACGATAAAAGGACGTCGGCGCGATCCCTGCTTCCCGCGCCACTTCACGCAAGCTCAGGCTGGCGAAACTCCGCTCAGCGCTAAGTTGGCTGAATGCCGCTTCCACCAGCGAACGGCGGGTTTTTTCTTTTTGTTGTGCTCTTACGCCCATCACGATGTATGAATCCTTCCAATAGCCCTGCTGGCACTATACCAGAGATTAAAACTAATCGGTTTGCCCTGGATTGTGAATGATTGTTTACGAGCCGTTTCTGCTTTTATGCCGCAAAAAAGCACAACGATAATTGGGTTAAAGCGCAGCGAATGTTATCATCGTGTTTATTTTATGTATAAAACAGGTGAGTAATGCCATGTCACACTCTTGGGATTATGATGCAATAGTGATTGGTTCCGGTCCTGGCGGCGAAGGCGCCGCCATGGGACTGGTGAAACAGGGAGCACGCGTTGCCGTCATCGAGCGCTACCATAATGTCGGCGGCGGTTGCACCCACTGGGGCACCATCCCGTCGAAAGCCCTCCGCCATGCCGTCAGCCGTATTATCGAGTTTAACCAAAACCCCCTCTACAGCGACCACTCCCGCCTTCTTCGCTCTTCTTTCGCCGACATCCTTAACCATGCCGACAGCGTCATCAACCAGCAGACTCATATGCGCCAGGGATTCTATGAGCGCAACCACTGTGAAATTCTGCAGGGCAATGCCCACTTCGTTGATGAGCATACTCTGGCGCTGGAGTGCCATGACGGCACGGTCGAGACGGTGACCGCGGAGAAATTCGTTATCGCCTGCGGATCTCGCCCCTATCATCCGGCGGATGTCGATTTCCACCACCCGCGCATCTATGACAGCGATTCGATTCTCAGCCTGCAGCATGAGCCGCGCCATGTGATCATTTACGGCGCCGGGGTAATCGGTTGTGAATATGCGTCGATCTTCCGCGGCATGGAGGTGAAGGTCGATCTGATCAACACCCGCGATCGTCTGCTGGCCTTCCTCGATCAGGAGATGTCAGATTCGCTCTCCTATCACTTCTGGAACAGCGGCGTGGTCATTCGCCACAACGAGGAGTACGAAAAGATTGAAGGCGTTGATGACGGCGTCATCATGCATCTGAAATCCGGCAAAAAGCTCAAAGCGGACTGCCTGCTGTACGCCAACGGCCGCACCGGCAATACCGACACTCTGGCGCTGGAAAACATCGGTCTGCAGACCGACAGTCGCGGCCAGCTGAAGGTCAACAGCATGTACCAGACCGCCCTTCCGCACATCTATGCGGTTGGGGATGTCATCGGCTATCCGAGCCTCGCCTCCGCGGCGTACGATCAAGGACGCATTGCCGCCCAGGCGCTGGTGAAAGGCGAAGCCTCAGCGCATCTGATTGAAGATATCCCGACCGGGATCTACACCATTCCGGAAATCAGCTCCGTCGGGAAAACCGAGCAGCAGCTGACGGCGATGAAAGTGCCGTATGAGGTGGGTCGCGCTCAGTTTAAACACCTGGCGCGGGCGCAAATCGTTGGCATGAGCGTGGGAACCCTGAAGATCCTGTTCCACCGGGAGACCAAGGAGATCCTCGGCATTCACTGCTTTGGCGAACGCGCAGCCGAAATCATTCACATCGGCCAGGCGATCATGGAGCAGAAAGGTGGTGGTAACACCATTGAGTACTTCGTCAACACCACCTTTAACTACCCGACCATGGCGGAAGCGTACCGGGTTGCCGCGCTGAACGGCTTAAACCGCCTGTTTTAACGCCTTGTCGAAATGGCCATCCATCGTGCCGCGGATGGCCTCCGCCAGATGTTCATAGCGGCTGCGCAGCGGTGAGCCCGGACGGTAAACCAGACCGATGGTGCGTCTTGGCTCTGGCTTAATGCACGGCAGGTAGACCACGCCATCGCGTTTTCTTTCCTGCGGCACTGCCAGCGCAGGCAGCAGGGTAATACCGCTGCCTGCCGCCACCATATTGCGCAGCGTTTCCAGGCTGGTCGCGCGGAAGTGGGTATCCTCATCCGCCCCCGCTTCAAAGCAGAAGCCCATCGCCTGATCGCGCAGGCAGTGGCCATCCTCCAGCATCAGCAGCTTTTCACCGGCCAGATCCGACATCGGCACCCGGTCGCGGTTTGCCCACGGATGATCTTCATAGATAGCCAGCATCATCGGCTCATCGAACAGCGGCACCTCGATAAAGGCCTCGCTCTCTTTGACCAGCGCCAGGATGGCGCAGTCGAGCTTACCGCTGTCGAGCTGAGCCAGCAGCTGATGGGTCTGCGCTTCGTGCAGATACATTTCCAGCTTCGGGAAGGTCTGATGCAGCATCGGAATGATGTGCGGTAGCAGGTACGGGCCGATTGTCGGGATCAAGCCGATATGCAGCGGCCCGGACATGGTTTCCCCTTGTTGGCTTGCCATCTCCTTGAGCACTTTTACTTCGCGTAACACGGTACGCGCCTGATCCACCAGCAACAGCCCCGCCTGGGTAAACAGAACCTTACGGCTGGTGCGCTCCAGCAGCATGACGCCAAGCTCATCCTCCAGCTTGCGGATCTGTCCGCTGAGCGTCGGTTGGCTCACATGGCATGAGTCAGCCGCCCGCCGGAAGTGGCGGTGTTCGGCGAGCGCTACCAGGTATTCAAGATCGCGAATATTCATTATTCATCCTCCATCGCCACGATAGTCCATGGCGATAGATAGCATAGCAACGAACGATTATCCCTATCAAGTTTTCTGTTCAATAATACGCCCATAAAGACGGTGAACCTGTGAAAACCACTGACCCGTCACACTGTTTCTCTACCCGAACAACTAAAGCCAACGTGAACTTTTGCGGACCTTGCGTCCGCTTTTTTTTTGCATAAAAAACCCGGCGTCGCTGGGCTCGGCCGGGTCAGGGAAGACAGATTTCTGTGGATTAACTCAGACGGGCCTTCGCCTCGTCGATAGCCTGCGCCACCTGCTGCGGCGAGACGCCGCCTTTTGCCGCGCGTTTATCAAGGCAGGACTGCAGCGACAGGATCGGATAAACATCGTCCGCAATCACCGGGCTGAATTTCTGCAGGTCGGCCAGGGCCAGCGCTTCCAGCGGTTTCCCTTGCGCAATGGCTTCCACCACCGCTTCACCGACAATATGGTGCGCCTCGCGGAACGGTACGCCTTTCGCCACCAGATAATCCGCCAGCTCAGTGGCGTTGGCATAGCCCTGCTGCGCCGCTTCCGCACAGCGCGGACGTTTCACCTGGATGCCATCCAGCACCAGGGTCGCCATATGCAGGCAGTCGAGCCAGGTATCCAGAGCGTCGAAAAGTCCCTCTTTATCTTCCTGCATATCTTTGTTGTAGGCCAGCGGCAGCCCTTTCAGGGTCATCATCATGCCGGTCAGCGCGCCCTGCACGCGGCCGCATTTGCCACGGATAAGCTCCAGGGCGTCCGGGTTTTTCTTCTGCGGCATCAGCGAGGAGCCTGAGGTTACGCGGTCGGAAAGCTCGACGAAATTCGCTTCGCCGGAGTTAAAGAAAATCAGATCTTCCGCAAAGCGCGACAGATGGACCATGCCGATAGAGGCATCGGAAAGCAGCTCCAGAACATGGTCGCGGTCGGACACGCTGTCGAGGCTGTTGCGGGTGGCGGAGGCAAAGCCCAGCCAGCCGGCCAGCTGCTCGCGGTCGATTTCATACGCCGTCCCCGCCAGCGCGCCGCAGCCCAGCGGGCTAACGTCGAGGCGCTTCAGCGCGTCCTGCAGGCGGCTTTCATCGCGCGCCAGCATTTCGACATAGGCCAGACACCAGTGCGCGAACGTCACCGGTTGGGCGCGCTGCAGGTGGGTGTACCCCGGCATCACCGCGTCCTGGTTCTGCTGGGCCGTCTCCACCAGCGCGCTCTGCAGCTGGCGGTTCGCCGACAGCAGTTCGACAACGGTATCTTTGCACCACAGTTTAAGATCGGTAGCGACCTGGTCGTTACGGCTGCGGCCGGTATGCAGTTTCTTGCCCAACTGACCCACTTTGTCGATCAGTTTGCCTTCCACCCAGCTGTGAATATCTTCAGCATCGCTGGCGAGGATTTGCTGCGGATTGGCGCGCACTTCTTCCAGTAGCACGTTCAGCGCTTCTTCCAGCTGCTGTTGTTCATCGGCACTCAGTACGCCGACCGTTACCAGCGCTTTCGACCAGGCGACAGAGCCAACGATATCCTGCTCCGCCAGACGATAGTCGAAGCGCAACGAGTCGTTGAACTGTTTGAACCGTTGATCTGCTGCCTGTGTAAAACGCCCGCCCCAAAGTGCCATAACATGCTTCCTTTATTCGTTAGTTCCGCCGGTGGCGTTGTGCCTCCCCGGCCTACGGTCTTGTAAGCCCGGCAGACAACGCGCCGCCGGGCATGAAATCTTAAGCCAGAATACGTGTGCCGATAGGCGTGCCGTTAAACAACGCCGGCAGCTGCTCGGCGTGACGCCAGGAGGCGATATCCACCGGACGGCCCAGAGCACGCGCCGCGTCGAGGGCCGCATTCACTTTGACAATCATGCCGTCAGTGATAATCCCCTGCTCGATCAGCTGCTCCGCTTTCTCGGCGGTCATCTCGGCAATACGCTGTCCTTTACCGTCGAGGATACCGCTGACGTCAGACAGCAGGATCAGATCCGCCCCCAGGGTAGCCGCCAGCGCCGTCGCCGCCTGGTCAGCATTGACGTTCATCAGCTGGCCCTCGTCGGTCACGCCGATAGAGCTCACCACCGGCAGGTAACCGCCCGCCAGCAGGGTGTTGATCAGCGTCGGAGAGCCCGGCTGCGCCAGCCCGACATGGCCCAGCTCAGCATCCAGCTGTGTCACCTTCACGCTATCGCCATCGCCGAGGAACAGGCCGACAGAGGCCAGACCGTGCTTTTTCGCCCACGCCAGCAGCGTCTTGTTGGCGGTTCCCGCCAGCGCGCCGGTGATGATGTCGATTTGCTCAGCCGGCGTCACCCGCAGACCATTTTTCTTCTGCACCGGCAGGTTGAGCTGCTTCATCAGCTCATCCACCACGCAGCCGCCGCCATGGACGATAATCAGCGGACGCTGGTGCGCTTCACGGTAATTGACCAGCGCGGTAAACAGACGCTCCAGCGCTTCTTCGCTATCGAGTAATACGCCGCCGAGTTTGATAATTAATGGGTTCATCATCACACCTTAAATAAGAGACTGCGTCTCAGCGAAGCCGAAACGAATATTCGCGCACTGCACCGCCTGCGCTGCGGCGCCTTTCAGCAGGTTATCTTCTGCCGCGACGACGATGAGATGGTCGTCCTGCACGGCAAAACCGATATCACAGAATGGCAGACCTTCGACGCTTTTCAATGCGGGCACGCCTTTATCATATAAACGTACCAGCGGTTTATCGGCGTAAGCCTGCTGGTAAACCGCCGCGATCTGCGCATGGCCAACGCCCGGCTTCAGGCGGCAGGTAATGGTTTCCAGAATGCCGCGCTTAAAATTACCCAGATGCGGGGTAAAAATCACCTTCGCTCCGAGGTGGCTGGCAATCTCCGGCTGATGACGATGGTTAAAGATGCCGTATGGCTGCAGGCTGACTTCACAGAAGCTGTTGCCGATCGCGGCTTTGCGTCCCGCGCCGCTCACCCCGCTGGTAGCGTTGATCACTGGCCACTGGTTGAGATCCAGCAGACTGGCATCAATCAGCGGCTTCAGCGACAGCTGCGCCGCCGTCGGGTAGCAGCCAGGCACCGCGATTAACTGCGCTTCTTTAAGCGCATCCGCGCTCCACTCCGCCAGACCATACACCGCCTGTTTGAGCAGGTCGGGATGCTGATGAGTGAAACCATAATATTTTTCGTAGAACGCCCCATCGTTAACGCGGAAGGCACCGGAGAGATCGAACACCACGCAGCCGGCGGCAAGGAACTGCGGCGCCAGATCGTGACTCACTTCGTGCGCGGTGGCGAGAAACACCACGTCCACGCCAGCGCTGAATTCGCTGATATCGGACATCGGCTGCAGCGGCATATCGACAATGCCTTTGAGCTGCGGATGCAGGTCGGAAATTAATTTTCCCGCATCATTGCTTTGCGCGGAGACCGTCAAAGCGGTTATGTTCATATGCGGATGACGATTGATATAGGTCACCAGCTCTGCGCCGGCATAACCACTGGCACCCACAATCAGCGTATTTAACATTGGAAGCGCATCTCCTTACATTCGATGGGTTTTCTTACGCTCAACGATATTGTATTTTTATTCACAATAAATGCATGAATATTGATACTATCACGACCCAAGGTGTGTCAACAATGAAAAACAATTTACCGCCCTTTATCGAGATTTACCGCGCGTTGATCGCCACACCGTCCATCAGCGCGACCGAAGAGGCTCTCGATCAGAGCAATGAGTCTTTAATCAATTTGCTGGCCGGCTGGTTCCGCGATCTCGGCTTTAATGTCGAGGTACAGCCGGTGCCGGATACGCGCCATAAATTCAACCTGCTGGCCAGCACCGGACACGGCGCCGGCGGCCTGCTTCTCGCCGGGCATACCGATACCGTGCCGTTCGATGACGGCCGCTGGACGCGCGATCCGTTCACCCTTACCGAACACGATAACAAGCTCTACGGCCTCGGCACGGCCGATATGAAAGGCTTCTTCGCCTTTATTCTCGACGCCCTGCGCGATGTCGACGTCACCACGCTGAAAAAACCGCTGTATATTCTGGCCACCGCCGACGAAGAGACCAGCATGGCCGGCGCGCGCTATTTTGCCGAAACCACCCGGCTGCGCCCCGACTGCGCCATCATCGGCGAGCCCACCTCCCTGCAGCCGATCCGCGCCCATAAAGGACATATGTCCAACGCGATCCGTATTCAGGGCCAGTCCGGCCACTCCAGCGATCCGGCGCGCGGGGTCAACGCGATCGAGCTGATGCACGACGCCATCGGTCGGATTATGCAGCTGCGCGATTTGCTAAAAGAGCGCTACCACTTCGAGGCGTTCACGGTCCCTTACCCGACCCTCAACCTCGGCGCCATCCATGGCGGCGATGCCTCAAACCGTATCTGCGCCTGCTGTGAACTGCATATGGACATCCGCCCGTTGCCGGGGATGACCCTCAACGACCTCAATGGTCTGCTGGACGAGGCGCTGGCCCCGGTCAGCGAACGCTGGCCGGGCCGCCTGACGGTCTCGGAGCTGCATCCGCCGATCCCCGGCTACGAGTGCCCGCCGGACCATAAGCTGGTGCAGGTGGTTGAGAAACTGCTTGGCGCCCAGACCGACGTGGTGAACTACTGTACCGAAGCGCCGTTTATCCAGACGCTGTGCCCAACGCTGGTTCTCGGCCCGGGCTCGATCAATCAGGCCCATCAGCCTGACGAGTTTCTGGAGACGCGCTTTATCAAGCCGACGCGGGAGCTGATTAGCCAGGTGGTTCACCACTTCTGCTGGCACTAAAATCGCCCTCTTTTTCCGCCCCGCTCTCCCGGGGCGGAACGGTGACGATCGTCACATTTCCATAAGCGATGCTTATCCAGCGCCCCCTGAGTTAAATTTCGCAAATTACGGGTATTTACTCGTTTGCTGAAGCGATTTCGCAGTAATTGACGTGGGGGTATTTACGTGGCTTTATAAAAGACGGGTTGCTTATCCGTTGCTCACGTTCCAGCGCAGCGGATATAACAAAATAAAATGAGATGGGGTGTCTGGGGTAACATGAACGAACAATATTCCGCATTGCGTAGTAATGTCAGTATGCTCGGCAAGGTGCTGGGCGATACCATCAAGGATGCATTGGGAGAAAATATTCTTGATCGTGTCGAAACTATCCGTAAGTTGTCCAAATCTTCACGCGCCGGCAACGAAGCTAACCGCCAGGAGCTGCTGACCACGCTGCAGAATTTGTCTAACGACGAACTGCTGCCGGTGGCCCGTGCCTTCAGCCAGTTCCTGAATCTGGCCAACACCGCTGAGCAGTACCACAGCATTTCGCCGAATGGCGAAGCGGCCAGCAATCCGGAAGTCATTGCGCGCACCCTGAGAAAGCTCAAAGACCAACCCAATCTCAACGAAGACACCATCAAAAAAGCGGTGGAATCTCTGTCCCTGGAGCTGGTGTTAACCGCCCACCCGACCGAGATCACCCGCCGGACGCTGATCCATAAAATGGTGGAAGTGAACAACTGCCTCAAGCAGCTGGATAACAAAGATATCGCGGACTACGAGCACCACCAGCTGATGCGCCGCCTGCGCCAGCTGATCGCCCAGTCCTGGCATACCGATGAAATTCGTAAGCACCGCCCTTCCCCGGTCGATGAAGCCAAATGGGGCTTCGCGGTGGTGGAAAATAGCCTGTGGGAAGGGGTGCCTAACTACCTGCGCGAGCTGAACGAACAGCTGGAAGCCAACCTCGGCTATCAGCTGCCGGTGGACTTTGTCCCGGTGCGTTTCACTTCGTGGATGGGCGGCGACCGCGACGGCAACCCGAACGTGACCGCCGATATCACCCGCCACGTGCTGCTGCTCAGCCGCTGGAAAGCGACCGATCTGTTCCTCAAAGATGTGCAGGTGCTGATCTCCGAGCTGTCGATGGTGGAGTGTACTGACGAATTGCGCGCCCTGGCCGGCGCCGAGGGCGCTCAGGAACCGTACCGTTACCTGATGAAAAAACTGCGCACTCAGCTGATGGAAACCCAGGCCTGGCTGGAAGCGCGTCTGAAAGGTCAGAAGCTGCCGAAACCGGCGGGACTGATCACTCAGAACGAGCAGCTGTGGGAGCCGCTATACGCCTGTTATAAATCGCTGCAGGCCTGCGGCATGGGCATTATCGCCAACGGCGAGCTGCTCGACACCCTGCGCCGCGTGAAGTCCTTCGGCGTACCGCTGGTGCGTATTGATATCCGTCAGGAAAGCACCCGCCACACCGAAGCGCTGGGCGAAATGACCCGTTACCTCGGGATCGGCGATTACGAAAGCTGGTCAGAAGCCGACAAACAGGCTTTCCTGATCCGCGAACTGAATTCCAAACGTCCGCTGCTGCCGCGCCAGTGGGAGCCAAGCGAAGAGACCCGCGAAGTTCTCGACACCTGTAGAGTGATCGCCGAGGCGCCGCGCGGATCGATCGCCGCCTACGTGATCTCGATGGCCAAAACGCCGTCCGACGTGCTGGCGGTTCATCTGCTGCTGAAGGAGGCCGGGATTGGCTTTGCCCTGCCGGTGGCCCCGCTGTTCGAAACGCTGGATGACCTGAACAACGCCAACGACGTCATGACCCAGCTGCTGAATATCGACTGGTACCGCGGCTTTATCCAGGGCAAACAGATGGTCATGATCGGCTACTCTGATTCCGCGAAAGACGCAGGCGTGATGGCCGCCTCCTGGGCGCAGTACCAGGCGCAGGACGCGTTGATCAAAACCTGTGAGAAAGCCGGGATCGAACTGACGCTGTTCCACGGTCGCGGCGGCTCCATTGGCCGCGGCGGCGCGCCGGCCCACGCCGCGCTCCTCTCACAGCCGCCGGGAAGCCTGAAGGGCGGCCTGCGCGTTACCGAGCAGGGTGAGATGATCCGCTTTAAGTACGGCCTGCCGGAAGTCACCATCAGCAGCCTGTCGCTCTATACCAGCGCGATCCTCGAAGCCAACCTGCTGCCGCCGCCGGAACCAAAACCGCAGTGGCGCGACATCATGGCCGAGCTGTCCGACGTGTCGTGCAAGATGTATCGCGGCTACGTGCGTGAAAACAAAGATTTCGTGCCTTATTTCCGCTCCGCCACTCCGGAGCAGGAGCTGGGCAAACTGCCGCTGGGTTCGCGTCCGGCAAAACGTCGTCCGACCGGCGGCGTCGAGTCGCTACGCGCCATTCCGTGGATCTTCGCCTGGACCCAGAACCGCCTGATGCTTCCAGCCTGGCTGGGCGCTGGCGCTGCGCTGCAGAAAGTGGTTGAAGGCGGAAAACAGAGTGAACTGGAAGCGATGTGTCGCGACTGGCCGTTCTTCTCCACCCGTCTCGGCATGCTGGAGATGGTTTACTCGAAGGCCGACCTGTGGCTGGCGGAGTACTACGATCAGCGCCTGGTGAAACCAGAGCTGTGGGCGTTGGGTACCGAGCTGCGCAAGCTGCTGGCTGCCGATATCAACGTCGTGCTGGCCATCGCCAACGACTCTCATCTGATGGCTGACCTGCCGTGGATCGCCGAGTCTATCCAGCTGCGTAATATCTATACCGACCCGCTGAACGTCCTGCAGGCGGAACTGCTGCACCGTTCGCGCCAGGCTGAAGAAGAGGGCAAAGACCCGGATCCGCGCGTTGAACAAGCGCTGATGGTCACCATCGCCGGCGTCGCCGCCGGTATGCGTAACACCGGCTAATCGCTGTCTTTCCCCCGGCCGCCCGGCCGGGGGATTTTTCACCCGTTCTAGTGGTGCAGCATCTCATCAACGATCTGCTCTTTATGCAGCGCATACGGATAATAGGTCGGCCAGTTATCCATCTCTTTCAGCAACGCTTCCTGTGATTCATTGCCCATGAAAATATGGAAATGCTGCGATTTACGCGGGCCAATGATGTGGTCGCTGAACTGGACATATTTTGGCGCGCTGGCATCGCCCTGCTGGCACTCGAACAGATAACGTACGCCCTTCTTACCGGAGGCGTAATGCAGGATTTTGTAGCCTGAATAGCGGTATTTGCAGCTGTTGACGGTCTCGCCAATGTGGAACTCAATCACGTCATCTTCAATGCCAATCTGTTCCACATCGGTGGCGTAGCCCTTCTTATAATAGGCCCGATACTCCTCCACGCTCTTGCCGCCGGGCTTTTTCGCCTTCTGCTCCAGCACCGGATCGAGATCGCCGTTGAGCAGATACGGGTTCACCGACTGCCAGACGCCCTCCCAGTCGCTCAGCGCGCGGTCCTGCACATCTTTATCCGCAAAAATGCCTTCGCTGGCCTGACGCTCCACTTCGGTTAGCGCCGGCCCATGGCTATGGTTGCCGTGGGCGAACGCCTGGGCGCTGGCTAGCGCCATGCCGAGTCCCAAGGCCAGCAGGGGGATCTTTCTGGTCATTACTCTCTCCTGAGTTTGCTATCAATGATGACAAATTGTTACGATATAACATCTCTTAAATGAGAAGCAATAGCGACAGGCTGGCGCTTTTACCGCTGGAATAATGTCCGGTATGATGAAAAGGGTGATGCGCGGGGCGGAACAATGATGGACAACGATATCAATCAACTTATTGATGCATTGCTAAAAAAGCAGACCAGCCTCGGACGGGTTTATTTCGCCGGCGAGACGCGCTCGCCTGCTGAACCGGTGGTGCAGGTTGATTTTCCCCGTCTGAATATCCTCCTCGATGGGCAGCTGCGCGACCAGGCGCTCGGCGATAACGCCCCGCTCCTGGAGGCCCATGACGTGCTCTATATTCCTGGCGATAGCTGGAACTGCCCACAGTGGCAGGCGCCCTGCCTGCTGTTAAGCATCCTGTTCGCTAAGCAGCAGCTGGAGTGCTCGCTGCAGCGTTGGAATGGCAAGACGATCGCCGTTGTTGAAAAGCTACAGGCGCTGCGTCGCGGGCCGCGCGTCGGTTCCTTCCTGCTGCAGGCCCTCAACGAGATCCGGATGCAGCCGCAGGAGCAGCAAACCGCCCGCAGCATCGTCATCAGCCTGCTCAGCCACTGCCATGATCTTCTCGGCAGCCAGGCGCAAACCTCCTCGCGCAGCCAGGCGTTGTTCGAGGCAATCCGTCAGTACATCGAGGTCCATTACGCGGAGCCGCTGAGCCGGGAATCGGTCGCCCAGGCGTTCTATCTCTCTCCCAACTATCTTTCCCATCTGTTCCAGAAATGTGGGCCAATGGGCTTCAATGAATATCTAAACCACATTCGTCTCGAACAGGCCCGTATGCTGCTGAAGGGCCACGATATGAAAGTGAAAGACATCGCCCACGCCTGCGGCTTCGCCGACAGCAACTACTTCTGCCGCCTGTTCCGCAAAACCACGGAACGCTCGCCGTCTGAATACCGCCGCCAGTACCATAGCCAGCTGACGGAAAAATCGTCGGCGGCAAAGAACTAGATTTTTGTGTGTTAAACCTGACTTTTGTGCGCGCTATAGTTTCCTGCCATCCCAGCCAGCATCGATAAATGTGATCTAAATCATCCTTAATCGCGATGCGTACATTTATCCAGTTTTTGGCAAATTTGTCATCTGGCGATCCTTCGAACGAAAGCCGTATGCTTACCTCAACGACAGCACCGAATTAAGCATTGAGGAAAACGCTATGGAACTCTATCTGGATACCGCCAACGTCGCCGAAGTGGAACGCCTGGCCCGCATCTACCCGCTGGCCGGGGTGACCACCAACCCGAGCATTATCGCCGCCGGTAAAACCCCGGTGTGGGATGTACTGCCGCGCCTGCAAAAAGCCGTTGGCCCGGAAGGAATTCTGTTCGCGCAGACCATGAGCCGCGATGCGCAGGGCATGGTGGCAGAAGCCAAACGCCTGAGCAACGCCGTGCCGGGCATCGTGGTCAAAATCCCGGTCACCGCCGAAGGCCTCGCCGCTATCAAGATGCTGAAGAAAGAAGGCATCCCGACCCTTGGCACCGCCGTCTACAGCGCTTCACAGGGTCTGCTGGCCGCACTGGCCGGCGCAAAGTACGTCGCGCCTTACGTTAACCGCGTCGACGCTCAGGGCGGAGACGGCATCCGCATGGTGCAGGAACTGCAATCCCTGCTGGAAATGCATGCGCCCGAAAGCAAAGTGCTGGCGGCAAGCTTCAAAACGCCCCGTCAGGCACTGGATTGCCTGCTGGCTGGCTGCGAAGCAATCACCCTTCCACTAGATGTAGCGCAACAAATGCTCGGCACCCCTGCGGTAGAGTCAGCCATAGAGAAGTTTGAACAGGACTGGAATAACGCCTTTGGCACGCTGAACCTGTAACCGGACCCGCGCGCCGCCTGCGGGCGGCATCACGGTCATCGAGGAGGAATCGAAATGGATCGCATTATTCAATCACCAGGCAAATACATCCAGGGCGCAGGCGCCATCAAGCGCCTTGGCGACTACCTGAAACCGCTGGCCGAACGCTGGCTGGTCGTTGGCGATAAATTCGTGCTGGGATTCGCGGAAGAGATGCTACGCAAAAGCCTGGCTGACGCCGGCCTGGCGGCGGAAATCGCGCCGTTTGGCGGTGAATGTTCGCATAATGAAATCAATCGCCTGCGCGATATCGCCGGCAGTGCGAAATGCACCGCCGTGCTGGGGATCGGCGGTGGTAAAACCCTGGATACCGCGAAAGCGCTGGCCCATTTTATGAAGGTGCCGGTGGCGATCGCCCCCACCATCGCCTCCACCGATGCGCCGTGCAGCGCACTGTCGGTGATTTACACCGACGAAGGCGAGTTCGACAGCTATCTGATGCTGCCGCACAACCCTAACATGGTCATTGTCGATACGCAGATCGTTGCTGGCGCGCCGGCTCGCCTGCTGGCCGCCGGGATTGGCGATGCGCTGGCCACCTGGTTCGAAGCCCGCGCCTGCTCACGCAGCGGCGCCACCACCATGGCGGGCGGGAAATGCACCCAGGCGGCGCTGGCGCTGGCCGAGCTGTGCTACAACACCTTACTCGAAGAGGGTGAAAAAGCGATGCTGGCCGCCGAACAGCACGTGGTCACTCCGGCGCTGGAGCGGGTGGTGGAAGCCAACACCTATCTGAGCGGCGTCGGTTTTGAAAGCGGTGGCCTGGCGGCAGCCCACGCGATTCATAACGGCATGACGGCCATCCCTGACGCTCACCACTATTATCACGGTGAAAAAGTGGCGTTCGGCACCCTGACGCAGTTGGTGCTGGAAAACGCGCCGGTGGAAGAGATCGAGACTGTCGCCGCGCTATGTCACAGCGTTGGGCTGCCGATCACGCTGGCGCAGCTGGATATCAAAGGCGACATCCCGACCAAAATGCGCCTGGTGGCGGAAGCCGCCTGCGCTGAAGGAGAAACCATCCACAATATGCCGGGCGGCGTCGACGCCGACCAGGTCTACGCCGCGCTGCTGGTCGCCGACCAATATGGCCAGCGCTTCCTGCAGGAATGGGAATAATCCAGAGCAAAACAAAACACCCGGCGTCAGCCGGGTGTTTTTTTATGTTTATCAGCCGGACGCGTCGCCCACTGACGGCGGAAACGGCAAACACTCAGGCCGGACGCACGCCCAGCGTATGACAGATGGCGTAGCTCATTTCGGCGCGGTTAAGGGTGTAGAAGTGGAAATCTTTTACCCCTTCCCGACTTAAGATCTTCACCATGTCCATGGCGATATTCGCCCCCACCAGCTGACGGGTTTCGGCGTCATTATCCAGCCCTTCGAACATTTTCGACATCCACACCGGGATACGAACGTTGGTCATATCCGCAAACTTTTTCGCCTGTTTAAAGTTGGAAACCGGCAGGATACCCGGAATAATTTCCACGTCGATGCCCGCCGAGACGCAGCGATCGCGAAAACGCAGGTAGCTTTCCACATCGAAGAAGAACTGGGTGATCGCGCGGTTGGCGCCTGCCTCGACTTTGCGTTTCAGGTTGAGCAAATCCGCCTGCGCGCTTTTCGCTTCCGGATGCACTTCCGGATATGCGGCGACGGAGATATCAAAATCTCCCACCTCTTTCAGCAGAGTGACCAGATCGGCGGCGTACATCTCCGGTTTACCGCTGCCCGGCGGCAGGTCGCCGCGCAGAGCGACGATATGGCGGATGCCGTTGTTCCAGTAATCCTGGGCGATAGTGCGCAGCTCATCGCGAGTAGCATCGATACAGGTCAGGTGCGGCGCCGCTTCCAGACCGGTTCGCTCTTTAATACCTTTGATGATGCTGTGGGTGCGATCGCGCTCGCCGGAGTTCGCGCCATAGGTCACCGAGACAAACTTCGGTTTCAGACTGCTCAGGCGATCGATGGATTTCCACAGGGTCTGCTCCATTTCACTGGTGCGCGGCGGAAAGAATTCAAAGGACACATTAATCTGGCCCTGGACTTCCGCCAGGCTCTGATTCAGGGCTTCCCGCTGATTGGCGTGAAAAAAGCTCATACCTTACCTCATCAATCGCATGTAATGGCTGTTGTGTTGCGAACTTCTATACGTTTAGACGTCCAGATGTAAAAATGACGGAAAAGCGCCCGGGCGTCAATAGAAAAATCTGCGTAAAGAGTGAGGAAAAGGCTGCCAACATGAAAAAACTTCATCTACCGGCGCTTTGCCAGCCTAAAGAGCCCGCTCTGCGGTCAACATGGGGTAGAACGATATTCAGCATGAGACGAGCGAGTCGTCAGGTGATCATCCAGCAGTGAGAGCCATTGCTGCACGGCTCCTGCCTGGTGAGGCGCATAGATCACCCCAAGGCTTAACGGCATGCTGTCGCCTTCAGCGACAGGACAGAACACTACCCCCTGACGCTGGATCGCGGAAAAGGACGCCGGCAGGAGGATCATGCCTTCCCCACGCGCGATTCGCGCCAGCAGCACATCATGTTCGGCAGGCTCTTCCACATAAGCGGGGGTATAGCCAGCCCGGTCGAAAATGCGCCGCGTGTAGTCAAAGAAATCGGGGTTACGCTCGCGTTTAAACCAGAACAGCGGCCGATGATTGAGCGCGCTTAGCGTTAACGCTGGTATGACGGCTTCCGGCCAGGAGGCTGGCACTGCCGCGATGAGCGGCTCCTGATACGGCAATGGATGCAGGTGCAGCCCTTCAGTATTGAGCGGCAGCGCGACCAGCGCTGCATCGAGTTTGCCTTTGCGCACCTGCTGCGCCAGCGCCGGTGAGGCGTGGCGGGTGATATGCAACCCGCGGGTATGTTCGCTCAGCGCAGATTCAACAGCAGCGAAAATGCCTTGTTCGAAGGCGGTGGTCACGCCCAGACGCAGAGACGGCGGCGAGTGAACGGAGAGCTCACTCAATGCCGCCAGCGTGCGTTCCTGGAGCGCCAGCATGGGCCGAATGATCGCCAGCACCTCTCTGCCCGCGTCGGTAAGGATCAGGCCTTTGCTATGGCGCTGAAACAGCGTCACCCCCAGCTGCGCTTCCAGATAGCGCATATGGCGACTCAGCGGCGGCTGCGAGATAAATAACCGCTGCGCCGCCCGGCTGATGTTATTTTCCTCAGCTACCACGGCAAAGGCACGCAGCAGGCGGATATCGAGAGAATGTAATCGCGAAGTTGTCATACTGAAAAGGTATCACGAAAAGGGTATTACTCAAGTCCGGTAAACTTCCCTACCCTTCCTCTCAACGCATCATCACAGAGAGGAAAAAACGATGTCCAGCGAACGTTATACCACCGGTCAGGAAATGCTTCAGCGCGTGGACGGTAGCGGCGGGGAGGCCGTCGTCAACAGCCTGCGGGATATCGCCCCCGACTTCGCCCGCTATCTGATTGAGTTCCCCTTCGGCGATATTTACGCCCGGCCAGGGCTTGATTTGCGTAGCCGGGAAATCGCCACCATCGCCGCGCTCACCGCGCTGGGTAACGCCGAGCCGCAGCTGAAAGTGCATATTGCCGCGGGATTAAATGTCGGTCTGACGCAAGAGGAAATTACGGAAGTGATCATGCAGATGGCGGTCTACGCCGGATTCCCGGCGGCGCTAAACGGCCTGTTTGCCGCTAAAGCAGTTTTTGCGGCGCACTAACAAAAAAGACCAGGCCGCGCCTGGTCTTTTTCCCGGGACTACAGCAGCTGCGCCAGACGGTTAATATCCGACTGGATCGCCCCGGCGGTCACATCGCGCCCGGCGCCGGGCCCGCGGATCACCAGCGGATTATCGCGATACCAGCGGCTTTCGATAGCGAACACGTTATCGCACGGCAGCAGCGCCGCCAGCGGGTGCTCTTCGCGTACCGCCTCCACGCCGACGCGTGCTTTGCCGTTGGCATCAAAACGCGCCACGTAGCGGAGCACCAGCCCCATCTCGCGGGCCGCCTCCAGGCGCTGCAGCATCTGCTCGTTCAGCTCTTCGCCATTCTCAAAGAAGTGATCGACCGAACCCTCTTCACAGTGCGCCGGGACCAGTGATTCCACGCGCACCTGATCCGGCTCGATGTCGTAACCCGCTTCCCGCGCGAGGATCACCAGCTTGCGCATCACATCTTTACCGGACAGATCGACGCGCGGATCCGGCTCGGTCAGACCCTGCTGCCACGCCTGATCCACCAGGTCGGTGAACGGCACGGTGCCATCGAACTGCAGGAACAGCCAGGAGAGCGTTCCCGAGAAGATACCGCTCAGGCCGAGGATGGTATCGCCGCTGTCGATCAGGTCGCGCACCGTATGGTTCACCGGCAAGCCGGCGCCCACGGTGGCGTTATACAGCCAGTGGCGCCCCGTCTTCTCAAACGCGTCGTGGATCTGGCGATACTTATCGCTGCTGCTGGCCCCCGCCAGCTTGTTGGCGCTGATCACGTGGAAGCCATGGCTGGCGAAATCAAGATACTGGTCTGCCAGCTGCTCGCTGGCGGTGACGTCCAGCACCACTAAATCATCATACGGGTGCGCGCGCATCCACAGGAACAGCGACTCTTCGTCCTGCTCCACCGCTTCATCGTTGAAGAAAGCCAGCGCCCGGCTGGCGTCCAGCCCGTCGTAGTTCAGCAGACTGCGTTTACTGTCGACCACACCGGCGAGAATAAACTCAAAGCCGGTGCGCGCCGAGAGCGTGGTTTGTTCACGGGCGAACAGCTCCAGCCAGCGGGAACCGATGTTCCCTTTGCCGAACAGCATCAGGCCGATACGCTTTTCGGCACGAAACAAGGACTGGTGCAGCCCCTGGATCAGGCTTTCCGTCGGCCCGGCGCGCAGGACGGCCACCAGGCTGATCCCCTCTTCCGACTGCCAGGTGAACTCCACCGGCTGCCCTTTCAGCTGCTGCCAGAAACGGTGGCAGTGCAGTGGGTTGCGGGTGACGCCCGCGCCCACCATCGCCACCAGCGCCAGCTTCTGACGCAGTCGCAGCTCGCCCGGCAGACCTGCCTCATCGAGCAGCTTCAGCGCGCTGTCGGCCACCTCGGAGGTATAGCAGAACTGCAGCAGTTTGCGGTCGGCATGGACGCCAACGGCTAACGGGCGCAGCTGGGCGCGTTTGAGCAGGGCGTCCAGCTCTTTATGCGCCAGTTTGAAATCGTGACCGGCCGGCACCTGGAACTCCACCAGGCAGACATCGTCATGGCTGGTGACAATCCGGGCGCCAGTACCGGAGGCCAGCACGCGCTCAATGCGCGTGGAACCCTGTTCCGGCGTATAGCTGCAGCGTAACTGCAGATCGATATCGCTGGCGGAAACCGGCTGTAGCGTGCGGGCATGGAGCACCGGCGCGGCCAGACGCGCCAGCTCGCTGGCTTCGTCCAGACGCAGCAGCGGCAGCAGACAGGCGTCTTTCACCTTGCGCGGATCCGCGCTGTACACCCCGGCGACGTCGCTCCAGATAGTGACGCGGGAAGCGCCCGCCAGCGCGCCGATCTGGGTGGCAGAGTAGTCAGACCCGTTACGGCCCAGCAGGACGGTTTCACCGTCCTGGTTGCGGGAGATAAAGCCGGTCACCACCAGACGCTTGTTAGGATGCTGCGCCATCAGCTGCTGCAGCAGTGGATAGGATAATCCTTCATCCACCTGCGGCTGCGCGGCGCGTTCCGCGCGCAGGAACGCGCGCGCGTCCAGCCAGGCGGCTTCCATTCCCAGCTGGTTGAGAACCGCCGCCATCAGGCGCGCGGACCACACTTCCCCATGGCCGACCACTTCCGCATAGACCGCTTCGGAAACCCCGCCGTCCAGCAGACCAGCCAGACGCTCAAGGTCGTGGATAAAGGCGGCGATCAACGTATCCGCCGCCGCAGGCTCCACCAGACCGCTAATCAGCTCGGTGTGATAGCGGCGAAGCGACTGCTGAACCTGATGCGCAGCAAGGCGATCGCTCTGGCTAAGCTTAAGCCAGCTGATCAGCTGGTTGGTGGTGCTGCCAGCGGCGGAGACGACCATCATGTCCCCCGCCTGCGAATACTCCTTCATGATCCCCGCGACGCGCAGGTAACATTTCGCATCCGCTAAACTACTCCCACCAAATTTGTGCAGCTGACGACCCTTCGCCCCTGCCTGCGCAATCACACTCATCTTTATTCCTCGTTTGCTGCCCGGAAGCCATTTTCCAGGTCGGCAATTAAATCTTCACCATCTTCAATACCGGTCGAAATACGCAGGAGCGTTTCTGAAATTCCGGCGGCGGCACGCGCTTCAGGCGCCATGCCGGCATGCGTCATCGTTGCCGCATGGGAAATCAGGCTTTCAACGCCCCCCAGCGATTCCGCCAGTGTAAACAGCGACAGCCCGCTCAGGAAACGGCGCAGCGTCTGCTCGTCACCGTCCAGCTCGAAGCTTAACATTGCGCCAAAACCTTTTTGCTGACGCGCCGCAATTTCATGCCCCTGGTTTTCCGGCAGCGACGGATGATACAGCTTTTTCACCAGTGGCTGGGTTTTCAGATACTCGACAATCGCCAGGGCATTACGCTGCGCCACTTCCATGCGTGGAGAAAGCGTCCGCAGCCCGCGCAACAGCAGATAGCTGTCGAAGGCGCTGCCGGTGACGCCAATATTATTCGCCCACCATGCCAGTTCGGTGACAGTCGCCGGATCGTTGGCAATCACCACCCCGGCCACCACATCAGAGTGACCATTAAGGTATTTAGTACAGGAGTGCAACACCAGATCGGCGCCCAGCGCCAGCGGGTTTTGCAGCGCCGGACTCAGGAAGGTGTTATCGACCACGCTGATCGCCCCGGCTTCGCGCGCCAGACCACAGATTTTCGCAATATCCACTACCCGCAGCAATGGATTACTTGGGCTTTCGACCAGCACCAGCTTCGGTTTTTCCGCCAACGCCGCCCGCAGCGCCTGCTCATCGTTTTGATCGACGAACTGAACGCGATAGCAGCCGCGCTTCGCCAGGCTATCGAACAGACGGTAGCTGCCGCCGTAGCAGTCATGCGGCGCCACCAGCAGATCGCCAGGCTTAAGGAACACCGTCGTCACCAGCAGGATCGCCGACATACCGGTATTGGTCAGCACCGCGCCAGCGCCGCCCTCCAGCTCCGCTAAGGCACGCTGCACCACATCACGCGTCGGGTTGCCGCGGCGGGAGTAGTCGTGAGCGCGAGGTTCATTAAAGTCGGTGAAGTTATAGGTACTGGAGAGGTGGATCGGCGGGACAACGCAACCGTACTGCTCGTCGTCATTTAAACCGCTACGCACTGCGATGGTGGCCTGTTTACGCGTCATGTTGGGAAGTTCCTGGGCTGAATCGGTGAAAAGTCAGGCTCCAGAGTAATCATTGTCACAATAGACGTCAATACATCTGGACATCTAAACTTCTTTGCGTATAGATTGAGCAAAGTGCAAATAGCCGTTAAAATTATATGCATTAGCGCACGTCGGCGGCGGCTTATCTCATGTCAGAAAGCCTGCGCTTACGGTAAACTACGCGCAATTATAGCCCGGGCGGAATATTCTGGCCCTTCACTAATAAACAGAGGATTAAGGTATCTCATGGCTGAATGGAGCGGCGAATATATCAGCCCATACGCTGAGCACGGTAAGAAGAGTGAGCAAGTAAAGAAAATTACGGTTTCCATTCCTCTGAAGGTGTTAAAAATCCTCACCGATGAACGTACGCGTCGTCAGGTGAATAACCTGCGTCACGCGACCAACAGCGAGCTGCTGTGCGAAGCGTTCCTGCATGCCTTTACCGGACAACCGCTGCCTAACGATGAAGACCTGCGTAAAGAGCGCAGCGATGAGATCCCGGAAGCGGCGAAAGCGATTATGCGTGAACTGGGTATCGACCCGGATACGTGGGAATACTGAGACGATAAAAAGGGCGGAAGCACGCTTCCGCCCTTTTTCTTTCTCGCCCAGGCAGGCGAGAGACACAAAAAAGCCGCCCTGAGGCGGCTTCTTCTGGCAACTTACTTGCTGCCCGGGATGCTGAAGCGCTTGTTGAAGCGGTCAACACGGCCACCGGTAGCAACATCACGCTGTTTGCCGGTGAAGAACGGGTGGCATTTGCCGCACACGTCGAGGTTCAGGTCATGACCTACAGTGGAGCGGATTTTCATGACATTACCGCAAGAACAGGTAGCAGTAATTTCGTCGTAATTTGGGTGAATACCTTTTTTCATGGGAGAACCTCAGTTAAGGCCGCGTCGCTCTTCCAGCCCTAACGCCAGACACCACGCGATATTAGTAATTTCCCGTCGCCCTCTACGCTGTTGACAGCGTTAAGCACGCGGTAATGGTCAATCTTCAATGCGATATAAAGCGCATCAAAGGCGGCGAATCATACAGAATTTGACCAGCATATGCAAACTGATCCGCGCCGCCTTATCGTAATGTGTATACTATCCCGCCAGATTTCAAGTCAGGAAGATGACATGCCCGTCGCCCACGTTGCCCTACCCGTTCCGCTACCGCGCACTTTTGACTATCTGCTGCCTGAAGGCATGGCGGTCAAAGCGGGCTGTCGGGTGCGGGTGCCGTTCGGCAAACAGGAGCGGATCGGTATTGTCGCGGCGGTCAGCGAACGCAGCGAGCTGCCGCTGGACGAGCTAAAACCGGTCGCGGAAGCGCTGGACGACGAACCGGTCTTCTCCGGTACCGTCTGGCGGCTGCTGATGTGGGCGGCTGAGTATTACCATCATCCGATTGGCGATGTGCTGTTCCATGCGCTGCCCATTCTGCTGCGCCAGGGCAAACCCGCCAGCGCGACGCCGCTGTGGTACTGGTTCGCCACCGAGCAGGGGCAGGCCGTCGACCTTAACGGTCTGAAACGCTCGCCGAAGCAGCAGCAGGCGCTGGCGGCGCTGCGCCAGGGAAAAATCTGGCGTCATCAGGTTGGCGAACTGGAATTTAATGAAGCGGCGCTGCAGGCGCTGCGCGGCAAAGGGCTGGCGGAGCTGGCCTGCGAAGCGCCCGCCCTCATCGACTGGCGCAGCGCGTATTCGGTTGCCGGCGAACGCCTGCGTCTTAATACCGAGCAAGCCACCGCCGTCGGGGCGATCCACAGCGCCGCCGATCGCTTCTCCGCCTGGCTGCTGGCGGGTATTACCGGCTCAGGGAAAACGGAAGTCTATTTGAGCGTGCTGGAGAATGTGCTGGCGCAGGGGCGCCAGGCGCTGGTGATGGTGCCGGAGATCGGTCTTACGCCGCAGACCATCGCCCGTTTCCGCCAGCGCTTTAACGCGCCGGTGGAAGTGCTGCACTCCGGACTCAATGACAGCGAACGTCTTTCGGCCTGGCTGAAGGCGAAAAACGGCGAAGCGGCCATTGTGATCGGCACCCGCTCCTCGCTGTTTACCCCGTTTAAAGACCTCGGCGTCATCGTTATCGACGAAGAGCATGACAGCTCCTACAAGCAGCAGGAGGGCTGGCGCTACCATGCCCGCGACCTGGCGGTATGGCGCGCCCACAGCGAACAGATCCCGATTATTCTCGGCTCGGCGACGCCGGCGCTGGAGACCCTGCATAACGTCCGCCAGGGCAAATACCGCCAGTTAACCTTAAGCAAACGCGCGGGCAATGCGCGCCCTGCCCAGCAGCACGTGCTCGATCTCAAAGGGCAACCGCTGCAGGCGGGTCTGTCTCCCGCGCTGATTAACCGTATGCGCCAGCATCTGCAGGCGGATAACCAGGTGATCCTGTTTCTTAACCGCCGCGGCTTTGCGCCAGCGCTGCTGTGCCACGACTGCGGCTGGATAGCGGAATGTCCGCGCTGCGACAGCTACTACACGTTGCACCAGGCGCAGCACCATCTGCGCTGCCACCATTGCGACAGTCAGCGCCCTATCCCGCGCCAATGTCCCTCCTGCGGCTCCACGCACCTGGTGCCGGTGGGTATCGGCACCGAACAGCTGGAGCAGGCCCTGGCGCCGCTGTTCCCTGACGTGCCTATCTCGCGTATCGACCGCGATACCACCAGCCGCAAAGGGGCGCTGGAGGAGCATCTCGCCGCCGTCCATCGCGGCGGGGCGCGTATTTTAATTGGCACCCAGATGCTGGCCAAAGGCCACCACTTCCCGGACGTCACCCTCGTCTCCCTGCTGGACGTCGACGGGGCGCTGTTTTCCGCGGATTTCCGCTCCGCCGAGCGTTTCGCTCAGCTCTATACCCAGGTCTCCGGGCGAGCGGGACGGGCAGGAAAACAGGGCGAAGTGATCCTGCAAACCCACCATCCTGAACACCCTCTGCTGCAGACCCTGCTGTATAAAGGCTACGACGCCTTCGCCGAACAGGCGCTGGCAGAGCGGCAGACAATGCAGCTACCGCCGTGGACCAGCCATGTGCTGATTCGTGCGGAAGACCATAACAACCAGCAGGCGCCGCTGTTTTTACAACAGCTGCGCAATCTGCTGCAGGCCAGTCCGCTGGCCGACGACAAGCTATGGGTGCTCGGTCCGGTTCCGGCGCTGGCGCCGAAGCGCGGCGGCCGCTGGCGGTGGCAGATATTGCTGCAGCATCCTTCGCGGGTACGCCTGCAGCATATCGTCAGCGGTACGCTGGCGCTGATCAATACGCTGCCGGAGGCGAAAAAAGTAAAGTGGGTGCTGGATGTCGATCCTATTGAAGGGTAAGCCTTCTCTTGCGAGCCGGATCGAAAAATTTAACAAGCATCACGTTTTTCATGAAAATTCTGTAACTCACTGCCGCGACTATCTGATAAAAATGATGCAGCAGTTAGCGCGCAAGGGAAATGCCAGCGCCATTCAGCGAGGAGAAACCAGGTGAAGCCCAAAAAACAAGTGGTTGCCGCCACCATGAAAGACGTCGCCTTAAAGGCAAACGTTTCCACGGCAACCGTGTCCCGAGCGTTGATGAACCCTGATAAGGTGTCGCAAGCCACCCGTAACCGGGTCGAGCAGGCGGCGCTGGAAGTCGGCTATTTACCGCAGTCGCTCGGACGCAATATGAAGCGCAACGAATCGCGGACGATCCTCGTGATCGTCCCGGATATCTGCGATCCCTTTTTTAGCGAAGTGATCCGCGGTATTGAAGTCACTGCCGCCGAGCACGGATATCTGGTGTTAATCGGCGATTGCGCCCACCAGAATCAGAAAGAAAAAACCTTTATCGACCTTATCATCACCAAGCAGATTGACGGCATGGTGCTGCTCAGCTCGCGCCTGCCGTTTGACGCCAGCGTGGAAGAGCAGCGCAATTTGCCGCCGATGGTCATGTCGAACGAGTTCGCGCCGGAGCTGGAGTTGCCCACCGTCCACATCGATAACCTGACGGCGGCTTTTAACGCGGTAAACTATCTTCACGAGCTGGGACACCAGCGTATCGGCTGCATCGCCGGCCCGGAAGATATGCCGCTGTGCCATTATCGCCTGCAGGGTTACGTGCAGGCGCTGCGCCGCAGCGGTATCACCGTTGATCCGCACTATATTGCTCGCGGCAACTTTACCTTCGAAGCTGGCGCCAATGCGCTGGAGCAGCTGCTGTCGCAGCCGGTACCGCCCACCGCGGTCTTTTGCCATAGCGATGTGATGGCGCTGGGCGCCTTATCGCTGGCGAAACGCCGCGGTCTGAAAGTGCCGGACGACCTGTCGATTGTCGGCTTCGATAACATCGCGTTGTCTGAATTTTGCGATCCGCCATTGACCACCGTGTCACAGCCGCGTTTTGATATCGGCCGTGAAGGAATGCTGCTATTACTTGAGCAAATGCAGGGTCATAACGTGAACAGCGGCTCGCGCCTGCTCGATTGCGAACTGATTGTTCGCGGCAGTACGCAAAAAATCAGACGATAACCATCAGGCTTTCGGGCCTGCTCTTCTGGTCAAAGGCCCGCCGCTTAAGTAACATGGCGGGCTGACGAACGAATATAAGACAGCGAAACGATAGTGGCACAACGAGATTATGTACGCCGCAGCCAACCGGCTTCTTCGCGGCGCAAAAAGAGCACTACCCGAAGCTCAAGGAATAAGCAAAGCAGCCTCCCGGCAATTTCACCGGCTATGGTGGCGATCGCGGCGGCTGTGCTGGTGGCCTTTATCGGTGGACTCTATTTCATTACGCACCATAAGAAAGAAGAAGCGGAAGCGATGCAAAATCGCCAGGCCGCCGGCAACGGCTTGCCGCCAAAACCGGAAGAGCGCTGGCGCTATATTAAAGAGCTGGAAAGCCGCCAGCCGGGCGTTCGCGCGCCGACCGAACCGACCGCCGGCGGCGAAGTGATGAAACCGGAGCAACTGACCGACGAACAGCGTCAGCTGCTGGCCCAGATGCAGGCCGATATGCGTCAACAGCCGACTCAGCTGACCGAAGTGCCGTGGAACGAACAAACGCCGGCCCAGCGCCAGCAGACGCTGCAGCGTCAGCGTTTAGCGCAGCAACAGCAGCAGGCGCAACAGCAACAGTGGGCGCAAACTCAGCCGCAGACCGTGCAGCAGCCGCCGCGCGTTCAGCAGCCGAAGCCGGTCCAGCAGCAACAGCCGAAGCAGACCGCGTCAAACCAGCAGCCGTACCAGGATCTGCTGCAGACGCCGGCGCACACTACGACTACGCAGCCGCGCGCGCAGGCCGCCGCGCCGGTGACTCGAGTGGAGGAAGCGCCGAAAACGACCGCCGAGAAAAAAGACGATCGTAGCTGGATGATCCAGTGCGGCTCCTTTAAAGGCGCCGAGCAGGCCGAAACCGTCCGCGCTCAGCTGGCTTTCGAAGGGTTTGCTTCGCACATCACCACCAATAACGGCTGGAACCGCGTGGTCATTGGCCCGCTGAAAGGCAAAGAAAGCGCCAACGAGATGATCACCCGCCTGAAGATGGCTGGACACGCGAACTGCATTCGTCTCGCCGCCAGGGGTTGAAACCCTCAAAATCCCCCCCATCTATAATTGCATTCGGCCCCGCGGACAGCGCGGGGCCCCTGTTCCGCTTTTGCAACCAAGGGGTCTGCTCGTGACTACAATTGTAAGTGTTCGCCGTAACGGCCATGTTGTTATTGCCGGTGATGGCCAGGCCACGCTGGGCAACACCGTAATGAAGGGCAACGTGAAAAAAGTGCGTCGTCTGTACAACGACAAAGTGATTGCCGGTTTCGCTGGCGGCACCGCCGACGCCTTCACGCTGTTCGAACTGTTTGAACGCAAACTGGAAATGCACCAGGGCCATCTGGTGAAGGCCGCCGTTGAGCTGGCTAAAGACTGGCGAACCGATCGGATGTTGCGCAAGCTGGAAGCACTGCTGGCCGTCGCGGACGAAAACGCGTCGCTTATCATCACCGGTAACGGTGACGTGGTACAGCCGGAAAACGATTTGATTGCTATCGGCTCCGGCGGTCCTTACGCCCAGGCCGCGGCCCGCGCGCTGCTGGAAAACACCGATATGGGCGCGCGCGATATCGCCGAGAAAGCGTTGGATATTGCAGGTGATATCTGCATCTATACCAACCATTTCCACACCATCGAAGAATTACCTTCTAAAGCGTAAGGATCTCCCATGTCTGAAATGACCCCACGCGAAATTGTCAGCGAACTGGACAAACACATTATCGGGCAGGACGCCGCCAAGCGTTCTGTTGCTATCGCCCTGCGTAACCGCTGGCGCCGGATGCAGCTTAACGAAGAGCTGCGTCATGAAGTCACGCCGAAAAACATTCTGATGATCGGCCCAACCGGCGTCGGTAAAACCGAAATCGCTCGTCGTCTGGCGAAACTGGCCAACGCGCCGTTTATTAAAGTTGAAGCGACGAAGTTCACCGAAGTGGGCTATGTCGGTAAAGAAGTGGACTCTATCATCCGCGATCTGACCGATGCGGCGATCAAAATGGTTCGTATGCAGTCCATCGATAAGAACCGTTACCGCGCGGAAGAGCTGGCGGAAGAGCGCGTGCTTGACGTGCTGATACCGCCGGCGAAGAACAACTGGGGCCAGACTGAGCCGTCGCAGGAACCGTCTGCGGCGCGCCAGGCGTTCCGTAAGAAACTGCGTGAAGGCCAGCTGGACGATAAAGAGATTGAAATCGATCTCGCTGCGGCGCCGATGGGCGTTGAAATCATGTCCCCTCCGGGCATGGAAGAGATGACCAGCCAGCTGCAGTCCATGTTCCAGAACCTCGGCGGCCAGAAGCAGAAACCGCGTAAGCTGAAAATCAAAGACGCGATGAAGCTGCTGATTGAAGAAGAAGCGGCCAAACTGGTCAATCCGGAAGAGCTGAAGCAGGAAGCCATCGACGCTGTTGAGCAGCACGGTATCGTCTTTATCGACGAAATCGACAAAATCTGTAAGCGCGGCGGCAACACCTCCGGCCCGGACGTCTCCCGTGAAGGCGTACAGCGCGACCTGCTGCCGCTGGTGGAAGGCTGCACCGTCTCCACCAAGCACGGGATGGTCAAGACCGACCACATCCTGTTTATCGCCTCCGGCGCGTTCCAGGTGGCCAGCCCGTCCGATCTGATCCCGGAACTGCAGGGGCGTCTGCCGATCCGCGTTGAGCTGAAGGCGCTGACCACCCATGACTTCGAGCGCATCCTGACCGAACCGAACGCCTCCATCACCGTGCAGTACAAGGCGCTGATGGCGACCGAAGGGGTGAATATCGAATTCACCGAAGACGGTATCAAGCGTATCGCTCAGGCCGCATGGCAGGTAAACGAAACCACCGAGAACATCGGCGCGCGCCGTCTGCACACCGTGCTGGAGCGCCTGGTGGAAGATATCTCCTATGATGCCAGCGAGATGAACGGCCAGACCGTCACTATCGATGCCGAATATGTGAGTAAGCACCTGGATGTTCTGGTGGCAGATGAAGATCTGAGCCGTTTTATCCTATAATCCGGTGCAATGCATTTTCATCACTGTTGATGGGGGCTATCGCCCCCATTTTTATTGGCTAAAATAACTATGACTGATATCAGCCGTTCTCAGGCGTGGCTGGAAAGCCTGCGTCCTAAAACGTTACCGCTGGCGTTTGCCGCGATTATTGTTGGCACCGTCCTTGCCTGGGAGCAGGGGCATTTTGATCCCTGGGTCGCCCTGCTGGCGCTGATCACCGCCGGCTTGCTGCAAATTCTTTCCAACCTCGCCAATGACTACGGCGACGCGGTCAAGGGGAGCGATAAACCGGACCGCATCGGGCCGCTGCGCGGGATGCAGAAAGGGGTGATTACCCCCCAGCAGATGAAGCGCGCCTTGATTGTCACCGTCGCGCTGATCTGTCTGTTTGGTCTGGCGCTACTGTGCGTCGCCTGGCAGAGCGTCGGCGATTTCATCGGTTTCCTCGCGCTGGGTGGCCTGTCGATCGTGGCCGCCATCACCTACACAGTGGGCACCCGCCCGTATGGTTATATTGGCCTCGGTGATATTTCGGTACTCGTTTTCTTCGGCTGGCTGAGCGTCCTCGGCAGCTGGTATCTGCAAGCCCACAATGTGGAAGCGGCCATTTTTCTGCCGGCAACGGCCTGCGGTCTGCTGGCGACCGCCGTACTGAACATCAATAACCTGCGTGATATCGACAGCGACCGGCAGAACGGGAAGAACACCCTCGCCGTGCGCCTGGGGCCGGTCAATGCCCGCCGCTATCATGCCTGCCTGCTGCTCGGCGCCCTGCTGTGTCTGGCGCTGTTTAACCTGCTGGCGCTGCATTCTGCCTGGGGCTGGCTGTTTATTCTCGCCACGCCGCTGCTGGTCAAACAGGCGCGTTACGTCCTGCGCGAATCCGATCCGCTGGCGATGCGGCCGATGCTCGAAAAGACGGTCAAAGGGGCTTTACTGACCAACCTGCTGTTTGTTATCGGGATTATTGCCAGTAAGCTGGCGGCTTAACTGACAAATATCAATTAACAATTGATGATTTTGCCAACAATGCGATTCGCGGGATATACTAAAAACTCTCGCAGCAACTGAACGTTAAGCCTATGAAATACGATACTTCCGAGCTTTGTGACATCTACCAGGAAGATGTCAACGTCGTGGAACCGCTGTTCTCTAACTTTGGAGGACGGTCGTCGTTTGGTGGACAGATCATTACGGTAAAATGTTTCGAGGATAACGGGTTGCTCTACGATCTGCTCGAGCAGAATGGCCGTGGTCATATTCTCCTGATCGACGGCGGCGGCTCAGTACGACGCGCGTTAATTGACGCTGACCTGGCGCGTCTGGCCGTACAGAATGAATGGGAAGGGTTGGTGGTCTATGGCGCGGTGCGCCAGGTTGACGACCTTGAGGAACTGGATATCGGCATCCAGGCGCTGGCGGCCATTCCGGTCGGCGCGGCTGGCGAAGGCATCGGCGAAAGCGACGTGCGCGTCAATTTCGGCGGCGTAACCTTCTTCAGCGGCGACCATCTGTATGCCGATAACACCGGGATGATTCTGTCGGAAGACCCGCTGGATATCGAATAAATCTTGCGCCATAAAAAAGGCCTTCTCCATGAGAAGGCCTTTTGTTTATCCGGCGCGTAACTTAGTACAGTTTCTTCGCGCAATCCAGCCAGTCGTTCTTGAACGGACGCTTCATGTTCTCGATGGCATCGATGATGTCGTGGTGCACCAGCTTCTCGTTCTGGATGCCGACGCAACGGCCGCCATGGCCCTGCAGCAGCAGCTCAATCGCATAGGCGCCCATGCGGGAAGCCAGGATACGGTCGTAAGGAACCGGGGAACCGCCGCGCTGAATGTGGCCGAGGACGGTAGCACGGGTTTCACGGCCGGTCTCTTTCTCGATGTAGCTTGCCAGCTCGTCAACGTCGCACATGTGCTCGGTGATCGCCACGATAGCGTGTTTCTTCCCTTTCGCGATGCCGGCTTTGATTTCCGCTACCAGATCGTCACGGGTATATTCCACTTCCGGCACCATGATGAACTCACAGCCGCCGGCAATCGCCGCCGCCAGAGTCAGGTCGCCACAGTAACGGCCCATCACTTCCACCACGGAGATACGCTGGTGCGAAGAGGAGGTGTCGCGCAGACGGTCAATCGCTTCCACCACGGTGCTCAGAGCGGTGAAGAAGCCGATGGTGTAGTCAGTGCCTTTGATATCGTTGTCGATAGTGCCCGGCAGGCCGATGCACGGGAAGCCCATCTCGGTCAGGCGCATCGCCCCCATATAGGACCCGTCACCACCGATAACCACCAGCGCGTCCAGGCCACGCTTCTTCATGTTTTCGATAGCCACTGCGCGGATGTGTTCTTCGCGGAATTCCGGGAAGCGAGCGGAGCCCAGGAAGGTGCCGCCGCGGTTGATCATGTCGGAAACGCTGTAACGGTCGAGCTGAACCATACGGTCTTCGTACAAGCCGAGGTAACCGTCATAGATTCCAAAAACTTCCAGACCTTCCGTTAATGCCGCGCGCACAACGCCACGAATTGCTGCGTTCATGCCCGGCGCATCACCGCCACTTGTCAACACACCGATTTTCTTAATCATGACTACCTCTGAACTTAGGAAGCAAAAAATAATTCTGTTGCCTGAAGCGCTCCCTCACCAGGAGTGCACGACGCTAATGACAATAGTATATCAAACGCCTCAAGCTGAATTGATTCAGGTCAGACCAAACGGCGGTAATTTATACAAAAAATGCCGAGCTGACCCACATTTTTACATCGAGTTTACAGACTATAACCTAACGCTCAAAAAAGCCCTGCTGCGCCGCCGGCACCACAGAACTGGGATCCTGATGGATAATGACATCGGAACCCGGGAAACGGCGCAGAATCGCCTGCTCCACCTGGTCTGCAATCACGTGGGCTTGCACCAGCGGGAGGTTATCTTCCATTTCCAAATGAATCTGAATGAAGCGGGTCGGCCCTGACTGCCGCGTTCGTAGATCGTGCGCCCCGCGGATGCCGGGCCATGCGGTCACGATGGTGATAATGTCCTGACGCTCCTCGTCAGGCAAAGCGCGGTCGAGTAACGACTGAACCGCCTCATAGCCCATCCGCAGCGCGCTATATAAAATATAGATGCCAATTCCTAAGGCAAACAACGCATCGGCGCGATGCCAGCCGTACCAGGAGAGGCCCAGCGCCACCAGAATGGCGCCGTTCATCATAACATCAGACTGATAATGAAGCATATCCGCCCGCACCGCCTGGCTTTGGGTTTTTCGCACCACCCAGCGCTGGAAGGTCACCAGCGCCAGCGTGCTGAACAGGGCAATCAACGTGACGACAACCCCGACGCCGGCGGCCTGCAGCGGCTCCGGACGCACCAGGTGCTGAATACCGGTAAGAAACAGAAACAGCGCCGAGCCGGAGATAAACATGCTTTGCGCCAGCGCCGCCAGCGACTCTGCTTTGCCGTGGCCAAAGGTATGTTCTTCATCAGCAGGCTGCAGCGAATAGCGCACCACCAGCAGGTTGGTCAGCGAGGCGGCAATATCCACCAGCGAATCCACCAGCGCGGCCAGAATACTGACTGAACCGGTATACCACCACGCAAAAATTTTGATCAAAAGTAACGCGGAGGCCATCGCCGTCGCAGCGATAGCGGCGCGGCTGACCAACCGGCCATAAGATTGATTCATATAGGCTCCTTCTCCTGCACTGCGCTTAGTATAACCTGAACTGGTGACGCTCAAGGGACAGGCGAAGAAGTTGATTTGCCGAAAAAAGGACAAAAAAAACCCCCACATCATGTGGGGGAAGACAGGGATGGTGTCTATGGCAAGGAAAACAGGGTTTGTTACTGGGGTTGCAGGGTGTTGCTACTACTCGAAAGCATCATCGCTGAGCCTTTCTGCGTCCTTGCAACCTCACGCAACTGATCCATACGTTGCTGGTGCTTAGCATTTAAAACCGCTTGCTGCTCTGGCGTAAGCAGGTGGAACATCTGGTTGCGGACCTTAGCCATCTCGACCTGGCGAGCAACCTGTTCCTGCGCCATCTTTTCTGCCTGAGCGCGCACAGCGTTTTCATCAAAATTTTCTGCGGTGACAAGGCGATGCATTGTCTCCATTTCGCTAACATTAACGGGGAGCCTGTCGTGGCGTGCCCGTTGCATAAGATCCCGTAACTGCTGACGTTGCTGCTCGGTTAAACTTATGCCGTCAAACATATGGCTCTGGCTACCGCGCTGTCCCCCTTCGTCTCCGGGGAGCCAGTTAACGCTGGTAACGACTTCAGCGGCCTGGCTATATGCACTTAGCGCCAGCGTTGAGGCCATGACGGCAGCGATAACATTGCGCATCACATACTCCCAAAACGTTTGTGTCGCGATTCAACGAGAGACAGTCTACGATTCAGGCTGCAAACATGCGTCAGGGGGTGTAAAACAACGTAAAGTCATGGATTAGCGGGCCTTGATGACGTAATTTCTGCCTCGGAGGTATTTAAACAATGAATAAAATCCTGTTAGTTGATGATGACCGGGAGCTCACCTCCCTGTTAAAAGAGCTGCTCGATATGGAAGGTTTTAACGTGCTGGTGGCCCATGATGGGGAACAGGCGCTGGCCCTTCTGGACGACAGCATTGATTTATTGCTGCTCGACGTAATGATGCCGAAGAAAAACGGTATCGATACGCTTAAAGAGCTGCGTCAGACACACCAGACTCCGGTTATCATGCTAACAGCGCGCGGGAGCGAGCTGGATCGCGTTCTCGGCCTCGAGCTGGGCGCAGATGACTATTTGCCTAAGCCGTTCAACGATCGCGAACTGGTGGCGCGTATACGCGCGATTCTGCGCCGTTCCCACTGGAGCGAACAGCAGCAGACGACCGAAGCCGGCTCGCCGACCCTGGAAGTGGATGCCTTAAGCCTCAATCCAGGCCGTCAGGAAGCCAATTTCGATGGCCAGACGCTGGAGCTCACCGGCACCGAGTTCACCCTGCTCTATCTGTTAGCGCAGCATCTCGGCCAGGTGGTGTCACGCGAACATTTAAGCCAGGAAGTGTTAGGCAAGCGCCTGACGCCGTTCGACCGCGCCATCGATATGCATATTTCCAACCTGCGGCGTAAGCTGCCGGAGCGCAAAGATGGCCATCCGTGGTTTAAAACGCTGCGTGGCCGCGGGTATCTGATGGTTTCCGCTTCATGATTGGAAGTTTGACTGCACGCATCTTCGCCATCTTCTGGCTCACGCTGGCGCTGGTGTTGATGCTGGTGCTGATGCTGCCCAAACTGGACTCCCGGCAGATGACCGAGCTGCTGGAAAGCGAGCAGCGTCAAGGCATCATGATCGAGCAGCACGTCGAGGCCGAGCTGGCCAACGATCCGCCAAACGACCTGATGTGGTGGCGTCGTCTGTTTCGCGCCATCGATAAATGGGCGCCTCCGGGTCAGCGCCTGCTGCTGGTGACCAGCGAAGGCCGCGTGATCGGCGCAGAACGCAACGAGATGCAGATCATTCGCAACTTTATCGGCCAGGCCGATAACGCCGATCATCCGCAGAAAAAACGCTATGGCCGCCTGGAAATGGTGGGCCCGTTCTCCGTCAGGGATGGGGAGGATAACTATCAGCTGTATCTGATCCGTCCCGCCAGCACCTCACAATCCGACTTTATCAACCTGCTGTTTGACCGGCCGCTGCTGCTGCTGATCGTCACAATGCTGGTTAGCGCCCCGCTGCTGCTGTGGCTGGCGTGGAGCCTGGCGAAACCGGCGCGTAAGCTGAAAAATGCCGCTGACGAGGTCGCCCAGGGCAACCTGCGGCAGCATCCGGAGCTGGAAGCCGGACCGCAGGAGTTTTTAGCCGCCGGCGCCAGCTTTAACCAGATGGTGACGGCCCTGGAGCGGATGATGACCAGCCAGCAACGGCTGCTGTCCGATATCTCGCACGAGCTGCGCACACCGCTCACGCGCCTGCAGCTGGGTACCGCCCTGCTGCGCCGCCGCAGCGGTGAGAGCAAAGAGCTGGAGCGTATCGAAACCGAAGCGCACCGGCTGGACAGCATGATCAACGACCTGCTGGTGATGTCGCGCAATCAGGCGAAAAACGCCCTGGTGAGCGAGACGGTCAAAGCCAATCAGCTGTGGGGCGAAGTGCTGGACAACGCGGCGTTTGAAGCCGAGCAGATGGGTAAATCGTTCACCGTTGAGTATCCGCCGGGTCCGTGGCCGCTGTACGGTAACCCCAATGCGCTGGAAAGCGCGCTGGAGAATATCGTCCGCAACGCCCTGCGCTACTCGCACACGAAGATTTCCGTCAGCTTCTCAGTGGATAAAGACGGGATTACGGTTAACGTCGATGACGACGGCCCGGGAGTCAGCCCGGAGGATCGCGAGCAGATTTTCCGGCCATTCTACCGGACCGACGAGGCGCGCGACCGCGAGTCCGGCGGCACCGGCCTGGGGCTGGCGATTGTCGAAACCGCTATTCAGCAGCACCGTGGCTGGGTGAAGGCCGACGACAGCCCGCTGGGCGGTCTGCGCTTAACCCTCTGGCTGCCGCTGTATAAGCGGACCTGACGCTGACCCGGCCTGCGCTGCGCCGGGTTACCGCCAGGAACGGTCAGGTCGCCCGGGTAAGGCGCTTGCGCCACTGCCCGGGAGACGCTGCGGAAAGCGCCAATATGGGGGAATTATTTCCCCCACAATCGCCGTGAATTATCCTCGATCTTGCCGCTTAAACGGCGCTTCTGCATGGTTCGACTCCAGCTTACCGACAGGCCCGCGGCCGACAATAAGCGGTGGTACTGATCGTCATCAAACGGCATCTGCCAGGCAATCGCCCCGGCCTCATGGACGCTGACATCGCTCAGGCGAGAGACCAGTTCGAGCGGCGCATCGCTGGAGACTTGCCCCCCGGCGATCACCCGGTACAACCAGCCGGTCTTCCCGCTGTTTTGCATCAGCTGCGCCATATCACCGATCGCAAAATGAAAGTTGAGCTTGAAGCACGGAGAGCGCGGCTGGGTGACCTGGATCAGCGCCTCGCCCCAGCGAAAGATGTCGCCAATGTAGACGTTTTGTTCGGTGAGGCCGGTGGTGGAGAGGTTTTCGCCGAACGCCGGGGCGCAGAACCGATCGGCCTGCTGGGGGAATTCACGGATCCAGTCGGCATAGTGTTCGCGCGGATAGTGACACAGCGCGCGGTCCGGCCCGCCGTGTATTTTCTTCTCCGCCTGCTCATCCCCTTCGAGACCGAGATCGCCGAGCTGCAACTCGCCGTCAACCTGGATTTTGCCGATCGCGCTGGGACGACTGCCCGTGTAGTCCCTGATTTTGCCGACAAAGACATTCACCGGATAATGCATGTCTGCTCTCCTTGCTACCGATATAAAAAAAGCGAGCCATCAGACTCGCTTCTCTCTTAGCACATTGCAACCTTATTTTTTGGCGGCAAAACGCGCTGCAGCTTCGTCCCAGTTCACCACATCCCAGAAGGCTTTGATGTAGTCCGGGCGACGGTTCTGGAATTTCAGGTAGTAAGCGTGTTCCCACACGTCCAGACCCAGGATTGGGAAGCCGGAAGCGCCGGAAATGGCTTCGCCCATCAGCGGGGAATCCTGGTTTGCGGTGGAGACAACGGCCAGTTTGTCACCTTTCAGGACCAGCCACGCCCAGCCGGAACCGAAACGGGTCGCAGCGGCTTTTTCGAATTCCGCTTTGAAGTTGTCCACAGATCCGAAATCGCGCTCGATAGCCGCTTTCAGGTCGCCCTGCAGGGTGGTACCGGTTTTCAGGCCTTTCCAGAACAGGCTGTGGTTCGCGTGGCCGCCGGCGTTGTTACGCAGTACGGTTTTTTTGTCAGCCGGCAGCTGATCCAGCTTGGTGATCAGCTCTTCAGCGGACAGGTTAGCGAACTCCGGCAGGCTTTCCAGCGCGGCGTTAGCATTGTTCACGTAGGTCTGGTGGTGTTTGGTGTGATGGATCTCCATCGTCTGCTTGTCGAAGTGCGGTTCCAGAGCATCGTAAGCGTACGGCAGGGATGGCAGGGTATAGCTCATAATCATCTCCATTATTGTCGAGCGGCTCAAGTGTTAACGCCGCGTAAGCAGTTTGTCCATTATAGTTAATTAAATGGTATTGAAAATGCTTATCAATGCCGTATTTTTCATATGGATATAACCAGAAGAAATACCCGTCGTTTTGTGATGTAGAACAACTAATTAAGCCCATGGTTGCCAGAGTTCGCCATCCTGTGGCAACGTCCTGAAGGCGGCCAAAGCGGCTAATTTTTACACTCATCGCATCGGAAGCCGCCGTCTCCGATAAAAAAAGATGAGGATAAAATCAATGAACCACGCGATTACGATGGGTATTTTTTGGCATTTGATAGGGGCCGCCAGTGCCGCCTGTTTCTATGCCCCGTTCAAGAAAGTAAAACACTGGTCGTGGGAAACCATGTGGTCGGTCGGGGGGATCGTCTCCTGGCTGATCCTGCCCTGGGCCATCAGCGCCACCCTGTTACCCGATTTCTGGGCCTACTACCGCTCCTTTAACGCCTCCACGCTGCTGCCGGTCTTTCTGTTCGGCGCCATGTGGGGCATCGGTAATATCAACTATGGCCTGACCATGCGCTATCTCGGCATGTCGATGGGGATTGGCATCGCCATTGGCATCACGCTGATTGTCGGTACGCTGATGACGCCGATTATTAACGGTCAGTTTTCGGTGCTGATGCACACCCAGGGCGGTCAAATGACGCTGCTCGGCGTGCTGGTGGCGGTGGTTGGCGTTGGCATCGTCACCCGCGCGGGCCAGCTGAAAGAGCGCAAAATGGGCATCAAAGCCGAAGAGTTCAATCTGAAGAAAGGGCTTCTGCTGGCGGTGATGTGCGGTATCTTCTCGGCAGGGATGTCGTTCGCGATGAACGCCGCCAAACCGATGCATGATGCCGCCGCGGCGCTCGGCGTCGACCCGTTATATGCGGCGCTGCCAAGCTACGTGGTGATTATGGGCGGCGGGGCGCTGGTCAACCTTGGCTTCTGCTTTATTCGTCTGGCGAAAGTGAAGACTCTGTCAGTCAAAGCCGATTTCTCACTGGCCAAACCGCTCATCATCAGCAACCTGCTGCTTTCCGCCCTCGGCGGCCTGATGTGGTATCTCCAGTTCTTCTTCTATGCCTGGGGCCACGCCAGCATTCCGGCGCAGTATGACTATATGAGCTGGATGCTGCACATGAGTTTCTACGTACTGTGCGGCGGTCTGGTGGGTCTGGTGCTGAAAGAGTGGAACAACGCCGGTCGTCGTCCGGTGAGCGTCCTGAGCCTCGGCTGCGTGGTGATCATCATCGCCGCCAACATCGTCGGTCTGGGAATGGCCAGTTAAGCACCGGATCATCTGCCTGACAAAGACGCTCTTCAGGCGGCGGCGCGACTGCGCTGCCGCCACTGCCCCGGCGACATGCCGATTTCCCGGCTGAACACCACCGAAAAGTAGTTACTGTCCTCAAAGCCGCACTGCATGGCGATATCGCCGATTAAGCGCTCGGTATGCTGCAACAGATACTGCGCATGGCAGATCCGTAGCTGGCGTAAATAGTGATTGATGGTCATGCCGGTTTGCTGGCGAAATTGCTGCCGTAGCGCCCGCTCGCTGCCGCCCTCCTGCTCGCAGAAACGCTCCAGGACAAAGGGTCGGCTCAGGCTGGCCGCCAGCGCGGCCAGCAGTTTGTCCAACAGCGCTTCGAGCTGCGTCGCCGCCAGATTATCCGTCGCGTAGCGATGGCGCTGGAGGGTCAGCGCCAGCTGAGCAAACAGCAGCTCGGCCATCGCATTCCCCTGCGCATCGTGCCGGGAACACTCATGCTCAAGCTGGCTAATTACCTGGCGCGCCTGCGCCATACCGGTGCTGCCCATACGCCAGTGGGGCTTCCACGGCGTGCCGAAGAGGCCAGGGATCGCCCCCGCCCAGTCGAAATTGAGCTGCAGCCGCTCCGGGCAATAGATGATGTTCTGCAGAACCAGATCGTTAACGGAAGCATAGGAGTGTTTATCTTCGGCGCGAATATAGAACAGATCGCCGCGGGTAATGCGCCAGGGACGGTCGTTGAGAACGTGCAGCCCGTTGCCCCGCCACACCAGCACCAGCTCGCAGAACTCATGGGTGTGTTCAGCGAAGACGTTTTGCGGGTAGCGGTCGGCCACCGCCACCGCCTGCGCGGCGGAAGGGAAAAACTCCTCTTTACGTAGAATCAGACCGGCCACGGCTCACACTCCCAACGCGGATAACGGCGCATTATTCGCGTTTTTGGTCCGCAATACGTTGACTCCTCTCGCGTTACTGAAGAATAGCGTCGCGCCCCTGGCGGATATCGCGCGGCGACCAGGAAAACTCGCGGCGAAAAAGCGTCGAAAAGTGGTTACTGTCGCCGAACCCGCAGCGATAGGCGATATCAGTCACGCTTTCATCGCTGTGGCGCAGCAGGTGGCGGGCTTTCATCAGGCGCACCCGATTGAGATAGCGCTGCGGCGTCAGGCCGGTCTGCTGCTTCAGCTGGCGGTGTAGAGTACGCAGCGACAGCGAAAACTGCGCCGCCACCTCCTCCCAGCAGATCTCCTGCGCAAAATGGTCTTCCAGCCAGGCCAGCAGCTGATTCAGCCGCGCATCGTTGTTGGTGGCCTCTTCCGCAAGGCTGCTTTTCCGCAGCAGCACCAGCAGCTGCATAAACAGGATCTCACGGCTGGCGACGGCATGGGTATCCGTTTCGCTCCCCATGGCCTCCATCTGCGCCACGATATGCCGCACCTGCTGCAGGACCGTCTGGTTTACCCGCCAGTGCGACGGGTAGTTGCCCTCTTGCTCCTGGGGCAGCAGCTGGCTGACCCCGGCGAGAAAACGAAACGCATCCGGCGCGCGATAGAGCACGTTGGTCAGACACAGATTGTCCGTGTGCTCGTAAAGATGCCGGTCGTGATCGCGGATAAAGCAGACCGAGCCGCCGCCGATGGTATAGGGCTGGCCATTGAAGACGTGAATGCCCGTGCCCTGCTCCACGATGACAATTTCATGGAAATCATGGTGATGCTCCGGAAAGGCCGACTGAGGGAGGCGGGGTTCAATAGCCACCGTCGAGATCCCGGCCTTAAAGAAATCCGTACTGTGCAATATGGTCATGATGCCACCCTCGTAATGAGAAAAATTATCAGTCACCGGCTGATAGTAATGAAGGGTTGGCTATCCGGCCTTCAATTTTTGACCGCGAAATTCGTAAATCCTGCCGCTTTTTCAAGAATCAGCCGGAAAGATGCGGAACTGCGGACCCCATCACATCCTCCTCACCACCGCCCAAAACCGCAATTTGTGATTTTCCTCACGGTCACCTTTGCTTTCTTGCCAGCGGCCAGTTTCGGCTGTCCGTAGCGAGAAGGTGTTAGTCAGCGCCCTTTTTTAGACTGCGGACAATGATTTTAAGAAGGGTCGTTCCATGAGTATTCGTCATTGTGTCGCCGTCGATTTAGGCGCCTCCAGCGGGCGGGTCATGCTCGCCAGCTATCAGTCCGGGCCGCGCGCCCTGACGCTGCGTGAAATTCATCGCTTCACCAACAGCCTGCAGAAGGTGGATGGCTTCGACTGCTGGGATCTCGATAGCCTCGAAGGCGAGATCCGCTGCGGGCTGGAGAAAGTGTGTGAGCAGGGCATCCTGATCGACAGCATCGGCATCGATACCTGGGGCGTGGATTATGTCCTGCTGGATAAGCAGGGTCAGCGCGTCGGGCTGCCGGTCTCCTATCGTGACGACCGCACCCAGGGCCTGCTACGTCACGCTGAAGAACAGCTGGGCCGGGCGGAGATCTATCGCCGCAGCGGCATTCAGTTTCTGCCGTTTAACACCCTTTATCAGCTGCGCGCCCTGGTGGAGCAGCAGCCGGAGCTGGTCAGTCAGGCCGCCCATGCCGTGCTGATCCCCGACTATTTCAGCTTCCGCCTGACCGGCAATCTGAACTGGGAATATACCAACGCCACCACCACCCAGCTGGTCAACATCCACAGCGATAGCTGGGATGAGACGCTGCTGAACTGGACCGGCGCGCCGCGCGAATGGTTCGGTGCGCCGACGCATCCCGGCAACGTTATCGGCCACTGGATTTGTCCGCAGGGCAATAACATCCCGGTGGTCGCCGTCGCCAGTCACGACACCGCCAGCGCAGTGATCGCCTCCCCGCTGGCCGACCGCCACGCCGCCTATCTCTCCTCCGGGACCTGGTCGCTGATGGGGTTTGAAAGCCTGACCCCGTACACCTGCGACGCGGCGCTGCAGGCCAATATCACCAACGAAGGCGGGGCCGAAGGCCGCTATCGGGTGCTGAAAAATATTATGGGCCTGTGGCTGCTGCAGCGGGTGCTGAAAGAGCAAAACGTCAGCGACCTGCAGGGGCTAATCGCCCGCACCGCCGCGCTGCCGGCGTGCCGCTTCATCATTGACTGCAATGACGACCGCTTTATCAACCCGGCCAGTATGAGCGCCGAGATCCAGGCCGCCTGCCGCGGATCCGGTCAGCCGGTTCCGGACAGCGACGCCGAACTGGCGCGCTGCATTTTCGACAGCCTGGCGCTGCTCTACGCCCGGGTGCTTAACGAGCTGGCGGCGCTGCGCGGCCAGCCCTTCAGCCAGCTGCATATCGTCGGCGGCGGCTGCCAGAACGAACTGCTCAACCAGCTGTGCGCCGACGCCTGCGGGATCGTCGTCGTGGCCGGCCCGACAGAGGCCTCCACCCTCGGCAATATCGGCATCCAGCTAATGACCCTCGACGAGCTGGCCAGTGTCGATGAGTTTCGTCAGGTGGTGCGCGGCAACGCGTCCCTCACCACCTTTACCCCCAATCCTGATAGTGAAATTGCCCGTTTCGTGGCGCAGTTTCAGCCACAACAGACCAAGGAGCTTTGCGCATGACCACTCAACTTGAACAAGCCTGGGAAATTGCTAAGCAGCGCTACGCCGCCGTCGGCGTGGATGTCGAGGAGGCCCTGCGCCAGCTGGACCGTCTGCCCGTATCCATGCACTGCTGGCAGGGTGACGACGTCGCCGGGTTCGAAAATCCGGCGGGAAGTCTGACCGGCGGCATCCAGGCCACCGGCAACTACCCGGGCAAAGCGCGCAATGCTCAGGAGCTGCGCGCCGACCTTGAGCAGGCGCTGAGCCTGATCCCGGGGCCAAAGCGTCTCAACCTGCACGCTATTTATCTGGAATCCGACGCGCCGGTGGCGCGCAATGAGATTAAGCCGGAGCACTTTAAAAACTGGGTTGAGTGGGCGAAAACCAACAAACTGGGGCTGGATTTCAACCCCTCCTGCTTCTCGCATCCGCTGAGCGCCGACGGCTTTACCCTGTCGCATGCCAACGATGAGATCCGCCAGTTCTGGATCGACCACTGCAAAGCCAGCCGCCGCGTATCCGCTTATTTTGGCGAACAGCTGGGCACCCCGTCGGTGATGAATATCTGGGTGCCGGACGGCATGAAGGACATTACCGTTGACCGCTTCGCGCCGCGCCAGCGGCTGCTGAACGCGCTGGATGAAGTCATCAGCGAAAAATTCGACCCGGCGCATCACATTGACGCTGTGGAGAGCAAGCTGTTCGGTATCGGCGCCGAAAGCTACACCGTCGGCTCCAACGAGTTCTATATGGGCTACGCCACCAGCCGCCAGACGGCGCTGTGCCTGGATGCCGGCCACTTCCACCCGACGGAGGTCATCTCCGACAAGATCTCCGCCGCCATGCTCTACATCCCGCGTCTGCTGCTGCACGTCAGCCGCCCGGTGCGCTGGGACAGCGACCACGTGGTGCTGCTGGATGATGAGACCCAGGCCATCGCCAGCGAAATCATTCGCCATAACCTGTTTGACCGCGTGCACATCGGCCTCGACTTCTTCGATGCCTCCATCAACCGCATCGCGGCCTGGGTGATTGGTACCCGCAATATGAAAAAAGCGCTGCTGCGCGCCCTGCTGGAACCGACCGATCAGCTGCGCCAGCTGGAGAACGACGGCGATTACACCGCCCGCCTGGCGCTGCTCGAAGAGCAAAAATCCCTGCCGTGGCAGGCCATCTGGGAGATGTACTGCCAGCGTCACGACACGCCGGCGGGCAGCCAGTGGCTGGACAACGTGCGGGCTTATGAGAATGCGGTTCTGAGCCAGCGCGGGTAATGCACGGGCTTCCCCGGGTCGCGGCTGACGCCTTACCCGGGCTACGAACCGGTAGCCCGGATAAGCCGTTTACGGCGCAATCCGGGGGCACGCACATATTTAGGGTGAGGGGGTCAACCCCTCACCGAATCAACAGGAAAGACAAGACTATGCAGAACATTATCGACGCCTGGTTCGTCCAGGGCATGATCAAAGCCACCTCCGACGCCTGGCTGAAGGGCTGGGACGAGCGCAACGGCGGCAACCTGACGCTGCGTCTGGATGAGGCGGATATCGAACCTTACGTGGCGGATTTCCACGCTAAACCGCGCTATATCGCCCTCAGCCAGCCGATGCCAACCCTGGCTAACCAGCCGTTTATCGTCACCGGCTCCGGCAAATTCTTCCGTAATGTCCAGCTCGACCCGGCCGCTAACCTTGGCGTGGTGAAAGTCGACAGCGACGGCGCGGGATACCATATCCTGTGGGGCCTGACGGAGGATGCGGTGCCGACCTCCGAGCTGCCGGCACACTTCCTGTCGCACAGCGAGCGCATCAAACTGACCGACGGCAAGGACCGGGTGATCATGCACTGTCATGCCACCAACCTGATCGCCCTGACCTACGTCCTGGAGAACCACAGCGATCTGTTCACCCGCAAGCTGTGGGAAGGCAGCACCGAATGTCTGGTGGTCTTCCCGGACGGCGTCGGCATTCTGCCGTGGATGGTGCCAGGCACCGATGAAATCGGCCAGGCCACTGCGGAAACCATGCAAAAACACTCGCTGGTGCTGTGGCCGTTCCACGGCGTCTTCGGCAGCGGCCCAACCCTGGATGAGACCTTCGGCCTGATCGACACCGCCGAGAAGTCCGCCGAAGTGCTGGTGAAAGTCTTGTCCATGGGCGGTATGAAGCAGACCATCACTCGCGAAGAGCTTATCGCCCTTGGCAAACGCTTCAACGTGCAGCCGCTGCAGTCCGCGTTAGATCTTTATCCATAACAACATCGCGCCCCGCTCACCGAGACGGGGCGAAGCCTCACCTGCAAACCCTACAAAACTGACTCATGTGGAGTAAAAGCAATGAAAACAAAGACAAGCTTGATCCTCACCGTTGCCGCCCTGGCGTTGTCCGGTTCCGCCTTAGCAGAAGTCAAAATCGCCCTCGTGGCGAAATCGCTGGGAAATGGCTTCTTCGAAGCCGCCAACGTTGGCGCCCAACAGGCAGCCAAAGAGTTAGGTGATGTCAAAGTGATCTACACCGGCCCGACCACCACTACCGCCGAAGCTCAGATCGACGTGCTGAACGGGTTGATCGCCCAGGGGGTGGATGCGATCGCCATTTCCGCTAACGATCCGGACGCGGTGGTGCCGGTGCTGAAAAAAGCGATGCAGCGCGGCATCAAGGTGGTCTCGTGGGACTCCGGCGTGGCGCCGGCAGGCCGCCAAATCCATCTTAATCCCTCCAATAACGCCTTAATTGGCGAGACCAACGTCAAACTCGCCGCCGATGCGCTGAAGGCGCTGAACGTGGAGAAGGGGGATGTGGCAGTGTTAAGCGCCACTCCGACCTCCACTAACCAGAATATCTGGATTGAGGAGATGAAAAAGGTGCTGCCGCAGTATCCGTCCGTACAGCTGGTCACCGTCGCCTACGGGGACGATCTGTCGGATAAAAGCTACCGCGAAGCGGTGGGCCTGCTGAAATCATATCCGGACCTGAAAGTCATTGTTTCGCCGTCGTCGGTGGGCATTGTTGCCGCCGCGCAGGCGGTGAAGGATCAGGGCAAAATCGGCAAAGTCTATGTCACCGGGCTGGGGCTGCCGTCGGAAATGGCCGGCGCGATCAAGTCTGGCGCCAGCAAAAGCTTCGCCATCTGGAACCCGATTGACCTGGGCTACGCCGCCACCTATCTGGCCGACGATTTAGTCAAAGGCACCGCGACCAAAACCGAAGCCAGTATGGGCAAGCTGGGCAAAGTGAAGCTGGATGCTGAGGGGAATGGCGCGATGGCCGAGCCGTTCGTCTACGATGCGAGCAACATCGATAAGTTCTCGAAAATTTTCTAACCCTTGTTCCCTCACCCCGGCCCTCTCCCGGAGGGAGAGGGGGAAAGGCTGGTCCTCTGCACGATGTGGCCAGCGGACGCCGGACCGTTCCCACGCCCCTTTGGGGAGAGGGTTAGGGTGAGGGGTGTATTTTGTGGAGAACTATCATGTCAGCATCAACGCCACTGCTGTCGCTGAAGGGGATCACCAAGATTTTTCCCGGTGTGCGCGCCCTTGAGAACGTGCAGCTTGATCTCTGGCCCGGCAAAGTGACCGCCCTCATCGGCGAAAACGGCGCGGGGAAATCCACGCTGGTCAAAGTCATGACCGGTATTTATCAGCCCGAAGAGGGGGAGATCCTCTATAAAGCGATCCCCATTCATCTGCCGACGCCGGAATCGGCGCACAAGGTGGGGATCACCGCCATTCACCAGGAAACCGTGCTGTTTGACGAACTCTCGGTCAGCGAAAACATTTTCGTCGGCCAGTATCTGTATAAGGGGCTGTTCAAAACGCTCGACTGGCCCGCGATGCATCGCCGGGCTGGCGAGATCCTCGCCCGGCTTGAAGTTCTGATCGACCCGCGCGCCACGCTGAAAACGCTCAGCATCGCCCAACGGCACATGGTGGCGATTGCCCGGGCGCTGGCTTTCGACGCCCAGGTGGTGATCCTGGATGAGCCGACCGCCGCGCTCTCGCAACATGAAATTCTGGAGTTTTATCAGATCGTTGAGCGTCTGAAGCAGGACGGCAAAGCGATCCTGTTTATCTCGCATAAGTTCGATGAAATTTTCGAGCTGGCCGACTATTACACTATCCTGCGCGATGGCGTGTACGTGAGCTCCGGGGCGATGAGCGATATCACCGAAGAGCGGATGGTGTCGATGATGGTGGGCCGGGCGATCGACCAAACCTACCCGAAAGTCGACTGCACGCCCGGAGAAACTGTGCTGGAGGTAAACGATCTTTGTCATCCTACCGAGTTTGCCAACATCAGCTTCAGCCTGCGCAAGGGAGAAATTCTCGGCTTTTACGGCCTGGTGGGCGCCGGACGCACCGAGCTGATGCAGGCGCTCTCCGGCGTAACGCATCCCTCCTCCGGCGAGATCCGGCTGAACGGCAGCCCCATGCGCTTTCGCCAGCCCGCCGACGCCATCCGCGCGGGCATCGTCTGCGTACCGGAAGAGCGGCAGAAACAGGGGGCGATCATCGCTCTGCCCATCGCCCAAAACATCAGTCTGCCGCAGCTCAGTAAGCTCAACCCTAACGGCGTCCTGAACGACGCCCGGGAATGGCGGCTGGCGGACGAGTACGCCTCGCGCCTGCAGGTTAAAGCCTTCAGCTGGCGGCAGCCGGTGGAGACCCTCTCCGGCGGCAACCAGCAGAAAGTGGTGATCGGCAAATGGCTGGCGACCCATCCCGAGGTGATTATCCTCGACGAGCCGACCAAAGGCATCGATATCGGCTCTAAAGCCGCCGTGCATCAGTTTATGTCCGAGCTGGTCAGCCAGGGGCTGGCGGTGATTATGGTCTCGTCAGAGTTGCCGGAAGTGATGGGCATGGCCGACCGGATTATCGTGATGCACGAAGGGCTGATGGTCGCCGAGTACCGGGCCGGGGAAGCGACGGCGGAAACCATCGTTAGCGCCGCCAGCGGCATTGGCCAGGAGGCAGCATGATGGGACACGCATGGCTGAAGCATCGCGAAGCGCTGCTGGCGGTGGTCATCATTTTGATGATCGGCGCCATTGGCAGCCGGGCGCCATCGTTTGTTTCACCGGGCAATCTGGTGGAGATGTTTAACGATACCGCCATCCTTATCATCCTCGCCCTCGGGCAGATGATGGTGCTGCTCACCAAAGGCATCGATCTGTCGATGGCCGCCAACCTGGCGCTGACCGGGATGATCGTCGCCCTGCTTAACGCCCACTATCCGGGTATTCCGGTGGTGGCGCTGCTGGCGCTGGCAACCCTGCTGGGCCTGCTGATGGGGGTGATTAACGGCCTGCTGGTCTGGCGCCTCGGCATTCCCGCCATCGTGGTGACCCTGGGCACCATGAGCATTTATCGCGGCATTATCTTTCTGCTGACCGACGGCGGCTGGGTTAACTCACATCAGATGAGCGCTGATTTCCTCAGTCTGCCGCGCAGCGCCCTCCTGGGATTGCCGCTGCTGAGCTGGTGCGCCATCGCCGCGCTGCTGCTGGTGGGTTATTTCCTGCGCTACAGCCGCACCGGCCGGGCCTTATACACCGCAGGCGGCAACGCGACGGCGGCGTACTACACCGGTATTAACGCCGGGAAAATGCAGTTCGTCAGCTTCTGTCTCTCCGGCGCGCTGGCCGGCTTCTGCGGCTATCTGTGGATCTCGCGCTTCGCCGTCGCCTATGTCGACGTGGCGAACGGCTTTGAGCTGCAGGTGGTCGCCGCCTGCGTGATCGGCGGTATCAGCACCATGGGCGGAAGCGGACGGGTGCTGGGCTGCCTGTGCGGCGCGCTGTTCCTCGGCGTCATCAATAATGCCCTGCCGGTGATCGGCATCTCGCCGTTCTGGCAAATGGCGATTTCCGGGGCGGTGATCGTCATGGCGGTGCTGCTTAACGAGCGCGGCAATCGCGGTCACGGGCGGTTAATCCTGCGTAACGCGGCGCTAGCCCGGCAGAAACAGGGGGTGAAATCATGAGCAAGATGATGGTATCTGAAGAGATGAAAAACGCCCCGGCCGCGCCGTCGCCGCTGCGCCGCCTGCTGTGCTGGGAAGGGTTTTTACTGGCGGTCACCCTGGCGGTATTTATCGGCAACGCCCTGGCTTCCCCTTATTTCCTTAATATCTGGAACCTGTCGGACGCCACCTTCACCTTTACCGAGAAAGCGATCGTCGTCCTGCCGATGGCGATGCTGATTATCGCCCGGGAAATCGATCTGTCGGTAGCCTCGACGATGGCGCTCAGCTCAACGGTGATGGGCTTCTGCGCGGCGGCGGGGATGGATACGCCGCTGCTGGTATTGGTCGGGCTGGGCGTGGGTCTGCTGTGCGGCCTGTTCAACGGTATCCTGGTGACGCGTTTTAACCTGTCGTCGATCGTGATCACCATCGGCACCATGAGCCTGTATCGCGGCATCACCTATATCCTGCTGGGCGATCAGGCGCTCAACCACTACCCGGAGAGCTTTGCCTGGTTCGGCCAGGGGTACGTGTGGGGCGCGCTCTCTTTTGAGTTTGCGCTGTTTATCCTCCTCGCGGCCGCCTTCACCTTCCTGCTGCATAAAACCAACTTTGGTCGCCGGACCTACGCCATCGGCAATAACCCGACCGGCGCCTGGTACTCCGGGATCAACGTGAAGCGCCATAACCTGGCGCTGTTCGCGCTGGTCGGGCTGATGGCCGGACTGGCGGCGGTCCTGCTGACCTCACGGCTCGGCAGTACCCGCCCTACCCTGGCGATGGGCTGGGAGCTGGCGGTTGTCACCATGGCGGTGCTCGGCGGCGTCAATATTCTCGGCGGCTCCGGCAGCATGCCCGGGGTGATCATCGCCGCCTTTCTGATGGGGCTGGTGACCTTCGGCCTGAGCCTGCTCAACGTCCCCGGCATCGTGATGTCGGTGATTATCGGCGCGATGCTGATCGTGGTTATCTCCCTGCCGATTATGACCCGGCGGATGCTGCAGCGAAGACGAATTTAATTTCCCTTTCACCCTAAATCCCGGAGGCGGTGCTACGCACCTGTCCTGGCTACCGGCCTGCAGACGCCAGTGAACCTGTAGCCCGGGTAAGGCGCCAGCCGCGACCCGGGAGCGGGTGAAGGGAAACGGATTTCCCAAAATCAACATTAAGGAGAATTATCATGAGTTTTATGTTGGCACTACCTAAAATCAGCCTCCACGGCGCAGGCGCTATCGGCGATATGGTCAAGCTGGTAGCGGGCAAACAGTGGGGCAAGGCGCTGATCGTCACCGACGGGCAGCTGGTGACGCTGGGCCTGCTGGACAGTCTGTTTTCCGCGCTGGATGAACAGCAGATGGCATATCAGCTGTTTGACGACGTGTTCCCCAACCCTACCGAAGCGCTGGTGCAGCAAGGCTATGCGGCGTACCAGGCGGCCCGCTGCGATTACCTGATCGCCTTCGGCGGCGGCAGCCCGATTGATACCGCCAAGGCGATAAAAATCCTCACCGCCAACCCTGGCCCCTCCACAGCCTATTCCGGCGTCGGCAAAGTGAAAAACGCTGGCGTGCCGCTGGTGGCCATCAACACCACTGCCGGCACGGCGGCGGAGATGACCAGCAACGCAGTGATTATCGATAGCGAGCGTCAGGTAAAAGAGGTGATTATCGACCCGAACCTGATCCCGGATATCGCCGTCGACGACGCCAGCGTGATGCTCGACATCCCGCCAGCCGTTACCGCCGCCACCGGCATGGACGCCCTGACCCACGCCATCGAGGCCTTTGTCTCCGTTGGCGCCCATCCCCTGACCGACGCCAACGCCCTCGAGGCCATCCGCCTGATCAACCTGTGGCTGCCGAAAGCGGTAGACGATGGACACGATCTGCAGGCCCGCGAGCAGATGGCGTTTGGCCAGTATCTGGCGGGCATGGCGTTTAACAGCGCCGGCCTCGGGCTGGTACACGCCCTGGCCCATCAGCCTGGCGCCACCCACAACCTGCCGCACGGGGTGTGCAACGCCATCCTGCTGCCGATCATCGAAAACTTTAACCGCCCGAACGCCGTGGCGCGCTTCGCCCGCGTGGCGCAGGCGATGGGTGTCGATACCCGCGGCATGAGCGATGAAGCCGCCAGCATGGAGGCCATCAACGCCATTCGCGCGCTGAGCAAACGCGTGGGGATCCCCCAGGGCTTCAGCCAGCTTGGCGTCAGCAAAGCCGATATCGAAGGCTGGCTGGACAAAGCGCTGGCCGACCCGTGCGCGCCATGTAACCCGCGCCCCGCCAGCCGCGATGAGGTCCGCGAGCTCTATCTGGAGGCATTATGATCCGTAAAGCCTTTGTCATGCAGGTGAACCCCGACGCGCACGAGGAGTACCAGCGCCGTCATAACCCCATCTGGCCGGAGCTGGAGGCTACGCTGAAAGCCCACGGCGCGCACCACTACGCCATCTATCTCGATAAAGAACGCCACCTGCTGTTCGCCACGGTGGAGATTGAGTCTGAAGCCCGCTGGGAGGCCGTCGCCAGCACGGAAGTGTGCCAGCGCTGGTGGAAATACATGCGTGAGGTGATGCCCAGCAACCCGGACAACAGCCCGCTGAGCGCGGAGCTCAAAGAAGTGTTTTATCTGGCGTGAAACCACGGTTGCCCCGCTGTGCTGAGCGGGGCAACTGTTTGCGACGCAGGGAAGGACGACTAACCGTGCGCTGTCGCGTCTCCTGCCGGTTTATTCCATCTCTATATTGCCGGGAGCTGGCGTAGCCCTGAAGGCATTCGTCGCTCTGTCCATCATCACCTGTCGACTATTGCCGCAATCAAGTATCGTGTTTAGAGACGACGCTTTTTCTACCAGCACCGCGACCGCATCAAGGGCTTTTAATCTATCCGTCATCAGCAAAGCGCTGACCTGAGCCGCAAAGCAAGCGTCCTCTTCAGAGGATTGCGCCTGCTGTGCTGACGCTTCCGTGGTCGCAACAATATGATTATTCGCAAGGTAGTTCCCTTTACCGGAAACCAGTCGGATGATGACCGGCTTTGTTCCCTGCGGCCGAAGGTACTGGATATCAATCGTTTCGGAAATATGATTGGCAATCACCGAATTATGACTACCATTGATATGCAGCAGACCATAGGCATCATCCAGGCCATTGTCATAGGCCTGCATCGGCGGCCAGGGTTCGCGATCGCGGAAAAAATGATTTGCCGCGATGAGATTCTCCGCACAGTTATTCTCCAGAACCAACATTCCTGGATAAAATGAGTGCAACCGATTACCGGTCACAGTGGAACGAACAACGCCAGATAAATGAACGCTGCTGGCGCCACGCGGAAAGATATTGTTGCCGGAAATTAATAACCCACCGAAGTTTTGGGCATAAATCGAATAGCCTTTATAGCCTGCGCCAATCAGGTTATCGGTTATTTTAGAAGCCTGGCCGGCGCCACGAAGCTCGATGCAGTTACCGCATTCGGCGATAAAGTTATTATGGATCGCCATAGCATCACTATTATATGTCGTGAGACCATGCTCAAGGTAGATAAATCCCATGCCTGTAATCCGAAAAGCATCCTGAGCGCTGGCGATATAAATCCCAGTTTTGCCGTTTGTATAGCTATTTTCCGGATCGTTTTTTCCCAGCCCATCATCAATAAAGTGCAGGCCATCAATACAGAAGTTTTCAAACGCTACAGAACTAATTCGCGGCGCTCCGCTGCGTTTCACGTAAAATGCAGCACCAGCGTGTTCTTCATCACGGGGGTGCGCACAAATATCGACCAGAATACGGCTGCCACCCGGCCAAATATCATGCAAATTCGCCCAGTCATCAGCTGGCGTATTGAAGCGAATACTTGAGGAGACAAAACCGTGTCCGGCACCCATTATTTTTAAATAACTGATATCGATCAAAACCTGCGTCTTCAGATGATAGTCGCCTGGTGGGATATAGATGATGGCACCGGGTTTTCCGCCATTATTAATATCGGTTGCAGTTTGCCGTTTTTTAATATCGAGGATAATACTGTTGATAACTTCGCCGATATCCTTGTTAGGATTACCGATATGCCACTGCGTCACGTCATAATAATTATCATGCGTCATGAAGAACCTCCTCTGCTATGAACAGAAAATCAATTAAAAAATTCTGATTTGATTAATACTGATATTTAATGATAAATAGTACGGATAGCCTGATCCGCTGGCGATTAATCGCGACCTTTTTCCAGCTCACGTTTTGCAAGATCCGTTTTGATTTTCTCAAGGAACGCGTTATTCAGCTTGAAGTAGCGCACCAGATACGCGCTGATGAAATAACTCACCATCGGCAACAGTGAGAACATCATAATAATCCCTTGAATAGTCTGAGAATTCTGCTGCGGCTCATTCGCGACATAGCCGGTAAACGCCAGAATCCAGGCGACGATTGCGCCAGCGACCGCCAGCCCCATTTTGAGCATAAACAGGTTTCCCGCAAAGGAGATGCCGGTCAGGCGTTTACCAAATTTCCAGTCGCCGTAGTCATCGACATCGGACATCATCGCCCACAGAATGGGGCCAGACTGAATTAAATGCAGAACGTTAATAATGATGAATAGCGTCATCAGCGGGGTCAGCGATTGCGGATCAACAAACCACAGCGCAAATGAGAGAATGCCGAGAATAATATTAATAATGCGGAACAGCGCCAGCTTATCAAAGCGATCGGTAAGCGGTTTGGCAAGCACGCTGCCCAGCATATTACAGGCCACGCCCAGCGCCATAAAGAAGGTAATAAATCCGACAGACGCCTTCATGACATAAGTCGCATAATAAATAGTGACGCCACCGCGGATAAATGCCGGAAAAACGTTCAGGAAAGTAATAGAGATCATTAAGAGCCACTGATCGTTTTTGATAATGTCCCGCAGGTCTTTTTTCAACGACTCGTTTTGCTTAACCGATACCACCCGCTCTTTAATGCTGGAAAAGCAGAACAGGAACATCAGCGTTGCCGCACCACCCATAATGACCATGGTCAGCTGGAAACCGGAGGCGCGGTCGCCATTACCCAGCCAGTCCGTTAACGGCAGAATAGAGGAGGAGATAATTAATGTTGCCAGGCCATTCAGGAAAAAGCGCCATGACAGACAGCCCATACGCTCTTTCTGATTGAGGGTAATAACGCCGCCGACCGAGCAATAGGGAATATTAATCGCGGTATAAATCAGCGACATAACAAGATAGGTAACCCAGGCATAAATAATCTTGCCGTTCATGCTGAGCTCTGGGGTCGTGAACATCAGTACCGCCCCCAAACCAAACGGAAAGGCCATCCATAATAGCCATGGACGGAATTTTCCCCAGCGCGACACGGTGCGGTCGCAGATGGCCCCCATCAGCGGATCGCTAAACGCGTCAAAGATACGAATAACCAGGAATAATGTGCCCACCACTCCGGCATTGAGGCCATAGACATCGGTATAGAACCACGTCAGATAGAGCGCCAGTACGCTCCATATCATTCCTGAACCGGCGTCACCCATGCCGTAGCCGATCTTCTCCCTCAGCCCCAGTTTTTCATAAGCGCTTGGCTTTTCCATTGCGGTAGCAGACATAAATACACCTATTTTTTGTTAAAAGGAGCCCATGGCGCCAAATGTCGCGCCATTTCTAAACATAAATCCCTTACAGGGAAGTAATATTAATTTTTACGCTGCTCTCACGAATAATTAACCGAGAGACAATTTCGTGCATTTCTATACTGTCCGGCTGCTGTTGATGTTTCACCATCTGAAACGCGAGGTGAGCAATTTCATTTACCGGCTGTGCAACGCTGGTGATTTTTTTAGTTTGCGCCAGCAGGGTATTGTCAAAGCTGGCAATCGCAATATCTTCAGGAACGGAGATGCCTTTTTCTTTTAGCCCATCGATAATATAGTTTGCCGCAATGTCGTTATACACTAACAGGCATGTACAGGTTCGCGTCGGCTCGCTGAGTTTCTCGATAATGTCATCAAGAATACTAATATGGCCTGATATCTTTTCACCCTCGCCTTTGGCTATCCAGAACGAATTATCTTTAGCAAGCTTTAAACCGTGACTCGCTATTTTTTTGCTGTACGACGAAACCTTACGGCTATCCACCCCTTCCTGGGCCACAAAGCCAAATGAAAGATGGCCTGTATGAATAAAATGTTCCGCAATACTTTCTGCGCCCCGGTCCTGATTAATCGATACGGAATTAAAGAACCGGGATACCTGGGTGACGACGGCGACCGGGATCCGGGTAATGCTTAACCATTCTGAAAGTTCGGCTTCTGCTTCTGTCGGCACCCATAGCAAACTGTCAATGCCCATCCCCACTAAGTTCTGAATAATATGTTTATCCTGCTGCGGCTGATTCTGATGCGTTTTAACGATCACCGATTTGCCGATATACCGGGCCTCTTCTTCCACCGTCGCCAGCAGTTCACAGAAGTGAGGATTCACCAGATTAGGCAAAACCACACCAATCAGCCCTGAACATTTCCCGCTAAGCTGAAACGAACTTTTGCTGGGAACATAGCAAAGATAATCCATCGCCTCCCGCACCGCCTTACGCGTTTCCGCGACTACGCTGGGGTGATTATTCAGGACTCGTGATACGGTCGCCGTCGAGACCCCAGCTCTTTTCGCTACGTCTTTAATCGATGCCATGGTGATTGATCATACCCTCTAACAATGGTGTTCACTATAAATTGTGAACTCTGCCAGGAATGTAATCCAGTTCACATGTTGCTGCGTTACATAGATCCATACTCTGGCCTCGCATTTTTATTTTACTGGTCATCTTTATTAAGATACGTTAATTGAGAAAAATAAAATAATAAAAAGATATCAAGCTTTCCAGACAGGAAATACAGAGGTGTGATGATATCATTACAGCTCATCACGAGTATGAGGGAGTTAACTTTTATTGACCGAAAGGATTATCTCTTTTTTACAAAAAGAAGAATAAGTTATAGCCCTTATATAGGGTAAAGCCTGGTACAATTCTGGCGGTTATTGTTCATTCCTTATATTTTAATGCCTACCGCTGCTTACGCGCTCTTTCATTTTCACTATAAAAATATCCTTATCTTTCAGTCACATCCATGTGATCTTACCTTCCAATGATTAAACCGTCATCGCATTATCGCGCAGCGGCTCAGTTTTCGTCTTACCCGCTAACGTAAACGCCGATATTAAAGTGACGGTGAGGGCAATACCGCCGAGGATCATATAGGTCTCCTGGAAACCGATCCGATCATACATATTGCCGGCGAAGGCGGAGAGGAAGATCGCCGCCACCTGCTTGGCGAACTGGAAGCCCACCAGGTAAATGGTCGCCGACAGGCGGACGTCAAACACGCCGGTAATATATTTAAAGGCGCCCACCAGCAGGAATGGCACCTCCAGCGCATGGAGCATTTTCAGCGCCACCACTTCCGCGGCGGTGGTGGCGAAGGAAGAGCCAATCATTCTTGCCGCCATCACCATCCCGGCAATCAGCAAGGTATTCTTCGCCCCGATGCGGTTAATAATCCACGGCGAGCTGAACATAATGATGGCGTTACAAATTTCTCCCGCGGTGGTGGCGAAACCAAAGGCACGGGTGCCTGCTTCCGGGGTCGCGAAGAACGATTTAAAGAAGGTGGCGAACTGCTGATCGAAAACGTCATACACGCAGGCCACACCGATGACGTACAGAATAAACATCCACATCTTCCGCTGGCGGAACATGCGCACCGCCGTTTTTAAATCGATCGCCGGGCGATTGGCGCCGAGCGAGTCCATTACCTGCGCGGACTGACTGGCCTGCGGTTTAGCGATAGCCACCAGCACCACCAGCAGCAGCGCGGCGGCCGAGCCCATCCAGAACACCCACTCCGGGTTAACGCTGAACAGCATCCCCGCCGTGGTGGCGCACAGCGCCCAGCCCAGGCAACCAAAGGTGCGCGCCTTGCCGTATTCAAACCCGCTGTTGCGGCTTACCCGTTCGATATAGGCCTCCATCGCGCCGGCGCCAGCGGAGAACACAAAGCCAATGTAAGCGCCGCCGCTCAGCGCCCCGAGCCAGATATTGGTTTTCAGCAGCGGAGCGAAAACATAGAGGAAGAAGGGAGCAATCAGCACCAGCAGAACGGTCACGATCCACATCAGGTGTTTTTTCAGCCCCAGCTTGTCAGAGATCACCCCGAGGATCGGCTGGAAACAGATGGCGAACAGCGACAGGCTGGAGAAAACGAGGCCGGTTTCGGTTTTATTCAGGCCGATGACGTCCGACAGCCAGATCGGCAGAAACGGAAAGCAGGTGGCCATGATGAAGAAGTAGAGAAAGAAGAACAGCCCGAAAATCCAGAAGTTGGGGTTGTTTTTGTGGGTACAGACGGTCGGGTTCATTATATTTTCCTCAAGAAGGGCCGCGGCGCGGCCCGGTACCATCACACGCGTTGCAGGCCAATCAGAATGGCGCTTTCCGGGTCGAGGATGGGCAGCGCCAGCCCCGCCTGCTGTAGCCACTCACCGCTTACGGTCTGCGGCGTCGTCATCCATGCCGGCAGCTTCCGCATGGTGTGGCCGCCCTCGCCGGTAATCTGTATGTTCGGATGATCGAGGAGCGTCACCTGATAGCGGGCGCTCGCCTCCAGCCCCGCCAGGCGCAGCGGCGCCATCAGGGTGTAGTCCGGCATCGCCAGCTGGCTGACGAGGAAAATCGCCTGCGCTTTATCCGGGCTGACGACGCCATGGGCAAGGGTGGTGGCATCCGGCATATCCATCCGCCACTGCACGCCGTGATGGATCACGTCGCGCCACTGCTTATGCAGGGCCGCGTATTTCCGGTACCCGGCGCGTTCTTCTTCATCGGCGCTCACCGGATCCAGCTCAAGCCCCATATGACCGAACAGCGCCGTCAGGCCGCGGAAGGCGATACTGTGCTGGCGGAAGGTGGCATGACAGTGGCGATTACCGATGTGCGCGCCCATCACCTCCGGCGGGAAGAAGTAGCTCATGCCGCGCTGGATGGTATTGCGTTCAAGGGCGTCATTGTTGTCAGAAGCCCAGAAGCGATGGCTGCGCTTGAGGACTTCATAATCGATACGACCGCCGCCGGAGGAGCAGGATTCAAATTCAATATGCGGGAAGCGGGCCACCAGCGTATCGAGCAGGCGATAGAACTGGCGGGTTTGCGCATCGGCGGCAGCTTTACCGTTATGCCCGGGCTGTACCAGCTCGCGGTTCATATCCCACTTCACATAATCCACCGCGTGCTCGCCCAGCAGCCAGCTCATCCGCTCCAGCAGATAATCAAAGGCTTCCGGAATATTCAGGTTCAGGACAAACTGATGACGCCCGGGAAGCGGCGTATAGCCCGGCAGCGCCAGCACCCAATCAGGGTGTGCCCGAAACAGATCAGAATCCGGGTTAATCATCTCAGGCTCCACCCAGATGCCGAACTCCATCCCCAGCGACTTCACGTGGTCGATAACCGGCGTCAGGCCGTGGGGATATTTGTCCTCATCGAGATACCAGTCGCCGAGCGCCGCCCAGTCGTCGTTGCGACCTTTAAACCAGCCGTCGTCAATGATAAAACGCTCCACGCCCAGCGCCGCTGCTTCATCCGCCATGCGCATGATGTAGTCCGGATCGTGGTCGAAATAGATCCCCTCCCAGGTGTTGAGATGCACCGGGCGCGGCTTGTTGCCCGGGAAGCGAATAATCCGTTCGCGCAGATAACGATGGAACTGCTGGCTCATGCCGTTCAGCCCGTTCGCCGAGTAGCTGGCATACAGGTACGGCGTCCATAAGGTTTCCCCTTCCGCCAGCGCCATTTCGCCAGGCAGATAGAGCGCCTCGGCCTGCAGATAGCGGCGGCCATCGGTTTTCACTTCCGCCCGCAGGCGGTGATTACCGCTCCAGCCCAGGTGCACGCCCCACACTTCGCCCTGCATCTCGCTAAAGGCGTGGCTGCCGGTGATCAGGGCCGGGAAATGTTCGTGAGAGGTACGCCCGCGGCGGTTCTCCAGCACAAAGCTGTCGTGTTCAAGGAGCAGACGATGGGGCTGGAATTCGCGGATCCAGCGGCCGTGAAAAGCCATTACCTCGCGAGCGCGTTCGGCGACCGGCAGCGTGACCGCCAGGCGATCCACCTGCCATGGGCTGGCGCGCAGATTGGTCACGCCATGGCGCACGCTCAGCACGCCGCTGCTATCAAGCTGGATTTCACTGCACAACCGCAGGCCGGCCTGCGGGTCTTCGCTGACCAGGGTCAGCGTCTGGCCCTCGTGCCGCACTTCGCTGGTGGCGAAAATCGGCGAAGCGTCCAGCCCCTGGCGATGGCCTTCAATGCCCGGAGCGCCAAACAGACCATGGCCCAGCTCCGCCATTAAGGTGACCGGGGAATCGACGTCGAGGCGGCCATTGGCGACCGGCCGCGTCAGGCTGTCGGCATCCTGCGGCGAAAAGTGGCTTAAATGCGGCCCCCAGTAGATAATTTCGGCGAAAGGGTGGGTTTTGATCACCACGTCAGCCGCTGCGCTTTGCAGGCGTATAATCGAATCAGACATTAGACATCTCCACTTCAAGGAATGCCTTACTGTTGATCCGAAACGTTTCGGACACCAACCAAAACGTTTCGGATCCGTGATCGAGTTCAGGAAATTAATCTGTGGAGAGCGGTATCAGGCGGTTTCGCCGGGGATGAATTCGGGCTGCCAGAGCACCTGGAGCGAGGCCAGATCCTCGCCGGCGATTAAGCGGCGGACCATCGTGGCTATCTGGCGGCCCACCCCCTGTCGGGTGGACTGAACCACTGCGCCTACCGGGGTGTCGATGATGCTGTCCTGCGGCAAACCGTCGTAGACCACCAGTGAGACGCGATCGGCGCCGGTAAGACGCCCGAGCTGAGCCAGGGCCATCGCCGCGCCGTCGCCATGGGTGTTGCAGTCGGTGACAATCGCCGTTGGCGGTTCAGGCAAGCGCAGCAGCTCCATCGTTGCCTGAAACCCGCCGCGGCGGGTGGGCGGCACACTGCGCAGCCAGGTTTCCGCCAGGCCCGCTTCGCGCAGGGCTTCCAGGTAACCGTTGCGCCGTTGGGTAATAAACGCCTGATTATTATTTTCACTCAGCAGCGCGATGCGCCGATGCCCCTGGCTAATCAGATGGCGGGTGGCGCGGTAGGTACCCGCCTGGTTATCGAAATCAAACCAGGCGTAGGGCTGCGGCAGGCGGCTACGGCCCAGCGCGAGGAAAGGAAAGCCGGAAGAGAGCAGCTGAATCAGGCGCGGGTCGTCGTCCAGGGTATGCGCGACGATCAGCGCATCGACGCGACGGCTCTGCACCATGCGCATATACCCGTGCTTATCGGCCTGTTCATCATCGGCGATCAGCAGTAAATCAATCTCATAGCGCGCCAGTTCGTGGCTGATTTCTCCCACCATTTCGAGAAAGACGTTGTTATTCAGCGGCGCGGGACGTACCGGGAACACGAGGCCAACGGCGTCGATTTTGCCCATTTTCAGGCGACGCGCGAACGTGTTTGGCCGATATCCGCGACGCTGCGCTTCAGCCTCGACGCGAGCACGGGTCTCCTGCGACACATCATCATAGCCGTTTAACGCGCGGCTGACGGTCGTAACCGAGATCCCAAGTTCTTTAGCAATGGCTTTCAGCGACATAGGTATGCCTGTCTTCGCGGAAGAATGCGGCTAGTGTCCCGCAATACGGCTATGGCGTCCAGCGAGAGCGCGACGCCCGCCGGTGCGATGTCAGTTTTGCTCAGCGATCAGCAGCGCCTGCGTATCCGGCTCCAGGGCCTGAAACACATGCTCCTGATCCGCCGGGTAGCAGATATAGTCGCCCTCGCCGAGCTCTTCCGGCGCCGACGTCAATCCTACCCGCGCGCGCCCCTGAGTGACGATAATATGTTCCACTGACCCTGGCGGATGCGGATGCGAAATGCGGTCGGCGCCGGGCTGGGTGAGCAGCAAATAGATGTCCCTACGCGCGCCGGGCGGACAGGCGGCCAGCAAAATAGCCTGATAGTTCGCCTGCTCCGCCACCACTTTTGTCCCCTCGCCGCGGCGGATCACCTGCGTTTTGTTCAGCTGCGGCTCAAGCAGCCGGGCAAATGGAATATCCAGCGCCACGCAGAGCGACCACAGCGTTTCCAGACTAGGATTACCGTTGCCGGACTCCAGTTGCGATAGCGTGGATTTGGCGATACCCGCCCGACGCGCGACTTCCGCCAGCGAAAGCCCGGTCCGCGCCCGCTCCCGCACCAGACTTTTGGCGATAACGCTGATTGGCTGTGTCATACCCGCCCCTTTGTTTTTTATATCGAACGATTCGTTCGCCTTGAAAAACGATTATTATGTGTTCATTATAATGGAAATTCGTTCGATATGGCTAAGTGATATGAAACAAACTCTCTCCAGTCTCAGCGGAGACACGATAAAAGCGATTGCTTTAGTTTGCCTCGCCGTCGGGGTGGTGGGCATGTCCTATGGGTCGCTGGCGGTGGCTTACGGCTTCCCCTTATGGGTGCCGCTCGTGCTTTCGGTGTCCGTGCTGGCGGGCGCCTCTGAATTTATGTTTATCGGCATTGTCGCCAGCGGCGGTAGCCCACTGGCCGCCGCCGCCGCTGGCCTGTTAGTCAACGCGCGTCATATCCCTTTCGGGGTGACCGTGCGCGAACTGGTGGGTCAGCGCGCCTTAAGCTTTATCGGGTGCCACATTATGAACGACGAGAGCGTGGTCTTTGGCTTGTCGCAGCCCACCCCCGCGCAGCGCAAAGCGGCCTACTGGCTGTGCGGCGCCGGCGTGGCGCTGATCTGGCCTTTGGGTACGCTCACCGGCGCGGCCGTCGGCAAACTGCTGCCGGCGCCGGAGACCATCGGGCTCGATGCGGTCTTCCCGGCAATCCTGCTGGCGCTGGTGATCCCGGCCTTTAAAAACCGTACCACGCTGATCCGCGCCGCCAGCGGCGCCGCGCTGGCGCTTGCCGCCGTGCCGTTTGCGCCTACCGGGCTGCCGGTGCTGCTCTCGCTGTTTGGTTTACTGTCGAGGAAAAAATAATGGGCAATATGACGCTGTTTATCGCCGGTATCGCCATCCTGTCGCTGGGAACCTATCTGATGCGTCTTGGCGGCGCGAAGCTTGGTAATCGGCTGGCCTTTTCCGAGCGCTCGCAGGCGCTGCTTTCCGATGCGGCGACGGTGCTGCTTTTTTCCGTCGCCCTGGCCACCACTTTCTATGACGGCGCGCATTTCGCCGGCATGGCGCGCGTTCTGGGCGTTGCCGTCGCCGTGTTCCTCGCCTGGCGCAAGGTGCCGCTGATCGGTGTAATTATCGCCGCGGCGGTGGTGACGGCGCTGCTGCGGCTGGCGGGTATGCCCTAGGACGGGTATGCGAAATTCGCCAGGCCGGTGCGTTGTCCGCTAATTGTGCCTTCAAGCCAGTGAATAACCGGCGTTATCTCCAGCGGGCGCCGCTGGTCTATCGTCAGAAGGGGCCCTAAAGACATGGGCTGCGCACGCCCGGCCAGTTGGGCCAGCTCCGGCAGATACTCTTCGCCGGGGTGGCCCGGCGACCGCGTCGCCAGCCGCGAGGCATAGCGCGCGACCGCCAGCTCGGGGGAGATATGGTTCCAGATCTCAATCACCTGCTCCACGCCCGCCTGCTGCAGCAATTTTTGCAAGGTCTCCCGGGGCTGGAAGCCGAACCAGGCGTCGATCAACCAGACCATGCTGGCAGGCGATGCGCCGACAATCGACCAGATCACCTCATACGCCGCACAGCCCAGTTGGCGATTCATTGGCCGGTCGACCGGGGCCAGACGCGCCATAAACGGCTCTTTGATGCCGTCGATCGTCAATACCGGCAGGCTGAAGGTCTCCGCCAGCAAACGGGTGATGGTACTCTTCCCCGAAGCCGGAATGCCGTTGATTAAAATAGCCGTTTTGCAGACTGGGGTCAGATGTCTGTTCATAGTAATGCGACAACCTCCTCCCGGCTGCGGGCCATCCGCAGTTTGGCCATCGTGTCATTGTTATCCAGCAGCGCGACGATGGAGCGGATCCCCTCCTCGATATGCGCATTGCTATCCCGGGCGCCAAACATAATGACAATGTCGGCCTTTTCACTGTCTGCAAAGGGAATCGGCTTTTCCAACAGCACCAGGCTAAAGCAGTTGCGTCTGACGCCGCACTCGGGTCGGGCATGGGGGATAGCAATACCTTCATCGAAAACGTAATAGGCGCCATGGTTCAGGGTATTGTCGATCACCGCCTGGCTATATTCGGTCGAAATAAAGCCTTTTGCCTCCAGCGGGCGGGCAGCCAGCTTTATTACCCGCTGCCAGTCGGACTCCACAACGCCAACCTGAATGGCATCGGCCTCAATAAGCAGTTCTTTTATGGTCATTCTGTATTCCTAAATATTGCGGCGAATAATATTGCGTAAATTATCAATCTGCAGAAACAGCGTATCGATATCCTGCCGGTGGGTGGTGCTTTTGGCATATATGGATAGCGCCCGGTTGTAAGTCAGCATCAATGTTTTTTGCACCTCGCTATTGCCAGGCTGGCGCTGTAGTTCGCCTTCCAGCCTGACAATCTCCTCCGCCAACTGACGGGACTGTTGATCATAATCCTGCAGCGGGGTTTGCTCTTTTTTCCACAACGTTTTCAATGATTCAAACATAGCAAGTTCCCTCCCTGGCGGAAGACAGGGCAACGAAATTGAGAGTGACGGAGAAAACGTTATTTAAATAACGCCATTTTTTCCATTAAGACATCAGTGACAGCCTGGTTGGCGGGAATTAAGAATTTCCGTACGCTGTCATTCACTTTCCCTTTCTCAAACATCGTTTTACAGCGGTCAACCCACTGCACGTTCATTTCCGTCCCGACGTTCACTTTATTAATCCCTTCGGTGACGGCCAGCCGCATATCCTCGTCGCTGACGCCGGTACCGCCGTGCAGCACCAGCGGCACGCCGGTCGCCGCGCTAATCTGTTTCAGCCGCTGGTGCTGTATCTGCGCTTTACCGGTGTAGAGGCCATGCACAGTGCCCACCGAGACGGCCAGCATATCGACCTGGGTCTCCTCCACAAAGCGTTTCGCGTCTTCGACGGTGGTAAAACAGATATCTTCCGCCGCCACCGCTTTTCCATCCTCTGACCCACCGATCGCCCCCAGTTCGCCTTCTACCGTAATATTGCGCGGGCGGGCCATCTCCACCACTATTCGCGTATTACCGATATTTTCCTCAAGGCTTAAATGTGAGCCGTCGTACATCACCGACGAAAAGCCCGCGTTCATTGCCGTCTCGATGGCCTTAATATCTGAGCAGTGGTCAAGATGCAGACAGGTTGGAATATTTTCACTGTCCGCTAATGAACGCACGGCGTCGACCAGCAAACGATAGCCGAGGTACTCCGCGGTCCCGGTTGAAATTTGGATCATTAACGGGCTGTGGCTGTTTTGCGCGGCTTTGAAAAATGCCGGTAGCATCTCAATACAGTGCAAGTTAAACGAGCCAATCGCTTTAAAATTTCTCTCTTGGGCGATTTTTAAAATCTCATTGAAATTATACAGACTCATGAACATTTTCCCCTTTCGGCTTAGCGGATTTCCCGTTGACAAACCATGCCAGTGCGGCGACAAACACAATAAATAAGGCGACAAAGAGCCAGTTATTCTGGAAGGCGTGGCCTAATACCAGACCCGAGCTGATGACGTCAGAGTCGCTGAAGGTGACGCCCGTAAAGCCGTAACTCTCCAGCATGGGCACCAGAATGGCCGGCAGAAACGTGATAAACAGACCGTGAATAACCCCGCCGATCATTGCCCCGCGGCGTCCGCCCAGCGCGTTGCCAAATACCCCTGCCGTGCCGCCGGCGAAAAAGTTGGTTAACAGCCCGGGGAGGATCATCGCCAGACCGAACATTGGGAAGATCAGCATGCCGATAATCGAGCCGACGGTCGTCGCCAGAAATCCGACAATCACCGCATTCGGCGCATAAGGAAACAGTACCGGGCAATCGAGAGCCGGCTTCGCATCCGGAACAATACGCATCGCGATACCGCGAAAGGCCGGCACCAGCTCATTGAGCAATAAACGCACGCCGCTATAGAGGACAAAGACCCCGGCGACAAACTGAATGGACTGCATAAAGGCATACATCAGGTAGTTAATCCCGCCGGAGAACTGCGCGATGTACTGGGGGCCCGCCGCGATAGCCGGGATGAGATACATCGGCACCATCACCACCGCCATGGCCAGATAGGTATCCTGCAGAAACTTAAAGTTATCAGGCAGCTCGAGATCTTCCGTGGAGCGGGAGCCTTTGCCGACGACCTTCGCGACGGCGGCCTGCACCAGATAACCGATGGTACAGAAGTGCCCCAGGGCTACGTCGTCAGACCCGGTTATGCGCCTGACCACCGGCTGCGCCAGGGCCGGCATTAACACCGCCATCACGCCGCCGAAGATGCCCCCGGTTAAAATCAGCGGTACGCCGGTGAGCCCGGATTTATAGCCAATCACGGCGCCGATCGTCGCCATCCACAGCAGCGCCTGACCGGTCAGGAAAATATATTTTAGCGGCGTCAGACGGGCGATAATTATATTGACGGCAAAGATCACCAGCAGCGTCAGCGCCACTTCCGAACCTAATTCCCGATTCGCTAACCCGGCGATGGCGGCCACATCGGTAATGTAGCCCTTCATGCCAAACCCCTGGGTGAAGATATCGTTGAGGAAGGTTAGCGTGGCGACAATGATGTTGATCCCGGCCATCATAATTAAGAAGCCGAGCAGCGTTTTAAACGTCCCTTCCGCGGTTTTGCCCGGGGATTTCTTTTGCAGGATCAGGCCAAGCATGGCAATAAAAGCAATAAGAATAGATGCCTGACCAAGTAAATCCTTAACGATAAACGCAACGAAGCTATTCATAATCAGCCACCTTCAGATGACGTTCTTTTAAGAATGCGACGATTTTGGTTTCAATTTCCTCTTTATCCGTAAGTTTATTGAGCACCACGACGCGTTTAATTTCCTCTTCAGTGGCATCGGCGGTTAAGATGTCGGCAAAGGTTTTTTGCGTCAAAATCATATCCGATTTAAAGGCTCCGGCTTCGGATACGGTGGTGTGTTCAATATGAGCGGGAATTTCCAGCTTTTTTAAAACTGCCTTCGCCGTCATTTCAATGGCAAAGCTTGAACCGAGGCCGCAGCCACATACGCATAAAATTTTCAGCATGGAGGGTCTCCTCAAATAATATTGAGTTGCTTGGCAAGTTTATAATGATGTCCTTCAGTATCGACCAGACGTTTTTTCATACTGACTAAATCAATCGGAATAGGTTTATTACTGGAATTAATTATTATGGCTTTATTTTTCATACCTGACTGAATACAGCGAACCACCTCACTGGCCATAATGGTGCCCTGATAAATCTCTTCACAGGTCGGTTCACCGCTGCGTAAGCCATAGCCGACAATCGTTTTACGGATACGGACGCCAATTTGCGGTTCCAGCTGTTTGATCATGGTATCAATCGCTCCCTGAAAGCCGGGAGAGTACTCTTTGGTGTAGCCTTCTGAGCAGAGGATAACGACGCTGTTCTGCATGCTCAGCTTCCGGGTAATCCGTTCCGCAAGCATGGCCAGCGGCATCTGCGCCTCCGGGATCAGGGCAATATCCGCATTGCATTTAATGGCGGACTGTAACGTTAGTTCTCCACAATAACCTCCTAATATCTCAACCATAAAAACCCGCCCCGGCAGCGCTCTTCCGGTATTTCTTAAACGGGAGACTTCTTTAATAATCTGCTCGCAGGCCGTGGAAAAACCAATCGTATAATCACTGCCATACACATCATTATCGATAGTCATTCCCACGCCAAAGCAATTAATATCAAATTCACTTAGGGTATTGAGAAACTGCAGGCTGCCATCCCCCCCGGCCATAATAAGCACATCAATACGCAACGATTTAAGTTTTTTAGCAATCATTTCATATTCGCTGCGCTGCAGTTTGCGACTGGTGCGTCCGGAGGTAATGATCGGCACAGCGGTAATAGAGAAATCAACCAGATCGCGCCACGCGATATCCTGATGATTTTTCTCCAGCAGGCCAGGAATACCGCCATTAAACAGGGTGATCTCGGCATCAGCCTGCCTGGCAATCTGGAATATAAAATTATTCATTCCCGAAACATCCCCGCCGCTAATAACGATGCCAATTTTCATGACGCTTCCTCGCTCATTTGCCTGACGACATTTTTCCCTGACTGCAAGACTTCTATTTGCAATGGAGATCACATAATGCGTATTAAATTAGGTCCGTGAATAGTTGACAGGAGTGATATCACACTTATTTTTGTGATAAACATCTCATTAAAAGAGAGTGATCTTCATCGCTTTCTGGTTTTAATATCTTTATATTTCATAGCGTTAAAACATCGAGATATTCAGCATTGAAGATGTTTCATTTGCGGTAATAATGGGGATTTAAGAAAAGAACGGAAACGTGAGTACTGCCACATTTTTTTCGCGGCGGTGGGAAATAGTGGCTGTTTTTTGCCAAAGCGGAAACAAAAAAAGCGCCCTGAGGCGCTCTTTCGACAGTAGCGTTACGCTTATTTGTTCAGTTCCGCAGTCATATGCACGCGGTTGCCGGTAAACGCTTCGGTAATTTTGTAAGACGAAGCGCCTGCTGCCTGGGCCTGTGCGGCGATTTTCGCTTCCGCGCCGTCCATCGTTGCCGCGGTAGCGGTGACGGTTTCAGCGGCGAAGGAAGCAAAAGAGGCGGCCATAGCGATTACTGCGACAAAAGTTTTGATGCTTTTCATGAGATAAACCCTTTCATTTAGTTGTTTAGATAAGGCGTTGTGCCTTGATGTGTTAAATAGTAGCCCGCACATCACCAAACAAAAAGCGGAAGGATTTGCTGTCATTGTTCAAATTTACTGATCAACTTTTAACCCGCATTCAAACGCTGCGGGTGGGTGTAGATCGTCGCCCTGCCCGGCTTGCAAAAGCCCACCAGCGTCAGGTTGCAGCGCTCGGCGACTTCCACCGCTAAGGTGGTAGCTGCTGATACCGCGAACAGGATCTCGACGCCGCACATCGCGGCTTTCTGCACCATTTCATAGCTGGCGCGGCTGGATACCAGCGCGGCGCCAGGCAGCCAGCCCTCGCCGATTTCCGCCCGCCGGCCGAGCAGTTTATCCAGCGCCACATGCCGGCCGACGTCTTCAAAACCGCCCGCCAGTTCGCCCGTCGACCGGACCCAGGCGGCCGCGTGGGTGCAGCCGGTGAGTCGGCCGATCGGTTGAAAGTCGTTAAGATGCGCCAGAGCCTGGTCGAGGTTGGCGAGATCGAACGTCTGGGTGAACGGCAGCGGCTGGACCGGCTTACCAATATCATTGAGCTGCTCGACGCCGCATACCCCGCAGCCGGTGCGCCCGGCCAGCGCGCGTCGCCGGGCTTTGAGCCCCATAAAACGCCGGCTGGAGAGTTCAATCTGCACCTCAAGGCCGTTGCACATCGACACCACGTCCATGCCGAAAATCTCCCGCCGATGCTCAATAATCCCTTCGGATAAGGAGAAGCCGACGGCGAATTGCTCGAGGTCTTTCGGCGTGGCCATCATCACTACGTGGGAGATACCGTTGTAGACCAGCGCGACGGGGACCTCTTCCGCTAACTCATCTGGCTGAGGGTGTTGCAGATCCTCGCGCTTCCAGAGGGAGACCTGGCGATATCCTGTGATATTCGTCACATTTTCGATTTGTTCGAGAGGCTTCTTGTTCACTTTGCTTTAACCGTATTGGAACAGGCATACACACAATGTGGTATTCTGTTTTTATCCCTTCAGGAATGAGGGAAATATGCCCTAATTCTGAACCTTTGCGGCCTTCACCGCAAAGCAAATAACTACATGTGACAATGTCGAAACAAGGAGCGAACCATGCAGGTCAGCAGAAGGCAGTTCTTTAAGATCTGCGCTGGCGGTATGGCGGGAACCACGGCAGCAGCGCTGGGCTTTGCCCCGGCAACTGCGCTCGCGGAGACACGGCAGTACAAATTGCTGCGCACACGCGAAACCCGTAACACCTGCACATACTGTTCTGTCGGCTGTGGGCTGTTGATGTATAGCCTCGGCGACGGCGCAAAAAACGCCAAAGCATCCATTTTCCATATCGAAGGCGATCCGGATCATCCGGTTAACCGTGGTGCGCTCTGTCCGAAAGGGGCCGGTCTGGTGGACTTTATCCATTCTGAAAGCCGCCTGAAATTCCCGGAATATCGCGCGCCAGGCTCCGATAAATGGCAGCAAATCAGCTGGGACGAAGCGTTCGATCGCATCGCGAAGCTGATGAAAGAGGACCGCGACGCCAACTTTATCGCACAAAACGACGCCGGCACCACCGTCAACCGCTGGTTGACCACCGGGATGCTGTGCGCCTCCGCTTCCAGTAACGAAACCGGCTATTTAACGCAAAAATTCACCCGCGCCCTCGGGATGCTGGCGGTGGATAACCAGGCGCGTGTCTGACACGGACCAACGGTAGCAAGTCTTGCTCCAACATTTGGTCGCGGTGCGATGACCAACCACTGGGTGGATATTAAGAACGCCAACCTGATCGTGGTGATGGGCGGTAACGCCGCTGAAGCGCATCCGGTGGGATTCCGCTGGGCGATGGAAGCCAAAATCCATAACGGTGCCAAACTCATCGTTATCGATCCGCGCTTCACGCGTACAGCGTCGGTGGCTGATTTCTATACCCCGATTCGTTCCGGTACCGACATTACCTTCCTGTCGGGCGTGATCCTGTACCTGCTGAATAACGAAAAATTCAACCGCGAATACACCGAAGCCTACACCAACGCCAGCCTGATCGTGCGTGAGGACTACAGCTTCGACGACGGGCTGTTCAGCGGCTATAACGCAGAAAAACGCCAGTATGACAAAACCAGCTGGAACTATGAGCTGGACGAAAACGGCTTCGCCAAACGCGATACCACGCTGCAACATCCGCGCTGCGTCTGGAACCTGCTGAAGCAGCACGTTTCCCGTTATACCCCGGATGTGGTCGAAAACATCTGCGGTACGCCGAAGGCCGACTTCCTCAAAGTCTGTGAATACATTGCCGAAACCAGCGCGCCGGATAAAACCGCGTCGTTCCTGTACGCTCTCGGCTGGACCCAGCACTCCATCGGCGCGCAGAACATCCGCACCATGGCGATGATCCAGCTGCTGCTCGGCAACATGGGGATGGCAGGCGGCGGCGTCAACGCCCTGCGCGGCCACTCCAATATCCAGGGTCTGACCGACCTCGGCCTGCTCTCTACCAGCCTGCCGGGCTACATGTCGCTGCCTAACGAAAAACAGGCCGACCTGCAGACCTACCTGACGGCTAACACGCCGAAGCCGCTGCTGAAAGACCAGGTCAACTACTGGGGCAACTATCCGAAGTTTTTCGTCTCCATGATGAAAGCCTTCTTCGGCGATAAAGCGACAGCAGAAAACAGCTGGGGCTTTGACTGGCTGCCGAAGTGGGATAAGAGCTACGACGTTCTGCAGTACTTCGAGATGATGAATCAGGGCAAAGTGAATGGCTATATTTGCCAGGGCTTTAACCCGGTCGCCTCGTTCCCGAACAAAAACAAGGTCGTCGCTTCCCTGTCGAAGCTGAAGTTCCTCGTGACCATCGACCCGCTCAATACCGAAACGTCCACCTTCTGGCAAAACCACGGTGAGTCGAACGATGTTGACCCGTCGAAAATCCAGACCGAAGTGTTCCGTCTGCCGTCCACCTGCTTCGCCGAAGAGAACGGGTCTATCGTCAACTCCGGCCGCTGGCTGCAGTGGCACTGGAAAGGTGCGGACGCCCCGGGGATCGCTGTCACCGATGGCGAAATCCTCGCCGGTATCTTCACTCGCCTGCGTAAGATGTATGCGGAAGAGGGTGGCCCGGCGCCAGAGCCAGTGCTCAACATGACGTGGAATTACTCCACACCGCATGAGCCGGCGTCGGAAGAAGTGGCGATGGAAAGCAACGGTAAAGCGCTGGCGGATATTACCGACCCGGCGACCGGCGCGGTGATCGTCAAGAAAGGGCAGCAGCTGAGCTCCTTCGCACAGCTACGCGACGACGGCACGACCTCCAGCGGCTGCTGGATCTTCGCCGGCAGCTGGACGCCGGAAGGCAACCAGATGGCGCGCCGCGATAACGCCGATCCGTCCGGTCTGGGCAATACGCTGGGCTGGGCCTGGGCATGGCCGCTCAACCGCCGCATCCTGTATAACCGCGCCTCCGCGGACCCACAGGGTAAACCGTGGGATCCTAAACGTCAGTTGCTGAAGTGGGACGGCGCGAAATGGGGCGGCGTGGATATTCCGGACTACAGCGCCGCCGCGCCTGGCAGCGACGTCGGTCCGTTTATCATGCAGCCGGAAGGGATGGGCCGTCTGTTCGCTATCGATAAGATGGCGGAAGGACCGTTCCCGGAACACTACGAGCCGTTTGAAACGCCGCTCGGGACTAACCCGCTGCACCCGAACGTGGTCTCTAACCCAGCCGCTCGCGTCTTCAAAGGCGATCTCGAGCAGATGGGCAAAGCGGAGAAATTCCCGTACGTCGGCACCACTTACCGCCTGACCGAACACTTCCACTACTGGACCAAGCACGCGCTGCTTAACGCCATCGCGCAGCCGGAGCAGTTTGTGGAGATCGGTGAAAAACTGGCGAATAAGCTTGGCATCAGCCATGGCGATACCGTCAAGGTCTCCTCCAACCGCGGCTACATCAAGGCCAAGGCGGTGGTGACCAAACGTATTCGCACGCTGAAAGTGGACGGTAAGGATATCGATACCATCGGCATTCCTATTCACTGGGGCTATGAGGGCGTGGCGAAAAAAGGCTTTATTGCCAATACCCTGACGCCGTTCGTCGGTGATGCGAACACGCAGACGCCGGAGTTCAAAGCTTTCCTCGTGAACGTGGAAAAGGTGTAACGGAGACGACTTATGGCTTATCAATCGCAAGATATTATTCGTCGTTCCGCGACTAACGGTTTCACCCCCGCGCCTCAGGCGCGGGACCACCAGCAGGAGGTGGCGAAGCTTATCGACGTCACCACCTGTATCGGCTGCAAAGCCTGTCAGGTGGCCTGCTCCGAATGGAACGATATTCGTGATGAAGTCGGTCACAACGTCGGGGTGTATGACAACCCGGCGGACCTGACCGCCAAGTCATGGACGGTAATGCGCTTCTCGGAAGTGGAGCAAAACGACAAGCTGGAATGGCTCATCCGCAAAGATGGCTGCATGCACTGCGCCGATCCGGGCTGCCTGAAGGCCTGCCCGTCAGAAGGCGCGATCATTCAGTACGCCAACGGCATCGTCGATTTCCAGTCCGAGCAGTGCATCGGCTGCGGTTACTGTATCGCCGGCTGTCCTTTCGATGTGCCACGTCTGAACCCGGAAGACAACCGCGTCTACAAATGTACCCTGTGCGTAGACCGCGTCACCGTCGGCCAGGAACCGGCCTGCGTGAAAACCTGCCCAACCGGCGCCATCCACTTTGGCTCCAAAGAGGATATGAAAACGCTGGCCGGCGAGCGCGTGGCTGAGCTGAAAACCCGCGGTTACGACAATGCGGGCCTGTACGATCCGGCCGGCGTCGGCGGCACCCACGTCATGTACGTGCTGCACCATGCCGACAAGCCGAATCTGTACCACGGCCTGCCGGAAAACCCGGAGATCAGCCAGACCGTCAAGTTCTGGAAAGGCATCTGGAAACCGCTGGCGGCCGTCGGCTTCGCCGCGACCTTCGCAGCCAGTATCTTCCACTACGTCGGCGTCGGTCCGAACCGCGCGGAAGAGGAAGAGGACAACCTGCATGAAGAGAAAGACGAGGTGCGCAAATGAAACGACGTGACACCATCGTGCGCTACACGGCGCCGGAACGCATCAACCACTGGGTCACCGCCTTCTGCTTCATCCTGGCGGCGGTAAGCGGGTTAGGCTTTTTCTTCCCGTCCTTTAACTGGCTGATGCATATCCTCGGCACGCCGCAGCTGGCGCGAATTCTCCACCCATTCGTCGGGGTGGTGATGTTCGCGTCGTTCATCATCATGTTTTTCCGTTACTGGCACCACAACCTAATCAATCGGGATGATATCTTTTGGGCGAAGAATATTCGTAAGATCGTCGTCAACGAGGAGGTAGGCGATACCGGGCGCTATAACTTCGGCCAGAAATGCGTATTCTGGGCGGCGATTATCTTCCTGGTACTGCTGCTGGTGAGCGGTGTGATCATCTGGCGTCCGTATTTTGCGCCGGCTTTCTCAATCCCGGTGATCCGATTTGCGCTGATGCTGCATTCATTTGCCGCAGTGGCGTTAATTGTGGTTATCATGGTGCATATCTACGCCGCCCTCTGGGTGAAAGGCACCATTACCGCGATGGTGGAAGGCTGGGTCACCAGTACGTGGGCGAAGAAACATCACCCGCGCTGGTACCGAGAGGTCCGCCAGAAACAGGAAAAGTCATCTGAATGAGTATTCGCATAATCCCGCAAGACGAGCTGGGTTCGAGCGAGAAACGCACGGCGGAAGCCATTCCGCCGCTACTGTTCCCCAGACTGAAAAATTTGTATAACCGCCGCGCTGAACGCCTGCGCGAGCTGGCCGCCAACAACCCGCTGGGCGATTATCTGCGCTTTGCCGCGCTGATCGCCCATGCCCAGGAAGTGGTGCTGTACGACCATCCGCTGCAGATGGATCTCACCGCCCGCATTAAAGCGGCCAGCGAACAGGGCAAGCCGCCGCTGGATATCCACGTCCTGCCGCGCGACAAACACTGGCATAAGCTGCTGCACTCGCTGATTGCCGAGCTGAAGCCGGAGATGAGCGGCCCGGCGCTGGCGGTGATTGAGAATCTGGAAAAAGCCTCTGAGCAGGAGCTGGAGCAGATGGCCAGCGCGCTGTTTGCTTCCGACTTCGCCTCGGTCAGCAGCGATAAAGCGCCGTTCATCTGGGCCGCGCTGTCGCTCTACTGGGCGCAGATGGCCAGTCTGATCCCCGGGAAAGCGCGCGCCGAATACGGCGAACAGCGCCAGTTCTGCCCGGTGTGCGGCTCGATGCCGGTCTCCAGCATCGTGCAGATCGGTACCACCCAGGGGCTGCGCTATCTGCACTGCAATCTGTGCGAAACCGAGTGGCACGTGGTACGCGTCAAATGTAGCAATTGCGAACAGAGCCGCGATCTGCACTACTGGTCACTGGACAACGAGCAGGCTGCGGTGAAAGCTGAAAGCTGTGGCGACTGCGGAACCTACCTGAAAATTATGTATCAGGAGAAGGATCCGAAAGTCGAAGCCGTCGCCGACGATTTGGCATCCCTGGTGCTCGACGCCCGCATGGAGCAGGAAGGCTTCGCCAGAAGCTCAATAAACCCGTTCATGTTCCCCGGCGAAGGGGAGTAAGTTCTCATCAAACCGGGAAGCACTTGCGACCCGGTCTTTCAATGCGTTTCTATAAAGATCATCTTGCTACGCCATTGGCTTACAGTAATCGAATCAGGCTCGTACAGCTACCAGTCACACATTACAAGTGCCAAACCGCAGTATCCAGCACCTCGGCCGGCGTACACGCATTTTTGCGAGCCGCTTTCCAGAACGTAAAGGCGATCTCATCAAGTCTGTCTTTTCGCCATAATCCAGGCTATAACACTGGATATTAAAACAGTATAAGGAACTTCACATGGCGCTGGAAAAAGGGATTGCTTCGCTGGTTGAGGCGTTTATTGCGGCAGAGCGTCCGTCATCACGCGATCAATATATTGATGATCGGAGAGCCGGCTATATCGCCAGCGCGGTGCTCGCCGGGGAGATGGAAACCAGAGTGCGGGTGGAGGATATCACGCTGGAGGGGATGAACTTCCGCATCGTTTCACCGCCCACCGCCAGCGGCTTGTTGCCGACACTTATCTACTACCACGGCGGCTGTTTTGTCAGCGGCGGCTTTGCCACCCACGACAATCAGCTCCGTCAGCTAGCCTGGTTCAGCGGCTGCCGGGTGATCGCCGTGCAGTACCGCCTGGCGCCGGAGCATACCTTTCCGGCAGCGCACGATGACGCAGAACAAGGTGTCATGATTATCCACCGACACGCGGAGCAGCTTGGCGTTGACGCATCACGCATCACCCTGGCTGGCGACAGCGCCGGCGGGCACCTCGCGCTGGTAACGGCCCTGCGCCTGAAAGCGAATACGGCGTGGCAACCCGCGCAACTGATTCTGATTTATCCCATGCTTGACCCCACCGCCAGCATGGCGAGCTACGTCAGCAACGGCGCTGACTATGTGATTACCCGGGACACGCTGCTGAGCGGCTATGAAATGTACCTCGCCTCGACGCCGGCGAACCATCCGGATGCCAGTCCGCTCTGGCGCGACGATTTTCACGGTCTGCCGCCGGTGCATATTCTGACGGCGGAGTTCGATCCTTTACGCGACGAGGGCGAAGCGCTGCATCGAAGGCTGATGGCGCAAGGGGTGGAGAGTTCCTGTCAGCGCTATCTGGGGGTGATCCACGGCTTCTTTCAGCTGGGGGGGATCAGCCGCGCCGCGCGAGAGGCCATGCGGGATATCGCCTGGCGCGTAGCATCGCCAGGACGATAACCGCCCGGGGCTACTCTTCCTCGTTGCCGCCCTCTTCGTAAGAGCCAAAGGGCTTCGCCGGCAGCACGATGTAGATCCCCTCGAATACGGCGCCCTGTTTATCGTCGCCAAAAAGCTCCACCTGCATTTGCACGCGGGCTTTACGCCCACGCGCCAGACGGTCAAGATCGCCGCTCAGCGAACCGAGGTCGGCAATGGCGCTGGGGCGGCCGCTAATGGGCTGACTGTAGCGGATGTGCGCATCCGCCAGAATGATGGTGCCCCCCAGGTGCCGCTCGCGCAGCATCAGCCAGATAAGCCCCCATCCGGTTAAGGTGGCGAGAGAGAACAAGCTGCCGGCAAACAGCGTGTGGTGCGGATTCTGATTCCCCGCTTCCGGCATGGTAGTAATAAATTTCTGCCCGGTGTACTGCTGAATGCGCACGCCCATCTTTTCACTCAGCGGGATATGCTGATACCACGCCTGCTGTAGCTGCGCGCACCAGTCGCCGCGGTGGAGAATATCGTCCAGCGACGCGACCGGTTTAATCATCAGGAAATGACGGATCGGCGTGGTGGTCGGGGTAGTAATCTCCCCCTGATTGACAAAGCCGAGCTTGGCGAAAAACTCTACCGCATCTTCGCGAGCGCTACAGGTGACCCGCTTAACCCCTTCCTGACGCGCGACGGACTCGAGGGTCATCGCCATCAGCGTACCCAGCCCTTTATCCTGCACCGAGGGATGAACGGCCATAAAGCGAATGGAAGCTTCATTCTCCGCATTGATATATAGCCGGCCGACGGCCACCAGGTTGCCCTCTTCATCCACCACCATCTGATGATGCGCCATCGCATCCCAGGCGTCACGTTCCGAACCCTTAGGCTGATGCAGCGGCTTACGCAGCATTTCCCAACGGAACTGATAGTAGCTCTCTAACTCTTCTGCTGTTTGCGGTACACGAAGGTGATACATAGTCGTACTCTCTTTTGTTACCCGCAGCCTGCCCGGAAGCTGGGTCATACCTGCAACCAAAAGGTCACGGGACCATCATTGACCAAAGAAACCTGCATATCCGCAGCGAATCTTCCGGTCTGGGTGTTCATTTCCTGCTGGCGACAGCGGGCGACAAAATACTCATACAGCGCCTCAGCGCGGTCCGGAGCAGCACCTTTCGAGAAGCTCGGCCGCATCCCCCGCTCGGTATCGGCCGCCAGCGTAAATTGCGAAACCACCAGCACGCTGCCGCCCGCCTGCTGAACATTCAGGTTCATTTTCCCCTCCGCATCGCTGAAGATGCGGTAGCCCAGCACGCGCTCGCAGAGGCGATTCGCTTTTTGTTCATCATCGTCTTTTTCGACCCCCAGCAGCACCAGAAGCCCCGGGCCAATTTCGCCCGTCACTTCGTCCGCCACGGTAACGCTTGCACGGGATACGCGTTGAATTAATGCAATCATGGTTGTTCTGTTTCTTCTGTTTTCAGTTTGCGGTATTCACCGAGAGTGACAGTAATTTCAGCGCCAAGCAAGACGATACACCAGGTCCAGTACACCCAGACGAACAAAATCGGCACCACCGAAATCACGCCATAAATGAGCTGATAGGACGGAAAGGTGGTGATATAGAGGGCAAACGCTTTTTTACCTGCCTCGAACAGCAGCGCCGCCACCAGCGCCCCGATCACCGCGTCGCGGTTCCGCACCTGGGTGGTGGGTACAATACTGTAGAGCAGCCAGAATGCTGCCCAGGAGAGGATCAGCGGGAAAAGGCGGAGCAGATTATCAATTACGCCGTCCAGGTCGCTTGCCCAGCGCAGCGACAGCAGATAGGAACTGATCGCCAGGCTGGCGCCCGCCAGCAGCGGACCAAGGGTCAGGATCATCCAGTAGACGGCAAAGGAGTAAACTTTGGGCCGGCTGCGCGTGCTGCGCCAGATGGTGTTTAGCGCGCTGTCGATCGAGTACATCAGCAGCAGCGAGGTCACGATCAGGCCAAAGGCGCCTACGGCGGTCATGCGGCTGGAATTGGCGACGAACTGCTCGATATATCCCTGGATCACATCCCCGGTCGCCGGAATAAAATTGGCGAAGATAAAATGGCGGATCTGCACGCTGACTTCGGAGAACATGGGGAAGGCCGCAAACAGCGCGAACACGACGGCAATCAGCGGCACCAGGGACAGTAATGACACATAGGCGAGGTTACCCGCCAGGGTGGTCATATGGTCTTCATCAATACGCCGCCACAGCAGCTTAAGCCACGCCAGCAGCGGCCGGGTATGGTGGAGTAATTTTTGATGAACGGTTCTTAGCATAGCTGTTTCGCGAAATAGTCAGGGATGGTCTTCTTCCCGGTCACCAGAATACTGGTGATCCCCAACCGGTTAGCCCCTGCTATATTATCGACGTTATCATCAAAAAAGACCGTATCTGCGGCGGAAAAACCCTCTTCTTCCAGTACTCGCTGATAAATTTGCGCTTCAGGCTTACGCATTCCCATCTCCTGAGACAGATAGATGCGATCGGCGGCAGCGCGCACTTCCGGGTATTCATCCGGCCAGAACGTGGTGTGAAGACGATTGGTATTGGAGAGCACCACCACGCGATGGCCCTGGGCACGCAGTTTTTGCATGATCGCAATCACTTCCGGACGCAGCGCGACAAACACCGCCTGCCAGCCGTGAGCAAACTGCTCATAGCTGAGGGACATATTCATTTCATGGCACATGGCGGCGGCAAAATCTTCATCGCTGAGCTCGCCGCGCTCATGCTGATGGAAAGCCTCTCCCATGGTGAAATGCTGCTTCAGCGTCGCCAGCGGGATGCGGGTTAAATCGCTCCAGGCCCCTAATACCCGGTTGAAGTCAATGTCGACAATCACATTACCTAAATCAAAGATATAGAGCATTTTCGTCTCCTTCCGCGCCGTGGAAAATTAACTTTAGCGGGAAAGGCAGGATTTGACTATTGGCGTGTGATGCAGGAATCAAAAAAAGAAACCCCGCCGGAGAGGCGGGGTTTTACGAACAACAAGAAGAATAAATTACTCTTCTTTTGCACCGCGCATCGCGCGTTTACGGTCGTTCTCGGTCAGGTGACGTTTACGGATACGGATAGAGGTCGGAGTGACTTCTACCAGTTCGTCGTCATCGATGAACTCCAGAGCCTGCTCCAGGGTCATCTTAACCGGCGGAACCAGAACCGTGGCTTCGTCAGTACCGGACGCACGCATGTTGGTCAGTTTCTTACCGGTCAGGCAGTTTACCGTCAGGTCGTTAGAACGGCTGTGAATACCGATGATCTGGCCTTCGTAAACTTCCGCACCGTGACCGAGGAACAGCTTACCGCGATCCTGCAGACCGAACAGGGCGAACGCTACCGCTTTACCCTGACCGTTGGAGATCAGCACGCCGTTGTTACGCTGGCCCACTTCGCCCGGACGAACGTCGTCGTAGTGGCTGAAGGTGGAGTACAGCAGACCGGTACCGGAGGTCATGGTCATGAACTCTGAACGGAAGCCGATCAGACCGCGGCTTGGGATCACGTAGTCGAGACGTACGCGGCCTTTTCCGTCCGGATTCATGTTTTTCAGGTCGCCTTTACGCTCGCCCAGCGCCTGCATAACAGAACCCTGGTGCTGCTCTTCGACGTCCAGCGTCACGTTCTCGAACGGCTCTTGTTTACGGCCGTCGATTTCACGGAAGATAACTTTCGGACGGGAAACCGCCATCTCGAAACCTTCACGACGCATGTTTTCAATCAGAACGGACAGGTGCAGTTCACCACGGCCGGAAACGCGGAACGCATCAGCGTCTTCGGTTTCTTCAACGCGCAGCGCCACGTTGTGCACCAGCTCTTTGTTCAGGCGGTCCAGAATCTGGCGAGAGGTAACGAACTTACCTTCTTTACCGCAGAACGGAGAGGTGTTGACGTTGAAGAACATGGAAACGGTCGGTTCATCGACGGACAGGGCCGGCAGCGCTTCGACATTCTGCGGGTCGCAGATGGTGTCGGAGATGTTCAGCTCGCCCAGACCGGTGATCGCGATGATGTCGCCAGCTTCAGCTACGTCGCTCTCGATACGCTCAAGACCCAGGTGGGTCAGTACTTTACCGACTTTACCGTTACGGGTTTTGCCTTCGCTATCGATGATAGTGACCTGCTGGTTCGGCTTCACTTTACCGCGTTTGATGCGGCCGATGCCGATGACGCCAACGTAGTTGTTGTAGTCCAGCTGGGAGATCTGCATCTGCAGCGGACCGTCAAGGTCAACGTCCGGCGCCGGCACGCGATCGACAATCGCCTGGTACAGCGGGGTCATGTCTTCAGCCATGTCTTCGTGGTCCAGACCCGCGATACCGTTCAGCGCGGACGCGTAAACGATCGGGAAGTCCAGCTGTTCGTCGGTCGCGTCGAGGTTAACGAACAGGTCGAACACCTGATCGACAACCCAGTCCGGACGCGCGCCCGGGCGGTCAACTTTGTTGATGACCACGATCGGCTTCAGACCGTGGGCAAAAGCTTTTTTGGTCACGAAGCGCGTTTGCGGCATCGGGCCATCAAAGGCATCTACCACCAGCAGCACAGAGTCAACCATGGACATAACACGCTCAACTTCACCTCCGAAGTCGGCGTGCCCTGGGGTATCAACGATGTTGATACGGTAATCATTCCATTTGATTGCGGTGTTTTTCGCGAGGATGGTAATCCCACGCTCTTTCTCCAAATCGTTGGAGTCCATCACACGTTCTTGTGCTTCAGTACGTGCGTCGAACGTACCGGATTGCTGTAGCAGCTTGTCAACCAGGGTAGTTTTACCATGGTCAACGTGCGCGATGATGGCGATATTACGCAGATTTTCGATCACAACTTTGCCTCAGGCATTAGAAATAGCGCGTTATTGTACACGTATTAAGCGAAGGACTGAACAGGATCACAAACATCCTCCGCAAACAAGTATTGCAGAGTTTCTTTGTGACCGCTTTCACGGAGCGATAAAAGGGCACCGTAACAAAAATTGCACCAAAATGGTGCTCAATGTTCACACTGAGGCACTATTTTGGTGCATTATCTCCATCATGGTGCAGTCCTTTTGCACTATGGTGCGCATGATACAGCGTTTTATAGGGCATTTAAAAGTTGGCACAGATTTCGCTTTATATTTTTTAAGGCAACAACGCCACTTTTAAGCAGTATGAAGTTTTCGTTACCACGACGACAATGACCAATCCGGGAGAGTTTAAGTATGTCCGCTGAACACGTTTTGACGATGCTGAACGAGCACGAAGTGAAGTTTGTCGATCTGCGCTTCACCGATACCAAAGGTAAAGAACAGCACGTCACGATTCCGTCTCATCAGGTAAATGCCGAATTCTTCGAAGAAGGCAAAATGTTTGATGGCTCCTCGATTGGTGGCTGGAAAGGTATCAACGAATCTGACATGGTCCTGATGCCGGACGCTTCCACCGCGGTCATTGACCCGTTCTACGAAGAACCGACCCTGATCATCCGCTGCGATATCCTCGAGCCAGGCACCCTGCAGGGCTATGACCGTGACCCGCGCTCCATCGCGAAACGCGCTGAAGAGTACCTGCGCGCCACCGGCATTGCTGACACCGTCCTGTTTGGGCCAGAACCAGAATTCTTCCTGTTCGACGACATCCGTTTCGGCGCCTCTATCTCCGGCTCCCATGTCGCGATCGATGACATCGAAGGTGCGTGGAACTCCTCCACCAAATACGAAGGCGGTAACAAAGGTCACCGTCCGGGCGTGAAAGGGGGTTACTTCCCGGTTCCGCCAGTAGACTCTTCTCAGGATATCCGTTCCACCATGTGTATGATCATGGAAGAGATGGGCCTGGTTGTTGAAGCTCACCACCACGAAGTGGCTACCGCAGGTCAGAACGAAGTGGCAACCCGCTTCAACACCATGACCAAAAAAGCGGACGAAATTCAGATTTACAAATACGTTGTTCACAACGTCGCTCACCGCTTCGGTAAAACCGCGACCTTTATGCCGAAACCGATGTTCGGCGACAACGGTTCCGGTATGCACTGCCATATGTCTCTGGCGAAGAACGGCACCAACCTGTTCTCCGGCGACAAATACGCAGGTCTGTCTGAGCAGGCGCTGTTCTACATCGGCGGCGTAATCAAACACGCTAAAGCCATCAACGCCCTGGCGAACCCGACCACCAACTCCTACAAGCGTCTGGTCCCGGGTTACGAAGCGCCGGTTATGCTGGCTTACTCTGCCCGTAACCGCTCTGCCTCCATCCGTATTCCGGTGGTGACCTCTCCGAAAGCGCGTCGTATCGAAGTGCGCTTCCCGGACCCGGCTGCCAACCCGTACCTGTGCTTTGCGGCGCTGCTGATGGCTGGCCTTGATGGTATCAAGAACAAAATCCATCCGGGCGAAGCAATGGACAAAAACCTGTACGACCTGCCGCCGGAAGAAGCGAAAGAGATCCCGCAGGTTGCCGGTTCTCTGGAAGAAGCCCTGCAGGCCCTGGATGCTGACCGCGAGTTCCTGACAGCTGGCGGCGTATTCACTAATGACGCTATCGATGCTTACATCGCCCTGCGTCTGGAAGAGAACGACCGCGTACGCATGACTCCGCATCCGGTTGAGTTCGAACTGTACTACAGCGTCTAATTTTGCTGTAAATCCAGGGTATGTCGTGTTGTGGCGCGAGATGCCCGGGATATTTTGTTGCCGTGGAAACTTTCAGCCCATCTCAGGATGGGCTTTTTTCTCCACCAACACGCTGATCTCGCGAGCTTTTTACCGATAAAAAGCTATACTGCACTAAATTGGTGCACTCTTTTTCAGGAGACTGTCGAATGGCAACAGGCACACTGCCCGATGCTGGGCAGATCCTTAACTCTCTTATCAACAGTATCTTACTGGTCGATGACGACCTGGCGGTGCACTTTGCCAATCCTGCGGCCCAGCAGCTGCTGGCGCAGAGTTCGCGCAAACTGTTTGGCACCCCGTTACCTGAGCTGTTGAGCTATTTCTCATTAAATATCGGGCTGATGCAGGAGAGTCTGCAGGCGGGCCAGGGTTTTACCGATAACGAAGTGACGCTGGTTATCGATGGCCGCTCGCATATCCTGTCGCTGACCGCCCAGCGGCTGCCGGAAGGCTTTATTCTGCTGGAAATGGCGCCGATGGATAACCAGCGCCGCCTGAGCCAGGAGCAGCTGCAGCACGCGCAGCAGGTCGCCGCCCGCGATCTGGTCCGCGGCCTGGCGCACGAGATTAAAAACCCGTTAGGCGGCCTGCGCGGCGCGGCACAGCTGCTCAGCAAAGCCCTGCCCGACCCGGCGCTAACGGAATATACCAAAGTGATCATCGAGCAGGCCGACCGGCTGAGAAATCTGGTCGATCGCCTGCTCGGGCCACAGCATCCGGGCATGCACGTTACCGAAAGCATCCACAAGGTCGCCGAACGGGTAGTGAAACTGGTCTCGATGGAGTTGCCGGACAACGTGAAGTTGATCCGTGATTACGACCCCAGCCTACCGGAACTCCCCCACGACCCGGATCAAATTGAACAGGTGTTGCTGAACATCGTCCGTAATGCGCTGCAGGCGCTGGGGCCGGAAGGGGGCGAAATTGTTCTCCGTACCCGGACCGCTTTCCAGCTGACGCTGCACGGGGTGCGTTATCGCCTCGCCGCCCGTATTGACGTCGAAGATAATGGCCCGGGTATTCCGCCCCAGCTCCAGGATACGTTGTTTTATCCGATGGTCAGCGGCCGCGAAGGCGGTACCGGCCTGGGCTTATCTATCGCCCGCAGCCTTATCGATCAGCACTCCGGCAAAATTGAATTCACCAGCTGGCCGGGTCATACCGAATTTTCGGTATACCTGCCTATTCGGAAGTAGAGGTGTTTATGCAACGAGGGATAGCCTGGATCGTTGATGACGATAGCTCCATCCGCTGGGTGCTTGAACGCGCGCTCACCGGAGCCGGCTTGAGCTGCACAACGTTCGAAAGCGGCAATGAGGTGCTAGATGCCCTCACCACCAAAACCCCGGATGTACTGCTGTCAGATATCCGTATGCCGGGAATGGATGGCCTGGCGCTGCTCAAACAGATTAAGCAGCGTCATCCAATGCTTCCGGTCATCATAATGACCGCGCATTCCGATCTGGACGCCGCGGTCAGCGCTTATCAACAAGGCGCGTTTGATTATCTGCCCAAACCTTTTGATATCGATGAAGCCGTCGCCCTCGTCGACCGGGCGATTAGCCACTATCAGGAGCAGCAGCAGCCGCGAAATGCGCCGATAAGCAGCCCCACCGCCGATATCATTGGCGAGGCGCCGGCCATGCAGGATGTCTTTCGCATTATTGGCCGTCTGTCGCGCTCATCCATCAGCGTGCTGATCAATGGCGAATCCGGTACCGGTAAAGAGCTTGTCGCTCATGCCCTGCATCGTCATAGCCCGCGCTCAAAAGCGCCATTTATCGCGCTGAATATGGCGGCGATCCCCAAGGACCTGATCGAATCGGAACTGTTTGGGCATGAAAAAGGGGCCTTTACCGGCGCCAATACCGTCCGTCAGGGTCGCTTTGAACAGGCTGACGGCGGTACGCTGTTCCTGGATGAAATTGGCGATATGCCGCTGGATGTCCAGACTCGCCTGCTGCGCGTTCTGGCGGATGGCCAGTTTTATCGCGTGGGCGGTTACGCGCCGGTGAAGGTCGATGTGCGGATCATCGCCGCCACCCACCAGAATCTGGAGCAGCGGGTGCAGGAGGGGAAATTCCGTGAAGATTTATTCCACCGCCTGAACGTGATCCGGGTGCATTTGCCACCGCTGCGCGAGCGTCGGGAAGATATTCCTCGTCTGGCCCGCCATTTTCTGCAGATTGCCGCCCGCGAGCTAGGTGTTGAAGCCAAACAGCTGCATCCGGAAACGGAGACAGCGCTGACCCGCCTGGCGTGGCCGGGCAACGTTCGCCAGCTGGAAAACACCTGTCGCTGGCTCACCGTCATGGCCGCCGGCCAGGAGGTGCTGACGCAGGATCTGCCGAGCGAACTGTTTGAGACCACCATTCCTGATAGCCCGACGCAGATGCAGCCAGACAGCTGGGCGACGCTGCTGGGTCAGTGGGCCGATCGGGCGCTGCGCTCCGGTCATCAAAACCTGCTCTCAGAAGCGCAACCCGAAATGGAACGCACGCTGCTGACAACCGCCCTGCGTCATACTCAAGGACATAAACAGGAGGCTGCGCGCCTGCTGGGATGGGGTCGTAATACCCTGACGCGTAAGCTAAAAGAGTTGGGTATGGAGTAGGGTTTAACGGCGTGATGAAAAATAGCCGATCAGCGCAAAGTGCTGCTATTTTGTACTTTACTGTTCCGATGAGTTGAGTATGATCGTGCCCGGCATTAGGGGAGAGCATCATGTTTGAATCACTGGTGAGTATGATATCGAGCGGCGCCGCTGCGAGTCACACGCCGCAAACGGCAGTCGCTGCCGTGCTGTGCGCTGCGCTGGTCGGGCTGTTCAGCTAATTGTTCCCCCTCTCCTGCGGGAGAGGGGGAAAACATTAAATCACCCGTGAGAACTGCTGCATCCGAGCCTTTTGCCGGAGATAGGCATCAAAGCACATGCAGATGTTGCGGATCAGCAGGCGGCCTTTCGCCGTTACCTGGATAGCCTTACTCTCCACCACCACCAGCCCGTCATGCGCCAGCGGCGCCAGCAGTTTCAGGTCCTCGGCAAAATAAGTCTGAAAATCCACGGCCCACTGCGCTTCGACGGCATCAATATCCAGACGGAAGTTACAGATCAACGCCTTAATCACGTCGCGACGCAAACAGTCGTCACGGGTTAACGCGATCCCGCGCCACAGGGCGTTCCCTTGCTCTGCCACCTGCTGGTAGTACTGCTTCAGCTCTTTTTGGTTCTGAGCGTAGCTGTCGCCAATCATGCTGATCGCAGACACGCCCATCCCCAGCAAATCGGTATCGCCCTGAGTGGTGTAGCCCTGGAAATTGCGATGCAGTACGCCGTGACGTTGCGCGACCGCTAATTCATCATCAGGACGCGCGAAGTGGTCCATGCCGATAAACTGATAGCCCGCCGCCGTCAGCGAGCCGATGGTCTCCTGGAGGATCTCCAGCTTCTGTTCAGCAGAGGGCAGATCGGCATCTTTAATTTTGCGCTGTGCGGCAAAGAGCGTGGGCAGATGCGCGTAGTTAAACACGCTCAGGCGGTCAGGGTTGAGCTCGGCGACCTTTTGCAGGGTGAAGGCAAAGCTCTCCGGCGTTTGCTTCGGCAGGCCGTAGATGAGGTCGATATTGGTCGAAGTAAATCCAATCTCCCGCGCATGGCGAAGCAAGTCAAAGATGAACGCTTCGTCCTGCTCGCGGTTAACCAGACGCTGAACCTCTTTATTGAAGTCCTGCACGCCCATACTCAGGCGGTTGAAACCCTCAGCGCGTAAATGATCGAGGACATCCAGCTCGATTTCACGCGGATCGACCTCGATAGAGATCTCGGCTTCGGCGCTGAAATGAAAATGGGTACGCAACAGATCCATCAGGCGACTGATTTGCGCCTTATTGAGATAGGTCGGCGTGCCGCCTCCCCAGTGCAGTTGCTTAACCTGACGGTTGGCAAACAGCGGCGCGCGGTGGATGATCTCCTGTTCAAGGAGATCGAGATACTGATCGGCCTTATGCTGCTGGCGGGTGACGATCTTATTGCAGCCGCAGAAATAACACAGCTTATGGCAAAACGGGATATGAACATACAGCGACAGGGGACGCTGTGGGTAACGGGCCACAGCGGCATCGAATTCCGCCGCGCCGAATTGTGGTGAAAACTCCAGCGCGGTGGGATACGAGGTATAGCGCGGCCCGGAATAGTTATATTTCTGGATCAGGGCCAGATCCCAGTCGATTATCTGCTCAGACATGCTCACTCCTTCCGATGGTGCCGCCGACGGGTACGCCGTCCCGGCCCCACCGCACCGCGGGTCATGAGCCGGTTGCGCAGCCATTTCTGACGCCGCGACAACCGTCGTAGTTTAACGAATAACCACAGCAGATAACATATAACCAGAAGGGTTATAAACAGTACCGGGGATCCGATGGGATGCAAATGTTAGTTTCCACCCTTCAGCAGACGCATCATATCTTCCTGACGCTCTTCCTCTTCTTCATCTTCGTCATCGTAAGAGAGGCCGAGCTGCTGCATCAGCTCATCAATACGATCCAGTTTGGCATCCACCCAGCTCTGCTCTTCAGCATTCAGGGTACCGCCCTCTTCCAGACGTTCCAGCAGCGCGTCCAGGCGCTCATCATTCTCCAGCAACTCCAGCTCAGCCTGCGGTGAAAGCATAGGTTTCTCGCTCTTTGGTTTATGCTGCTTGGGAGCTGGAGCGCTGCTTTCGCTCGCGCCCAGCGGGATTGGTTTTTTGCTGCCCAAGCGCGGATCTTGCGCCTGGCGCTGTTTTTTACCCGCTGAAGCCGCATCGCCGCCGTTCGCGCGACTTCCTGCCGCGTGGCCACGATGTTTCTTCTGCCGTTTGCGATCGCGAGCTTCCTGATTTAACTCTTCACGCGACTTGCGGCCGGATTTGCCACGGGTGGCGGATGTCGGTTTTTTCATGGTGTGTAATCTTCAGACAGTATTATTCAGTATAGAATTGAGGCGGAATCTAGCAGAAAGCAAGCAAAGAAAAAAGGCGACAGATTACTCTGTCGCCTTTTTCCTCACTGACCACCCTTAACGGGCTCTTCTTTCCCTGTTCGCTAACGACTTACCCTGTCTTTCCCTTAGCGTCCAACGGTCCCTGTTTCTTCCTTTTCCCTTTGAAACGTTTCCAAAACGCGTGTCATCCTGACAATCCTGTGGTCTTCGCCTCCTGGCGCTTCCTGACCCCTCGTCCTGAGTCCTCATCCTTTTCAGCATCCTCGCCGTTGTGTATTACTTTACCGTGTTGACAAAAATCGACAACCAGTCTGGCCGTTAAAAATCTACTTTCAGATTTCTCTATTTTTATAATTTATTTAGTTTCATATGGTTATGATTTATTGGCCTTATTTTTCTCAGGCATGTCCTATACGAAGAATAGCCAATGTCTCACAAAGTGCAGGGTTTTTACTTACAGAACCGGCGTGCGGTAAAAACAGCCTTTTTCTGCTGTTCAGGTATAATCCCTGCCATAGCCTGTTTTAACGGAGACGACCGTCTTGACCAACTGGAATTATCAACTGACGCACTTTGTCACCAGCGCGCCAGATATCCGCCATCTTCCTGCCGATACTGGTATTGAAGTGGCATTCGCCGGCCGCTCCAATGCGGGAAAATCCAGCGCACTGAATACGCTGACCAACCAGAAAAGCCTGGCGCGGACCTCCAAAACGCCCGGACGTACACAGCTGATTAACCTGTTCGAAGTTGCCGAAGGCAAACGCCTGGTCGACCTGCCCGGCTATGGTTATGCGCAAGTCCCGGAAGAGATGAAGATCAAGTGGCAGCGCGCGCTGGGAGAATATCTGGAAAAACGTCTGTGCCTGAAGGGCCTGGTGGTTCTGATGGACATTCGCCACCCGCTTAAAGATCTCGATCAGCAGATGATCCAATGGGCGGTAGAAAGCGATATTCAGGTGCTGGTGCTGCTGACCAAAGCCGATAAGCTCGCCAGCGGCGCGCGTAAAGCGCAAGTGAATATGGTGCGTGAAGCGGTACTGGCCTTCAATGGCGATGTCCAGGTTGAACCCTTCTCCTCGCTGAAAAAATCTGGCGTGGATAAGCTGCGACAGAAGCTGGATAGCTGGTTTAACGAAATCCCGCCGCAGGAAGAAGAGCGCGCCGCAGACGAGTAATCGTCACGAACAGCCGGATAAGAGCGTACCGCGCCTTATCCGGGTTCCTCTCCAGAATCAAGCACAAGCGTGTCCTGTCCCTTTGCCACTTTTCTTTCGCGCAATAAAAAACGCCCCGGCCATAAATGACCGGGGCGGCTAAAATATTCAGCCAAATCCGATTACGTGAAGTAAAAGGTCTGAAAGATAGAACATCTTACCTCTGTACCCTACGCGAATAACTCTACTCTTCTTTCGCTCACGGATAAAGCATTTTTTGTAGTTTTTTTTCACTATTTACATAGCAAATTCAAATGATCCTCACAAAACTCTATAAGTTATGTTGCTTACTTACAGAAAATCGCGTTGCGCTTTGTATACTTAGTGCGCTTGATCCCAGTTTTCTCCGCTGCCCACTTCCACCAGCAACGGTACCGCCAGCGTAGTGCTGTTCTCCATCAGTTCGTGGATCTTTTTCGATACGGCATCGAGCTCATCTTTATGCACTTCAAAGACCAGTTCATCGTGAACCTGCATGATCATCCGCACGCGAGGCTTCTCGCTGCGCAGCCATTCATCAACGGCAATCATCGCCCGCTTGATGATATCCGCAGCCGTCCCCTGCATCGGGGCGTTAATCGCCGCACGTTCCGCACCGGCGCGACGAGCGCCATTGCTGGACTTGATATCCGGTAAATAGAGTCGACGGCCATCCAGCGTTTCAACATAACCTTGCTCCTTCGCCTGTGCGCGGGTGCGCTCCATATACTCCAGCACGCCCGGATAACGCTCGAAATAAAGATCCATGTACTTCTGCGCTTCTTTACGCGGGATGTTCAGCTGGCGGGCCAGGCCAAAGGCGCTCATGCCATAGATCAGACCGAAGTTGATAGCTTTCGCACTGCGCCGCTGTTCGCTGCTGACGCTGTCCAGCGGTAAGCCAAACACTTCAGCCGCCGTCGCCCGGTGAATATCCTTCCCTTCCGCGAAGGCGGTCAGCAGGCCTTTATCCCGCGACAGGTGCGCCATAATGCGCAGCTCGATTTGCGAGTAGTCCGCCGAGACAATGACGTAATCTTCCGGCGCGATAAACGCCTGGCGAATACGGCGCCCTTCTTCGTTACGCACCGGAATGTTTTGCAGGTTAGGATCGGTAGACGACAAACGGCCAGTGGCGGTAACCGCCTGATGATAGGAGGTATGCACGCGGCCCGTTTTGGGGTTAATCATCAGCGGCAGCTTATCGGTATAGGTCGACTTCAGCTTCGCCAGCCCACGGTACTCCAGAATCACCTTCGGCAACGGGTAATCGAGCGCCAGCTCTTCCAGTACCTCTTCAGAGGTTGACGGCGCGCCGCCCGGCGTCTTCTTCAGCGGTTTGATACCCTGTTTTTCAAACAGGATCGTTTGCAGCTGTTTGGTGGAGGAGAGATTAAACGCTTCCCCGGCGATCTCATGCGCCCGCTGCTCCAGCTCAACCAGGCGCTGGGCAATTTCCTGCGAGTGCGCATGCAGCACGGCGGGGTCGATTTTAACGCCATTGCGCTCAACGCGAGACAGCACCGGCACCAGCGGCATTTCAATGTGCTGGAAGATATTTAGCGGACCTTCATGCTGCTGCAGCTTCGGCCACATTTTCAGATGCAACTGAAGCGTGACGTCGGCGTCTTCCGCCGCGTAGCGACCAGCCTCTTCCAGCGCAATCTGGTTAAAGGTGAGCTGATTCTTACCCTTGCCAGCGATCTCTTCGAAGGTAATCGTTTTATGCTTCAGCCAGCGGTCGGAAAGACTGTCCATATCGTGGCGGCCCGCCACGCTGTCGAGAATGTAAGATTCCAGCATGGTATCGAACGCAATCCCGCGCAGCTCAATGTCGTAATTAGCCAAAATGCCGCGATCGTATTTGAGATTTTGCCCAACCTTGAGCAGCTTCTCATCCTCCAGCAGCGGTTTAAGCAGCGCCAGCACGCGCTCGCGCGGGATCTGGTCCGGCGCATCAAGGTAATCATGCGCTACCGGGACATAGGCGGCCACGCCCGGCTCAACAGCGAATGAAAGGCCGACCATGTTGGCGGAGATGTTATCCAGGCTGTCGGTTTCCGTATCAAAGGCAAAGAGCGGCGCCTGCTTCAGCTTATCGATCCAGGTGAGCAGCGTGGCCTCATCAAGGATAGTGACATAGTGCTCTGCTGAAAGTGCAGTAGCGGCTTCAACCTCTTCTTCGGCTTCTGCCGCTGCTGCAGGCACTGCAGGTTTCGCAGCCGGTTTGCCCCCCTTCGCCTGCAGCCATTTCCCGGCTTCAACGTCGGTGGTCCAGCGCTTAAACTCATACTGTCTGAACAGCGCTAGCAGATCGTCTGCCGCCGGCGGCTGCACCTCAAGCTCTTCACAAGTGAGCTCCAGCTCGACGTCGGTTTTGATGGTCGCCAGCTGATAAGAGAGATAAGCCACCTCCTTGTTCTGCTCCAGCTTCGCCGCCATCGTTTTCGCGCCGCGGAAGCTCAGTTCAGCGATTTTCTCCGGTTCCGCATACAGCGTATCGAGGCCGCCAAGGCCTTGCAGCAGCGCCTGGGCGGTCTTTTCGCCCACGCCCGGCACGCCAGGAATGTTATCCGAGGAGTCGCCCATCAGCGCCAGGAAATCAATAATCAGCTCCGGCGGAACGCCGTATTTGGTAACCACCTCATCCGGCCCGAGGATAGTGTTGGTCATGGTATTGATCAGGGTGATCCCCGGCGTCACCAGCTGGGCCATGTCTTTATCGCCGGTACTGATCAGCACCGGACGTCCGGCCCTTTCCGCTTCCCGCGCCAGGGTGCCAATCACATCGTCAGCTTCGACGCCCGGGACTGCCATCAGCGGCAGCCCCATCGCTTTCACCATCTTATGCAACGGCTCAATCTGCGCGCGCAGATCGTCCGGCATCGGCGGGCGATGAGATTTGTAATGTTCGAACAATTCATCACGGAAGGTTTTCCCTTTCGCATCAAAGACCACGACGGCATGAGTCGGTTGATACTGCAGAATCAAACTGCGCAGCATATTCAGTACGCCGTACATAGCCCCGGTGGGCTCCCCTGCGCTGTTAGTCAGCGGCGGAAACGCATGATACGCCCGATAAAGATAGGAGGAGCCGTCAACGAGGATGAGAGGGTTTTCTGGGATCTGAACCATAATTTCCGTGCCTGTTTATCAGATTATGGATAAAGGATGCCACAGACGGGCATGAAATCCTGAATTTTTCCCGCATTTCGCGGAAAAGATTCAACGATCGTCGCGATCGCGCGACAACTTAGCTTGTGGATAACTTTGTGCATAGTTTTACAACGTCAGCTTATCCGCCCCGGGAAATAAATGAATAAATAGTATTAATTACTATTTATCAATCACTTAAAAACAGATCAACGATCCTGGCATTAATTTGATGACCTAATCTTCCATGTGGATAGAAGATCCTTGTTTTTTTCTGTTCTGGTAAGACCCGTCATTTGCCGCGTTTTCTGGTAAAATCAGCCCCTTGCGCAGCTTAAAGGCGCTCTTTGTCAGCCTAACTTTCTGAATAAACTAACTATGTCGAGATTACTCGCTGCGATAACACTTCCGCTGAGTATCGCCTTAACCATCTTAGTCACCGTTATCTGCTCTGTACCGATCATCGTCGCCGGGCTGATTAAACTGCTGGTCCCCATTCCAGCGGTATGGCGCTCTATATCCGTTTTTTGCAATTTTATGATGTACTGCTGGTGCGAAGGGCTGGCGCTGCTGTTGCATCTCAATCCCTGGCTAAAATGGGACGTCCAGGGTCTGGAAGGCCTGAACAAAAAGAACTGGTATCTGCTGATCAGCAACCACCACAGCTGGGCAGATATCGTGGTGCTGTGCGTACTGTTCCGCAAGCATATTCCGATGAATAAGTACTTCCTTAAACAGCAGCTGGCGTGGGTACCGTTCATCGGTCTCGCCTGCTGGGCGCTGGATATGCCTTTTATGCGCCGCTATTCGCGTAGCTATCTTATTCGTCACCCGGAACGCCGTGGTAAAGATGTCGAAACCACCCGCCGTTCATGTGAGAAATTCCGCTCACATCCGACGACTATCGTCAATTTCGTGGAAGGCTCGCGTTTTACCGACGCAAAAAAGCGCGAGACGCGCTCCCCTTACCACAATCTTTTACCACCGAAAGCGGCAGGTATTGCCATGGCGCTCAATGTTCTCGGTTCGCAGTTCGATAAACTACTGAACGTTACGCTGTGCTACCCGGAAAATAATGCAAGGCCGTTTTACGACATGTTAAGCGGCCGACTGACGCGCATTGTGGTTCGTATCAATCTGGTACCGATTGGCGAGGAGCTACACGGCGATTACGTCAACGATAAGAACTTTAAGCGTGGCTTCCAGCGCTGGCTGAATGGGCTGTGGGAAGAGAAAGACCGTCAGTTAACTGACATTATGCGGGACAAAGAAAGGGCGCCACGGTAAAGCAGATAGAGTAACGCCGGTCAGTGACCGGCGTTTTTTTTATTTCTTCTCAACCAGCTGCTTCACGGTATCCGCATACTGAGCGACGAAGACATCCATATTGCTGGTGTCCATCCCCTGCGGGTTCAGCTGGTACTTACCATTGACGTACATAGCCGGTACCCCCTGCAGCTGCAGATCGGCTGCCGCTTTCTCCTGCTGAGCGACCAGAGATTTCACCACGAAGCTGTTCCATGCGGCATCGTAGTCTTCCCCTTTCACGCCAGCGTCGACGAACACTTTACGAATGTCAGCCAGGCTCTGCACGGTCTGGTTTTTCTGCACCGCTTCGAACATCGGCGCCGTAATTTTATCTTCAACGCCCAGCGCGATGGCAACAGCCCATGCCTGCGTCAGCTCCTTGCCCAGCGGCCCCAGGAACTCGACGTGGTATTTGGTCATTTTGGTGCCTTCTGGCAGTTTCTGGCGCACGCTGTCAGAGACATGCAGCACTTCTTCAAACTGATAGCAGTGCGGGCAGTAGAATGAAAAGAACTCAAGCACCTGTGGCTCGCCAGCAACCGGCTTATCAAGGGTGATGTACTGCTTGCCGTCGGTGATCTGGGCAGCGGATGCACTAAAAGCCAGAATCATACCAGCCAGCGCCAGCCAAACTTTTTTCATGATTTACTCTCTCCTGGATATATCACATTAATACATTGGCGTTAACTGAAGCGGGGGTTCCTGTAGAACCTTCACCTGCTCGAGAAAAGTAGACGTCTGCCCTCGCCAGTAATCCTCCCCGGTTAACCAGGGGAAATTAACCGGGAAAGCCGGATCGTCCCAGCGTCTGAGCAACCACGCCAGATAATAAACCAGTCGCATGGCGCGTAAAGGTTCAATAAGCGCGATTTCATCGCTGTTAAAGGGGCTGAATTCCTCATAGGCCTCGACGATGGTCTCCAACTGCATACGCTGTTCAGCCTTATCGCCGTTGAGCAGCATCCACAGATCCTGAATCGCCGGGCCGGTTCGCGCATCGTCTAAGTCAACAAACAGCGGCCCATCGCGCCAGAGGATATTGCCTGCATGGCAGTCACCATGCAGGCGCAAAGTAGTCCCGCCACCGTGCCATTGGGTCATGACAGCAGCGATGAGTTTATCGGTCGCCTTCAGGAAATCGGCCTTCAGGCCTGACGGGATAAGCGTCGACTGTTCAAATACCTGGCGCGGTTCCAGCAGATACTCCTGCACGCCAATCTCCGGACGCGCAGAAAAGCGCTGTTTGCGCCCGGTCTGGTGCAGGCGCCCAAGATAACGGCCAACCCACTCCATCTGATCAAGGTTATCCGCCTCGAACTGTCGGCCGCCAAGGCTTGGGAAAACGGCAAAATAAAATCCCTGATGCTGATGAAGCGTACTGTCGTTAAATAACAGCGGCGCAGCAACGGGCACTTCATCTTCTACAAGCTGAAGCGCAAACTGGTGTTCTTCAAGGATCTGCGCTGCCGACCAGCGCTCAGGACGATAGAACTTCACCACATAGCGATGACGCTCTTCGTCCTGGAACTGATAAACGCGGTTCTCATAGCTGTTCAGCGGGGTAAGACCGGAGTCCACCCGCATACCCAGATCGAATAATCCATCGATAATGGTATCCGGGCGAAGCGTCTGAAAAGTAAAAGCCTTATCGTGCATCCTGACATCCGATAATCGTACGAATAGTTCAGGATATCATCTCATTGCGCTTTACGCGGCAGCGCTTACAACCTTTTACTCTTTTATTACGCCGCGGGCGCGCAACAGCGCGGTTTTAAAGTCCTCTTCATAATCCTTCTGAATACCCGGGATGACAGCATCTTTTGAAGAGTCACGCATCTTCAGGTGATAGATCAGAATATCGTCGGAAAGATCGCTCAGTTCGCCATCATAGCCGGCCTCTTTCGCCAGCTTCTGCAAAAATTGCATCAGGTTCAGTTCAGGCTCTTTCTGCCAGGCGGGCTGGAGGAGTTCAATTACTTCATTCAGACGTTTACATTTCATGGTCATGCTCCTTACTCTTGATAGGGACAAGTTAACAGGGTCAATCCCACAATGAAAGAGGCGATATTCATATGCAAAGCGAGGCGATAACCGGCGTCGTGCTGGCGGGCGGCAGGGCCACGCGAATGGGCGGCATTGATAAAGGATTACAGTTGCTCAATGGACGTCCTCTCTGGCGACACGTCGCGGAGGCATTAGCTCCGCAGGTAGATGAGTTAGTGATTAGCGCCAACCGTCACCTTACGCAGTGGCAAGCCAGTGGATATCCGGTGTTTCGTGATACGCAGGCGGGGTACCCGGGTCCTTTAGCCGGTATGCTTGCCGTGATGCAGCAGGTCGCGAGTCCATGGTTTGTTTTTTGCCCCTGCGACACGCCCTTCATTCCGTCATTTTTAGTTGAGCGCTTTATCCAGCAAAAAAGCGCTGCGCCGGTGGTTTGGGCCCATGACGGCGAACGGGATCATCCCGCCGTTGCGCTGGCGCATCGGCAAATTATTCCGCATCTGGAGGCCTATCTTGCCAGCGGCGAACGCCGGGTAATGGTGTTCATGCGCCAGATGGGCGGCCATCCGGTTAGCTTCAGCGAGGTAAAATCGGCTTTTATGAATGTGAATACGCTCGAGGATTTGCAACGTATGCAGGAGCCATCATGATCCCGCTATTAGCGATTGCCGCCTGGAGCGGTACAGGGAAAACGACATTATTAAAGCGTCTCATTCCTGAGCTGTGCGCTCAAGGATTACGCCCTGGTCTGATCAAGCATACCCATCATGATATGGACGTGGATAAGCCGGGCAAAGATAGCTATGAATTGCGCAAGGCGGGCGCTGCGCAAACCATTGTCGCCAGCGAACAGCGGTGGGCGCTGATGACCGAAACACCCGAGAAGCCGGAATTAGATCTCACATGGCTGGTCAGTCGAATGGATGCCAGCAGACTGGACCTTGTTTTGGTCGAGGGTTTCAAGCATGAAGCAGTGCCTAAGATCCTGCTTTTTCGGCAAAACAGCGGCCATCGTGTGGAAGAGTTAACGATGGATGATCATACCATCGCCGTGGCCAGCGATGTATCGATCGCGACCTCACTTCCGCTGTTGGATTTAAATAATATTCCGCAGATTGCGACATTTATTGTCGGCTGGTTAGCGAAGCAGTAGCAGAACTTCACCCTGAGTCAGTGCTGCATAGCTTGTCCGCGCCACAGGGGCGTAGCCCCATGTCGGATCCGTAGCCCCGGTAAGCGCA
>NZ_JBMEZS010000014.1:0-95458 GCF_048822555.1 Klebsiella sp. C283
TCCTGCGGGCTCCCCCTGTAGGCCCGGCAAGCGCAGCGCCGCCGGGCAGGACACTTCAAGCTCCATACCCGCGGTAGTGCCGGATGGCGGCATCAATGCCTTATCCGGCCTACGTTCCTGAGGAGGCCTGCGGGATCCCCTCCCAGGCCCGCGCAAGCGCAGCGCCGCCGGGCGGTCAGGCGCCAGCCCCGCATGACGACATCCACTCTTTATCTCTGACACAAACGACGGGCGATGCGCTCCAGCTTCATCATCAACAGCAGCGTGACGCCCACCAGCACGATGGTCAGCGCCGAGCCATCGGCGATATTACCGCGATCGGTCAGGCTGAAAATGGTCACCGGCAGGGTGGTCCAGCCCGGCGGATAGATCATCACCGTCGCTCCCAACTCCCCCATCGACAGCGATAAACTCAGCGCCAACGCCGAGATCATCCATGGCGTCATCAGCGGCAGCGTCACATGGCGCAGGCGGTACCACGGGGAAGCGCCCAGGCTGGAGGCGACGTTTTCAATATCAGCGGAAATTCGCGCCAGCCCGGTGGTCACGTTGCTGAAGGTAAAGGCCGAGATCAGCACGAAATGCGCCGCCAGGACGATAAAGAAGGTGCCATTCATCTGCAGCGGCCCCTGGCTGAAGGCCACCAGAATGCCCAGTCCCACGGAAACCGAGGGGATGGCGCTGGGCAGATAAAACATCAACCCAAGATATTTCTGCAGCTTCGCGCCCGTCTGGCGCAGCGCCAGCGCCGCCCACATCCCGCACAGCAGCGCCAGCAGGCTGGCGCAGAAGCCCACCATCAGGCTGGAAAACAGCGAATCCCACGCCGCGCCGCGAAAAGCGTTAACAAAGTGGGCGAAGGTAAAGCCGGTGGGCAGCAGGCCGTTCCACTGCTGACTCAGGCTGGAGAGCAAAATCACCGCCAGCGGCAGCAGGAAGATGCCGGCAAAGAGCGTCACCGCCAGCGCGCCCGCCGCCGCGCGGCCTTTACGCGACCAAATCAACATCGTTAACTCCTTACGCCAGTGCGCGCCGCCGCCAGCCGATAGAGCATAAACAGCCCCAGCGACAGCAGAATATTCATCAGCGCGATCATGCAGGCCACGCTGTAATCCGACTCCAGAATCGCCTTGCTGTAGACCATCATCGGCAGGGTATTGACCCCTTTGGCGCCGATAAACAGCACGATACCGAACTCGTTAGTGGTCAACAGCAGGCACAGGCTGCCCCCCGCCATCAGCGCCGGCAGCGCCGCCGGGAAGATAACCTGTGTCATCACCCGCAGCGGGTGAGCGCCAAGAATACTCGCCGCTTCCAGCTGACTCTTATCGATCTGCCGCAGTCCGGCCATCAACGGGCGCATCACCAGCGGCGTAAAGACGGTGATCTCCGCCAGGATCACGCCGTTAATCGAATAGAGGAAGTCCACCGGCGGCAGTTCAAAGGCAAACAGCGCCATCAGGGCGCCATTGAGCAGCCCCGCCGAGCCGTAAATAAAGGTAAACGCGAGAGTGATAAGGAAGGTCGGCAGCGCAATAAAAGTATCGATCACCCGGCAAATCAGCTGGCTGCCGGGGAACGGAATAAACACCAGAATCAGCGCCAGTACGCTGCCGAGCACCAGGCAGCCAAGGGTAGCGAACACCGCAATCTGTAAGGTATTGAGCAGCGCGCCAATAAAGCGTTTTGAGTCAATCACCTGCCAGAAGGTTTCGAGGCTCAGTTTGCCGCTGGCGTCGCGCAGCGCCTCTTCGGCGATCAGCAACAGCGGATAGAAAAACAGCGTCGCCAGCACCAATAGCGGCAACGCCAGCCACAGGTAAGGGCGCAGGTTTCGCGCCGGGCGCGTAAGGATTAAGGTTTGCGCCATCATTGCTCCTCGATCAGAACCGCATCGCCAGGTTCGAAGTAGAGCGCCAGCTTGTCGCCCGCGCGCGGCAGGGGGTTGACGTGAGTCATGACGATCCGCACCGCTTCGCCCGCGACGTCGCACAGCAGATGCGTCAGATCGCCCTGCCAGTGTACCGAAGTCAGGGTGGCGTTGAGGCGATTACTGGTTGCCGATCGCGGCGCCAGGCTCATATGCTGCGGGCGAATGCATAACAGCTTGTTGTTGCCATGCAGCCCGCCCCGACTGAAGGCGTTAACCAGGCCGCCGCCGCAGCTCACGTTAACCAGACCCGGCTGAAGACTATCGGTCAGCGCCGTCGCCTGCAGGATATTGGCGCGGCCGAGGAATTCGGCGCTAAAGCGGTTTGGCGGATAGTGGTACAGCTCGTGCGTTTCGCCATGGGCGATCAGCGACCCGTCTTTCATAATGCCGATTTTATCCGCCAGAGTGAGCGCTTCGGTCTGATCGTGGGTGACGTAGAGGATGGTCAGCTCCGGCAGTTCGCGGTGCAGACGGGCAATCTCTTCCACCATGTTATGACGAATTTGCGCATCCAGCGCCGACAGCGGTTCATCAAGCAACAACACCCGAGGACGCACGGCAATGGCGCGGGCTATCGCGACGCGCTGCTGCTGGCCGCCGGAAAGCTGATGCGGATAGCGGGTGGCGTAGTCCGCCATACCAACGATTTTTAAGGCTTCAGTCACCCGCCCGGCGATCAGCGCCCTGGGCTGCTTTTGCGCCCGCAGGCCGAAGGCGACGTTGTCTTCCACCTTCATATGGGGAAACAGCGCGTAGTTCTGCACCACCATCGCCAGCCCGCGCTGGTAAGGCGGCAGGTGGGTGACGTCCGTGTCGCCGATCAGGATCCGCCCGCCAGCCGGTTGCACAAATCCGGCAATCGCCCGCAGCACGGTGGTTTTCCCGGAACCGGAAGGGCCAATCAGCGCCAGCACCTCACCGGGTTCAATGGTCAATGACAGCGGTTTTAAGACCACGTTGCCGTGGTAGGAAACGCGCAGCGAGTCCAGGGTGATCCCGGAAGTCCCCGCCAGCGACGGGGAAGGCGTGACGGTCGTTTTCATTAACATCAGGCTTACTCGCTATCGGTCACTTTATGCCAGCGGGCGATATCCGCCGAGAGAGAAAGCGCAACGTCGTCCCAGTTGGGTTCCCAGCGCTTCACGCCGTCGAGCGCCGCCTGCGCCGCCTTAAAGTTAGCGTCATCCGGCGCCACGTCGTTGCGTACCGGTAAGCCCCAGGAGCGCGCGCTGACGCTGGATTGCGCCGGTTTATCCAGCAGGAAATTAATCAGCTTTTTGCCGTTTTCGCTGTTCGGCCCGTTCTGCACCAGCCCGATGGTGTAGGGCAGCGCCAGCGCGCTGCGCTCGCCGTTATCATCCGCCGGCCAGAAAATTTTCACGTTCGGGTTACGCGCCATCTGCGACAGGTTCATCTGCAGATCGCCGTTGGCGACGTACAGCTCGCCTTTGTTGACCAGCGCCGTCAGCTTGCCGGTGGAGGCCGATGGGCCGACGTTATTGGCCTGGAGCTTGCCAAGATAGGCAAAGCCAGCGTCTTTACCGCCAAGGCTGTGGAAGGCCTGCAGCATCACCGCGGTGCCGTCCCCCGCCTGGCCCGGCGTGGAATACTGGAGCTTATTCTTAAAGCGGCTATCCAGCAGATCCTGCCAGCTGGCCGGCGCGGTTTTCAGCAACTGGCCGTTATAGATGAAGGTCAGATAGTTGTTCACCAGCGGCGAATAGCGGTCGTTGGCGCCAGGGATCTGCGCGCTGCCCTGTGGAGTAAAGGTGGCCAGCAGCTGCTCTTTCGCGGCGCGCTGGATAAACGGCGGCACCGTGACCAGCACGTCGGCCTGCGGATTGGTGCGCTCCTTCGCCAGACGCTCGACAATCGCGCCGGAGCCGCCTTCCACATACTGCACTTTGATGCCCGTCGCTTTGGTGAAGGCGTCGAACTGGCTCTGAAACCAGCTGTTATCGCCGTCATGCAGGCCGTCGGCGGAGTAAACCGTGACGACGCCGTCCGCCCAAACCGGGGAGCTGGTCAGCGCGAACAGGGACAGCAGGGCAAGTCGGGAGAGTTTCATCGTGTTAGCCTCATCGCAGTTAGTTGTTCTGGTGTAGACCAGATTTGCCTTCACGCTACCGGGGGTTTATGACAAAACGATGAAAGAAGTGTGTCGAAAGAGTTAAAACGAGGGGAGGCATAGCCCCGGTTAACGCTGACGCCACCGGGGACACGGGAAGAATTAATGCAATAAAATCAATGGGTATCGACTTCGATTCGCAGGCTGTCATGCCGCCAGTATTCGATATCGTAATCAAGAATACGCCCGTGCTGATCGTAATTCAGCCTGCGTAGCAGCAGCGCCGGGCGCCCCTCCATCACCCCCAACGCCGCAGCGGCCTGCGGCGGCATGGAGGTGGGATAAAACGACAAATGCATACTGGTATAGATCAGGTCGTACTGGCTCTGATAAATCTCGGTCAGACTGCCGTTGAGATCGTGGCGCAGCAGCTCCGGCACCCGGGCCGGCAGGCAGTGGTTTTCGCAATAGCACACCGGACGCCCGTCGGCATAGCGCAGGCGGGTCAGCAGGTAGACCTGATCGAAGGGCTGCAGCGCCAGCGGCGCCATCACATCCAGCGGCACAGCGGATAACCGGCCATCAAGCAGCACCGTTTTCGGCTCACGTCCCTGCTCGAGACACAGCTTGTGGAAGTTGGTGTTCTGCGTCGGATCCAGCCACAGCCGCTCCGGCGTCACAAACCAGCCGCGGCGGTCGGCGCGGTAGATCACGCCGCTGGCCTCCAGCTGCGCCAGGCTCTCGCGCACGGTGATACGGGTCGTGTTGAACAACGCGCACAGCTCGCGCTCGGAAGGCAATTTATCGCCGCTTTTGAGGGCGCCGTTTTGAATACGCGCCTGCAGCTGCGCCTTAATCATCAGGTATTGCGGCATCTCGCCAGAGGGTGATTTCATGTTTACTCGCTGCCACTTTTGGTGCGCTCATTATACATAGCCAGATGAATTTTTTGTTGCAGCGCCACATTTCCTTTGACCCTGCCCCGGCTTTGTCTCCATGATAAATACCAATCTGGTATAGACCAATGGTGAGACAAATGACTTCACGGAACTACCTGCTGCTGACCCCCGGCCCGCTAACCACCTCCCGCACGGTGAAAGAGGCGATGTTATTCGATAGCTGCACCTGGGATGATGATTACAATCTCGGCGTGGTACAGACCATTCGTCAGCAGCTGGTGCAGCTGGCCACCCCGGCCGCCGGGTATACGGCGGTGCTGCTGCAGGGCAGCGGCAGCTACGCGGTCGAAGCGGTGCTCGGCAGCGTCATCGGCGAACAGGGCAAAGTGCTGATCGTCAGCAATGGCGCCTATGGCGCGCGCATGATTGAGATGGCGCAGCGGATGGGTATCGCCTTCCACCCTTACGACTGCGGCGAAGTCGCCCGACCGGACGCCGCGGCGATCGCGCGGATCCTGCGGGATGACCCGGCGATCACCCATATCGCGATGGTGCATAGCGAAACCACCACCGGGATGCTCAACCCGATTGAAGAGGTGGCCGCGCTGGCGAAAGAGTATGGCAAACGCTATATCGTCGATGCGATGAGCAGCTTCGGCGGCATTCCGCTGGATATCGCCGCGCTGAATATTGACTACCTGATAAGCTCTGCCAACAAGTGCATTCAGGGCGTGCCGGGCTTCGCCTTCGTCATCGCCCGCGAATCGGAGCTGGCCGCCTGCAAAGGCCGCTCGCGCTCGCTGTCGCTGGATCTTTACGCCCAGTGGCGCTGTATGGAGGATAACCACGGCAAGTGGCGCTTCACCTCGCCGACCCATACCGTGCTGGCCTTCGCCCAGGCGCTGAAAGAGCTGGCCCAGGAGGGCGGCGTCAGCGCCCGCCATCAGCGCTATACCCGCAATCAGTGCCGACTGGTAGCCGGAATGCGCGCGCTCGGCTTCCGGCCGCTGCTCGACGACAGCCTGCACTCGCCGATCATTACCGCCTTTTATTCACCGGATGCGCCGCAGTATCGCTTTCACACCTTCTACCAGAAGCTGAAAGATCAGGGCTTCGTGATCTATCCCGGCAAAGTGTCGCAAAGCGATTGCTTCCGCATCGGCAACATCGGCGAAGTCTACGACGCCGACATCGCCGCCCTGCTGGTGGCCATCGACAACGCCATGTACTGGAAACAATAAGGAACCGCCATGAACCGTATCACCGCACTCATTCTCGACTGGGCCGGCACCACCGTGGACTTCGGCTCCTTCGCGCCGACGCAAATTTTCGTCGAGGCCTTCCGCCAGGCCTTCGATATTGAGATCACCCTTGAAGAGGCCCGCGTGCCGATGGGGCTTGGCAAATGGCAGCACATTGAGGCGCTGGGCAAACTGCCGTCGGTCGACAGCCGCTGGCAGGCGAAATTTGGTCGGGCGATGACGGCCGCTGATATCGATGCGATCTACGCCGCGTTTATGCCGCTGCAAATCGCTAAGGTTGTCGATTTTTCCGCTCCGATCGCCGGCGTGGTCGACACCCTCGCCGCGCTGCGCGCCGACGGACTGAAGATCGGCTCCTGCTCGGGCTATCCGCGCCCGGTGATGGAAAAACTGGTTCCAGCCGCTGCCGCCCAGGGCTATGCCCCGGACCACTGGGTCGCCACCGATGACCTTGCCGCCGGCGGGCGTCCCGGGCCGTGGATGGCGCTGCAGAACGTGATTGCCCTGGGCATAGACGATGTGGCCCACTGCGTGAAGGTCGACGACGCCGCGCCGGGCATCAGCGAAGGGTTACATGCCGGGATGTGGAGCGTCGGCCTGGCGGTGTCGGGAAATGAATTTGGCGCCACCTGGGAGGCGTATCAGGCGATGTCGAAAGAGGAAATCGCCACCCGTCGCGAGCGGGCGGCAGGCAAGCTGTATGCCGCCGGGGCGCATTATGTGGTTGATACCCTGGCGGACCTGCCGGGGGTGATTGTCGACATCAACGCCCGGCTGGCAAAAGGCGAGCGGCCTTAAGCGGGTGAATTCACCTTCACTTTGGCCGCCACCAGCAGGCCGGTAAACAGCATCAATACCCCGGACAACACCAGCGGCGACAGCAGGCCTAAATGGTCAAGCGCAATGCCGCCGACAGCGGCGCCGCAGGTGTTGGCCAGCTGGATCACCGCCACCTGAATCGACCCGGCTTTTTCCGCCTGATCGGAGAGGGAACGGGTGATCCACGTTGACCACCCCACCGGGATCAAGGCGAACGCGAAGCCCCAGATGATCGCCACCGTCGAGGCGACGATTTTGCTTTCACCCCACAGCACCAGCGCCGCCGCGCAGGCGGTCAGCACCAGCGGCGCAATCGCCAGCGCCGCTTTCACCGAGCGTTTGAGCAGCACCGAGGAGAGCGACGTGCCGATAAAGCTGGCGATACCAAAGCTCAGCAGCACCAGCGTCAGGCCATCGACATCAAACCCCGCGAGGGTCATGTACACCGGGCGAATATAGGTAAAGAAGGCGAACTGTCCGGCAAAAGCCATGAAAATGGCGCACATGCCGGCCATCACCCCCGGCCGCTTCAGCAGGCCAAACATATTTTGCTGCTGAGCCGCCGATTCACCCGGCAGCGACGGCAGCGCTTTCAGCACCCAGAGCGTACACAGCACGCCCATCACCGCCGCGCCGTTAAAGACGTTGCGCCAGCCGATCAGCCCGCCAAGGAAACTGCCCAACGGGGCGGCGATCACCAGCGCGATGGATACCGCGCCGAAGATAATCGACAACGCTTTCGGCACCACGCGCATCGGCACCAGCCGCATGGTCAGCGAGGCCGACATCGCCCAGAAACCGCCGAGCGCCAGACCCAGGCAGGCGCGTCCCAGCAGCAGCAGGGTGAAGCTATCGGCAAACGACACCAGCAGGCAGGAAAGGGTCAGCAGCAGCGAAAACAGGATCACCACGTAGCGGCGATCGGTTTTGCCAATGACGGAGGTGATAAACAGGCTGGAAAACATCGCGACGAATGCCGTCGTCGTCACCGACTGCCCGGCCATCCCTTCGGAGATGCCTAAATCCAGCGCCATCGGCGTCAGCAGACTGACCGGTAGAAATTCGACGGTAATCAGGCAGGCGACGCAGAAAGCAACCGCGAAGACCGCCGACCAGTTTGGTCGCGCGAGTTCGCGTGCGTGGGGTTTGGCTTCATTTGAATGACTCATGAGTGACCTGCGATGAAAGTGGCGGAAAGCTGCGCAGTGTAACATTTTGTTTGTGACGCATTTAACGTTTTCGCAACTCTTCTCGCTTTTCATAAGAGGATGCGTAGCTGCTCGCATGTTTAAAAAAACGATGCTTGCTATCGCTTTAACAAATCTCAGGAGAATTTAATGTAGCACTATGTGCTATACTTTTAACGACAGGATGTCAGCAATGCGTATCTTTAAAACCAAATGGTTCGCCAGAGAGGCTAGCTCTCATGGCATTTCCGACGATGAGCTCTATCAGGCAATTCAATCTGCGCTTCAGGGCAAAGCGGATGATTTAGGAGGAGGGGTTTATAAAAAGCGACTCAACAAGAATCGCGATCGCGCAATCATCCTTACCAAAAGCGCAGGGTATTGGTTTTATACCTTTCTATATGCCAAACAGGATATGGCCAATATCAACCATCGCGAATTAATGGGGTTTCGTGAGTTAGCAAAACACTATGCCAATCTCTCTGAAGAGAAAACGACGGCCTTAGTTAAAAGTAAAGAATTGGTGGAGATTTGCGATGACAGCAAAAAATAAATACAAAAGCCCGGCTTTCGAAGCGATCCATAGCGCTGCGTCGGGGCTATTCAGCGTTGGCGCAATCCCACAGGAAACAATGCGCCATTTTGATGAATCATGTCTCGGTAGCGTAGCCGCACTTCAACCCATTGAAATTAAAGCGCTACGTGAACAACTCAATGTTAGCCAACCCGTGTTCGCTCGTTATCTGAATACCAGTGTGTCTACCGTGCAAAAATGGGAGACTGGCGCTAAACGACCGAGCGGAATGTCATTAAAATTGCTTAGCGTCGTACAAAAACACGGCCTGAAAATCCTACTGTAGTTATTCTGCCGGATGGCGCTTACGCTTATCCGGCCTACAAGGAACGTAAGGGAGATATGGTTTTGAACCACAGGCCGGATAACAATGATATCAGTGCAACCAGTGCACGCCGTCTTCCGGGAGAAACAGGTCGTTATAGCGCTGCTGAAGGTTATGCAAATCGCTCACATCCGGATCCAGCTCGCGCAGAAACCCTTGCGCCAGACGGATTTGCGCGTCGGTGATCGGCGCCGCTAAACGCGCTTTTTGCATCAGGCGATACCAGTAATGCAGGTTTTTTTCGCTGGCGTCGACAATCGCAACCTGCCAGATCAGCAGCACCTGCGCGGCGTTCTGCAGATGCGCTTCATTCGGCCGTTCCAGGTAACGCAAATACTCATTGCCGGCGGTTTTACCCAGCTGATCGATCATCGATTCCAGCGGGACGGGCGTAATGCCAAGGCGTTCGCTCAGGCGGCGGATCGCGCGGCGTGAATCAGAGGTAAGCACCCGAAATCCCACAACAAACACCACTACCAGGGTGGCCAGTCCTATCCAGATCATGCATCCTCTCATCCAATCGCGGCCTGACTATCATAATGGGAATTTGCCTGCTGTCGACTGCCGGACCTGGCATAATGCGCAAGAAATAAAAAAGCCCGGCGCGAAGGCCGGGCAAGGTTACCCAATACCTGGTGAATCAGGCGGTCTGCAAAATGCGATTCTTTTTCTCGCGGCGAATTTTACGCTCTTCGAAGATAGCCACGATGGCCATCAGGCAGATACAGCCGATGGCGGCGGCGTCCAGCGCCGCAAAGGTGCCGGCCCAGCCGGTGAGACCGAAGACCGGCGTGCCGTCGGCGATCATCCCGAGGCCCAGCTTGGCGAAGCTATCGCCGATCAGATAGGCGAAAGTACCCTTGATCCCATCGGCGGCGCCGATCGCTTTTTTCGGTACGAAACCGACGGCGGCGACGCCGATCAGCAGCTGCGGACCAAACACCAGGAAGCCCAGCGCAAACAGCGAGGTCAGATAGACGTACTGGTTGCTGGCATGTTGATAAACGCCGAGGGTGGCGATAATCAGCGCCAGCGCGATGCAGGCCACCAGCGCGCGGCGGCCGTTGGCCAGGTCCGACAGCCAGCCCCACAGCAGCGTGCCAACCAGGGCGCCGACTTCAAACAGGGTAAAGCCCTGAATCGCCACCTCTTTAGACAGCTTCAGCTCCTGGAAGGCATACACGGTGGACCACTGATCGATACCAATACGCACCACGTAGAGGAAGATGTTGGAGAAGCACAGCAGCCAGATCACTTTGTTTTTCAGCACGTACTCAACAAAGATCTGCCACTTGGTCATCGCGTTTTCTTCGGTCTCTTTATCCTCTTCGCTGATCGCTTCGCCAAACAGCTCTTCCGCCGTGCCGAGGCCATAGGATTCCGGGGAGTCGCTACCATAGCGCAGGCCAATAAAGCCGACGATTAACGCAATAATCGACGGGAAGATAAACATGCCGATCACGTGGCCGTCGAACAGATAGTTGGCGCCAAACAGCGCCACGCCCGCCGCGCCGGCGCCGCCGAGGTTGTGAGAGATATTCCAGAAGCCGAGGAAGGTGCCGCGCTTACGACGAGGCGTCCACTTGGTGATGGTGGAATAACTGCACGAGCCGCCGGTGCTCTGGAAAAAGCCGCTCAGCGCATAGAAGGCGATCATCAGGAACAGGCTGGTGGAACCCGCGCCCATGCTGGCGCTAAAGCCCAGCATGCAGATGGCGGAGAGGATCAGCATAAACGGCAGGAACTGCTTGGTGTTTTTGCCATCGGCATAGTAGGAAACCAGGGTTTTCCCTACGCCGTAGGTAATGGAGAAGCCCAGGCCAATCATCCCCAGCTGCGTCATGCTCAACCCGTAGGTGGAGATCATGTCGTTCTGCGCAATATTAAAGTTCTTGCGGATCAGGTACATGGTCAGGTAGCCGATGAAGACCACCAGATAGGACTGCATGAAAGGTTTGAACCACATTTTGCGCCGCACGTCGAGCGGCAGATCCAGGGTCGGCTTACGAACCTGATTCAGAAAGGCCAGCATGGGTATCTCCTGAGCTGATTTTTTATGCCTGCGTCATAGCCAGGCATTGTAAAAATCAGCGCGCCGTCTGGCCTGAGACGGCGTCCAGGTGAAACCGGGAAAATTTCCTAGTTTTGCCCCATTCTCGGCGAAAGAGTGAGATGCATCACGCTTCACTGGCCGCGCGCGGCGCCTGGGCGTTTAAGAAAGGCAGCAGCAGCAGCGCGGAAATGCCGGCGGCAATCGCGATCGCCACGAAGAATCCGGTCCAGTGCCAGATATCCATTACCTGCGCCAGCGGCCAGCCGGAAAGCGACGCGCCAAGATACGCGAACAAGCCGACAAACCCGGTGGCCGCCCCGGCGGCCTCTTTATGCGAACACTCCGCCGCCGCCATGCCGATCAGCATCTGCGGGCCGAAGACGAAGAAACCAGTGGTGAAGAAGCAGGCCGCCTGCATCACGTAGCTGGCGAACGGCATCAGCCACAGGCCGCCAACCGACAGCAAAATTCCGGCGGCGAAGATCAGGTTCATCGGCCCGCGATTGCCGTTAAACAGCTTATCCGAGCCCCACCCCGCCACCAGCGCGCCGATAAATCCGCCCAGCTCGAACATGGTCACCGCCGAGTTAGCGGTCACCAGATCGACGCCAAGCGTCTCCGACATATACAGATTGCCCCAGTCGTTAATCGCCGCCCGCACCACGTACACCAGCACATAGCACAGCGACAGCAGCCAGATATAGGGGTTGGCCAGCACGTAGCGGGTGAGGATCTCTTTACGCGTCAGTCCGGCGCCCTCCTGCTGCTGGGCAATCTCCAGCGCATCGTGACGCCAGTCGCCGACGGCGGGTAGCCCCACCGCCTGCGGACGATCCCGCAGTCGCCAGCACAGGTATAATCCGGCGAGGATCGCCAGGCCCCCGGCGATGATCATCCCCGCGCGCCAGCCGTAATGTAGCGCCGCCGCCCCCACTACCATCGGGATCAGCGCGCCGCCAACGTTATGCGCCGTATTCCACAGCGCCCACCAGCCGCCGCGCTCGGTGCGTGAATACCAGGCCGTCAGCAGCCGGGCGCAGACCGGCGAGCCCCACCCCTGGAAGAAGGCGTTCAGCGCCCACAGCAGGGCGAAGGCCCACAGTGAGGAAGAAAAACCGAAAAGAATATTCACCACCCCGGTGGCGATAAGCCCCAGCCCCATAAAATAGCGGGCGTCGGAGCGGTCGCTGACGATACCGGAGAAAAATTTCGACAGTCCGTAGGTGATGTAGAACAGCGTGGCCAGCAGACCGATATCGCTGCGGGTCAGCACGTTGCTGGCGAGAATATCAGGAACCGCGGCGTTAAAGCTTTTGCGGGTGAAATAGAACAGCGCGTAGCCCAGCCAGATGGTCAACAGGATATGGCGACGCCAGTAGCGATAACGCGCATCAAGCTCGCGTTTATCGCTAATCGGCGCGGCGTCCGGCGGGGCTTTTAAAAAGGCGAACATCGGCGCTCCTCTCAGGCGTAACGCAGCGGTAGATTGACGCACACCCGGGTACCGTGGGTGCAGGAGATCGTCAGCGTGCCCCCCAGGGCGGTCACGCGCTCGCGCATGCCGGTCAGACCGAACCCCTGCGCGCTGGAGCCCGGCGGCAGGCCGCAGCCGTCATCTTCCAGCACCAGCATCAGTCGCTCCTCCTGCTGCCAGCCCTGCAGGGTCACGGCGCTGGCGCTGGCATGCTTGACGATATTGTTCAGTCCCTCCTGGCAGACGCGGAACAGGGTCACGCGCTGGTTTTCACTCAGCCCCGCCTCGTTAATCCGCCAGTCGAGATGGCTGACGATGCCGCGGTCCTCCAGCTCCATTTCGCGCATCAGAGAACGTACCGCCTGCTCCAGCGGCAGGTCGTCAAGCTGGCGCGGACGAAGACGGCCCAGCAGGCGACGCACCGAGTCATACACCCCCAGCGACAGGTGTTCAATCAGTTGGCCGCTCTGGCGAACGCTGGCGTTGTCCGGCGCCAGCCGCTGGACGATCCCCGCCTGGGTGCGTATTGCCGTGATGGTCTGCCCGATATCATCGTGGAGCTCGCGGGCAACGTCGCGGCGCACGCTCTCTTCAGTCTCCAGCAGACGATCCGCCAGCCGCCGATTGCGCGCCAGCTCGCTCTGTAGCGACTGGTTCAGCTCGCGCAATCGCTGGATCCCCGCCCCCAGCAGCAGCCCGGTGAGGCTCTGCGCCAGCAGCGAAAGCAGGAGATCGACGGGGTGATCGTGCCAGGTCTGGCTGGCAATCAGGGCGATCGCGTTCATCAGCGTAGCGATCAGCGCTCCCTGCCAGCCGTAGTGCCAGGCCAGAGCGATAATCGGCAGCGCGAGGCAAAACGGGGTAAAGCGGGAGAGCTCGGCGGGCAGCCCAAGCTGCAGCCACAGGCTTATGGTGAATAACAGCAGATACCAGATCAGATGCCGCCCGCGCCAGTTTACCGGCTGCGCCACCAGCGACGGCCCCAGCGGCCGCCAGACGGTGCTGGTGAGGTAGTGCCAGAACACCAGACAGGTCGGCGCCAGGGTCAGGCCGCCGGTGAGCGTCAACAGCAGGGCGTTAAGCCCCTCGTCCCCCTCCGCCAGCCAGGGCAGCGATTGCAGCAGCGCGGCGGCCATTAACGCCCCGCCCTGACGCAGAAGCGTCAGCCAGTCGCGCTGCTGGCGATATCGCGAGATCAGCGCCACCGGCAGGAGGGTCAGCAGACTTCCGGTCATCAATATTATCGGATGCGCCAGCGCCACTTCCTGCGTCAGCCAGAAGATCAGCAGCCACTCGCTTCCCAGCAGCACCGGCCAGTAGCCGCGCGGGCACTGGAGCATCAGCCCCAGCCGCAGGCCGAAGGGGAACAGCAGCACCGCCAGATCGGCGCGCTCCACCAGATGCAGGCTGATGCTCCACAGACAAAACCAGGCGGCGGCGAAGATAAAGGCGCAGCCGATCACCGACAGCAGGCGCGGGAGTAAGGTCTTCATTGCCAGCTGTCAAACATGCGGCGCGCCAGCTCGACGTCATTGCTGACGCCCAGCTTTTCCAGCAGGTTGGCGCGGTGAACGTGGACGGTTTTCGGCGACAGCCCGAGCTCAGCGGCGATCTCTTTTACCGCCATGCCCTGCGCCAGCTTTTCCGCCACCTGACGTTCGCGTTTGGTGAGCGGATCCTGACGCCCGGCGGCCAGCTTCATGGCGATATCCGGCGTGAGATAGCAGCCGCCCGCCGCCACCGTGCGCACCGCGGCGATAAGTTCGTCCGGGCTGCAGCGTTTCGACAGAAAGCCACGCGCGCCGGCGTTGAGCGCCTGCTCGACCAGCGCCGGGCTGTCGTGCACCGACAGCATGATGGTCGCCATCCCCTTCGGCAGCTGGCTGAGCAGCTCCAGCCCGGAAATATCCGGCATCGAGATATCGCAGATACAGACCTGAACGCCGCGCCCCGGCAACCCCGCCAGCGCCTCGCGGCCGCTGCCAAATTCGGCGACAACCTGAAAATCAGTTTCCAGCCCCAGCAGCTGAGCAAAGCCGGAGCGGACAATCAAATGATCGTCAATAAGGGCGATGGTGGTCATGGTGTTTCCTGGTGCCTGAAAGCGCCGGATGGCGGCGTAAACGCCTTATCCGGCCTACGGATTCACTCCCTGTAGGCCGGATTAGCGCAGCGCCATCCGGCAAAGGCGCTTACCTTAGCGGTAAGCGCCTAGCTGTTCAAGCCTTGAGCGTTACTCGAAGAACACCGCAATTTTGTTAAACATGGTGGGATCGGACTGGTTACGCGCCACTTTGATGACATCTTCCAGCTTTTCAATCTGGCTAATCATCTGCCCGAGACGCTGATCGTCGTTCACCAGCAGCCAGATGCGGCTGTGTTCGCTGCCCTGAATCGGTAGACAGAGAATACCTTCGACGTTAAACGCGCGGCGGGCAAAAAGCCCGCAGACGTGGGTCATGACGCCGGGGTGGTTGCGGACGGTGAGTTCCAGGATGACGTTATCACAGTGTTTTTGCATGGCTTATTCCCCCACCATTTCAGTATTAGCCGCACCCGGCGGTACCATCGGATACACTTTCTGCTGCGCGTCGATGCGCACGTGGATCAGCGCCGGCCCCGGACGGTCGATGATCGCCTGCAGCGCCGCCTGCGGATCGGCTTCGTTATTTAAATCACAGGTTTGCAGGCCAAAACCGGCGGCAATCTGCATAAAGTTAATCATCCCCGGATAGGTGGCGGCAAAAACCCCCTGCTGATAGAACAGGCTCTGCTGCTGATGCACCAGCCCCAGCGCTTCGTTGTTCAGCAGGATAATTTTTACATCCAGCTGATTTTCAGCGGCGGTGGCCATCTCCTGAATATTCATCATCAGGCTACCGTCGCCGGAGAAGCAGATAACCTTGCGCTGCGGATTCGCCAGCGCCGCGCCGATCGCCGCCGGCAGGCCGAAGCCCATGGTGCCAAGACCGCCGGAGGTCAGCCACTGCCGCGGACGGTTGAGCGGGTAGGCCTGCGCCGTCCACATCTGGTGCTGGCCTACGTCGGTGGTGATGATCGCTTCATCATCCACGCAGGCGGCCACGGCGTTAATCAGGCCATAATGGGAGAGCGGGTCGCTTTCCTGCGGGATGGCGCAGGGGAATTCGCGCTGCAAGTCGGCCACCAGCTGGCGCCACTCCTCGCGCGGCTGCGCCTCAACCTGCGGGTTCAGCTGGGCTAAGACTTCCGCCACATCGCCCTGAATCGCCACGTGCGGTTGCTTAATTTTGCCCAGCTCGGCGCGGTCGATATCGACGTGGATAATCTTCGCGTTCGGGCAGAACTGCTCGGTCTTGCCAATCGCCCGGTCATCAAAACGCGCGCCTAAAACAATCAGTAAATCCGCTTCCTGCAGAATGAAGTTGGTGCTGCGCGCGCCATGCATGCCCAGCATCCCCAGCGACAGCGGGTGCGCCTTCGGCAGTATGCCCAGCGCCATCAGGGTCATGGTGGTCGGCAGGTTGGCTTTTTCCGCCAGCTCACGGATCTCTTGCGGCGCGTTAATCACCCCACCGCCCAGATAGAGCACCGGACGCTTCGCCGCGTTGATCATCGCCGCCGCTTCGCGCACGCTTTCGGGGGCGAATGCCGGCGCTGCGGCGCGCTCGCCCGGCTCCGGCAGCGTTTCCAGCTCAATGGTCGCCGACTGTACGTCCTTAGGAATGTCTATCCACACCGGTCCGGGACGCCCGGACTGAGCAATACGGAAGGCGTCGCTGATCACCTGCGGCAGCTCGGCGATGTCGCGCACCAGATAGTTATGTTTGGTGATGGGGATAGAGATGCCGTAGGTGTCCACTTCCTGGAAGGCGTCGGTGCCGATCATCGATGCCGGCACCTGGCCGGTGATGCAGACCAGCGGAATCGAATCCAGGCGGGCATCGGCGATCGCCGTCACCAGGTTCGTCGCCCCCGGGCCGCTGCAGGCCATACAGACCGCCGGTTTGCCTTCGGTACGCGCCATCCCCTGGGCGATAAAGCCCGCGCCCTGCTCGTGGCGCGCCAGGATGTGGCGGATCTTCGTGCTCTGGCTTAAGGCATCGTAGATAGGCAGGATGGAGCCGCCCGGAATGCCGCTAACCATAGTGATACCCTGGCGTTCCAGTAAATGAACAACCAGCTGCGCGCCGGTAAAGCGCATTGTATTTGATGTGGTGCCCGAACTTGCCATGCTCCAGTCCTTTTCTTCTGGGCCGACTTTACCGGGGGGCTCGCCAACAAAAAACCCCGCTCGGTTTGCGCCGGCGGGGTTTGGAATTCGTGTTGTTCCGGACCCTACGGCGCATTGCCGACGACGACCACCACAGACACGACGACCACCGCGGCAGGCGCGGTTTTTAGTAGGGTCGAAGCGATCAGGGTTGCGTTCATTAGGGACCTGTTGTGTCGAAAAATAAGCTGAATTTATACAAACACAGGTTTTACGTTTTCACAATGGATTTATTTTCATCCACGAAAATTTGCGCGAAAGATCACAGTTCGGCGCAAAAGGGCAGAAAACAAAAAACCCCGCCGGAGCGAGGTTTTTATCAGCATGGTTACAGGTGGTAGCCGCAAGCACACTGTATTACGTCAACGCCAAAAGTATACGCGATCGCTGCAGTTCGCGCAATTTAAGGTCGGTTTTTCTCTGTCATAGAGTATGGGATAGCGCGGCGGATTTGTCCAAAAAATGTCGCGGTAGGGATACCCGTTACCGGATACCCCCCGCACAGATCCCGGCGTGCGCGATTTACGCACCGGGCTCCTGCCTCGGGTGTCTGGCGGTGAACCGCTCCACAGGCCATGGATGAAGAACCCGAACCCTTGGTAGCCATGCGGCTGCCAGTTTGTTTGCTTTCGTCCAGGTCGTATCATCCTTCTGGCTCCTGCGCCTGAGCGCCCGGCGCCAGAGGTTTGTTACGTGTGTCCTGAACTTCTGCATGGTGGGGAAGTTGCCCGGTACCGAGTGATAGTTCAGGTATCCCTGAACCACTCTCCTGAGCCATTTTCCCTGTTCGGGGATTGAGTAATGCCAGCGCCTTCGCAGACCGTCTTTGATGGCTTTCAGAGTTGCCGTCATCCGATCCCGGCGGGTCTTTCGTATCAGCATGAACCTGCCGTTGCGATCTTTCCCGCTGATGTGCGTGAACCCGAGGAAGTTGAACGTTTCTGGTTTGCCTTTTCCCCTGATGGCACGGTTTTCGGCAGCGAAGCGGCCGAACTCCATCAGACGGGTTTTCTCCGGGTGAACCGTGAGTCCGAACTCCCTCAGTCTGCGCTGCATGGCTATACGGAAGCGCCGGGCATCGTATCGTTTGTCGAACCCGATGACGATGTCATCGGCGTATCTGACCATTACCACATTGCCTGTGGCATAGCGACGTCGCCACTGATGCGCCCACAGATCGAAGACGTAGTGGAGGTATATGTTTGCCAGCAGCGGTGAGATGACCGCACCCTGTGGGGTGCCTTCCTCCGTTGCTCGCCATTGACCCTCCTCCGACGTCCCGGCTGTGAGCCACTTACGTATGAGCCTGATTACCCTCCGGTCGCCGATCCGATGCTCTGTGAACCTGATCAGCCATTCGTGGCTCACCCTGTCGAAGAACTGACTGATGTCGGCATCCAGTACCCAGTTTACGTTAGTGCGTACCAGCCCTGTGGCCAGTGCGTCCAGTGCATCGTGCTGGCTTCGCCCGGGTCTGAACCCGTATGAGAACCCCATAAAGTCGTTTTCATAGACTGCGTTCAGGATTTTCACCAGCGCATACTGGACGATCTTGTCCTCCAGCGAGGCGATGCCGAGCGGGCGTTGTTTTCCATCCGCTTTTGGGATGTAGTGACGCCTGCCGGGCTGCGCCCTGTAGCTGCCCTGATGTAGCCTCCGGTGCAGATCTGTTATGTTGTTCTTCATGTTTCCGGCGTAGTCCATCCACCTGATGCCATCCACTCCGGCGGCCGCTTTCCTGCTCAGGGAGAGGAATGCGGCTTCCAGTGCTTCGACTGTCAGCAGGTGGAACAATGCTGTAAACCGTTCTTTCTTCCGCTGCTTCGCAGCTTCCCGCACGCGTGACAGCCTCTGTGACATGCTTTCCCGGCTCTGTGTCCGGCGCATGTGTGGCTGTTCCGCGTTCCCCTTGGCCCCGCTCCTTCGCTCCACTGACTCCGCTCCTTTCGGGTTGTTCGCCTGCTTCGCCGCTACTATGAGCGAGTCCGACTTCTCCTCTCCGTACATCACCGGCTATGACTCCTCGTCTTCCCGGTGCGGGCCATCTCCGACACTGGCAGATGGTCAGAGGGGAGATCTCCCGGTTCCCGCGTAGAGATCGTATTGACATGCCAGGGTCTCAGACCCCGCCGGGTCCATGTGGCACTCGCAGTATCGCACCCTATGATGTTGCCTTCCGTTAACAGTACAACGTCGGCACCCGGTAATTTAATATACATTTCGTGGCTCAATGGCTGGCCTGTCAACACCCCTGTCAACGCTTCGCCCCATACCTCGCGGTATGCAACGCATGACTCGGGGACCTTGTGGATTGCTGGTCCTTCAATGGTCGGGGACTTTCACCCCTTGATCTCTAACCGGTCTCCCGGCGCACACTGTTCATACATACAGTATTTATCTATACTGGGTGTGTTCACGGTGTGCCATTCGGGGGCCGCAAGTTTGACCGGCGCAACGAAGTCCTGGCTGAAACGGGTGGTGCCGTCAGTGCCTTAACCCCGAGAGAGCACACTGTGTTACGTCAACAACGTGCAGTTACTGGCCCGCGCGGCAACGCGTGGTTCAGCGCTGCGCACCCCTGTCGTTGCAGGCGGCGGGCCGGGAAGCCGTCCACGGAAGGAGCCACCACAGGCCAGGGCGACGCCGCCGGCGACAGGCAGGGATAAGCTGACAACGGGCAGCGGAAAGGTACGTCAGCTTATTGTGCTCCTTAACCACAGGAGACGCGCGTATGGGCGGAATGGATATTATTATTTTAATCCTGAAACTCATGGTTGCTGTGTTGCAACTACTTGATGCAGTCCTGAAACAGTTCCGCTGATTCAGGTTCAAGTCGCACCTGAGGGGGGCGGGAAACCGCCCCCCTGCAGGCGCCCGCCGGGCGTCCCGGGATGACTTGATGGAGGAAGCTATGCCACCCCTGTTAATTGCCGCCACGACGCCGGATGCCCCGGGGTTCGCGGCGCTGCGCACCGAAAGCCTTGAACAGCATTTCAATATGCTGCGCCGCCTGGCGGAAAACTGGCAGAGCGGCAAAAACCGCTTTACCGCGCCGGGCGAAACGCTGCTGGGCGCCTTCGTGAATCACCAGCTGGTTGGGGTATGCGGCATCAATAGCGATCCCTTCAGCCCCCAGCCGCGGGCCGGGCGTATTCGCCACCTCTACATCAGCGAGCGCTACCGCCGCCGGGGGATCGGCCAGCAGCTGCTGGTCTCGGTTATCACCCACTCCAGCGCCTGGTTCGATTTTCTCAACACCCACGCTCCGGCGCAGGCCTGGCCCTTTTATGAAAGACTTGGCTTTCGCCCGGTGTACGATGAACCGCGGGTGACGCATCGCCTGTTTTGTTCGCTGTAGCCCCGCTGGCTGGCAGCGCGGGCGCGTGTTACAGTCCGGTGACCTTCACTGTTGAACCTGTCTGCGATGACCCTCACCGTATTCTGCATTTTGCTGTTCGCCGCCCTGCTGCACGCCAGCTGGAACGCTATTGTCAAAGCCAGCGGCGATAAAATGTACGCGGCGATCGGCGTCAGCGGCTCGGCCGCGCTGATCGCCTTGGTGATGCTGCCCTTTGCCCCGCAGCCCACGCTGGCCAGCGCCCCCTATCTGCTGGCGTCGTGCGCGTTACAGGTGGTGTATACGGTGCTGGTGGCGAAGACCTATCAGGTGTCGGATATGAGCCAGACCTATCCGCTGATGCGGGGGACTGCCCCGTTGCTGGTGGCGGCGATAAGCGTGCTGTTTCTCGGCGATCGTTTGTCGCCGCTGGCCTGGCTGGGCATCGGCGTCATCTGCCTGGCCATTCTGGCGATGGCCTTTAACGGCCGCGCCAGCTCCCGCAAAGGCATCGTGCTGGCGCTGATCAACGCCTGCTTTATCGCCGGCTATACGCTGGTGGATGGCACCGGCGTCCGGCTGGCGGGCTCCGCGCTGGGCTACACCCTGTGGACCTTTTTTATGAACGGCTTCTGCCTGCTAAGCTGGGCAATGATGACCCGCCGCGCTGAAGCCAGCCGCTATCTACGCCTGCACTGGCGAATAGGTATCCTCGGCGGGATCGGCACCATGGGCTCCTACGGCCTGGCGCTGTGGGCGATGACTCAGGCGCCGCTGGCGGTGGTCGCCGCGCTGCGTGAAACCTCCATTTTGTTCGGCGCGCTGATCGCGTTTATCGTCCTGAAAGAGCAACTGATGCCGCTGCGCATCGTCGCCGCCTGCGGGATTGCCGCCGGGGCGATCCTCCTGCGCCTCGCGTAGCCTGAAATGGCAACATTAGTTGCCGTTCCTGTTTACATAATCTGCCTGGAATTCCCTCAACAATCGGCACTTTGCAGTTGTTATGTCATTTTTATATGGTAGATTCCTCCATCGTTTACGGTGTGTGCCAGTCACATATTCTTCATTTTTATTTACTCACAAAGTATTCATCGACATGAAACGGCATAAAAACTTCAATTTGTTGTTGATGCTGGTACTGCTGGTGGCCGTCGGCCAGATGGCGCAGACCATCTATATTCCGGCCATCGCCGACATGGCGGTCGCGCTGAACGTCCGCGAAGGGGCGGTACAAAGCGTAATGGCGGCCTACCTGCTGACCTACGGTATTTCACAGCTGTTTTACGGCCCGCTCTCCGACCGCGTGGGTCGCCGCCCGGTGATCCTCGTCGGGATGTCGATTTTTATGCTGGCGACGCTGGTAGCCATTACCACCCATAGCCTGCCGGTGCTGATCGCCGCCAGCGCCATGCAGGGGATGGGCACCGGCGTCGGCGGCGTGATGGCGCGCACCCTGCCCCGCGATCTGTACGAAGGCGCCCAACTGCGTCATGCCAATAGCCTGTTAAATATGGGAATTCTGGTCAGCCCGCTGATTGCCCCGCTGCTCGGCGGCATCCTCGACACCCTGTGGAACTGGCGCGCCTGTTACGCCTTCCTGCTGGTGCTGTGCGCGGGGGTGACCTTTAGCATGGCGAAATGGATGCCGGAAACGCGCCCGGAGGGCGCGCCGCGCACCAAACTTCTGGCCAGCTACAAAACGCTGTTCGGCACCGGCGCCTTTAACTGTTACCTGCTCATGCTGATCGGCGGCCTGGCGGGAATTGCGGTATTCGAAGCCTGTTCCGGCGTACTGATGGGCGCGGTGCTCGGCCTGAGCAGCATGGCGGTGAGTATTCTGTTTATTCTGCCGATCCCGGCCGCCTTCTTCGGCGCCTGGTTTGCCGGCCGGCCGAACAAGCGTTTCCCGACCCTGATGTGGCAATCGGTTATCTGCTGCCTGCTGGCGGGTCTGATGATGTGGATCCCGGGGCTGCTGGGCGTTATGACCGTCTGGACCCTGCTGGTGCCGGCGGCGCTGTTCTTCTTTGGCGCCGGCATGCTGTTCCCGCTGGCCACCAGCGGCGCGATGGAGCCATTCCCGTTCCTCGCCGGTACCGCCGGGGCGCTGGTTGGCGGCTTGCAGAATATCGGTTCCGGCGTGCTGGCCTGGCTGTCAGCAATGATGCCGCAAACCGGTCAGAGCAGTCTCGGGCTGCTGATGATGCTGATGGGCCTGTTGATTCTGCTGTGCTGGCTGCCGCTGGCCTCGCGCTTTACCCATCATCAGCAGCCGGTATAAGCGCGGCGGCCGCTCCCCGGATAACGGCTGACGCCTTACCCGGCCTACCGTTCTGTCCTCTGTAGGCCCGCGCAAGCGCAGCGCCGCCGGGCGGTTATCAGGCGCCGTACCGTTATGTTGCCGGGTGGCGGCTGACGCCTAACCCGGCCTGTCCAACATCACAGGGGGATAGCCCGGCTCATTTTCAGGTCAGACTATGCAGCCACTCGATAAAGGCGTCGATTTTCGGCCACTGGCGACCCGGCAGGGTGGTCACATAGTAGTGCTGGTGGCATTTCAACGTCATATCGCCAAACGGGGCGATCAACTCCCCGCTCTCCAGCCGCTTCTGTACCAGCCGCTTACGCCCCATTGCCACCCCGAGGTGGTTCATCGCCGCGATCGTCGCTAAATCGGAACGATCGAAGCCAATGCCCGACGATGGCGGCATGTCCACCGCAAACTGCTGCGCCCAGCTATACCACTCATCGGTGCCGGAATCGTTGCTCCATGCCTGGCGGTCGTGGAGCAAGGTACAGTGGCGCAGATTGCCCGGATTCGACATTAACTGCCGCTGGTGCGCGTAATTCGGCGTACATACCGGCACGATCGCCTCATCCATCAGAAAATGGTGGCTCAGCTGCGACGACGGCGCATCATCAAAATAGATCGCCAGATCGATGCCCGTCCGCTGCAGGTTAACGTTCTCGTTGCCGGTCAGCACGGTGAGGGAGATGGCCGGGTAACGGCGGGTAAAGTCTCCCAGAGCCGGCACCAGCCAGCACTGGGCGATAGAGGGCCGCGAGTAGACCGTCAGACTGCCGGAGAGCTCCTGGTTTTTGATGTCGAGGATCTCCTGATTGAGGCCATCCAGCGACGACTTCAGCGCCCAGTAGACCCGCTTACCTTCACGCGTCAGCTCAACTTTGCGATGCGAGCGGACAAAGAGCAGGATCCCCAGCTCCTCTTCCAGCTGATTAATCCGGTGGCTGACGGCGCCAGGCGTGAGCGCCAGCTCGTCGGCGGCCAGGGCAAACGACTCGTGCCGCGCCGCTACTTCAAAGGTCGACAGCCTGGAAAGCTGCCAGCCGTTCAGCAGCCGGGTACCTATGTTTTTTAGCACATCCATCACGCGCTCCTGGCTAATACAGTGGCTGTTGATGATAAAAAAATCACGCCGGTTTTGCCGCTAAAGGGTGAATTAATTTGACCCACAGCATGTTTAATGGTCTGTTTTTGAGCCAAATCACCCATTTGATTCAATTCTCCTCACCTTAAAGCCCATTTATATCGTTTGTCAGCCCATGAGGTTTCTCGCTTCAATAAGGCCAGATTTTTCACAGGCGAGGTGGAATATGGGTTCGCAAGTCTGGGTTGTGAGCACGCTGCTGATCAGCATCGTGTTAATCGTCTTAACGATCGTCAAACTGAAGTTTCATCCTTTTCTGGCGCTGCTGCTGGCGAGCTTTTTCGTTGGCGCGATGATGGGAATGGGCCCGCTGGAGATGGTCAACGCCATTGAGAGCGGAATCGGCGGCACGCTGGGCTTCCTGGCAGCGGTGATCGGCCTCGGCACCATTCTCGGCAAGATGATGGAGGTCTCCGGCGCGGCGGAGCGCATCGGCCTGACGCTGCAGCGCTGCCGCTGGCTGTCGGCGGACGTGATTATGGTGCTGGTCGGCCTGATCTGCGGCATCACGCTGTTTGTCGAAGTCGGCGTGGTCCTGCTGATCCCGCTGGCCTTCTCCATCGCCAAAAAAACCAACACCTCGCTGCTGAAGCTGGCTATTCCGCTGTGTACCGCGCTGATGGCGGTGCACTGCGTGGTCCCTCCGCATCCGGCGGCCCTGTTTGTCGCTAACAAACTGGGCGCCGATATTGGCACAGTGATTGTCTATGGCCTGCTGGTCGGTCTGATCGCCTCGCTGGTTGGCGGCCCGCTGTTTCTCAGAGCGTTAGGCAACCGCCTGCCGTACAAACCGGTCCCGGCCGAATTTGCCAATCTTGAGGTCCGCGAGGCGTCGACGCTGCCGTCGCTCGGCGCCACGCTGTTTACCGTACTGCTGCCGATTGGCCTGATGCTGGTGAAAACCGTCGCCGAACTGAACATGGCGAAAGGCGGCACGCTGTATACGGTGCTGGAATTTATCGGCAACCCCATCACCGCGATGTTTATCGCCGTCTTTGTCGCGTATTACATGCTCGGCATTCGTCGGCAAATGGGGATGGGCGTCCTGCTAACCCATACTGAAAATGGCTTTGGGTCGATCGCCAACATCCTGCTGATTATCGGCGCAGGCGGCGCGTTCAACGCGATCTTAAAATCCAGCGGCCTGGCCGATAGCCTGGCGGTGATCCTGTCGAACCTCGATATGCACCCGATTCTGCTGGCCTGGCTGGTGGCGCTTATCCTGCACGCCGCCGTCGGCTCCGCCACCGTGGCGATGATGGGCGCCACCGCCATCGTCGCGCCGATGCTGCCGCTCTATCCCGGCGTCAGCCCGGAGATCATCGCTATTGCTATCGGTTCCGGCGCCATTGGCTGCACGATCGTCACCGATTCCCTCTTCTGGCTGGTCAAACAGTACTGCGGCGCAAGCCTCAGTGAAACGTTCAAGTACTACACGACGGCGACTTTTATCGCGTCGCTACTTGCACTGGCCGCCACCTTCCTGCTTTCTTTCATTATCTGAGCGCAAAGAGACGTATGATGAAACACGCTGAATTGACTACCTTGACCGCGACCTTCCCGCTTGTGCAGGATCTGATCGCCCTGAAAGAAACCACCTGGTTTAACCCCGCCACCACCCCTCTGGCGGAGGGATTACCTTACGTCGGCCTGACCGCCGACGACGTGCAGGACGCCCATGCCCGCCTTCAGCGCTTCGCGCCCTATCTGGCGGAAGCCTTCCCGGAAACGGCCGTCAGCGGCGGGATCATCGAATCGGAAGTGGTCGCCATTCCGGCCATGAAGCACCGCCTCGAGCAAAAATTCGGCCAGCCGATTGGCGGCGAACTGCTGCTGAAAAAAGACAGCCATCTGCCGATCTCCGGCTCGATCAAAGCGCGCGGCGGCATTTATGAAGTGCTGACCCATGCGGAAAAGCTGGCGCTCGAGGCCGGGCTGCTAACTACCGCAGATGATTATCGCAAATTGCTGACGCCGGAGTTTAAACAGTTCTTCAGCCAGTACAGCATCGCCGTCGGCTCAACCGGCAACCTCGGGATGTCGATAGGCATCATGAGCGCCCGCATCGGCTTTAAGGTTACCGTGCATATGTCCGCGGACGCCCGGGCGTGGAAAAAGGCCAAACTGCGCAGCCACGGCGTGACGGTGGTGGAGTATGAAGAGGACTACGGCGTGGCGGTCGAACAGGGACGCAAGGCGGCGGAATCCGACCCGAACTGCTTTTTCATCGACGATGAAAATTCGCGCACGCTGTTCCTCGGCTATGCCGTGGCCGGCGAGCGCCTGAAGGCGCAGTTCGCCAAAGCAGGACGGGTGGTCGATGCCGACCATCCGCTGTTCGTCTACCTGCCGTGCGGCGTCGGCGGCGGCCCCGGCGGCGTGGCGTTTGGCCTCAAGCTGGCCTTTGGCGACCACGTTCACTGCCTGTTCGCCGAACCGACCCACTCTCCCTGCATGCTGCTCGGCGTCTACACCGGGCTTCATGATCAGATAGCGGTGCAGGATTTAGGCATTGATAACCTGACCGCCGCCGACGGTCTGGCGGTCGGCCGGGCGTCCGGCTTCGTTGGCCGGGCAATGGAGCGCCTGCTCGACGGGTTCTATACCCTTGACGACCAGACGATGTATGACATGTTGGGCTGGCTGGCGACAGCGGAAAATATCCGCCTTGAGCCCTCCGCGCTGGCCGGGATGGCCGGACCGCAGCGCGTCTGCGCCAGCAAAGCGTACCATCAGCTGCAGGGACTGAGTGAGCAACAGCTGCAGCAGGCGACCCACCTGGTGTGGGCCACCGGCGGCGGAATGGTGCCGGAAGAGGAGATGGCGCAGTATCTGGCGAAGGGGCGCTAATCTTCAGCGCAGCAGCGGCATCAACGCCTCTGGCGGCCGCTGCTGTCGGCGCAGGTCCCGCATCACTCGCATATAGGGCCCGCTGAGATCGTAGAACTGCCGATAACCCGCGCACAGCGGGTCTTCCTGTTCGCCGCAGCGGCACAGGCGTAGCCACGGACAGCCGTAGCAGGCGCTGTTGGCCGCCGGCGCGCCCGCCTGCGTTATCAACTCGCCGCACCAGGCGCTCAGCGTCTCGCTAAACAGCAAAATATTGATACGGCCAATATCTTCCCGCACCCAGCGGTGAAAGACCGCGCAGAGAAACTCTCCCCACAGCGCGGCGTCGCCAGCCGCCAGCTGCGGAATAAAATGGATAGCCGTAAGCCCCTGTTGACGCAGCTGCGCATAGAACGCCTGCGGCTGGCGGCAATGCTCCGCCTCGACCACTACCGACTGAAAGGGAGTGTCATGTTGCTGGCCGGGGGCATGAGTGAGAGGCAAATTCGCCGGACATCCTGTCATGACATATCCCTAATGAATGAAACGATCTGTTGAAGGTGAGTAACAGCAAACAGGAATGCCAGAGAAAGTACTGCGAGTGCGATCAAAAATTTGTCACGAACCGCCCGCGGCTGTAAAAAATCGCTGTCGTCGACGTCCATCAGATGACGACGGCGGGTATAGCCCCAAAGGATCCCCGCCACTATCGCCAGCACGCCGATCGACAGCCAGAACGGCAGTCCGGCGCGGTGCCAGCTGTGCTTAATCGCCAGCGCCATCAGCGCGCCATAGCCCAGCAGTGTGCGAAACCAGGCCAGGGAGGTGCGCTCTGGCTGTAGCCCCGGGTCGCTTTCCCGCCGCGCCCGGCGTTTATCCGCCATACAGCACCAGCAACATCACCGCGACCACCACCGCCAGCAGCAGGATGCTAATCACCAGCAGCGTCCGGGTATAGGGGAGATCCTGCTTCAGGCGCATCGCCTTCTCATTGTTCAGCCAGCGCAGATAGCCATAGATGGCCATGCCGCCGGCAAACAGGCACAGCAGCAGGGCGAGAATTTCACGGATCAGCGGCGTGGCAAAGTCTGGCGCCAGCTGGTCAACACCGACGCCAGCGGCAAGAAAACCGAGCGCCGTGCGGATCCACGCCAGAAAGGTGCGTTCGTTAGCCAGCGAAAAGCGGTAATCAGGCGCTTCGCCGAGGCGGGAGATTTTCATGACGGTTCCTTGTTCATCGCGCAGCAGGCTTCAGCATAGCGTAAATCAGGAACCGGGGAGAAGCATCGGCGCCCCGCAGGGCGCCGGTCAACGGCGGGGATTAATGCAGCTCCGGCCAGTAATCCTTGTTGGCGGCAATCAGGTCGTCGAGGATCGCTTTCGCCACCGAGGCGCTCGGCACGGTTTTCGACAGGGTAATCGCCTGCCACAGCTTGTGGTAAGAGCGTTGTTCCCAGGCATCGACCACCAGTTTTTCCACCGCCACCTGCTGGCTCATCATCCCTTTCTGGAAGTGCGGGATGTCGCCGACCGTCAGCGGCTCCGGCCCGTTATGGCCCACCAGGCAAGGAATTTCCACCATCGCGTCGGCGTCAAAGTTATGGATCGCGCCATTGTTCGGCACAATCAGCAGCATCCTTTCCTGCGTGTTAAAGGCGATGGCCGTCGCCAGATCGACGATATACGACGCGTGCTCGTCAATCTCCAGATCGCCTGCGGAGGATTTCCCGGCGGCAATAATCGCCCGGCAGGCGCTGAAGACGTTTTTCTCACGATGATCCATCACCTCATTGGCGCGGGTGCGTTCCGGGTTGGAGTGGGCCACCACGTAGTCCGGGAACAGGTAATATTTCAGGTAGGTATTCGGCATGGTCTGCGGATCCAGCGCCTGCACATCTTTCGCTTTGGCAAAGGTGTCGTTCCAGCTTGCCTCGGTGTGCGGGTCGTTAGAAGGCGGTACATAGCCGTATTTCGCCACATATTCGCGCAGTTTCGGCATCAAATCGTTGCCGTCGAGATCCTCAATCGAAGTCCACCAGCCGAAGTGGTTGAGGCCGTAGTAGCGCACACGCATCTGTTTACGGTCTTTGAGGCCGACAATCTGCGCCATCCGCCCTTCAATGCCGATCGGCATATCGCAGATGTTGAGAATTTTGGCGTTCGGCCGCAGACGACGGGTGGCTTCCGCCACAATCGCCGCCGGGTTGGAGTAGTTAAGCATCCAGGCGTTCGGTGAATATTTTTCCATATAATCCACCAGCTCCAGCACGCCGCCGATAGAGCGCATACCGTAGGCGATCCCGCCCGGTCCGCAGGTCTCCTGGCCCAGCACGCCGTGGCGCAGCGGGATTTTCTCATCCTGTTCACGCATCGGATATTTTCCGACGCGGATATGCGCCATGACGAAATCAACATCGGTAAACGCCGCCTGCGGATCGGTGGTATAACTGAATTCAATCTCCGGCGCCTGCTCTTTGAGGATCACTTTGCACGCCTCGGCGATGGTCTCCTGCCGCGCCCCGTCGTTGTCGTAAAATTTCAGCGACCGCAGCGGAAAACGATCCTGGTTTGCCAGCAGCATCAGGACAATGCCTGGGGTGAAGGTGCTGCCGCCGCCTGCGATAACAACTGAGAATTTTTTCATGATACTGCCTCCGTCATGGTGGTATGTTCGGTCGAAAGAGAATCTTTCATCAGGTTTTCCAGCTGGTCGCGCACCTGGGGAACGTGCAGGCCGACGATGACCTGAATCCCGTTGCCGCGGCGAACTACCCCGTGGGCGCCCAGCGCTTTAAAGACGTCGTCACTTTGCGTTTTCGCCATATCGACCAGCGCGATGCGCAGTCGGGTGGCGCAGTTATTGATACTTTCAATGTTGCTGGCGCCGCCGAGGGCCTGCAGGAAGCCAGCGGCCTGGCCCAGCCGGGTCTCTGGCGCGGCTGCCGCCGTGGTTTTACCGCGCGACGCCTGATAATCAGCCTTGCTGTAGAGCTTGATTTCGCTCTCTTCCCGGCCCGGCGTCTTCAGGTTCAGACGCAGGATCAGGGTGCGGAAGACCACGAAGTAGAGGGCGGTGAAACAGAGACCAATACCTATCTGAATGAACATCATCGAGGCGTGGTGATGGAACATCGGGATCCAGTTTTGCGGCAAGAACTGGTCGAGCAGGCCGCCACCGAAATTGCCCACCACCCCGCAGATGTACATCACCGTCGCCATGGACGCCGCCAGCACCGCGTGGACGGCGAACAGCAGCGGCGAGATGAACAGGAAGGTGAACTCCAGCGGCTCGGTGATCCCGACCAGCATCGCGGTCAACGTGGCGGGGATCAGCAGGCCGGCGACCTTGACGCGATTTTCCGGCGCGGCGGTGAAGTAAAGCGCCAGCGCAATGCCCACCGAACCAAACACTTTCGAGTTACCGTGCAGGGCAAAGCCGCCCTCCGGGAACAGCGTCTTCAGCGGTTCCGTACTCTGGCTGAACGCCTGCAGATGCTCTGCCCAGTAGACCTGCAGTCCGCCCTCCACTACCGCCGGGCCAAAGATGAACGGGCCATAGACGAAGTGATGCAGACCGGTGGGGATCAGAATGCGCTCAAGGAAGATGTAGACCCACACCCCGAGCGCGCCGGCAGAGCGCAGGAAGGCCTGTAGCGATTCAATACCCAGCTGGACTTTTGGCCAGCCGAGCAGCGTCAGCCAGGCGCAGGGGATCATCGCGAGGAAGGCGACAATGACCACAAACGATGAGCCCTGGAAGATGCCGAGGAACACCGGCAGGGGTTTATCGAAATAGCGATTATGCAGGGCCGTCACCAGGCCGGAGATGACGATCGCCCCGATAATGCTGGTGTCGAGGGTTTTAATCCCGGCAATCATCGTCAGGCCGCTGCCGGCCGTGGGTTCAACGGAAAAGTCGACGCCGAAGAAGTGGCCCCAGGTCATCCCCATGGCGTTGATAAAGTAGTTCCAGGTGAGAAAGCTCACCAGTACCGCCAGACAGGCCCGGCCCTGGGCCTGCTTCGCCAGGCCAATCGGCAGACCGACGGCGAAAATCAGCGGCATATTACGAAAGACGGTCCAGCCGCCCTCTTCGATGATGTGAACGATCTGTGCAAACAGGCTGTCGGGTGCGGTCAGCGCTTCGCCGACGAACATCGGGTTGCGCAACATAATGGCGATACCGACCACGATCCCGGCGAAAGGAAACAATAAAACCGGGGTAAACATGGCGCCGCCAAAGCGTTGTATTTGACTGAGCATTGGGAAATCCTCATGTAACAACTCGTAGGGTGAATGGCCTTCTTTTTCTTGATTACCGGCCTCACTCGAGAATAGGAATTTGCCCGTCCAACAACATGCCGCGCCGTTGCGATTCGTGATCGCTTTCATGGTTTTAATTTGGCCAAAGTTGTCTACTTCGTTAACAAAAGTTAGACATCGATAAGCCAAAGGATGAAATCGATCTAATGAATGGATAATAACCTGCTGTCTTAAAACTTATTTTTTAATAACAGGTGAAGAAAATAACCTCGCTCTTTCCTGTACAAGAGGACTACTGGTGATCTACAAATCCATTGCTGACCGCCTGCGGCTGCGGCTGAATTCTGCCGACTTCTCCATCGGCAGCCCGCTGCCGGGAGAGAAAAAACTGGCCGAGGAGTTCGGGGTGGCGCGCATGACCATCCGCAAAGCCATCGACCTGCTGGTGGACTGGGGGTTGGTGGTCCGTCGCCACGGCTCAGGGACCTACGTGGCGCGTAAAGACGTCCATCATGAAACCAGCAATCTCACCGGCCTGGCGGAAGTGCTGCGCAAGCAGGGTAAAGAGGTGGTAAGCCAGGTGCTAGCCTTCGAAGTGATGCCTGCCCCGCCGGCCATCGCCAGCCTGCTGCGAATTAAAATTGATGAACGGATCTACTTCTCGCGGCGGGTGCGCTTCGTCGACGGCAAGCCGCTGATGCTGGAGGATAGCTATATGCCGGTGAAGCTGTTCCGTAACCTGTCGCTGAGCCATCTGGAGGGATCGAAATTTGATTATATTGAGAAGGAGTGCGGGATCATCATCAGCGGGAACTATGAGACCCTGACGCCGGTGCTGGCGGACAGGCAACTGGCGCGCTCAATGAACGTTCCGGAGCAGACGCCGCTGCTGCGGATTACCTCCCTTTCCTACAGCGACAGCGGCGAGTTTCTTAACTATTCGGTTATGTTCCGCAACGCCAGCGAGTATCAGGTGGACTACCATCTGCGCCGCGTCCAGGCGCACAGCCCGCTAGCTCAGCCCCCAGAACAGCACGGCGAGTAGCTGCGGGGTGATAATCCGCAGGAACATCACCAGCGGATAGACGGTAGCGTAAGAGAGCGCCGCCGCGCCGCTGGTGGCGTGCAGATTGTTGGCGAAGGCCAGCGCCGGCGGGTCGGTCATCGAGCCGGCCAGCATGCCGCACAGCGTCAGATAGTTCATTTTCGCCAGCATGCGCGCGAGAATGCCTACCGTCAGCAGCGGGATGGCGGTGATGAAAATGCCGTAAGCGATCCAGCTCAGGCCATCGCCCTGGGTAAGGGTCGCCACAAAGTCGCCCCCCGATTTCAGCCCGACCACCGCCAGAAACAGCACGATCCCCAGCTCGCGCAGCGCCAGGTTGGCGCTCGGCGGCATAAACCAGTACAGCTTGCCGATGCTCCCGATGCGCCCGAGAATCAGCGCCATAATCAGCGGCCCCCCGGCCAGCCCGAGCTTCAGGGCGGCGGGGAAGCCGGGAATAAACAACGGGATAGATCCCAGCAGTACCCCGAGACCGATGCCGATAAATACCGGCAGCATCTGAACCTGCTGCAGCTTCTGCTGGGCGTTACCTAGCTCGGCGGCCACGGCGTCAATCGCCTCCGGACGGCCGACCAGGTTGAGAATATCGCCAAACTGCAGGCTGGCGCTGCTGCTGGCCACCAGCTCGACGCCAGCGCGATTAAGCCGGGAGATCACTACGTCATAGCGCTGTTTGACGTGCAGATCGCGTATTTTCTTCCCCAGCACTTTCTCGTTAGTCACCACCACCCGCTCAACCTTCAGGTCGGTGCCGCGCGTCGACAGCGAGGTGGCCACCTCCTGGCCGATAACCAGTTGCGCATTGTGCAGATCCTCCGGCCGCCCCACCAGGTGCAGCAGATCGCCGGCCTGGATAAGGGTGCCCGGCGCAGGCACCATTAGCAGCTCACCGCGCTTCAGTCGCGAACAGACGATATTGTCGCTGTTGAGCATCGGCACATCCTGAATCGCCATCTGATTGAGGTTGGGGTTCTCCACCCGCACGTTGATGGTGTGCAAATGGGCATGGCCGTTGCCGCTGCTCTCCTCAAATTGCTGGGCCTCTTTCTCGACATTGATGCGAAAGAACAGGCGCACCAGCCACATGGTCAGCAGAATGCCGCAGATGCCGAACGGATACGCCATCGCATAGCTCATCCCCATCTGATCGACCACCTCGAACGGCACCCCGAGATCGCGCAGGATTTGCTGCCCGGCCCCCAGCGCCGGCGTGTTGGTCACCGCGCCGGAGAAGATGCCGAGCACCACCGGGAGAGGAATATTGAACAGTTTATGCAGCACCGCCGTGACCAGGCCGCCAAGAATCACGATCAGGATAGCGAAAAGATTGAGCCGCAGGCCTGAGACCCGCAGCGAGGCGAAAAAGCCCGGCCCCACCTGGATACCGATGGTGTAGACAAACAGGATCAAGCCGAATTCCTGAATAAAATGCAGCATCGGGCTGCTGAGGGCGACTCCGGCCTGATCGACAAAGTGGCCGACGATAATGCCGCCAAACAACACGCCGCCAATACCAAAGCCGACGCCGCGGATTTTGACATTGCCGATCCACAGCCCAATCACCGCCACCAGCGCCAGTACGCTGACCGTCAATGCTATCTCACTCATGGTATCGTCCCTGTGAATAACATTATTATTAACAGGGATTATGACCGCTGCCAGACGGGTTGTATGCAGCCTGGCGCACAATACCAGCAAACAGACCGGCACAAAAAAGCCCCGAAAATCGGGGCTTTATCAATAGGTTGCTTTATTAGCTATTTAACGCCGGTCGTTCGCTGATGGCGATGCGCTGCGGGGCGATCTGCTCAGGCTCATGGCGGGTCAGATCGATATGCAGCAGACCGTTGGTGAAGGTCGCGCCAGAGACCTCCATGTTGTCGGCGAGGGTGAAGCTCAGGCTGAAGGCCTGGCTCACCAGCCCCTGGTGCAGCCAGGTGGTCTCTTTTTCCGGCTGCTGCGGCGTGCCTTTTACCACCAGGCGGGTGCCTTCCAGCTGAATATCCAGATCTTCCTGACGGAAACCGGCCAGCGCAAGGGTAATGCGGTAGTGGTTATCGTCGCTTTTTTCGATGTTATAGGGCGGGAAGCTCTGGCTTTCACCGGCGGTTTGCAGGGCGCTGGCCAGTTTGTCAAAACCGATCCATTGACGCAGCAGGGGGGATAAATCGTAGTTACGCATACTGTTTTCTCCTTCTGTGAAGCGAGTGAATGTCTGCGAATTGCGCGAATTCGCATATGCTCCCTGACGGCGAGCAGGTTGTTACATCAGGCCGCCACGCGGCCTGAGGGGACAATTAGTTGATTTCGATACGGCGCGGCTTGTTCGCTTCCGGGATCACCCGTTCCAGATCGATATACAGCAGACCGTTTACCAGGTTGGCGCCGCGGACATGAATGTTTTCCGCCAGCTGGAATTTACGCTCGAAGTTACGCTCGGCGATCCCCTGATACAGGTAGGTCCGCTCTTTCTGCTCGGCAGCGTGGGCGCCTTTGACGATCAGCAGATTGTCCTGGGCGGTGATCTCCAGCTCGCTTTCAGCAAAGCCAGCCACCGCGATAGCGATGCGATAGTGGTTTTCGTCTACCAGCTCGACGTTATACGGAGGGTAGCCGCCATTGCTCTGGCTTTGATTGTTTTCCAGCAGGTTAAACAGGCGGTCGAAACCAATGGCTGAACGATAAAGCGGGGAGAGATCGAAGTTACGCATAATAAATAGCTCCTGAAAATCAGCGAGAATCAAAATGACCTTCCATCGTGGACAGGCCGCGGTAATCCGGAATACCCCTCAGGCGTATTCTCAGTGGGTTACACCTATAAAATGGGTTTCTCCCCGTGCTTTTCAAGGGATTGAGGGCGTTTTTTTTTGCAGTTTGCCGATGATTGCTTAGACTGGGGGGAGGAGCACAAAAAGCAAAGTGCGATGCCCGCCACAGTGCGGCGCAATAACGCTATGCATTCACGGGATGGCCCGATATAACCGCTAAAAGGTTATCTCAACGCCCGAAACGACGATGGAAGAACAATGAAAAGCAGACGACTGTTAAAGCTGGTCCTGTTCAGCGGGATAATAAGCCTGAGCGGTTGCTCCAGCGTAATGTCACATACCGGTGGCAAAGAGGGAACCTATCCGGGCACGCGATCCAGTGCGCAAACGCTGGGGGACAACAATACCAACTGGGGTGTGAAATCGCTGGTGGCGCTGGATATGCCGTTCACCGCCGTCATGGATACCCTGCTGCTGCCGTGGGATATGTTCCGCACCGACAGCTCAATCAAATCTCGGGTCGAAAAGAGCGAGAAGGCCACGCTGGCGACCAACTCGGTGATCCCGCCAGCGCCGATGCCTGCCCAGTAAGTTATCGCCCGGTCTGCGTGACCCACAGCTGGCGATAACCGTCCACCTCCTCCATCCAGGCAATCTGTTTACCGTCTGGCGAAAAGACGATCGCGTCCGCCGAGGGCGCATGAGCATGCGCCTCGGTTAAAAAGGTGATATCGCCTGTGCCGGCATGACAGCAGGCAATCCGCCCCTCCAGTACAAAGCCCAGCCACTCTCCCGACGGATGCCAGTTAAACGCTGACTGGATACCCGACGTGTGATGCGTCAACTGCCACGGCTCGCCCCCCTGTGGGGAAATCAGCCACAGCTGCACCTCACCGGCGTCGTCGCGCATCAGGAAGGCGATGCTCGTAGTCTGTGGATTGGCGCGCACCCAGTGACGTGGAATATTCACCAGCCCCGGATAACGGCGATGGTGGGTGAAGGTCAAACGACGCTGACTGACGCCCGCCGGCGGCGCGGGCATCGTGGTTGCGGTACCGGCCAGCGGCTCCCCGCCGGGCTGCTTCCAGCTGGCTTCATCCTGCGGCAGATCGACAATAAACAGCTCCGGGACTTTGTCGCCGTTTTCCGCCAGCGTATCGCCAATAAACGCCAGCGCATGGTTCCCGACCCAGCCCTCTTCATAGGCGCGATTAATCTCATCGCTGCCCGGCGCGGGAGTCGGCGTCGTGCGGCTCACCAGCACGCACCAGTGGCTGCCGCCATATTCGCGCGGATGGTGGCCCGGCGGCGTCACGGGTCCATACGGCGCGGCCACGCCGACGTTGCGCAGATCCAGCGCCGGGTCGCGCTCGTGCAGCACATGATCGTTGTAGGTAAAACTGACCAGCTGGCCGTTGGGGCTATAGACATGGACGTGGCTGCCGCCGCGCAGCGCCCCGGGGGTGTAAGGGGCAGTAATGTCCATGGCGTCCAGATTCTCGACGGTATCCTGAAAGGCCACCACTCCGCGGCGGTGATGAAAGTCATACTGCCATTGCGCATCCGGCCGCTCGGGGCCGTGAATGAACACGTAGCGCTCCTGGGTTGGATGCACGGTCACCACGCCCACGTGCGCGCCTTGCGTGGCACGATAAATGGTCTCCACCGCGCCGCTGGTTACGTTCACTCGCTCAATGGTCTCGCCGGTGAACGACGCACCGGACGGGCGGACGTCGAACACCAGCCACTGACTGTCGGGGGTCCAGGTATTAACATTGGTAAGCTGATGATGACGGGGAGCAAAAGTGACTTGTTTCATGGTGTGCTGACCGGGCCGATATTAGAGTGGCCTTAGCATACCGCAATCCGCAGCGGGTTTAATGCCCGGCGACAAGCTTAAAACGCTTCGCCGACCTGGAAGTAAAAGCCGCTGCTGCCTTTGCCGATACCGTAGTCGAGGCGAACGTTAACGCGAGGTTTGAATTCAAAGCGGTAGCCGACGCCCGCCGAAGGCAGCCAGCGTCCGTCATTCAGGGAATCCATGGATGGCCCCATGGTTCCCGCCCCGGCCCAGGCCACAATCCCGTGTCGCCAGGTGAGCTGCCGGCGGTATTCCAGTTGGCTGCTAACGACGTTTTTATCGCGATAACGCCCCTGATAGTAGCCGCGCATCCGCTCATCGCTGCCCAGCATGGGCATCATGCTCCACGGCACATCGCCCTGGGTGAAAGCGCCATCGGCCTCCCAGGCGAGGACGCTCTTCTCGCTGAGGGCATGATAATGGCTATAGTGCAGCTGAAATTCGTCAAAGCGGGTATCGCTGCCTAAGCCGGGCGCATAGTGGGTGTAACGGAAGTTGGCATACTGACCCCGGCGCGGATTGGGGACGAAGTCGCGATCGTCCCAGTTGAGCGCGACGCTGGCGCCCGAGCTGAATACCGACGGCCCCTGCGGGGTATTTTCAATTTTCGGCAAATCGTTATGGTCCATCTCATCGGCATTCTGTGCCGCCAGCGACCATCCGGCGCCGAGATAAACATTGTCGATAAGCTGCCGGTAGACCGTCGGGCGCAGGGCCAGCACCTGGGCGGTATATTTCTCTTTTTCGTTGTCTTTATCGCCGGCATGAAAGCCTTGTCCCCAGAAATACGTCGGGGTGTTGGCCATCGATCCATCAACAAAAATTCGCCATCGGTCGTGGTCAAAAAAAGCGTAGTTTTTCACGCTAAGGCCGAAGGCGCCGGTGGAGCTGGCGTAGCCGCTGAGCGTCAGCGTGGAATTCTGGCTGGTGGTATCCTGCGGATCGGGACGGTAGAGACCGACGACGGCAGTGCCGATGCCCAGCCCCAGCTCCGGCGTATAGAACGGACCGGGCATCACGCCCCAGTCAATGCCTTTGCTGGCGTCGAATTCATCGCTGGCGCCGAGATGCTGCAGCCAGCCGTCGATTTGCTCGCGGCTGATGGCCTGCGCCTGGACCGGCGCGCATAGCGCCCATGTCAGAAGCAACAGAACAGGGTTAAGCGGTCGGCTCAAAAGCGATACTCGCCGGAGATAAAGAAGCTGTTACGCTCGGCAAAACCAAACTCCGTGGTGATATTAAAATTCTGCGTCAGCTCATACTGCGCTCCCACCAGCACGTTCCACGGCGACTGCAGATGCTGTTTCACATCAAAGCGGCCATGATTGTCCTGGTTGGCCAGGTTGACCATGTTTTGCAGCATCGGCGACGGCATCGAGAGATCGTTAAGGCTACCCTTAAACTCTTGCTGCACGTCCTGATACATGCTGCCGACCCATAGATTCAGCTTTCCGGCCGGGAGATGTAGCGCATCGACCGATGGCGTATTGAAACGATAGCCTACGCGCGGCGAAAAGGTAAACGCATCGATGCTGCCGTCGAGGATATCAAAGCGCGTCTGGGTGTAGTTAGCGTCCAGTACGGTAAACCAGTTGCCGATGCCGCCCACCAGCGTGGTGCCCATCCCATAGGTGGTGCCTTTAAAATCGAGGCGAAAGTCGAGGTCCTGCATCCCCGGCATCGGCACCACTTTGCCGTTCGGCCCCTTCAGCCCGACGGCAATCTGCGAAATGGAGTGCCCCTCGGTGTGTCCGACGAGACCATAAACATTCATAAACGGCAGCAGCCAGGCATCCAGCTTGAGCGTCTCGGTTTTGCTGCTTTCCCGCGTATTACCGACGCCAATCTGGAAGGCGTTGTCCAGCGAGACCGGCCCATTTCCGAAAATGTGCTTCACGGCGCGTTTACAAACAGGATCCTTACCGCAATCGATATTGCGGCCGTCCAGCGACAGGCCGGTGAAGCTAATGCTGTCGACATTAATATTCTGCCGCATATCCATATAGTTAATGCTGACGCCAAACGGCAGCGGCAGGACGTAGCCACGCTTTCTGGCCTCGTCGCCTAGCAAAGGGAGTAGCGAGGACGATGCTGTCGCCGCAGGCTGGCGACTTTCTGGCGCCGGCAGATCCGCGGGCTCGGCGCCGTGATAGGCGTACGCCGGCTCAAGCGGCGTCGTTGGTTCCGCGGCCGCGCAAATCTGAACAGAGGCGAATGGCAGCGTAACCAACATCAAATAATGGCGTTTATTCATGAAAAATCTGATGTTAGTTCTGAATTGCAAAAAAAGAGGGCGGGTAGCTTATAGAATCCCCTGTGCGGAATAAGGGATTTAAATGCGGATTAACATCTGTTCATGAAAAAAGAGAAGACAGGCCCGACGAACGCCGGACCTGAAGGAAGCTTACGCTAAAACGTATTTTTCAATAGCGAAGGCGACGCCATCATCGAGGTTCGATTTGGTAATGAAGTTCGCCGCTTCTTTGACCGCCGGAATGGCGTTATCCATCGCCACGCCGACGCCGGCAAATTCAATCATCGCGATATCATTTTCCTGATCGCCTATCGCCATAATCTCTTCCGGTTTGATACCCAGCGCATCGGCCAGCGACTTCACGCCGGTGCCTTTATTGACGCGTTTATCCAGTATTTCGAGAAAGTAAGGCGCGCTTTTCAGCACGGTGTACTTTTCTTTCACTTCCGCCGGGATACGGGCGATGGCCTTGTCGAGGATCGCCGGCTCATCGATCATCATTACCTTCAGCAGCTGGATCTCAGGGTCCATCTTTTCCGCTTCGCAGAACACCAGCGGGATGGTCGCCACATAGGATTCATGCACGGTGTAGTAGCTGATATCGCGATTCGCGGTATACAGCGTATTGCGATCGAGCGCGTGGAAGTGGGAGCCGACTTCGCGGGAGAGCTGTTCGAGGAAGCGATAGTCGTCATAGCTCAGCGCGGTTTGTGCGACGGTGCTCCCGTCCCCGGCTTTCTGCACCAGCGCGCCATTGTAGGTGATGCAGTAATCACCTGGCTGCTCCATATGCAGCTCTTTCAGATAGCTGTGGACACCCGCGTAAGGGCGGCCGGTGGTCAGCACCACGTTCACCCCTTTTTCACGGGCGGCGGCAATGGCGTTTTTAACGGCGGGAGAGATAGTGTGATCGGGCAGCAGCAGCGTGCCATCCATATCAATTGCAATCAGTTTAATAGCCATAGGATCCCCGGGTAAGATGAGTCTTCCCTCATGCTAACGCGATTCCGCTCAAAAAACAGTAAAAGTGTCGGCCAGAAAGGGGGATGGAACCGCAGCAGAGGATTCCCCTTTTACTGGCAAAGAAAAGCCCGGTCGCGCTATGCGACCGGGCTCAGACATTCCGTTACCCCGGTCAAACTCGCGCCGGGGGAACACACGGCTTAGATATCGATATTCGCCGCTTTCAGGGCGTTCTCTTCGATAAACGCGCGACGCGGTTCAACGGCATCACCCATCAGGGTAGTGAACAGCTGGTCGGCGGCAATCGCGTCCTTGACGGTCACGCGCAGCATACGGCGGCTGTCCGGATCCATGGTGGTTTCCCACAGCTGATCCGGGTTCATCTCGCCCAGACCTTTATAGCGCTGGATAGAGAGGCCGCGACGGGACTCTTTAACCAGCCAGTCCAGAGCCTGCTCAAAGCTGGCTACCGGCTGACGGCGTTCGCCGCGCTCGATGTAAGCATCTTCTTCCATCAGGCCGCGCAGTTTCTCGCCCAGGGTACAGATACGGCGATATTCCGGCCCCATAATGAACTCATTATCCAGCGGATAGTCGGTATCCACGCCGTGGGTACGAACGCGAATAACCGGTTCAAAATGCTGCAGCTCTTTGTTCTCATGGAGATCAAATTTCCACTGGCTGCCGTGCTGCTCTTTCTCATTCAGCTCGGAGACCAGAGTGTTCACCCAGCGGGTCACCTTCTGTTCGTCCGCCAGATCGGCCTCGGTCAGGGTCGGCTGATAGATAAGCTCTTTCAGCAGCGCTTTCGGGAAGCGGCGCTCCATGCGGCCAATCATTTTCTGGGTGGCGTTAAACTCAGCAACCAGTTTTTCCAGCGGTTCGCCCGCCAGCGCTGGCGCATTGGCGTTGGTATGCAGGGTGGCGCCGTCGAGGGCGATGGCAATCTGATACTGATCCATCGCTTCGTCGTCTTTAATATACTGTTCCTGCTTGCCTTTCTTCACTTTGTACAGCGGCGGCTGAGCAATATAGACATGGCCGCGCTCGACGATCTCCGGCATCTGACGATAGAAGAAGGTCAACAGCAGGGTACGAATGTGCGAGCCGTCGACGTCCGCATCGGTCATGATGATGATGCTGTGATAGCGCAGTTTGTCCGGGTTGTACTCATCGCGGCCGATGCCGCAGCCCAGAGCGGTGATCAGCGTGGCCACTTCCTGGGAAGAGAGCATCTTGTCGAAGCGGGCTTTCTCAACGTTGAGGATTTTGCCCTTCAGCGGCAGGATCGCCTGATTCTTGCGGTTACGCCCCTGCTTCGCAGAGCCGCCCGCGGAGTCCCCTTCCACCAGGTACAGTTCGGAGAGCGCCGGGTCGCGTTCCTGGCAGTCCGCCAGTTTGCCCGGCAGGCCAGCCAGATCCAGCGCGCCTTTACGGCGGGTCATCTCACGGGCACGACGCGCGGCTTCGCGCGCGCGCGCGGCGTCAATAATTTTGCCGACCACGATTTTCGCATCGGACGGATTTTCCAGCAGGTATTCGCTCAGCAGTTCGTTCATCTGCTGCTCAACCGCCGATTTCACCTCGGAGGAGACCAGCTTGTCTTTGGTCTGCGAGGAGAACTTCGGATCCGGCACTTTCACCGATACCACGGCAATCAGGCCTTCACGGGCGTCGTCGCCGGTGGCGCTGACTTTCGCTTTTTTGCTGTAGCCCTCTTTGTCCATGTAGGCGTTGAGGGTACGGGTCATCGCCGCGCGGAAGCCGGCAAGGTGAGTCCCCCCGTCACGCTGCGGAATGTTATTGGTAAAGCAGTAAATGTTTTCCTGGAAGCCGTCGTTCCACTGCAGCGCCACTTCCACGCCGATACCGTCTTTTTCAGTAGAGAAATAGAATATATTCGGGTGGATCGGCGTTTTGTTCTTGTTGAGATACTCAACGAACGCCTTGATGCCGCCTTCGTAGTGGAAATGATCTTCTTTGCCGTCGCGCTTATCGCGCAGGCGGATAGAGACTCCGGAGTTCAGGAACGACAGTTCGCGCAGGCGTTTCGCCAGGATATCGTATTCAAACTCGGTGACGTTGGTGAAGGTTTCCAGGCTCGGCCAGAAACGCACCATGGTGCCGGTTTTGTCGGTCTCGCCGGTTACGGCCAGCGGCGCCTGCGGCACACCGTGCTCATACATCTGCTTGTGCACTTTGTTATCGCGCTGAATAACCAGCTCCAGCTTCTGCGACAGGGCGTTAACCACCGAGACGCCCACGCCGTGCAGACCGCCGGAGACTTTATAGGAGTTATCATCGAATTTACCGCCAGCGTGCAGGACGGTCATGATAACTTCCGCTGCGGAGACGCCCTCTTCCGGGTGAATGCCGGTCGGGATGCCGCGGCCGTCATCCTGGACGGAGACGGAGTTATCGCTGTGGATGGTCACCACGATATCTTTGCAGTAACCCGCGAGCGCTTCGTCGATAGCGTTATCCACAACCTCGAATACCATGTGGTGCAGACCGGTGCCGTCATCCGTGTCGCCGATATACATACCCGGGCGCTTACGCACCGCATCCAGCCCTTTCAGGACTTTGATACTGGAGGAGTCATAAGAATTCGACATCAACGTTTCTCGCTCATTTAATCTTGGGTTAATCCGTTATTTTACCTTTTTCCACGCGGAACATCTTCGAATTTTTGTCCGACATGTCCATAACGTGCTCAGCGCTGATGGCGCTGACGAAAACCTGCGACTGCGTCGCTTTCAGGCGACTGGATAACAGACCGCGGCGGGCATCATCGAGTTCCGAGGCAAAATCATCTATCAGGTACAGGCAGCGCCGCCCGCTGACGCGGGTGAGGAACTCGCCCTGCGCCAGACGCAGGGCGCACATCAGCAGCTTAAGCTGCCCGCGCGACAAGGTATCTTCCACCGGCGCCCCGTCGGCGCGAATACGGAAATCCGCTTTATGCGGGCCGTGGGCGGTATAGGTTAACATTCTGTCACGCTCGAAATTCCGCTCCAGCACTTCAGCGTAGTCGGTCTCTTTTTCCCAGCCGCGCTGGAAGGAGAAAGAGAGCGAGAATTCCGGTAAAAATTGCTGACAGGTATCCGCCATGTCTTCGACGATAGCGGCGCTGTATTCGGCACGCCAGCGGCTGATCTGCTCCGCCAGCGGGATTAATTCCAGATCCCATGGCCGCAGCTGGGCATAACGGCTGACCTGACGCAGCGCGGCGTTGCGCTGCTTGACCAGGCGCTTCAGGTTGCTCCAGGCGGTGAAGAATCCGGCTTCGTTATGAAAGCATCCCCAGTCAAGGAATGCTCTTCTGTATTTGGGGCCGCCGTTGAGTAAAGTAAACCCCTCCGGCGTAATCAGCTGCATCGGCATCAGGTGCGCCAACTCCGCCACTTTGTGGCCGTCGGTGCCGTCGATACGCACCTTGCTGTCGCCCTGTTTGTCTTTGGTCAGGCCGATGGCGGTTTCCCGCTCTTCGCCCTGCAGACGGCCATGCAGAACAAAGGCCTCCTGCTCGTGGCGGATCACCCGGCCAATTTGCAAACTGCGAAACGCCCGGCCATGGCCGAGCGTGTAGATGGCTTCCAGCACGCTGGTTTTGCCGCTGCCGTTCGCGCCAACCAGGAAGTTAAAGCCGGGAGATAAAGCGAGATCCGCATGTTCAATATTGCGGAAATCTTTGATAAGTAAGCGCGTCAGTGACATATCTGGGTTTCTTCGGGCCAGGGCGTAATCGGCGCAGCCAGTTTCAACGCGGACTGCGCGCAGACCCTGGAGCGTACACGAAGTACGTGACAGGGACGAGCACAGCCCAGGTTGAAAATGGCAAGTAAGATAGCCCGATATTTTCTATAAGCGCATAGGCATGACAACATAGGCTGCGCTTTGTGAAGCCGCATCCTCAATCTGCACGCTCGACACCGAATCCGTCAGCAGAATGCGCACATTCTCGCACTTCAGCGCGTTCAGCACATCAAGCACGTAGCTAACGTTGAAGCCAATCTCCATCTCCGTGCCGGCGTAGGTCACGTCCAGAATCTCTTCCGCTTCTTCCTGCTCCGGGTTATTGGCGGTGATTTTCAGCTGATTTTCGCTAACGTACAGCCGCACGCCGCGGAATTTCTCATTGGAGAGAATCGCCGCGCGGGCAAAAGCCTGCTTCAGAATATCGCAGCCCGCTTCGAGGTGTTTATCCGGATTTTTCGGCAATACGCGGCGATAATCCGGGAAACGGCCATCAACCAGCTTCGAAGTGAAGATAAAATCGCCGACATGGGCGCGGATATTATTGCTGCCGATCTGCACGCGCAGCGGCGTATCACCGCCGTCGAGCATCCGCATCAGCTCAATCACCCCTTTACGCGGCACGATCACCGAATGGTTCGGCAGCGACGCTTCCAGCGGCATCGAACAGACCGCCAGACGGTGACCGTCGGTAGCGACGGTGCGCAGTTCGCTGCCTTCGGTTTCGAACAGCATACCGTTTAAGTAGTAACGAACATCCTGGTGCGCCATCGAGAACTGCGTCGCTTCGATCAGACGCTTCATGGTCGCCTGCGGCAGGGTAAATTCCACCTCACTCTGCCAGTCGTCAAGATTCGGGAAGTCGGCAGCGGGCAGGGTCGACAGCGAGAAGCGGCTGCGGCCGGAACGCACCAGCATGCGATCGCCTTCCAGCTGCACCGCGATCTCCGCGCCTTCCGGCAGGCCGCGGCAGATATCAAAGAATTTACGCGCCGGAACGGTGGTGGCGCCCGCTTCGTGCGGCTGAACCAGCGCCACGCGCGCCACCATCTCCATTTCAAGATCGGTACCGGTCAGCGACAGCGCGCCGTCCGCGACCTGAAGCAGCAGGTTACCGAGAATGGGCAGCGTCGGACGACCACCTAACGGACCGCTCACCTGTTGCAGCGGTTTTAATAAATGTTCACGTTCTACGGTAAATTTCATAGCGTCACGAGGATAATGTTCTGATTAAATTGGAAAAATCTTCTTTAATGTCGTGGCTTTCTTCACGCAGCTGCTCAATCTTGCGGCAGGCGTGCAGCACGGTGGTATGGTCGCGGCCGCCAAACGCATCGCCGATTTCCGGCAGGCTGTGGTTGGTCAGCTCTTTGGCCAGCGCCATCGCCATCTGGCGAGGACGCGCCACCGAACGGGAGCGGCGTTTGGACAGCAGGTCCGCTACCTTAATCTTGTAGTACTCCGCCACCGTCTTTTGAATATTGTCGATGGTGACCAGTTTTTCCTGCAGCGCCAGCAGATCGCGCAGCGCTTCGCGCACGAAATCGATAGTGATCGCCCGGCCGGTGAAGTTGGCGTTGGCGATAACGCGGTTCAGCGCCCCCTCCAGTTCACGCACGTTTGAGCGCAGGCGCTTGGCAATAAAGAACGCCACTTCGCCCGGCAGGCGGATGTCGTTCTCATCGGCTTTTTTCATCAGGATCGCGACGCGGGTTTCCAGCTCCGGCGGCTCGATCGCCACCGTCAGCCCCCAGCCGAAGCGGGATTTCAGACGATCTTCAACGCCGTTGATCTCTTTGGGATAACGATCCGAGGTCAAAATGATCTGCTGATTACCTTCCAGCAAGGCATTGAAGGTGTGGAAAAACTCTTCCTGGGATCGCTCTTTATTAGCGAAGAACTGAATGTCATCGATCAGCAGGGCGTCAACGGATCGGTAGTAGCGCTTAAACTCTTCGATGGCGTTGTTCTGCAGCGCTTTAACCATGTCCTGAACGAAACGCTCCGAGTGCATATAGACCACTTTGGCGTTCGGTTTACGCGCCACGATACCGTTCCCCACCGCGTGCAGCAGGTGGGTTTTACCCAGACCCGTTCCGCCGTAGAGGAACAGGGGGTTATAGGCGCCGCCCGGGTTATCCGCCACCTGACGCGCCGCCGCGCGGGCCAGCTGGTTAGATTTACCTTCGACGAAGTTATCAAACGTGTGTTTCACGTTAACGTTAGAACGGTAGGTCGGCTCCGCCGGCGCCGGGACATTATCCCAGCCAGGGCGCACGATCGTCGGCGCCACGCGCGCGGTCTGCACCTGCGCCGCCGGGATAGTCGTTGCGGCCGGGCTTACCGCCCCTTTCTGCAGCGAGCTGGCGGGCTTAGCTCCCACCTCAAAACGCAGCTGCGGGGCGTCCGCACCGCAAAAATCATTGAGGAGTCCATTGATATTATTGAGGTATTTGTCCCTTACCCAGTCGAGCACAAAACGGTTTGGCGCATACAGTGCCAGCGTGTTATCGCTCAGTTCCGCCTGCAATGGGCGGATCCACATGCTGAATTCTGTGGCTGGTAACTCATCCTGCAATCGGGCAAGACACTGCTGCCAAAGCGAAAGTGACACGGCGGACTCCACTCGAACATAAAATCGATATCAAAGAAAAACTGAAACAATCGTGATTGTTGGCACACGTCGACAAGACCCTGCATTAGCCGAAAAGCCCCTGCACAAAAGGGGTGACGTGCGAACCGCTATCTGCGGTTATTTCCCGCTGCGGATCCGGGGATCGCGATCGGGACCGGGGATCATAGCCTAAACTGAGAAAGAGATCTTGTGTTTCTCAACAGATTCTTCCCGATTTATCCACAGGAAGGATCGAAACCGGGTAAGTGTAATCGATCCTGGGAGGAGTGAAGCACGATTTCCGCCGCATATTGGAAAAATTAATGAGCTATGCCGCTTTTGGGCGGAAACGATCTAACAAAGATCCTTCAGGATCCTTGCGCTTTACTGGCCAGGCCGTATAATCCCCCACCCGGCGCGTAATGCCCGTTTTCGTCACGCGTCTCAGCTTATTTTTTGTGCGACGAGGTGCGAGAAATAAGGAAAGAGAATTGACTCCGGAGTGTACAATTATTACAATCCGGCCTCTTTAATCACCCACGCTGAGGCGTAAGTCGTTCGAAGTTCGTTCGGGTCTACGCAAAAGTCAGTGAATTTATTCAAGTTTAGGTAGAAATCGCCATGAAACGCACTTTTCAACCGTCTGTACTGAAGCGCAACCGTTCTCACGGCTTCCGTGCTCGTATGGCTACTAAAAATGGTCGTCAGGTTCTGGCACGTCGTCGTGCTAAAGGCCGCGCTCGTCTGACCGTTTCCAAGTAATAAAGCTAACCCTGCGTGGTTAAGCTCGCATTTCCCAGGGAGTTACGCTTGTTAACTCCCAGTCATTTCACTTTCGTCTTCCAGCAGCCACAACGGGCTGGCACGCCGCAAATCACCATCCTCGGCCGCCTGAATTCGCTGGGGCATCCCCGCATCGGTCTCACCGTCGCCAAGAAAAACGTGAAACGCGCACATGAACGCAATCGGATTAAACGTCTGACGCGTGAAAGTTTTCGTTTGCGTCAACATGAACTCCCGCCAATGGATTTCGTGGTGGTGGCGAAAAGAGGGGTTGCCGACCTCGATAACCGTGCTCTCTCGGAAGCGTTGGAAAAATTATGGCGCCGCCATTGTCGCCTGGCTCGCGGGTCCTGATCGGCCTGATTCGAGTTTATCAGCGCCTGATTAGTCCGCTACTCGGGCCGCATTGCCGTTTCACCCCAACCTGTTCTCAATACGGAATTGAGGCCTTACGCAGGTTTGGAGTGATAAAAGGCAGTTGGTTGACGATGAAACGCGTATTAAAATGCCACCCTTTACACCCTGGTGGTGACGATCCCGTCCCGCCTGGACCATTTGATACCAGAGAACACTAACGATGGATTCGCAACGCAATCTTCTTATCATCGCTTTGTTGTTCGTGTCTTTCATGATCTGGCAAGCCTGGGAGCAGGACAAAAATCCGCAACCCCAGCAGCAGACCACGCAGACTACGACCACAGCAGCGGGTAGCGCCGCCGACCAGGGCGTACCGGCCAGTGGCCAGGGGAAACTGATTACGGTTAAAACTGATGTGCTTGATCTGACCATCAACACCCGCGGTGGTGATGTTGAGCAAGCGCTGCTTCCGGCTTACCCGAAAGCGCTGAAATCGACTGAACCGTTCCAGTTACTGGAAACTACGCCACAGTTTATCTACCAGGCGCAGAGCGGCTTAACCGGTCGTGACGGCCCGGATAACCCGGCTAACGGCCCGCGTCCGCTGTATAACGCTGATAAAGATGCGTATGTACTGGCTGATGGCCAGAACGAAATCGTTATTCCGCTGACCTATACCGACAAAGCCGGCAACGTCTTCACCAAGACCTTCACCCTGAAACGCGGTGATTATGCGGTGAACGTGGGTTATAGCGTGCAGAACGCCAGCGAGAAACCGCTGGAAGTCTCGACCTTCGGTCAGCTGAAGCAGACCGCCGCGCTGCCGTCCAGTCGCGATACGCAGACCGGCGGCCTGTCCACGATGCATACTTTCCGTGGCGCAGCGTTCTCCACCGCGGATTCGAAATACGAAAAATACAAATTCGATACCATCCTGGACAATGAAAACCTGAACGTCAGCACCAAAAACGGTTGGGTTGCCATGCTGCAGCAGTACTTCACCACCGCGTGGGTGCCGCAGAATAACGGGACGAATAACTTCTACACCGCCAACCTCGGCAACGGCATTGTCGCTATCGGCTATAAATCTCAGCCGGTACTGGTGCAGCCTGGTCAAACCGACAAACTGCAGAGCACGCTGTGGGTCGGCCCGGCGATTCAGGACAAAATGGCTGCCGTCGCGCCGCACCTGGATCTGACCGTCGACTACGGCTGGCTGTGGTTCATCTCCCAACCGCTGTTCAAGCTGCTGAAATTCATTCACGGCTTCCTCGGCAACTGGGGCTTCTCGATTATCGTCATCACCTTTATCGTTCGTGGCATCATGTACCCGCTGACCAAAGCGCAGTACACCTCCATGGCGAAGATGCGTATGCTGCAGCCGAAAATTCAGGCCATGCGCGAGCGTCTGGGCGACGATAAACAACGTCAAAGCCAGGAGATGATGGCGCTGTATAAAGCGGAAAAAGTGAACCCGCTGGGCGGCTGCTTCCCGCTGATTATCCAGATGCCGATCTTCCTTGCGCTGTACTACATGCTGAGCGCCTCGGTAGAACTGCGTCATGCGCCGTTTATCCTGTGGATCCACGATCTGTCTGCGCAAGACCCGTACTACATCCTGCCGATCATCATGGGCGCGACGATGTTCTTCATCCAGAAGATGTCGCCAACCACCGTGACCGACCCGATGCAGCAGAAGATCATGACCTTTATGCCGGTCATCTTCACGGTGTTCTTCCTGTGGTTCCCGTCTGGCCTGGTGGTGTACTACATCGTCAGCAACCTGGTGACCATTATCCAGCAGCAGCTGATTTACCGTGGTCTGGAGAAGCGTGGCCTGCATAGCCGCGAGAAGAAGAAATCCTGATACTCTTCATTCTTCAAGCCAACGCATCTGCGACTTGGATAATTTAGAGTAGTTACGGTAACGTTAATGCCAGAGAAGGCGGTCAATGGACCGCCTTTTTTACATCTACATAGAGAGTCACCATGAGCCATAACGACACTATCGTCGCCCAGGCAACCCCACCGGGACGCGGGGGTGTGGGCATCCTGCGTATCTCCGGCCTCAAAGCGCGCGACGTCGCGCAGGCGGTACTCGGCAAGCTGCCGAAGCCGCGCTATGCCGACTACCTGCCGTTCAACGACGTTGACGGTACGCCGCTGGATCAGGGGATTGCGCTGTGGTTCCCCGGGCCGAACTCCTTTACCGGGGAAGATGTGCTTGAGCTGCAGGGCCACGGCGGCCCGGTCATTCTTGACCTGCTGCTCAAACGTATTCTGACCCTGCCGGGCCTGCGCATCGCCAGACCGGGCGAATTCTCCGAGCGCGCGTTCCTTAACGACAAGCTCGACCTGGCGCAGGCAGAGGCCATCGCCGATCTTATCGACGCCAGCTCAGAACAGGCGGCGCGCTCGGCGCTGAACTCGCTGCAGGGGGCGTTCTCCGCGCGGGTGAACCACCTTGTGGAAGCGCTCACTCACCTGCGCATCTACGTGGAAGCGGCGATTGATTTTCCGGATGAAGAAATTGATTTCCTCTCCGACGGCAAAATTGAAGCCCAGCTGAACGAGGTGATGGCCGACCTCGACGCCGTCCGCGCCGAAGCCCGTCAGGGCAGTCTGCTGCGCGAAGGGATGAAAGTGGTGATCGCCGGGCGGCCAAATGCCGGTAAATCAAGCCTGCTGAACGCCCTGGCGGGCCGCGAAGCGGCGATCGTCACCGACATTGCGGGCACCACCCGCGATGTGCTACGCGAGCATATCCATATCGACGGCATGCCCCTGCATATCATTGATACCGCGGGCCTGCGCGACGCCAATGACGAAGTGGAGCGTATCGGCATCGAGCGCGCCTGGCAGGAGATTGCGCAGGCTGACCGGGTGCTGTTTATGGTCGATGGCACCACCACCAGCGCCGTTGACCCGGCGGAGATCTGGCCAGATTTTATCGAGCGTCTGCCCGCTAAACTGCCGATTACCGTGGTGCGAAATAAAGCCGATGTTACCGGCGAAGCGCTGGGTATCAGCGAAGTAAATGGCCACTCACTGATCCGCCTGTCGGCACGCACCGGCGAAGGCGTCGAGGTGCTGCGTAATCACCTCAAGCAGAGCATGGGCTTCGATACCAATATGGAAGGCGGCTTCCTCGCCCGCCGTCGCCATCTGCAGGCGCTGGAAGAGGCGGCGAACCATCTGCGGCAGGGCAAAGCCCAGCTGCTGGGCGCCTGGGCCGGCGAGCTGCTGGCGGAAGAGCTGCGTCTCGCGCAGCAGGCGCTGAGCGAGATCACCGGGGAGTTCACTTCCGACGACCTGCTGGGCCGCATCTTCTCCAGCTTCTGTATCGGCAAATAACGTTTAGTCCGTAAACGTTCACTCACCCGCATTAGCGCCGCGTTAATGCGGGTTTTTTCTTGCCCTTTGCGGCGCAACGTTCTCTACTTTTATCTCCCCCTAACCCCGAGACTAAAGCATGACCGTTGAATATACCATGATCGAGAAGGTGCCCTCCGCCGAAGCGTTTTGCCACCTGCGGGTGGTAGCGGGCATGTCGCCGCGCCCCGTAGAAGGCGCCAGAGCCGGGCTGCCGCAAAGCTGTTATGGCGTACATATCCTCTGGCAGGAGACGCCGATCGCCATGGGGCGCATCGTCGGCGACGGCGCGATTAATTTCGACATTGTCGACGTCGCCGTCGATCCGGCTCACCAGGGAAAGGGCCTTGGCCGGCTGGTGATGGAGAAGCTGGTCGCCTGGCTGGATGCGAACGCCTTTGACGGCGCCTACGTTACGCTGGTGGCGGATGTTCCGGAGCTGTACGCGAAGTTTGGCTTCGAAAGCGTTCGGCCGGAAAGCGAAGGGATGGCCCGCGTCTGGCGACGCCGGGGCCACTAGTTCGCGTTTCCTGCCAGGAAAATAGCGTTGTCCAAATGGCAACTCGTCTTGCGGAGCGTATCTCACTATGCTGAACGCCATTCACATCGCGAGGATCTCATGACACGCTTTCTTCTCTGCAGCTTTGCCCTGGTTCTGCTCTATCCCTCCGGCATCGATATGTATCTCGTCGGCCTGCCGCGTATTGCTCAGGATCTGGGAGCCAGCGAGGCGCAATTACATATCGCCTTCTCGGTCTATCTGGCCGGAATGGCCTCCGCGATGCTGTTTGCTGGCCGTATCGCCGACCGCTCGGGGCGCAAGCCTGTCGCCATTGTGGGCGCGGCGATCTTTGTTATCGCCTCCCTGCTCTGCGCGCAGGCGCACACCAGCAGCCACTTCCTTACCGGACGCTTTATCCAGGGGATCGGCGCCGGCTGCTGCTACGTGGTGGCTTTCGCTATTTTGCGCGATACGCTGGACGACCGTCGGCGGGCCAAAGTGCTGTCGTTGCTCAACGGCATTACCTGCATCATCCCCGTTCTGGCGCCGGTGCTCGGCCACCTGATCATGCTGAAATACCCGTGGCAGAGTCTGTTCTACACCATGATCGGCATGGGGGTAACGGTGGGTTTACTGGCGGTATTTATCCTGCGCGAAACGCGTCCGACGGCGCCCCCGCAGACGGCTATGCCGCAGCATGGCGCGGATGAATCGCTGTTGAATCGCTTTTTCCTCAGCCGCATTCTCATCACCACCCTCAGCGTAACGGCGATCCTCACCTACGTGAACGTCTCCCCGGTACTGATGATGGAGGAGATGGGGTTCGATCGCGGCACCTATTCCATGACGATGGCGCTGATGGCGATGGTCAGCATGGCGGTCTCCTTCTCGACGCCGTTCGCCCTGTCGCTGTTTAAACCGCGCACCCTAATGATAACCTCGCAGCTGCTGTTCCTGGCGGCAGGCGTGGCGCTGAGCCTCGCCACCCACCAGGCCGTCACCCTGGTCGGGCTGGGCATGATTTGCGCCGGCTTCTCCGTCGGCTTCGGCGTCGCGATGAGCCAGGCCCTGGGGCCATTCACGCTGCGCGCCGGTGTCGCCAGCTCGGTCCTCGGCATCGCGCAGGTGTGCGGTTCGTCGCTGTGGATATGGCTCGCCGCTATCATCGGACTCAGCGCAATGAATATGCTGATCGGGATACTCATTGCCTGTAGCATAGTGAGTCTTGTTCTGCTACTGGTCGCCACCCCGCCGCGGGTTGCGCAACACGATGAAGAAGCCGCTTTCGAGTCTCGATCTTAATTTACTCCTCTGCCTGCAGCTCCTGACCCAGGAGCTCAGCGTTACCCGTACGGCGAAGCGGATGAACGTTTCGCCCTCGGCGGTGAGCAAGTCGCTGGCCAAACTGCGCGCCTGGTTTGACGATCCGCTGTTTGTCAAAACGCCGTTGGGCCTGGCGCCCACGCCGCTGGTCAGCAGCATGGAGCAGGATCTGGCGGACTGGATGCAGATGGGCAACCAGATCCTCGATAAACCGCACCACACCATGCCGAGCGGCCTCAAGTTCGAGCTGGCGGCGGAAACGCCGCTGCTGATGATCCTGTTTAACACCCTCTCCCAGCGCATCTATCAGCGCTATCCGCAGGCATTGATTCGTTTGCGCAACTGGGACTACGACTCCCTGGACGCCATCATTCGCGGCGAGGTGGATATCGGCTTCTGCGGGCGCGAAAGCCATCCGCAGTCGCGGGAGCTGCTAAGCCTGCTGCCGTGGTATATCGATTTTGATGTGCTGTTCACCGACCTGCCGCAGGTCTGGCTGCGCGCCGATCATCCGGCGCTCAGGGAGGAGTGGGATCTGGCGGCATTCTTACGCTATCCGCATATCACCATCTGCTGGGAACAACGCGATACCTGGGCGCTGGACGACGTGCTGCAGGAGCTGGGGCATAAACGTAACGTGGCGCTGACCGTGCCGGGGTTTGAGCAATCCCTCTTTATGGCGGCCCAGCCGCAGCACACCATGCTGGCCACCGCGCCGCGCTACTGCCAGCACTATAATCAGCAGCACCAGCTACCGCTGGTCTCCCGACCGCTGCCGCTGGAGCCGCAGCATCTGGAAAAGCTTCGCGTCCCCTTCACCTTGCTATGGCATAAACGCAACAGCTACAACCCGAAGCTTGTCTGGCTTAGAGATACGCTGAAAGCGCTCTATTCCGGTACGCTGTAAGCCTTGTTTCGTGCCCATAGCACCTTATTTGCGCAAGAATTTGTAAAATTCAAACAAATTCCCTTTTCAAGGGGGGATTTCGGCATTAAAACCTGTTAATACCAGGCGATAATAGCGCCCGCCGTTTTATTCAGACCATTACTCACGGAGCGACGTATGGCAACGCATTTTGCACGAGGGATACTCAGTACCGGGGAGCCGCTATCGACACGTTTGTCAGCGGCCTGTCATCAATCCGCACGTCGGCTCCCTGAATACCGGCAAGCCCGCTTTCGCGCTTCGCGGTCGCTGCTCGCCGAACTGCTGTTTATGCTTTACGGCATCAGCGAGCTGCCTGAAATCGTTAACGAAGCCAATGGCAGACCGGTTTTTAGCGATCGTCACCTTCCCCGCTTCTCTATCTCTTATACTGGCAATATCGTTGGCGTGGCGCTGACCACCGAGGGGGATTGCGGCCTCGACATGGAGCTGCAGCGCGCCGTTCGCAGCCACGACGCCGACCGGCAAAATTTCAGTAACAATGAGAATCTGTGGATTAACATTCAGCATGACCCGGACGAAGCGCGCAGCCAGCTGGTGGCGCTGCGCCGCAGCGTGCTGAAGCTGACCGGTGAGACATCAACGCAGCTGCAGCTGCTGCCTGGCTCCGGCCGCCTGCGTACCGCCGGCAGCCTGCCGATCGAAGCCGTCTGTGACGCCGAATCGCTGCTGGTGTGGTCGATTGCCGCTACCCCGAATATCGGCCCGCTGAAGGTCTGGGAGTATGATGCTAAGGGAGGCGACTGGCACAGCCTGGCGGACGCTCAGCGCCGCGCACGCGAACCCTCAGCCCGCCTGATGCGCTTTACCAGTCTGCCCACGGAAAAAACCTTATCCCTCAATTGACCGGTCTTGCCGGCATCATGATCCAAAGGAGCAATCATGTCAGATACCTTGAAAGTGGTTACGTTACTCGGCAGCCTGCGTAAAGGGTCGTTTAATGGAATGGTCGCGCGTACCCTGCCCGGCATCGCGCCGGCGGGCATGCACATTTCCGCGCTGCCGTCGATCGGCGATATTCCGCTGTACGATGCTGATATTCAGGAGGAAGAGGGATTCCCGCAGAGCGTGCAGGAGATTGCGCAGCAGATCCGCGAGGCGGATGGCGTGGTGATTGTCACCCCCGAGTATAACTATTCCGTGCCTGGCGGCCTGAAAAACGCCATCGACTGGCTTTCACGTCTGCCCGAGCAGCCGCTGTCCGGCAAGCCGGTGCTGATTCAAACCAGCTCAATGGGCGCCATCGGCGGCGCGCGCTGCCAGTATCATCTGCGGCAGATTCTGGTGTTCCTCGATGCGATGGTGATGAATAAACCGGAATTTATGGGTGGCGTGATCCAGAACAAAGTGGATCCGCAGTCGGGTGAAGTGGTCGATCAGAGCACCCTCGACCATCTGCGCGGCCAGCTGACTGCCTTTGGCGACTATATTCAGCGGGTTAAAGCATAAAAAAAGCCCGGCAGCGATGCCGGGCTTTTTCATCATACGTGCGGATTAATGTGCATCGATAAAGACAATCTTCAGCACAAACAGCAGCGAGACGATAATGACGCAAGGGCTGAGGTCGCGCAGACGGCCGGTGCCAATTTTCATCACGCAGTAGGAGATAAAGCCCAGGGCAATGCCTTCGGTGATCGAGAAGCTAAACGGCATCATCACCGCGGTGATAAACGCCGGTACCGCTTCCGTCAGGTCATCCCACTTCACGCGCGCCAGGCTTGAGGTCATCAGCACGCCGACGTAAATCAGCGCGCCAGCGGCCGCATAGGCCGGAACCATCCCCGCCAGCGGAGAGAGGAAGATAACCAGCAGGAACAGGATACCGACGACCACGGCGGTCAGGCCGGTGCGCCCGCCCACGGAAACGCCGGAGGAGGATTCGATATACGCTGTTACCGACGAGGTGCCGATGAAGGAGCCTGCCACCGACGAGACGCTATCGACAAACAGCGCCTGCTTCATGCGCGGGAATTTACCGTTGGCGTCCGCCAGACCCGCTTTATCCGTCACGCCGATCAGCGTCCCGGAGGAGTCAAACAGGTTGACCAGCATAAAGGAGAAGATCACCCCGGCCAGGCCCAGATTCAGGGAGCCCGCCAGATCGACATGACCGATCACCGAAGTCACGCTCGGCGGCGCCGAGACGATTCCGGTGTAGTGTACATCACCCAGCATCCAGCCCAGCAGGGTGGTCACCACGATAGAGACCAGAACCGCGGCATGAATGTTGCGCGACGCCAGAATCGCGATGATAAAGAAGCCCAGCACGCCCAGCAGCACGCTGTGGGAGGTCAGATGACCAATACTGACCAGCGTTTCCGGATTTGCGACGATAACCCCGGCGTTCTTCAGGCCCATCATACCGATAAACAGACCGATACCGCTGGTGATGCCCACGCGCAGGCTCAGCGGAATATTGGCGATCATCCAGTAGCGTACGCGGAAGATCGTCAGCAGCAGCAGGCCGACGGCGCCCCAGAAAATCGCGCCCATCCCGACCTGCCACGGCAGGCCCATCGCCTGCACCACCACAAAGGCGAAAAAGGCGTTCAGGCCCATCGCCGGCGCCAGGGCGACCGGCAGGTTCGCGAACAGCCCCATCAGGATACTGCCGAAAGCGGCAATCAGACAGGTGGTCACAAACACGGCGCTGGTATCCATGCCCGCTACGCCAAGAATTTGTGGGTTAACAAAAACGATATACACCATCGTCAGGAACGTGGTGAAACCGGCGATGGCTTCCGTGCGCACCGTGGTGCCGTGCTCGCGCAGTTTAAATACGCGCTCCAGCAGACCCTGGCCAGAAGACTGGCTGGTTTGTTGTTGACTCATTATCGGTTTCCGAACGTAAGGAGGGAAAATTCGACGCTATCCTATACCAAATTACAGCACCAGGCGCGGTTGTATGGTAATTTTTTTCATTTATTTTGCTTCTACGGCAACGATTGCGTCGCGGCATTGGACATGACGAAAACGTTAAACTTGTTAATATGGAATGGCTATGACTCAACCAGAAGCAGTATTTTTTGACTGTGACGGCACGCTGGTCGACAGCGAGGTGATTTGCTCCCGCGCCTACGTGCACATGTTCCAGGAATTTGGCATTACGCTGGAGCTGGCAGAGATTTTTAAGCGCTTCAAAGGCGTAAAGCTGTACGAAATAATCGACACCATCAACGCCGAGCATGGCGTTAACCTGCAAAAGGCCACTCTGGAGCCGATTTACCGTGCGGAAGTCGCCCGCCTGTTTGATAGCGAACTGGAGGTGATTGCCGGAGCCCAGGCGCTGCTGGATGCGGTAAGCGTCCCGATGTGCGTGGTTTCCAATGGCCCGGTCAGTAAGATGCAACACTCTCTCGGCCGCACCGGCCTGCTGCACCATTTCGCTGACCGGTTGTACAGCGGCTACGATATTCAGCGCTGGAAACCCGATCCGGCGCTGATGTTCCATGCCGCAAAAGCGATGAGCGTTAACGTTGAGAACTGTATTCTGGTTGATGATTCCAGGGCAGGTGCACAATCGGGAATAGCCGCCGGCATGGAGGTGTTCTACTTCTGCGCCGATCCACACAACCCGCCCATCGATCATCCCAACGTGACGACCTTTACCGATCTGGCTGCGCTGCCGGCATTGTGGAAAGCGCGCGGTTGGGATATCACTCGCTAGCCCCCGGCGTCGCCCAACCGGGCGACGGTTGGCAGGTAGCGCTATGTTCTAGCCCAGAACAGGACGGCTGGCGACCGGCTATCTCTTCATCATCTTGGGACACAATCACTTTCATCTTGCCTTTCTTCACTCGCGGAAAGCGGGGGCTAAACGCCCCCACCGGCTATTTAAACAGTTTTTGCACAAACTCCGCGTAGGCCGGGCGCCAGACGTCCATTTCATGGTTCAGGCCGGGATAGGCGTGATAGTCAAAGTTGATCTTCTGTTTTTCCAGCTCGCTTTTCAGACCCGCGATGTCTTTGCCGGTCACGGAATCTTTTTCCCCGACGACCACGGTAAAGTTACGCAGCTGTTGATTGATCGCCTCAGGATGTTTCAGTTGCGCTTCCACACCGGCATTCGGCACCGTGGTGGTCGTGACGCCGCTAAACGTGGCGAGCCAGCCAAAGCTCTCCAGATGATTCATCCCGGAAACCAGCGCCTGATACCCGCCCTGAGAGAGGCCAGCCAGCGCCCGACCATCGGCATCTTTACGCACGTTAAACCGGGCATCGATCAGCGGAATAATGTCCTGCATCAGCTCCTTATCCGCCGCCAGCGCATTCAGCGGATAGAAGGTTTTGCGTCGCTCCTGCGGCGGGAAGTTTTCCGCGATCGCTTCCGGGGTGTCGGTTTCGGTATCCGGGACCACCACCAGCATAGGCTTGATCTTGCCCTCCGCCAGCAGGTTATCCATGATTTGCGGAATACGCCCCTGATCGATGGCCGACAGCCCGCTGTCGCCAAAGCCATGATAGAAATAGAGCACCGGCAGCGGCTCGCCGCTGCCGCTATAGTTCGGCGGCGTCCAGACATAGAGCCGCCGTTCCGCATTCAGCGCCTTCGAGTGATAGGTAAGTGTGCGCAGATCGCCGTGCGCGACCGAGCGATCGTCAAGAATACTGCCGGGAACCAGAATCAGGCTGGTGTTCACCTGACGCTGCGGCTTCTGATAGCGGCTGCCGGTATCCACCGAGCGGAAGCCGTCCACATCAAAATAGTATTCATAGAGATTGGGTTTCATTGGCTCGCTTTTCCATGTCCAGACCCCGTGGTCTGCTTTGGTCATGTCGTGCGAGACAAAGGTGTCCGGCGTGGCGCCTGTCACCACCGAAACCCGCCGGGCATCAGGGGCAAACAGGCGGTAAGTGATACTCTTATCCGCGTTAACCTGGGTGATAAAGTGGCTCACCGGCAGGGAGGGCTCGGGCACCGCTGGCAACGGTGCCGCCTGAATGGTGAACGCCGCGCCCGCCAGCGCGAGGGCGAAATAAATTGCATGTCGTTTCATCGTTATTCCTCTTACGTTGTGTCCGTTCTGTTATCGTCTCACCACCAGATTTCCGCCTGCGCCCCTACGGCAAACTGATCGTTTTTACCGTCTTCAAAAATGTGGGTGGTGTTATTCGCGGCCTTATCCAGGTCGATATCCTTCGCTTTAATATAGGTGGCATAGAAGCGAATTTCCGGGCGCGAGGTCAGCATACTGGTATTAACTTTGAAGGTATGGAACAGCGTGGTCTTATAGCCGGACTCGTTATATTTCTTGCCGGTCACATCTTTGTTTTGCTGCCTGAAGTACCCCAGTTCGACGCCGGTCTGGTTATATTTATTCCAGATATAGGCCGGCCGCAGGACCGTACGGATGGATTCAAAATCGGAGTGGGCCCCGGTCTCGTAGCTGTAAACGTCGTTGCCAAAGGAGTAAACGATGGCATTCGCCATAATAATGTCATCGCGTAAATAGGTTTCTCCTTGCGAGGTTAAGCGCACGGCGGTGCCATTGGTATGGTCGCCATAATAGCGGCCGTTAAAGGTAGTATAGGGGCTGGATCCGGCATAGCGCGAGAAGCTGCTGGCAATGGAGTTATTCGCCAGCAACAAAGAAAATTCGTTAAAGCCGCCGTGAGCAAATTTTTGCGTTAACGAGGTGCCGGCCATCCAGGTATCTTTCCATGGATAATAGCCTTCATTGCCCTCTTTATATTTCTCAGAAGAACTTTGGTTGGCGGCGACATAGCGTCCGCTGACCATCAGACTGGCTTTATCCCACAACGGGATCTCTTTGTAACGGATATCGAGGGTATTGGTGTTAATTTGCTGCTTATTGCTTAAAGAACGATCGTAGTCATCAACATCCTCCCGGACCAGCGCGATATCGAATTTCCCGGCGCCTACCTGCCAGTTTTCCAGCCCCACGCCAGCCGCCGCATCGGTTCTCTGCGTTTTCCAGTCCAGCATCTGGATCTCGATTTTTGGCGCACCGTGTTTGCCGACCCAGAAATCGGCTTCCGGGGCAAACGGCAGGAATCCTTTGGTGTTAACGTACATATCCGAGAACTGGATGTAGTTTTCGCCGCCGGCATTGTCACCAAACCAGCCAGTGGAATACTGCTGGCCAACGTTCCCGTCGAGCATCACGATGGCGTCGACGCGTTTATCGCCTTCCTGAAACACCCGCTGCTTCAGCTGCAGATCGAACCAGCCGGAATATTCATTGCCCAGACGGCCAAGCGAACCAATGGCCCACGACTTTGGCGAGCCATGCGAGGCGGTTCCCCAGCCCGAGCGGAAGTAGCCGTTATAGCTAAAGCCAATTTCATCTTTGACGAACTTGCTAAAGTCTTTCAGCGTCATCGCGCTGTAGGCTGGCGCGCCGTCTGTGGCAGGTTGTTGATTTTTGACCAGTACCGCATCCGGTTTCACTGCTGCTTTCGGTCCTGCCGCCGCCGCGACGGTGCGCTTCTGGCTCTCTGCAGGCGAAGACCATGTGGCCCAAATCTGGTCTCTTTTTCTCTCCTGGTCCTGATATTTTTTGAGCTCTTTTTGCGTATCGCTAAGCGCTTTTTCCAGCAACTCAAGCCGTTGCTCTACCGTCAACTGGCTCGCGAACAGCGTGGTTGAATAACAAAGCGGCGCCAGCAATACCATCGCCGAAGCGATCCTGGTTTTTCTAAACATAATATTCCCTTATATAAGTGTTGGCATAAATAAATACGACAGCGACAAGCATCGCGCGGGTTCTAATAGCTGTATCCATACCGCTTAAGGGCGCGAGGGCTGTTATTTTTGCGGAGAGAAAAAAGCAAAAAAACCCGAAGAAGACGATCTGCCTAAACAGATAATCCTCTTCAGGTTTTGCCCGCGCATCGCGGTAGCAACCCTTATTAACTCATTCTTAACGCGCATAAAAAAACCTGATATCGCCGCCGTGGGGGGGGCAATATCAGGTTTTGCCTGCTGTCGCAGTAACAATCCGTTTAAAACATTCTGAGCTTGCGCGCTCAGTCAGTGAATGCTGATTGTTACGCGATAAAATGAAGAACTCAAACGGGCAGCCTGTTAATTGTGACGATAATCGCAGCAATATCGCTGCCGCTGGAGGAATCATATCTAATTCTGATAAATCCATTTATCAGAATTAGACAAAATGATTATTACTCTTTCGGATCTTTTCCGGCGAGCAGTTTATCCAGTTCATCGCCGCCCACATGACGGAAATCCTGGCCTTTGACGAAGTAGAAAATATATTCGCAAATATTCTGGCAGCGGTCGCCGATACGTTCGATGGAACGCGCGCAGAACAGCGCCGTCAGAACGCTGGGGATAGTGCGCGAGTCTTCCATCATGTAGGTCATCAGCTGACGCACGATGCCTTCATACTCCTGGTCGACTTTCTTGTCTTCGCGATAGATACGTACCGCCTCGTCGAGATCCATACGCGCGAAGGCATCCAGCACGTCATGCAGCATCTGCACCGTATGGCGGCCCAGCGATTCGAGGCTCACCAGCAGCGGCTGGTGCTGCTGGGAAAACTTCTCCAGCGCGGTACGGCAGATTTTATCCGCCACGTCGCCAATGCGTTCCAGCTCAGCGATGGTCTTGATGATCGCCATCACCAGGCGCAGGTCGCTGGCGGTCGGCTGGCGCTTGGCGATGATGCGCACGCAGGCTTCATCGATCGCCACTTCCATCATGTTGACCTGCTTGTCGCCGTCAATCACGCGTTTCGCCAGATCGCTGTCCTGGTTATGCATGGCGGTGATCGCATCAGAAAGCTGTTGCTCCACCAGCCCACCCATGGTCATCACCTGGGTGCGGATATACTCCAGTTCAGCGTTGAACTGGCCGGAAATATGTTTATTAAGATTTAGGTTGTCCATGGTGTCTCCTGATTGCCCAACTGGTGAGAGCCTGAAAGCACAAGGGCAAATCAACCGTAGCGGCCAGTAATATAATCTTCAGTTTGTTTCTTCGCGGGCTTGGTGAACAGGTCATCCGTGTTGCTGAACTCAATCAGCTCGCCAAGATACATAAATGCCGTATGGTCGGAGCAACGCGCAGCCTGCTGCATGTTGTGAGTCACGATAACGACGGTGTAATCCTGCTTCAGCTCGGTGATCAGCTCCTCGATACGCCCGGTAGAGATCGGGTCCAGCGCTGAGCAAGGTTCATCAAGCAGCAGGACTTCCGGGCGGATCGCGATACCGCGGGCGATGCACAGGCGCTGCTGCTGACCGCCGGAGAGAGAATACCCGCTCTGGTGCAGTTTATCTTTGGTTTCATTCCATAATGCGGCTTTGGTCAACGCCCACTGCACGCGCTCATCCATATCGGCACGGGACAGCTTTTCAAACAGGCGCACGCCGAAAGCGATGTTGTCGTAAATGGACATCGGGAACGGCGTTGGCTTCTGGAATACCATGCCAACCTTGGCACGCAGCAGGGCGATATCCTGGGTGTTGGTCAGAATGTTGTCGCCATCCAGCAGGATCTCGCCTTCCGCGCGCTGCTCCGGATACAGTTCAAACATTTTGTTGAACGTACGCAGCAGAGTGGATTTACCACAGCCTGACGGACCGATAAACGCCGTCACCTGGTTTTTGGTGATATCCAGGTTGATGTTCTTCAGGGCATGGAATTTACCGTAGTAGAAGTTCAGGTTGCGAACTGAAATCTTACCCGGGGCTGTATTCACCATACTCATCTCAATCTCTTCCTCATTCAGCGCAGCTGTCGCTGCGCCGCAAAAATTAACCGTGTTTCTTCTTGGCGAAGATAACGCGCGCCAGGATGTTCAGCAGCAAGACGCACAGGGTGATAATCAATACCCCGGCCCATGCCAGTTGCTGCCACTCCGCAAACGGACTCATGGCAAATTTGAAAATGGTCACCGGCAGGTTGGCAATCGGCTGCATCATGTCGGTGCTCCAGAACTGGTTGGACAGCGCGGTAAACAGCAGGGGCGCCGTTTCCCCGGCGATACGGGCGATAGCCAGCAGGATCCCGGTCATAATCCCCGAGACGGACGCTTTCAGGGTGATCGCCGAGATCATCTTCCACTTCGGCGTACCCAGCGCATAGGCCGCTTCACGCAGGCTATCCGGCACCAGTTTCAGCATGTTTTCGGTGGTACGAATAACGATAGGCACCTGCAGCAGCGCCAGGGCGATAACGCCCGCCCAGCCGGAGAAGTGCTGCATCTGCGCCACCACGATGGTGTAGACGAACAGACCAACCACGATAGACGGCGCGGAAAGCAGTATATCGTTAATAAAACGGATAATTTCCGCCAGCACCGACTTGCGGCCATACTCCGCCAAATAAATTCCAGCGAGGATACCCAGCGGCGTACCAAAGATAGTTGCCCACAGGATCAGCAGGCCGCTGCCGGCGAGGGCGTTGGCCAGACCGCCGCCCGCGGTATTCGGCGGCGGCGTCATTTCGGTAAACAGCGCCAGGCTCATGCCGTCGAAGCCGCGGGTTATCGTCGCCATCAGGATCCAGATAAGCCAGAACAAACCAAACGCCATGGTGGCCATCGACAGCGTCAGGGCGATGCGGTTCTTCATGCGGCGCCTGGCTTGCATCTTACGGCGGGATTCCGCCAGCTCGGCGGTGCTTTGCATTTCAATGGTCGCCATTAGCGTGCCCCCTCATTCTTCGCGAGGCGCATAATCATAAACTTCGACGCCGCCAGAACGATAAAGGTGATAACGAACAGGATCAGACCCAGTTCCATCAGCGCCGCCACGTGCAGACCGGTTTCGGCTTCGGCGAATTCGTTGGCCAGCGCGGAGGTAATGCTGTTCCCCGGCATATACAGCGATATGCTGTCGAGCTGGTAGGTGTTACCGATGATAAAGGTGACCGCCATGGTTTCACCCAGCGCACGGCCCAGACCGAGCATCACGCCGCCGATCACTCCGTTCTTGGTGAACGGTAAAACGATGCGCCAGATCACTTCCCAGGTGGTGCAGCCGATGCCATAGGCCGACTCTTTCATCATCACCGGCGTCTGTTCGAAAACATCACGCATTACCGCGGCGATATAAGGGATGATCATGATGGCCAGAATAACGCCAGCGGCGAGAATACCGATACCAAACGCCGGGCCAGCAAACAGCGCGCCGACGAACGGAATAGTCGACAGGACGTTACCAACAGGCTCCTGGAAGTAAGTCGCAAACAGCGGGGCGAAAATAAACAGGCCCCACATGCCGTACACGATACTCGGGATCGCGGCCAGCAGCTCAATCGCAATGCCCAGCGGACGCTTGAGCCAGGCGGGGGACAGTTCCGTCAGAAACAGCGCGATGCCGAAGCTCACCGGTACGGCGATCAGCAGCGCGATAAAGGAGGTCACCAGGGTCCCGTAAATCGGCACCAGCGCGCCGAAGATTTCGTTGGGCGCATCCCACTCTTTGGTCCACAAAAAGGCAAAGCCAAACTTTTGAATGCTCGGCCAGGAAGAGATGATCAGGGAAACGATGATGCCGCCCAGCATCAATAGCACAATCAGCGCAGCCAGTTTTACCAGCGCACTGAAAATCATGTCACCCTTTTTCCCCGGAGGGGTAAATGCAGGCTTGGTTGCAGCCATAGATTACTCTTTACGTATTAAAGCTTGTTCGAATAAATGCCCGGTGGCGTTCGCTTCCGGGCCTACAGTCTGAACCGTAGGGCGGGCAGCGCTGAACGCCCCCGCCATCTTCGTCAAAAATCTACTGTTAGTACAGCGCTTTACCGCTGCTGTCTTTGACGTTGGTTTTCCATGCCGCACGAACCTGCTCAACCACGCTTTCCGGCAGCGATGCGTAATCCAGCGCATTCGCTTCTTTCCCGCCGTTTTTATACGCCCAGTCGAAGAACTTCAGCACTTCAGCGGTCTGCTCAGGCTTGTTAGTCGCCTTATGCACCAGGATGAAGGTGGTTGAGGTGATCGGCCATGCATTTTCACCCTTCTGGTTAGTCAGGTCCTGAGCGAAAGACTTGCTCCAGTCAACGCCTTTTGCGGCGTTAGCGAAGTTGTCTTCAGTCGGGCTAACCGGTTTGCCATCGGCAGAGACCAGTTTGGTGTACGCCAGATTGTTTTGTTTGGCGTAAGCGTATTCGACGTAACCAATCGAGCCCGGCAGACGCTGAACAAAGGCGGCGATACCGTCGTTGCCTTTACCGCCAAGACCGGTTGGCCAGTTAACGGTAGAGCCTGCGCCGATTTTCGATTTCCACTCTTCATTCACTTTGGACAGGTAGCTGGTGAAGACGAAGGAGGTACCGGAACCATCGGCGCGGCGAACCACGGCGATATTCTGCGACGGCAGCTTCAGACCCGGGTTGAGTTTAGCGATCGCTTCGTCATCCCATTTTTTAATTTTACCCAGATAGATATCGCCGAGGGTTTTGCCATCCAGCACCAGCTCGCCGGATTTCACGCCAGGCAGGTTAACCGCCAGCACCACGCCGCCAATCACGGTCGGGAACTGGAACAGACCTTCCTGGGTCAGTTTGTCATCAGCCAGCGGAGCATCAGAAGCACCGAAATCAACGGTGTTGGCAATAATCTGCTTAACGCCACCAGAGGAACCAATACCCTGGTAGTTCACTTTATTGCCGGTTTCTTTCTGATAGGTGTCAGCCCATTTGGCATACACCGGCGCAGGAAAAGTTGCACCTGCGCCAGTCAGGCTTGCTGCTGCGAAAGCAGAGAAAGCGCTCATCGATAAGGTCGCGGCGACAACTGTTGCGACGGTGGTACGCATAACGTTCATAATGTCTCCTGCTGGGATTCGTAAATCATTGTTTCGAGGCTATGGTGAGCAAAATAGGTCAAAGAGGTGACAGTAAAATGTACGAATTATGACAGTTTTATGACAGGCTGAGAGAAGGGATTTTGCGTCAAATAATACGCTTATAACTCAAATGGTTATCTGCAAGCATGACCATACAATGACGGAATAATTTTCTTTTTATGACAACCAAATCGCAGTGCAAAACGATCGTTTGTCGTCTATCGCCATCCCACATATTGCGCACAAGATCGGCGAAAAACAGCAGGTGAAAATAAAAAAGGGCCGCCGCCGGCAGCCCTTTGCAAAAGAGGTAATACGTTACTCAACCGTGACCGATTTCGCCAGGTTACGCGGCTGATCAACGTCTGTGCCTTTGATCAGCGCAACGTGATAAGCCAGCAGCTGCAGCGGCACGGTGTAGAAGATGGGGGCGATGGTCTCTTCGACATGCGGCATCTCAATGATGTGCATGTTGTCGCTGCCGTTGAAGCCGGCGTCACCGTCGGCGAAGACGTACAGCTCACCGCCGCGGGCGCGAACTTCTTCGATGTTGGATTTCAGTTTTTCCAGCAGCTCGTTGTTCGGCGCCACCACGATCACCGGCATTTCCGCATCAATCAGCGCCAGCGGGCCGTGCTTCAGCTCGCCCGCCGCGTAGGCTTCCGCGTGAATGTAGGAGATCTCTTTCAGCTTCAGCGCCCCTTCCATGGCGATCGGATACTGATCGCCGCGGCCGAGGAACAGCGCATGGTGCTTATCAGAGAAACGCTCTGCCAGCTGCTCAATACGCTTGTCCTGAGAGAGCATCTGCTCAATACGACTCGGCAGCGCCTGCAGGCCGTGGACGATATCATGCTCAATGGACGCATCCTGACCTTTCAATCGCGCCAGTTTCGCCACCAGCATCAGCAGCACCGTCAGCTGAGTGGTAAAGGCCTTGGTCGAGGCCACGCCAATTTCCGTTCCGGCTTTGGTCATCAGCGCCAGATCGGATTCGCGCACCAGCGACGAGCCCGGCACGTTGCAGATGGCCAGCGAGCCGAGATAGCCCAGCTCTTTCGACAATCGCAGCGCCGCCAGCGTATCGGCAGTTTCACCGGACTGGGAAAGGGTGATCATCAGGCTGTTACGACGCACCGCGGACTTGCGATAGCGGAATTCGGAGGCGATTTCCACATCGCACGGCACGCCGGCTAACGCTTCAAACCAGTAGCGGGAGACCATCCCGGAGTTATAGGAGGTCCCGCAGGCAACAATCTGAATATGTTCGACCTGAGCCAGCATTTCATTGGCGTTCGGCCCCAGCTCGCTGAGATCGACTTCGCCGTGGCTGATACGCCCGGTCAGGGTGTTCTTAATCGCGTTCGGCTGTTCGAAAATCTCTTTCTGCATATAGTGGCGATAGATACCTTTATCGCCGGCGTCATACTGCAGATTGGATTCGATCTCCTGGCGCTTCACTTGCGCAGCGGATTTATCGAAAATCACCACCGAGCGACGAGTCACTTCCGCAATATCGCCCTCTTCGAGGAAGATGAAGCGGCGGGTAACCGGCAGCAGCGCCAGCTGGTCGGAGGCGATAAAGTTTTCACCCATGCCCAGACCGATAACCAGTGGGCTACCGGAGCGGGCCGCCAGCAGAGTTCCCGGGTCGCGGGTATCCATGATGACGGTGCCGTAGGCGCCGCGCAGCTGCGGGATGGCGCGCAGCACGGCTTCACGTAAGGTACCACCTTGTTCCAGCTCCCAGTGCACCAGATGGGCGATAACTTCGGTATCGGTCTCAGTGACGAAGACATAGCCGCGAGACTGCAGCAGTGCGCGCAGCGGCTCGTGGTTTTCAATGATCCCGTTATGGACCACCACAATGTGTTCAGAAACATGCGGATGCGCATTGCTCTCAGACGGTTCGCCGTGCGTCGCCCAACGAGTATGGGCGATCCCGGTACCACCGTGTAACGGTTGCTCTTCGACCGCCTGAGCCAGCATCTGTACCTTACCCAGGCGACGCACGCGGGTCATATGACCTTCGCTGTCGACTACCGCCAGACCGGCAGAGTCATAGCCACGGTATTCCAGACGACGTAAACCTTCGAGAAGGATTTCAGCAATATCACGCTGCGCGACTGCGCCAACAATTCCACACATAGTTAAATTTCCTGATAATGGCGATATGCCATGCGTTGTCGCTGACCTGTATTTGCCCGTTTTCCGGGCGCCCCGAGCCTTGTAGAGAGTGGGGTTATTGTTATGGTACTGCCTGCGGACGGGGATCTATATTGACCCTCTCATCCTGGTTCGCCGGGCGTTTTTCACCCCCGGCGACAATCCTGTTTATTTTTTCTTCACCGGACGCTGCCAGCCCTGTTTGTGGACCTGCGGTACGCGGCTCAACACCAGTTCGTTATCGGCGATATTGCGTGTGACGGTGGTGCCGGCGGCGATCGTGACGCCGTTGCCAACCGTGACCGGGGCCACCAGCTGGGTATCCGAGCCGACAAAAACATCATCGCCAATAATCGTTTTATGTTTATTCGCGCCATCATAGTTGCAGGTGATGGTGCCCGCGCCGATATTGACGTTATCACCGATCTCCGCATCGCCCAGATAGGTCAGATGACCCGCCTTGGAGCCTTTGCCGAGACGCGCCTTTTTCATTTCCACGAAGTTGCCAACGTGGGCGCCTTCCAGCAGTTCGGCGCCCGGGCGCAGACGGGCAAATGGGCCGATGGTGCAGGCCGCCTGCAGCTGGGCATCTTCCACCACGCTGTAGGGGCTGATTTCGCAATCATCGCCGATAGTGCTGTTTTTAATCACGCAGCCGGCGCCGATTTTCACGCGATCGCCCAGCACGACGCTGCCTTGCAGAATAACGTTAGTATCGATCTCCACATCGCGCCCGTGCTGCAGCGTACCGCGCAGATCGAAACGCGCCGGATCGCGCAACATCACCCCCGCCAGCAGCAGCTTTTCCGCTTGCTCAGCCTGGTAGACGCGCTCCAGGCGCGCAAGCTGCAGGCGATTGTTGACGCCTTCGACTTCGCTCAGGCGCTGGGGATGCACGGCAACGATCTCGTGACCTTCCTGATGCGCCATGGCGATGATATCGGTGATGTAGTATTCGCCCTGGGCGTTGTTATTGGTGAGCTTCGCCAGCCAGCGCTTGAGATCTGCTCCGCCGGCGATCAGGATCCCGGTGTTAATTTCCTGAATCTGGCGCTGCGCCTCGCTGGCATCTTTGTGCTCAACGATGCCTGTCACCTGGCCATTCTCACGGGTAATGCGGCCATAGCCGGTTGGATCATCCAGCTTCACCGTCAGCAGACCAATCCCGCCCTGCGGTTTCGCGGCGCGCAGGCGCTGTAGCGTCTCGACGGAGATCAGCGGCACGTCGCCGTAGAGCATCAGGATGTCTTCATCATCATTGAAGAACGGCGCCGCCTGCTGCATGGCGTGCCCGGTTCCTAGCTGCTCGGCCTGCAGCACCCAGTTCAGGTTGTCTTCATGCAGCGTCTGACGCAGCAGATCGCCGCCGTGGCCGTACACCAGGTGTACCGCACATGCGCCTAAATCGTTAGCGGCATCAATGACATGCTGCACCATTGGCTTCCCGGCCAGGGTATGCAGCACCTTAGGAAGATCGGAATACATGCGGGTCCCTTTGCCTGCGGCAAGGATAACCACGCTCATCGCACTATTTGACATACTCATCCTGACGGTAGTTAGAACGAAAAGTAAAAGCCTTTCACGTTGAAATTTCTACATATTTTTCATCATAAAACGAGACGTGGAGAAAACGTCCAGGCTCACGGCTATACACCATTTTATGACGCTATTTTTAACCACTGCAAATCAGTTTAACGCTGAAAAAGGAGGGTAGGGAGGATAATCATTGACTATCTCACTGCTTTTGCTGTTTTTTCGTCACCTGAATAAAGCCGCTGCGGAAAGCGGTTTTCAGCACCCACAGCGGGAAGAACCAGGATAATCGTCGCCAGTCGCTGGCGGGGGGAGGGCGGCAAAGTAATTGATGTACCGATTAAAAACGAAAGGCCACCGTCAGGTGACCTTCTTTGCCCGGTTTCACATCGCCAGTGTTGTCGTTTTGATGGGCGATACGTCGTGTCAGCGGGGGAGATAGCGCGGAGCTTAGAAGCTCAGGACGCTAAATTTAGCGATGATTTTATGGAACAGTTTCATGATGAATTCCTGACGCAGGTGCAATTTGATAACGCTCTTTTATGTGACATACATCACATAAAATAGAGTCTACGCTTCATCATTTAACTAATCAATAACAATTAAGGGTGAACTCTGTTTTCACTTCATCCGCTCGTCAGCAGCTGGCCATAAAAAAAGCCAGCCTGGAAACCAGACTGGCTTTTTACGTTCAAGCCGGTGTTACATCGCTTTTTTGGTCAACTCGATAACGCGCAGTTTAGCGATCGCTTTGGCCAGTTCCGCGGACGCCTGAGCGTAATCCACGTCACCATGAGAGCTCTTAATGTGCTCTTCAGCCTTACGTTTCGCTTCCAGGGCTCGCGCTTCGTCGAGATCCTGGCCACGAATTGCGGTATCCGCCAGGACGGTCGTGCTACCCGGCTGCACTTCAAGAATGCCGCCTGACAGGTAGATAAATTCTTCGTGACCGTGCTGCTTAACGATGCGAATCATACCAGGCTTAATGGCGGTGAGCAGCGGCGCGTGCCCCGGGTAAATACCCAGTTCACCTTCGCTACCCGTTACCTGGATTTTCTCGACCAGACCAGAGAACATTTGTTTCTCTGCGCTGACGACGTCCAGGTGGTAAGTCATTGCCATATCACCCTCCGATTAAGGCGTTAAAGTTTTTTGGCTTTTTCCACGGCTTCGTCGATAGAACCGACCATGTAGAACGCCTGCTCCGGCAGGTGATCGTATTCGCCTTCCATGATGCCTTTAAAGCCACGGATGGTGTCTTTCAGGGAGACGTATTTGCCCGGAGAACCGGTAAATACTTCTGCCACGAAGAACGGCTGGGACAGGAAGCGCTGGATCTTACGTGCGCGAGCTACCACCAGTTTATCTTCTTCAGACAGTTCATCCATACCCAGGATGGCGATAATGTCTTTCAGTTCCTGATAACGCTGCAGAATGGACTGAACGCCACGAGCGGTGTCGTAGTGCTCCTGACCAACAACCAGCGGATCCAGCTGACGGCTGGTGGAGTCCAGCGGGTCAACGGCCGGGTAGATACCCAGGGATGCGATCTGACGGCTCAGTACTACGGTTGCATCTAAGTGAGCAAAGGTAGTGGCTGGGGATGGGTCAGTTAAGTCATCCGCCGGTACGTATACCGCCTGTACGGAAGTGATAGAACCGGTTTTGGTGGAGGTGATACGTTCCTGCAGAACGCCCATCTCTTCCGCCAGGGTCGGCTGGTAACCTACCGCTGAAGGCATACGACCCAGCAGTGCGGATACTTCCGTACCGGCCAGGGTGTAACGATAGATGTTATCGACGAACAGCAGTACGTCACGACCTTCGTCACGGAACTTCTCAGCCATGGTCAGGCCGGTCAGCGCAACGCGCAGACGGTTTCCCGGCGGCTCGTTCATCTGGCCATACACCAGGGATACTTTGTCGATAACGTTGGAGTCGGTCATTTCGTGGTAGAAGTCGTTACCCTCACGAGTACGTTCACCTACGCCCGCAAACACGGAGTAACCGGAGTGCTCGATCGCGATGTTACGGATCAGCTCCATCATGTTTACGGTTTTACCTACACCCGCGCCACCGAACAGACCGACTTTACCGCCCTTCGCGAACGGACACATCAGGTCGATAACTTTGATGCCGGTTTCCAGCAGTTCCTGAGAGCTGGACAGCTCTTCATAAGACGGTGCTGCGCGGTGGATAGCCCAACGCTCTTCTTCGCCGATGTCGCCTTTCATGTCGACCGGTTGACCCAGTACGTTCATGATACGACCCAGCGTAGCTTTACCAACCGGGACTTCGATCGGGTGCTCGAGGTCTTTTACATCCAGACCGCGGCGCAGACCATCGGAAGAACCCATGGCGATGGTACGCACGATACCGCCGCCCAGCTGCTGCTGAACTTCCAGCACCAGAACTTCATTACCATTCTGTACCTCAAGGGCTTCGTACACGCGTGGTACGGCATCCTGAGGGAACTCGACGTCGACCACGGCGCCGATTACCTGGACAATCTTTCCAGTAGCCATCTTAAATCCTCTACGAAATAACCTGGTTAAACCGCGGCGGCCCCCGAGACGATCTCGGTGAGTTCCTGAGTAATGCTGGCCTGACGAGCTTTGTTGTATACCAACTGCAGCTCTTTAATCAGGCTGCCGCCATTATCGGTCGCGGCTTTCATCGCCACCATACGGGCGGCCTGCTCGCTGGCCAGGTTTTCAACCACGCCCTGATAAACCTGAGACTCGACGTAGCGGCGCAGGAGGGTATCCAGCAGCGCTTTCGGATCGGGCTCATACAGGTAATCCCAGGATTTACGTTTCAGATCAGCGTCTTCTGATGCCGGTAACGGCAGCAGCTGAGTGATCGTCGGAACCTGAGACATGGTGTTAATAAATTTGTTGCTGACAACGTACAGCTTGTCCAGACGGCCTTCATCATAGGCCTGCAACATCACTTTTACCGGGCCGATCAGTTCGGACAGGGATGGGTTATCCCCCATACCGGTCACCTGTGCAACGACGTTGCCGCCAACGGAGTTAAAGAAAGAGACGCCCTTAGAGCCGATCATTGCGAGGTCGCACTGAACGCCTTTATCGGACCATGCTTTCATTTCCGCCAGCAGTTTCTTGAACAGGTTAATGTTCAAGCCGCCGCACAAACCACGGTCGGTCGACACCACCAGGTAGCCCACGCGCTTAACGTCGCGTTCTTCCAGGTAAGGGTGCTTATATTCCAGATTACCGTTCGCAAGGTGACCAATCACTTTGCGCATAGTATCTGCGTAAGGACGGCTGGCCGCCATGCGCTCCTGCGATTTACGCATTTTGGAAGCGGCGACCATCTCCATCGCTTTAGTGATCTTTTGCGTGTTCTGGACGCTTGCGATCTTACTACGTATCTCTTTTGCGCCGGCCATGAGCTTCTCCTCAATGCCTTGCGGCCTGCCCTAAGACAGACCGCCAGACGTTACCAGGACTGGGTTGCTTTGAAGGAATCGAGGATGCCTTTCAGCTTGCCTTCGATTTCGTCGTTATAGCCACCGGACTGGTTAATCTCTTGCATCAGCGGAGCGTGATCACGGTCGACGTAAGCCAGCAGAGCGGCTTCGAAGCTACCGATTTTCGCCAGTTCTACATCAGCCAGATAACCACGTTCTGCTGCGAACAGAACCAGAGACTGCTGCGCGACGGACATCGGCGCATACTGTTTCTGTTTCAGCAGTTCGGTCACTTTCTGACCGTGGTCCAGCTGTTTGCGGGTTGCATCGTCAAGGTCGGATGCAAACTGGGAGAACGCCGCCAGTTCACGATACTGCGCCAGCGCGGTACGGATACCACCGGACAGTTTCTTCATGATCTTGGTCTGCGCTGCACCACCCACACGGGATACCGAGATACCCGGGTTAACCGCAGGACGAATACCGGCGTTGAACAGGTTGGTTTCCAGGAAGATCTGACCATCGGTAATGGAGATTACGTTGGTCGGAACGAACGCGGAAACGTCACCCGCCTGGGTTTCGATAATCGGCAGCGCGGTCAGAGAACCGGTTTTCCCTTTCACTTCACCTTTGGTGAAGGCTTCAACGTATTCGGCGTTAACACGCGCAGCACGCTCCAGCAGACGAGAGTGGAGGTAGAATACGTCGCCCGGGAACGCTTCACGTCCTGGCGGACGACGGAGCAGCAGGGAGATCTGACGATAAGCAACAGCCTGTTTAGACAGGTCATCGTAAACGATCAGCGCATCTTCACCGCGGTCGCGGAAGTATTCGCCCATTGCGCAACCCGCGTATGGCGCCAGGTATTGCAGTGCAGCAGATTCGGATGCAGTCGCTACCACCACGATGGTGTTAGCCAGCGCGCCGTGCTCTTCCAGTTTACGCACCACGTTAGAGATGGTGGACGCTTTCTGGCCGATAGCAACATAGACGCACTTGATGCCGGAATCACGCTGGTTGATGATGGCATCGATAGCCAGCGCAGTTTTACCGGTCTGACGGTCGCCGATGATCAGTTCACGCTGACCACGACCGATTGGGATCATGGCGTCAACGGATTTATAACCGGTCTGTACCGGCTGATCGACGGACTGACGTTCGATTACGCCCGGCGCGATCGCTTCAACGGCGGAGAAACCGTCGTTTTCCAACGGACCTTTACCATCAATTGGCGCGCCCAGGGTGTTAACCACGCGGCCCAGCAGGCCACGGCCAACCGGAACTTCCAGGATACGGCCAGTACATTTCACCTTCATGCCTTCGGCGAGGTCAGCGTACGGACCCATCACCACCGCACCAACGGAGTCGCGCTCCAGGTTCAGTGCGATAGCGTAACGGTTACCCGGCAGGGAGATCATCTCACCCTGCATACATTCGGCAAGGCCGTGGATGCGGATAACACCGTCACTTACAGAAACAATAGTACCTTCGTTATGAGCTTCGCTCACAACATTGAACTGAGCAATGCGCTGCTTGATCAGTTCGCTGATTTCGGTGGAATTCAGTTGCATGCTCCAGTCCCCTTAAGACTGCAAGACGTCTGCAAGGCGATCAAGACGGCCGCGTACGCTGCCATCAATGACCATATCACCCGCACGGATGATAATACCTGCCATAACAGACTTATCGATTTTGCAATTCAGCTTAACTTTGCGTGACAGACGTTTTTCCATCGCGCTGACGATCCTGGCAAGCTGTTCATCACTCAGTTGGTTGGCAGATATGACTTCTACCTCTGCGATGGCCTCACTGGCCGCGCGCAGGTGAATGAATTGCTCAAGAACGTCCGGGAGCACCTTCAGACGATTATTTTCCGCCATCACCTTAATCAGGTTCTGGCCGTTTTCGTCAAGTTGCTCGCCGCAGATAGCGATAAACGCTTCTGAGAGCGTTTCCGGCGCCAAAGCACCGGAGAGAAGCTCTGCCATTTGGTCGTTTTTGGTCACTTCGGCGGCAAACGCCAGCATATCCTGCCAGCGTTCAACACTGTTGTGTTCGACGGCAAAGTCAAAAGCTGCTTTGGCGTAGGGGCGAGCTACCGTTACAAATTCAGACATCAGCCCCTCCCTCCTTACAGTTCAGCGACAAGTTTATCCACGATGTCGCTGTTAGCAGCTTCATCCACGGAACGTTCGATGATCTTCTCGGCGCCAGCAACAGCCAGGATAGCGACCTGCTTACGCAGCTCCTCGCGTGCACGTTTACGCTCAGCATCAATTTCAGCCTGCGCTTGTGCAACGATTTTGGTGCGTTCCTGTTCTGCTTCAGCTTTAGCTTCGTCCAGAATCTGAGAGCGGCGCTTGTTCGCCTGCTCAATGATTACCTGGGCTTCCGCTTTCGCTTTTTTCAGCTGGTCGGTCGCGTTGGCCTGTGCAAGGTCCAAATCTTTCTTAGCGCGTTCTGCAGAAGCTAAACCGTCAGAAATCTCTTTCTGGCGTTTTTCGATGGCAGCCATTAAAGGCGGCCATACGTACTTCATGCAGAACCATACGAAGATAACAAACGCGATGGCCTGGCCGAGGATTGTTGCGTTCATGTTCACAGCACAATACCTCTTTAATTAACTCTGTGGCTTAGGTTTCTAACAACTTACTACGCGACGGCGAACATCACGTACAGACCCAGACCTACAGCGATCATCGGGATAGCATCCACCAGACCCATAACGATAAAGAACTGAGTACGCAGCAGAGGGATCAGATCCGGCTGACGCGCTGCGCCTTCCAGGAATTTACCTCCGAGGATGCCGATACCGATCGCAGCACCGATTGCCGCCAGACCCATCATCACAGCGGCAGCCATGTACAGCAGATCCATATTCAGGTTTTCCATGACAGTCTCCAGTTTGTTTCAGTTAAAACGTAGTAGTGTTGGTAAAAATCAATGCTCTTCAGACGCCATCGACAGATAGACAATCGTCAGAACCATGAAGATGAAGGCTTGCAGCGTAATAATCAGGATGTGGAAAATGGCCCAAGGCACATTCAGAACCCACTGTGACCACCACGGCAACAGACCAGCAATCAGAATGAAAATCAGCTCACCGGCATACATGTTGCCGAACAGTCGCAGACCGAGAGAGACCGGTTTGGACAGCAGGCTTACCCCTTCAAGGATTAAGTTGACAGGAATGAACGCCCAGTGATTGAACGGCTGCATGGTCAGTTCTTTAACGAACCCACCCACGCCTTTCATTTTGATGCTGTAGAAAATAATCAGGATGAACACGCCAAGCGCCATCGACAGGGTGATGTTCACGTCAGCAGACGGAACCACGCGCAGTGCAGGCAGGCCGAAAATGTGTTCGCCGATATAAGGAAGCAGGTCGATTGGCAGCAGGTCCATCAGGTTCATCAGGAAGACCCAGACGAACACGGTCAGCGCCAGCGGCGCGATAACCTTGCTCTTGCCATGGTACATGTCTTTGACGCTGCCATGGACGAAGCCGATGATCATTTCGATGAAGGTCTGGAATTTCCCTGGTACGCCGCTGGTCGCTTTCTTAGCAACGCTACGGAACATGGCCAGGAACAGCAGACCGAGAACCACCGAGAAGAACATGGAGTCAATGTTGAGCGTCCAGAAGGTGGCCGGGGGGTTGTGCGGATCCACCAGCGAGAAAGTACGCAGATCAATCTGAAGGTTGTTCAGATGGTGACCTATGTATTCCTGCGGCGTCATATTTTCTGAAGCCATGATGCCTTTTACCCTTTGTTGTTGATTACAGCTGGCGCCAGAACTTGTACCACCAGCACCAAAACCCACGTCACGATCAGTGGCAAAAATACCACTTTTAAAACGGCCAGCGCCACCGCCAGGAGGGCGAAGGTCAGCAACACCTTGAAGGCTTCACCGAAGGCGAAGGTCCAGGCCACACGGCCTTTTGCTGGTGTATGCGCCTGATGACGCCAGGCAAAAATCATAAACATCAGGTTTGGCAAAACTACTGCCAAACCGCCGCATACCGCGGAAATGCCCCAGAAGGGGTCTTTGAGGCTAAACAGCAGTCCACTTGCCATTACTGCCAGTAACTGAATAAACAGAAGCTTGCGAGCAACGTTTCGACTCAAGAGCGACACTGACATCACGTTTTTACTCCTGCTCCCTTTGAGGTATGTCGCGTGTCGTATAAAACGTCCTTTAAGACGAAGAGTCAAGCATCAAAAAGCGGACAAATTATACGGTGACGCCCCGTGATTTCAAACAATAAGTAGCAAAATAGTGAATAAATGTTTAATTATTTTCCAACGGACAACTTTCCGTGCATTTCAGCGTTCTGTGAGCGGTCATACAAAACTGCAAATAACGTGGAAACACGGCAATTAAAGCGTGCATTAGATCACATAATAAACATTTCAAGCGCCCTTTAATGAATCAAGGACATAAAACACTATTTTTCATGTTTTTGATATTCAAGATAAAAAGTGAGGACATTATCTAAAACAACCCCACATACAATAAAAACCTTTTATTGACATTTATAATAAAAATTTAACATCGCGATGCTGATCATCATTGTCGATTTTTAGCACCCTGATATTTTCAAAGTTGACTATTTTGTCAGTGAATCACTTACGTTAAGTTAACCGCAAGAAAAACCATAGTAAAAACATGGTTAAATGCAGCCCGATAATATCAGGAGGTGACCTTTATTTTTGTAACATTCATGGGCCACATTTTTTCCACATTTTTTGATAAAAATTAACTCGCTTTTGGCGTAATCACCACCAGGTGCCGCTCCCCTTCCAGCTGAGGAACATGCAGCTCAATGACCTCGGCTATGGCATACCCTTCCGGCAGGTTTTCCATTTCGTCTTTTTGCGCTAACCCTTTGAGCGCATAGAAGTGACCGTTCGCGGCCGGCAAATGATGGCACCAGCTCACCATATCATTAAGCGACGCGAAGGCGCGGCTTATCACGCCATCAAACGGCGGCTCGGCCGGGAAAGCTTCCACGCGGCTCTGCACCGGGGTGATGTTATCCAGCTTCAGTTCATGCTGCACCTGACGCAGGAAGCGCACGCGTTTGCCAAGGCTGTCCAGCAGGGTGAAATGCGACTCCGGGCGCACGATAGCCAACGGGATCCCCGGCAGCCCCGGTCCCGTACCGACATCGATAAAGCGCGAGCCCTGCAGATAAGGCGCGACGATGATGCTGTCGAGGATATGACGCACCAGCATCTCATTTGGATCGCGAACGGAGGTCAGGTTATAGGCTTTGTTCCACTTATCGAGCAGCCCGACGTAAGCCACCAGCTGATTTTTCTGGTGATCGGTGAGCGAAATACCCGCTTCATCCAGCAGACGAGAAAGTTTGTTGAGCACGGTAAGTACCTTCAAAAAATAATGAGCCCGGAGGCGCTAACGCTTACCGGGCCAGGAATGATAAAGGCGAACGCTGATTATGCAAGTGGGAAATCAGCGCGGCAGGCTGCCGCAATCAGGCGCTGCGACGCAGCATCCCCTGCTTTTTCAACCAAACCAGCAAAATAGAGATCGCCGCCGGGGTGATCCCGGAAATACGTGACGCCTGCCCTATCGACGACGGTTTATGGTCGTTTAGTTTAGCGATCACTTCATTAGACAGTCCGGTGACCTGACGGTAGTCGAGTGTCGCCGGTAACAAGGTATTCTCGTTGCGCTGCTGTTTCTCGATCTCATCCTGCTGGCGCGCGATATAACCTTCATACTTCACCTGGATCTCAACCTGCTCAGCCGCCTGCCGATCTTCCAGCCCCGGCGCGAACGGCGAGAGCTGAACCAGCTGCTCGTAGGTCATTTCCGGGCGACGCAGCAGATCTTCACCGCTGGCTTCGCGCGACAGCGGCGCGGTCAGGTGAGCGTTCACTTCGGTAGCGCTCTCAGCCTGCGGGTTCACCCAGGTCGATTTCAGGCGCTGGCGTTCGCGCTCAATGCTTTCCAGCTTCTCGTTGTAACGCGCCCAGCGTTCATCATCCACCAGACCCAGCTCACGCCCCTGCTCAGTCAGACGCAGGTCGGCGTTGTCTTCGCGCAGCATCAGACGATATTCAGCACGAGAGGTAAACATGCGGTACGGTTCTTTGGTACCCAGAGTACACAGGTCATCCACCAGCACGCCGAGGTAGGCCTGATCGCGACGCGGCGCCCAGCCCTCTTTTTCCGCCGAGAAGCGAGCAGCGTTAAGACCGGCCAGCAGACCCTGAGCCGCCGCTTCTTCATAACCGGTGGTGCCGTTGATCTGACCGGCGAAGAACAGACCCTGAATGAATTTGCTCTCGAGCGTCGGTTTCAGATCGCGCGGGTCGAAGAAGTCGTACTCAATAGCGTAGCCAGGACGGACGATCCGCGCATTTTCCATCCCCTGCATGGAGCGGACGATTTGCATTTGCACATCGAACGGCAGGCTGGTGGAGATGCCGTTCGGATAAATTTCGTTTGAGGTCAGGCCTTCCGGTTCGAGGAAGATCTGATGCTGGTTGCGATCGGCAAAGCGCATGACTTTGTCTTCGATCGACGGGCAGTAGCGTGGACCGATCCCTTCGATCACCCCGGCGTACATGGGGCTGCGATCGAGGTTATTGCGGATCACGTCATGGGTTTTCTCGTTAGTGTGGGTGATATAGCACGGCACCTGACGCGGATGCTGATCGGCAGATCCCATAAACGAGAAGACCGGCATCGGGTTATCGCCATGCTGTTGAGCCAACACGCTGAAATCGATGGTGCGCGCGTCAATGCGCGGCGGGGTCCCGGTTTTCAGTCGGCTTACGCGCAGCGGCAGTTCACGCAGACGACGAGACAGCGGGATCGACGGCGGATCGCCGGCGCGTCCGCCGCTGTAGTTATCCAGACCAATATGGATTTTGCCGTCAAGGAAGGTTCCGACGGTCAGCACCACCGCTTTAGCACGGAATTTGAGGCCCATCTGGGTGACTGCGCCTACGACGCGATCGTTTTCGACAATCAGATCTTCCACTGCCTGCTGGAAGATCATCAAATTCGGCTGGTTCTCCAGCGCAGTGCGTACCGCCTGACGGTACAGCACGCGGTCAGCCTGGGCGCGAGTGGCGCGCACCGCGGGGCCTTTGCTGGCGTTTAGTATCCTAAACTGGATGCCTGCCTGATCGATCGCTTTGGCCATCAGGCCGCCGAGCGCGTCCACTTCTTTTACCAGGTGTCCTTTCCCAATGCCGCCAATCGCCGGGTTGCAGCTCATCTGCCCCAGCGTGTCGATATTGTGTGTCAAAAGCAGGGTCTGTTGACCCATACGCGCTGCGGCCATTGCGGCCTCAGTGCCTGCGTGACCCCCGCCAATGATAATGACGTCAAAAGGATCCTGATAAAACATGGTGGTCTGCCTCGCATAACGCGGTTTGAAAATGGATTGAAGCCCGGGCCGTGGATTCTACTCGGCTTTGGTCTTTTGAGAAAGACTCCGGGATCCTGAGTATTAAAAAGAAGATCTTTATATAGAGATCTGTTCTATTGTGATCTCTTATTAGGATCGACTCTCTTTGTGGATAAGTCGGATCCGCGAAGTAAGATCAAAAGCTTAAGAAGGATCACTATCTGTGAATGATCGGTGATCCTGGTCCGTATAAGCTGGGATCAGAATGAAGGGTTATGCACAGCTCAAAAACCGTACTGCGGTTATTCTTTGGATAACTACCGGTTGATCCAAGCTTTTAAGCATGGTTATCCACAGAAGAACGGACGATCTTTACAAATCTCAGAGCAAATTTTTCCAGGATCCCAGCCAAATTTCCGCCGGATCCTCGGGAATTTCATGTTCCAGCACGTTGATCTTCAGGGTCTCGCCGATCTGTTTTGCCCCGCAGGCCTTCAGCGCCGCTTCTAATTTATCGATCGCGCCGCAAAAAGTGTCGTATTCGCGGCTGCCGATCCCGATGGCGCCAAAGCGCACGGCGGAAAGATCGGCCTGCTGCGCCAGCAGCGCGTCATAGAAGGGAACCAGGTTGTCGGGAATGTCGCCGGCGCCATGGGTGGAAGAGATAACTAACCAGATCCCCTGCGCCTGCAGATCGTCCACCAGCGGGCCGTGCTGGATTTCAGTGCTGTAGCCTACTTCTTCCAGCTTTTCCGCCAGATGTTCCGCTACGTATTCCGCACTGCCCAGGGTGCTGCCGCTGATAAGTGTAATGTCTGCCATAGATCGCCGATCGCCCGCTCAACTGTTCAGAGTGGCGTATTGTACGCTGTGAGCGAGCTGGGATCTACCTGTGGAAAAATGTGGGATTAAAAAAAACGATCAGGGCTTAATGGTGCGCATGATCGGGTTCTGCAGCACGATCAGGGTCTCGGTGGACTGAATTTCATCAATTGTTTGGATCTTGTTGATAAGTACCTGCTGCAGGGCATCGATGGATTTACACATCACCTTAATAAAGATGCTGTAGTGGCCGGTGGTGTAATAAGCCTCGGTGACCTCCTCCAGGCTTTCCAGGCGGGCGAGGGCGGAGGGATAGTCTTTGGCGCTCTTGAGAATAATGCCGATGAAGCAGCCGACGTCATAGCCCAGCTGTTTGGGGCTGACGTCAATTCGCGCGCCGGTAATGATGCCCGCCTGTTTCATCTTTTCGACGCGTACATGAATAGTGCCGGGGCTGACGCTGAACTGTTTGGCCAGTTCGGCATAGGCGGTACGGGCGTTGGCCATTAGCGCATCGAGAATGCCGCGGTCCAGATTGTCGATCTGATAATTTTCCATATCTTTTTCTTATGAAGTTTGAGGGTTCTTACTATTTTAGCGCCATATTTTGATGAATTAAAAGTTGATGAGCCTTTTTATTGATTGATTATTGTATTTGTGGCCTTTTTTGTTGCTTAATCAATGGCAACAGGACGCAGGAGTCATAAAAATGAAAACCGCATATATCGCAAAACAACGCCAGATCAGTTTCGTTAAATCCCACTTTTCCCGTCAGCTGGAAGAGAAGCTTGGCCTGATTGAAGTCCAGGCGCCAATCTTAAGCCGCGTGGGCGATGGGACGCAGGATAACTTGTCCGGCTGTGAGAAAGCGGTTCAGGTGAAAGTGAAAACACTGCCCGACGCCCAGTTCGAAGTGGTGCATTCGCTGGCGAAGTGGAAGCGTCAAACCCTGGGACAACACGACTTCAGCGCGGGCGAAGGGCTGTACACGCACATGAAGGCCCTTCGCCCCGATGAAGACCGTCTGACGCCGATCCATTCCATCTATGTCGACCAGTGGGACTGGGAGCGGGTGATGGGGGATGAAGAGCGCCACGTCGGCACGCTGAAGGCGACCGTCGAAGCGATTTACGCCGGGATCAAAGCCACCGAGCTGGCGGTCAGCCAGGAATTTGGCCTGACGCCGTTCCTGCCGGAACAGATCCACTTTGTTCACAGCCAGGCGCTGCTGAGTCGCTATCCGGATCTTGATGCCAAGGGCCGCGAGCGGGCGATTGCCAAAGAGCTGGGCGCCGTCTTCTTAATCGGCATCGGCGGCAAACTCTCTGATGGCAAGCGCCATGATGTACGTGCGCCGGACTATGATGACTGGAGCACTGAGGTTTCTGAAGGCTTTGCCGGACTGAACGGCGATATCCTGGTGTGGAACCCCGTGCTGGAAGATGCGTTCGAGATCTCCTCAATGGGGATCCGCGTTGACGCCGCGGCGCTGAAACGCCAGCTGGCGCTGACCGGCGATGAAGATCGCCTGAAACTGGAGTGGCACCAGGCGCTGCTGCGCGGCGAGATGCCGCAGACTATCGGCGGCGGCATTGGCCAGTCTCGGCTGACGATGCTGTTGCTGCAGCTCGACCATATCGGCCAGGTGCAGTGCGGCGTATGGCCGGCACAGGTTCGCGAAAGCGTTTCCGCGCTGCTGTAACGATTAGCGCCGCCAGCGTCGCAGCAGGCGGCTACGCAACCCGGTATCAAAGCGCCAGATATGATCGAAGATGCGCATGATGCCGGGTTTGCCGTGTACCGACATCGCCACCGCGTGAAAACGGTGCTGATGCTTTCGCTGTAACTCCCCCACCTGAGCAATCACCTCATCCGGCAACCGCTGGGCAATAAAGTCGGAGATCACCACGGCATCCGCATCCACCCACTGCGGGTTTTGCAGACGTTCAATAATGGCGCGAAAACAGCTGGCCAGATCGGTGCCGCCGCGAAAGCGCTGGCTCAGAAAGCGGATCGCCTGTTCCAGGCCGCCCTCGCAGGTCAGTTCGTAGTGCACCACTTCGCTGGAGAACAGCATAATAAAGCAGCGGCGGTTATCCGCTAGCGCGACGCGCATCAGAGCCAGACAAAAGGCTTTGGCGCACTGCTCGTTAAAACCGCCCATCGATCCTGACGTATCGACGCAGACAATAAAGGGCCCGCGCGGCTGTTCATCAAAATCCTGCCGCGTCACCGGGCGTTCGGTGATTTTTTCGCGCCAGGCGTCGCCGTGCAGCCGGTAGGTCAGGAGCTGTTTCTCCACCAGCTTGCGATAAAATTCAAATTCCAGCTCCGTGATGCCGAGCGTCGCCAGCTCCGGAGGCAGCAGGCGCAGAATGTCATCGCTCTGCTGGAGGCCGTCGACCTGTTCCGGCACCGTCGCTGGCTCGCGCACCAGGCTACGGAAGGTCTCCATCGGCGCGTCTTTCTTCGGCACGGATTTCGCTTCCCGTGAGCGCCCCAGCTGTTCCGCCAGCTGCAGTAGCTCCGGCTGCTGGTTAAGAAAATCGCCATAGCGCACGATCAGCTGATAGTCGCCACGTTTGAGTTCGCCGGCGCTCATATCCCACAGGCGTCCGGCGGCGGTGTCATTCTCAGCCAGCACCGGATCGAGCTGACCGCTGAGCGTCATTCGTTCCTGGACCTCGCTGAGCAACTGATCGCGCTCCTCATCCAGCAGCTGCTGGTTAAGGCTGGTGGCTTGCACCACCAGGCTCAGGCGCCAGCGCTGTAAAAACAGCGTATGCAGCGCCGGGGTAAAGGTCGCATTGTCGTCCACTAGCTTCTGCGCCTGGGCGGCAAAAGGGGACTGGAGCTGGTGTAGCTTGCCGAGGATCTGCGGCAGCTGGACGATAAACTGCGAGGTAGAGAGCAGCTGAGCCTGCTGATAGGTTTGCACCTCGGCGTCCAGATCCGGCGGGACGTTAACCTCTTTTAAGCGGGCGCGAACGGCTTCCCGCCAGCGCGGAATATCCGCCGCGATGATGTTTTTCAGGCGGGGAAATTTCTCAAAGAAAACCGCCAGCTGCGGAGAGGCCAGCAGCGCCAGCAGCATCTCCTCGATCATTCCCTCTTCGCTGACTGCCAGCATGACATTCAGCATATCGAGCGTCATGGCTGCTTCGCCTGTTTAATCTGCGCGCCGACGTCCTGCAGGCTGGCTTCGATTCTTCCCAGCCACTCGACCGGGATAAACAGGCACTTCTGCTGCTCACTGAAGCGGTTATGTTGCTGGTGCCATTCATCGTCCAGCGCCTCCAGCTGCTGGCGAATTTCCGCCGGCATGTTTTCCTGCGACGCGCTGCCGGGCAGTGAGAGGCGTGAGCCCTGCAGGCTGACGTCGCGAACAACCAGATGCTGGCTGGTGTCGACATCCATATTGAGCAGTTGGGCAAAGCCGATCCCGTTGAGCTTGCCGCGGATCTCGCCGCCCTTTTCCAGCCAGCTGGCTAACGCCTCGCGCTCAAAAGTAATGTGGATCACTTCCATATCGTGGAGTTTGAGCGGCTGCTGCAGCAGCAGGGTCAGGGTGGTCCCCTGGATCTCCGCCGGCAGCTCATAGTGCGGCTTGCGGCTAAACATGCCGCCAAGGCGGGTGACCTTTAGCGCCGTTTTGTCACTTTGCTGCTGTTGGATCTGAATGCGTCGCTGCACAATCGCCCCGAGCCGCGTCAGCATCGCCTGCTGCTGCCAGGCGTGGCAGGTCATCAGCGTTTCCAGCTGCTGCGACATCAGGTTCATGCTCTCGACGTTGTGCCACAGACAATCTTTCAGCAGGATAAGATCTATCGGCGCGATGCTGTCGCGGCCGCTGAAGAAGGCGCTGGCCTGCAGCAGGCGAATAGCCTTTTTCCAGCGGCGATCCGAAACGTATGGCGCGTTTGGCAGGGCATCCAGCTGCTGGCGCAGCTGGAATATCAGCTCAAACACCGCGTCCGGCAGTTTGATATTGCCGATCTGCTGCTGCCATTGCGTAAACTCTTCATCGCTAACCTGCAGCGCGCTGGGCACCGGATTGCTGTTTTCATCCTGCTGGCTGACCAGCATCGAACGGAAATTACCTTTATCCTGTACTTTATCGAGCCACAGACGGATCAGCATGCGGTCATACAGCGCTTCCAGGCTGCTGTCGGCTTCGGGCAGTTCGTTCGAGGCGGCCACCAGCAGGCGCATCGGGATTTTCTCTTCGTGAGCGCCGTTGCGGAAGTGACGTTCGTTAATCGCCGTCAGCAGGGTGTTGAGGATAGCCGGACCCGCTTTCCATATTTCATCGAGGAACACGATTTCTGCTTCCGGCAGGTAGCCGGCGGTTAAACGCTCGTAGCGGCCTTCATCTTTCAGCGCCTGAATGGACAGCGGGCCAAAAACCTCTTCCGGGGTGGAAAAGCGGGTCATCAGGTATTCAAAAGCGCGCGCCTGCTGGAAGGCGAACTTGAGGCGGCGGGCAATCAGGCTTTTGGCGATCCCCGGCGGACCAAGCAAAAATACGCTCTCGCCGCTGAGCGCCGCCAGCAGGCACAGGCGTATCGCGTGGCTGCGTTCAAAGAGTCCTTTTTCGAGTGCCGCGCTGAGTCGGGAAATTCTTTCAGCCAGTAAATGTGTTTGAGCCATAATTGAGTTGCGTGCTTTGTCATGTATCGTTATTGGGACGAGTATAGATGTTAGAGCAGGGGCGGTAATAGCCTGAAGAATCGATTTATTTTTTTTGAGCCAGGTTAATATGGTGTCTGTTAGGGGTACGATTTCACAAATAATCGTGCATACTGTGCGCTTTTTGTGGGCCAAGGGACTAGGCACACATTTGTTTTATAAACGAAAAGACTAGTCTATGAGCACTGATAATAAACAATCGTTGCCGGCGTTAACGCTGGCGGCCATCGGCGTGGTGTACGGTGATATCGGTACCAGTCCACTGTATACCCTGCGTGAATGCCTGTCAGGTCAGTTTGGCTTTGGCGTTGAGCGCGATGCCGTTTTTGGCTTTTTGTCGCTGATTTTCTGGCTGTTAATCTTTACCGTATCGATTAAATACATCACCTTCGTGATGCGGGCGGATAACGCCGGGGAAGGCGGGATCTTAACGCTGATGTCGCTGGCCGGACGCAATACCTCGGCGCGGATGACCTCTGTGCTGGTGATCCTCGGCCTGATCGGCGGCAGTTTCTTCTATGGCGAAGTGGTGATTACCCCGGCGATTTCGGTGATGTCGGCGATAGAGGGGTTAGAAATTATCGCTCCGCAGCTCGATAGCTGGATTGTGCCGATCTCCATTATCGTGCTTACCCTGCTATTTATGATCCAGAAGCACGGGACCGGAATGGTCGGCAAGCTGTTTGCGCCGATTATGCTGATCTGGTTCTTGCTGCTGGCGGTGCTTGGCGCGCGAAGCATTTACGCTAACCCGGAAGTTCTGCAGGCGCTAAACCCCTACTGGGCGGTGCATTTCTTCCTGCAGTACAAAACGGTTTCCTTTATTGCGCTTGGCGCGGTGGTGCTGTCGATTACCGGGGTGGAAGCGCTGTACGCCGATATGGGGCACTTCGGCAAACTGCCGATCCGTGTCGCCTGGTTCTCCGTCGTGCTGCCTTCGCTGGTGCTTAACTATTTTGGCCAGGGGGCATTGCTGCTTAAGCATCCGGAAGCGATTAAAAACCCGTTCTTCCTGCTGGCGCCGGAGTGGGCGCTGATCCCGATGCTGATTATCGCCACACTGGCGACGGTTATCGCCTCGCAGGCGGTGATCTCCGGGGTCTTCTCCTTAACCCGTCAGGCGGTGCGTCTGGGCTATCTGTCGCCGATGCGCATCATCCACACCTCGGAAATGGAGTCCGGCCAGATCTATATCCCGTTCATTAACTGGCTGCTGTATGTCTCGGTAGTGATCGTCATCGTCAGCTTCGAGCACTCGTCTAACCTGGCGGCGGCGTACGGTATCGCGGTCACGGGGACCATGGTGCTGACCTCTATCCTGTCGGCAACGGTGGCGCGCAAAAACTGGCACTGGAATAAACTGTTCGTTGGGCTGATGCTGGTGGCCTTCCTGTGCATTGATGTTCCGCTGTTCTCAGCGAACCTCGATAAGATTGTCTCCGGCGGCTGGCTGCCGTTGTCCCTGGGTCTGGTGATGTTTACGGTGATGACCACCTGGAAGAGCGAGCGTTTCCGCCTGCTGCGTCGAATGCACGAGCACGGCAACTCGCTGGAAGCGATGATCTCTTCGCTGGAGAAATCGCCGCCGGTGCGCGTGCCGGGTACTGCGGTGTATATGTCCCGCGCCCTGAACGTGATCCCGTTTGCCCTGCTGCATAACCTGAAGCACAACAAGGTGCTGCATGAGCGAGTGATCCTCCTGACCCTGCGCACCGAAGACGCGCCTTACGTGCATAACGTTCGCCGGGTGCAGATTGAGCAGCTGTCGCCCTCGTTCTGGCGGGTGGTGGCCAGCTACGGCTGGCGGGAAACGCCAAATGTCGAAGAGGTGTTCCATCGCTGTGGCCTGGAAGGACTCAGCTGCCGGATGATGGAGACCTCGTTCTTTATGTCCCATGAGTCGCTGATTATCGGCAAACGGCCGTGGTATCTGCGCCTGCGCGGCAAGCTTTATCTGCTGCTGCAGCGTAACGCCCTGCGCGCGCCGGATCAGTTTGAAATCCCGCCAAACCGGGTTATCGAGCTCGGTACTCAGGTCGAAATCTGATGTCAAAAAAGCCCTTCCGTTGCGAAGGGCTTTTTGTTTCTCACTCCGGCTGTCATCTCCTGTCTCTGTCTCGCGAAACGTTTCGATAGCGATCACATTTCTCTCTTCTGGTGATGGTTTTCTGCTCACGCATTGATAATAATTATTTTAGCGAAACGTTTCGCTAGTGGAGCAAAAGAGAAAAAATGAAAAAAGGCACCGTACTTAACGCTGATATTTCCGCGGTTATCTCCCGCCTGGGCCACACCGATACGCTGGTGGTCTGCGATGCCGGATTACCGGTTCCCCGCAGCAGCGCGCGCATCGATATGGCGTTGACCCAGGGCGTACCTTCATTTATGCAGGTTCTGGAAGTGGTGACGACGGAAATGCAGGTTGAAGCGGCTGTCATCGCGGAGGAAATTAAGACGCATAATCCGCAGCTCCACGCGACGTTGCTCAACCATCTTGAGCAGCTGCAGCAGCACCAGGGAAACACCATTGAAATTCGTTACACCAGTCATGAGCAGTTCAAAAAACAAACCGCAGACAGTCAGGCGGTAATTCGCAGCGGGGAGTGTTCCCCGTTTGCGAATATCATTCTCTGTGCCGGCGTCACCTTCTGAGATCGCCGTCATGGAAGCCTTATTGCAACTGAAAGGGATCGATAAAGCGTTCCCTGGCGTCAAGGCGCTCTCCGGCGCCTCGCTGAATGTCTACCCTGGCCGGGTGATGGCGCTGGTGGGTGAGAACGGCGCCGGTAAATCCACCATGATGAAAGTGCTGACCGGGATCTATACCCGTGATGCTGGCGCTTTATTGTGGTTGGGCAAAGAGACCACCTTTAGCGGCCCAAAATCTTCCCAGGAAGCCGGGATCGGCATTATCCATCAGGAGCTGAACCTGATCCCGCAGTTGACGATCGCCGAGAACATCTTCCTCGGCCGCGAATTCGTTAACCGCTTTGGCAAAATCGACTGGAAGCGGATGTATGCCGAAGCCGACAAGCTGCTGGCGAAGCTGAATCTCCGTTTTACCAGCCAGAAGTTGGTGGGCGATCTGTCGATTGGCGACCAGCAAATGGTGGAGATCGCCAAAGTGCTGAGCTTCGAGTCGAAGGTCATCATTATGGATGAACCGACCGACGCGCTGACCGATACCGAAACCGAATCGCTGTTCCGTGTGATCCGCGAACTGAAATCGCAGGGGCGCGGCATCGTCTACATCTCCCACCGCATGAAAGAGATCTTCGAGATTTGCGACGACGTGACCGTGTTCCGCGACGGGCAGTTTATCGCCGAACGCGAGGTCTCCTCGCTGGATGAAGACCGTCTGATTGAAATGATGGTTGGCCGGAAGCTGGAAGATCAGTATCCGCATCTGGCTAAGGCGCCGGGCGCGGTGCGCCTGAAAGTCGATAATCTCTGCGGCCCGGGCGTGGAAAACGTGACCTTTACCCTGCGCCAGGGGGAAATCCTCGGCGTCGCCGGGCTGATGGGCGCCGGGCGGACCGAGCTGATGAAAGTGTTGTATGGCGCGCTGCCGCGCAGCAGCGGCTCCGTGACGCTCGACGGTCACGAAGTGGTGACCCGTTCGCCGCAGGATGGTCTGGCGAACGGCATTGTCTATATCTCCGAAGACCGTAAGCGTGACGGCTTAGTGCTCGGGATGTCGGTAAAAGAAAACATGTCCCTGACCGCCCTGCGCTACTTCAGCCGGACGGGGGGGAGTCTCAAGCATAAAGATGAACAGCAGGCGGTCAGTGATTTCATCCGGCTGTTTAACGTGAAAACGCCGTCCATGGAGCAGGCGATCGGCCTGCTCTCCGGCGGCAACCAGCAAAAGGTCGCCATCGCCCGCGGGCTGATGACCCGGCCGAAGGTCCTGATCCTCGATGAGCCGACCCGTGGCGTCGACGTTGGGGCGAAGAAAGAGATCTACCAGCTCATCAATCAGTTCAAAGCCGATGGCCTGAGCATCATTCTGGTCTCCTCCGAGATGCCGGAAGTGTTGGGCATGAGCGATCGCATCATAGTGATGCATGAAGGGCATCTCGGCGGTGAATTCACACGCGAGCAGGCCACCCAGGAAGTATTGATGGCTGCCGCTGTGGGCAAGCTTAACCGTGTGAATCAGGAGTAAGAAAGATGACAACCCAGGCTGTTTCTGGTCGCCGTTATTTCACGAAAGCGTGGCTGATGGAGCAAAAATCGCTGATTGCCCTGCTGGTGCTGATCGCGGTGGTATCGACCATGAGCCCCAACTTTTTTACCGTCAATAACCTGTTCAATATTCTGCAGCAGACCTCCGTTAACGCCATTATGGCGGTAGGGATGACGCTGGTCATACTGACCTCGGGGATCGACCTGTCCGTCGGTTCCCTGCTGGCGCTCACCGGCGCGGTGGCGGCGTCGATCGTTGGCATTGAAGTGAATGCGCTGGTGGCGGTCGCTGCTGCCCTCGCATTAGGTGCGGCGATCGGCGCAGTCACCGGGGTGATTGTGGCGAAAGGCCGCGTGCAGGCTTTCATCGCCACCCTGGTGATGATGCTGCTGCTGCGCGGCGTGACCATGGTGTACACCAACGGCAGCCCGATCAATACCGGCTTTAGCGATAATGCCGATCTGTTCGGCTGGTTTGGTATCGGGCGTCCGCTGGGGATCCCGACGCCGGTATGGATCATGGCGATTGTCTTCCTGGCGGCCTGGTACATGCTGCACCATACTCGCCTGGGTCGTTATATCTACGCCCTTGGCGGTAATGAGGCGGCGACGCGCCTGTCCGGGATTAGCGTCAATAAAGTCAAAATTATCGTCTACGCGTTGTGCGGGATGCTGGCGTCGCTGGCCGGGATTATCGAAGTGGCGCGCCTCTCCTCCGCGCAGCCGACGGCCGGGACAGGCTATGAGCTGGACGCCATTGCGGCAGTCGTGCTCGGCGGCACCAGCCTGGCGGGCGGCAAAGGACGCATTGTCGGCACGCTGATTGGCGCGCTGATCCTTGGCTTCCTGAATAATGGTTTGAACCTTTTAGGCGTTTCTTCCTATTACCAGATGATCGTTAAAGCGGTGGTGATTTTGCTGGCGGTACTGGTAGATAACAAAAAGCAGTAACTGAGAACTCTACAGGACATCTTAACTATGAATATGAAAAAACTGGCGACCCTGGTCTCTGCTGTTGCGCTAAGTGCGACCGTTAGCGCGAACGCGATGGCCAAAGACACCATCGCTCTGGTTATCTCTACCCTCAACAATCCCTTCTTCGTGTCGCTGAAAGACGGCGCGCAAAAAGAAGCTGACAAACTGGGCTACAACCTGGTGGTGCTCGATTCCCAGAACAACCCGGCGAAAGAGCTGGCTAACGTTCAGGATTTAACGGTGCGCGGCGCGAAGCTGTTGCTGATCAACCCAACCGACTCTGATGCCGTCGGCAATGCCGTGAAGATGGCGAACCAGGCGAAAATCCCGGTCATCACCCTCGACCGTCAGGCGACAAAAGGCGATGTCGTGAGCCACATCGCCTCTGACAACGTGCAGGGCGGAAAAATGGCGGGCGATTACATTGCGAAAAAGCTGGGTGAAAGTGCGAAAGTCATTGAGCTGCAGGGCATTGCCGGGACTTCCGCGGCGCGCGAGCGCGGCGAAGGCTTCAAACAGGCCGTGGCGGCGCACAAGTTCAACGTTCTGGCCAGCCAGCCGGCCGATTTCGACCGTACCAAAGGGCTGAACGTGATGCAGAACCTGCTGACCGCCCATCCTGACGTCCAGGCGGTGTTCGCGCAGAATGATGAAATGGCGCTCGGCGCTCTGCGCGCGCTGCAGACCGCAGGCAAGTCCGATGTGATGGTGGTTGGATTTGACGGCACTCCGGATGGCGAAAAAGCAGTAAACAGTGGCAAACTGGCGGCGACCGTCGCACAGTTGCCGGAGCAGATCGGCGCGAAAGGCGTTGAGACTGCTGATAAGGTACTGAAGGGCGAAAAAGTGGAAGCTAACTACCCGGTTGAGCTGAAGCTGGTCGTTAAGCAGTAATATGCGATTCGGACTGGCAACGGTCCGAGGGACAATATAAAAAAAGAAAAGCAGGGCATGCGCCACCGGATCCCGGTGGCGCGCTTTCCCGGGAACAGAAACGATGAAAACTGCAGGCAAACTTGTCGTCCTTGGCAGCATCAATGCCGATCACATTCTCAACCTTGACGCTTTCCCGACGCCGGGTGAAACCGTCACCGGCAACCACTACCAGCTGGCGTTCGGTGGTAAAGGGGCCAACCAGGCGGTGGCCGCCGGGCGCAGCGGGGCGGATATCGCGTTTATTGCCTGCACCGGCGATGACGACATCGGTGAACGCATCCGCCGCCAGCTGGCGAGCGATAAAATCGATGTGGCGCCTGTGCGCGCGGTCGCCGGGGAAGCAACCGGCGTGGCGTTAATCTTCGTTAACGCCGAAGGTGAGAATGTTATCGGTATTCATGCCGGCGCCAATGCGGCCTTATCCGTCGCTCAGGTAGAGGCGGAAAAAGAGCGGATCGCCAGCGCGCAGGCGTTGTTGATGCAGCTCGAGTCGCCGCTGGAGAGCGTGCTGGCGGCGGCGAAAATCGCCCATCACCATCAGACCACCGTGGTGCTTAATCCCGCGCCAGCGCGTGAACTGTCCGATGAACTGCTGGCGCTGGTGGATATCATTACCCCCAACGAAACCGAAGCGGAAAAGCTGACGGGGATTCGCGTTGAGAGTGACGAGGATGCGGCAAAAGCCGCCGACGTGCTGCATGCCAAAGGCATTGGTACGGTAATGATCACCCTCGGCAGCCGCGGCGTCTGGCTCAGTGCCGAAGGCGAAAGCCGCCGGATCCCAGGGTTTCGCGTGCAGGCTATTGATACTATCGCGGCCGGCGACACTTTCAACGGCGCGCTGGTGACCGCGCTGCTGGAAGGGACCGCCCTGCCGGAGGCGATCCGCTTTGCGCATGCCGCGGCGGCGATTGCCGTGACTCGCAAAGGCGCGCAGCCTTCCGTGCCGTGGCGCACAGAGATTGATGAATTTTTAGCGCAACAGGGGTAATGCTTGGCTACGATGAAAGATGTGGCCCGCGTCGCGGGCGTTTCCACATCGACGGTGTCACACGTCATCAATAAGGACCGCTTTGTCAGCGAGGCGATTACCGCCAAAGTCGACGCCGCGATCAAAAGCCTCAACTACGCCCCCTCGGCGCTGGCGCGTAGCCTCAAGCTTAATCAAACCCGCACCATCGGCATGCTGATCACCGCCAGTACCAATCCGTTTTATTCCGAGCTGGTGCGGGGCGTGGAGCGCAGCTGCTTTGAGCGGGGTTATAGTCTCGTACTCTGTAATACGGAAGGTGATGAGCAGCGAATGAATCGTAATCTGGAGACGTTAATGCAAAAACGCGTCGATGGATTACTGCTGCTGTGCACTGAGACCCACCAACCCTCCCCGGAAATTATGCAGCGCTATCCGTCGGTTCCGACGGTCATGATGGACTGGGCGCCGTTTGATGGCGATAGCGATCTGATTCAGGATAACTCGCTGCTCGGTGGCGATATGGCGACCCAGTACCTGATCGATCAAGGGTATTCACACATTGCCTGCATTGCCGGCCCGCTGGATAAAACCCCGGCGCGTCTGCGCCTTGAAGGTTACCATGCCGCGATGGCGCGCTGCGGTCTGCCCGTAGCCGAGGGAGACGTGGTGACCAGTGATTTTGAGTTTGGCGGCGGATTTAGCGCGATGCAGCAGCTGCTGGCGTTGCCGCAGCGGCCGCAGGCGGTGTTTGTCGGTAACGACGCCATGGCGGTTGGCGCTTATCAGGCGTTATACCAGGCCGGGTTGCAGATCCCGCAGGATATGGCGCTGGTGGGTTACGATGATATTGAACTGGCTCGCTATATGACGCCGCCGTTAACCACCATTCACCAGCCGAAAGATGAGCTGGGGGAACTGGCCATCGACGTGCTGATCCATCGCATGGCCGACCCGCAGCAAAAACAGCAGCGCGTACAGTTAACCCCGGAGCTGGTGGTCCGCGGTTCCGCTTAGCGTTTGTGCCGCTCGCTAATCAGGTTGCGGCCATCCTTCGCTCTCAACAGCATAAACATCAGCGCCGACACGATGGTTATCACGCCCATGGTAATAAAGGTGTAGTGAAACTGCTCTACGGTGCTGGCGCTGTCAAAACCTTCATAGAAGCGCAGCACCGCAGCGCTGATGGCCACTCCGAGACTGATGGAAAGCTGCTGGGTGACTGCCAGCAGGCTATTGCCGCTGCTGGCATTGTCATCCGTCAGATCGGCCAGGGTAATGGTATTCATGGCGGTAAACTGCGTGGACATCGCCATCCCCAGCACGAACAGCGGCAGAAGCAGCATCCACAGCGGCATTTCTGGCGACTGCAGCGAGAACTGGGCAATCATAAGGCCAATAAACACGGTGATCCCCACCAGGGTCTTACGATAGCCAAACCAGCGCAGCACCTGGGTAACGGTAGATTTCGCAATAATCGAGCCGATAGCGGTGGGGGCGATCATACAGCCGGCGATAATGGCCGGATAGCCAAAGCCAACCTGCAGCATGAGCGGCATCAGAAAAGGTACGCAGCCGGTACCCAACCGCGTGGCAAGGTTGCCGGCAATGCCGACCGAGAACGTATGGGTCTTAAATAAAGAGAGCGAGATCAGCGGCGCAGGATGGCGGCGCGCGTGACGGACATAGGCCAGGAGCAGTATCAGACTGACGGCGATCACCGCCAGCGCCAGCCATGTCGCCACGATTTTTTCGCCAAACAGTTCAATACCGCTGGAAAATAACACCAGGCTTAAGCCAAATAACAGAAAACCGGTTATATCGAAGCGTCGGCGCGGCGTTGTGAAATTTGGCATATATTTACGGGCATACAGAATGCCGATCACGCCGATGGGAATGTTTATCAGGAAAATCCAATGCCAGCTGGCCCAGGTCACAAATACCCCGCCGAGAACCGGGCCCAGAATCGGTCCTACCAGTCCCGGCATGGTGACAAAGTTCAGTACCGGCAGCAGTTCGCTGCGCGGATAGGCGCGCAGGAGGGCTAGCCTCGCCACCGGCATCATCATCGCCCCGCCGACCCCCTGAATAACGCGAAAAATGACCAGCTCCGTTAATGAACTCGAGAGCGCGCAGGCGAGGGAGCCGAGAGTAAACAGGCTAACGGCGATGATAAAGACCCGGCGCGTGCCGAAGCGATCGGCCAGCCAGCCGCTGACCGGAATCAACATCGCCACCGTCAGCGTATAGCTGATGATGGCCGACTGCATTGCTAAGGGGGAACGGTTCAGGCTGTGGGCGATAGCCGGGAGGGCGGTGTTAAGAATGGTGGCATCCAGCGCCTGCATAAAGAAGGCCATCGCCGCGATCCACGGCAGGCCTGCCATGCTGCGCCCTTTTTTTCCGCTCATGCCAAATCCTTGTTATTGATTTACGTGGTGTGGGGCGTTCAGCAGCGCCTGGCAGGCGAGCAAGGCACCTGGCGCATCGCTATTGAGAATGGCATCGACGATCGCCTGGTGGAGATCGAGCTTCACGACTTCATTTTGCGTAATCGACGTGAAGTAGGTGTGGTAGACGGAATGAAATAAAGAAGCGAATGAGCTGAGGAAAGGATTGCCGCTCATTTCATAGATATGTTCATGCCAGGCCATATCGACGTCTATCCAGCGATCACGCTGAAAATGACGTTTCAGGGCAATCATCTCTTCCATAAGGGTATTGAGCTGCGCTTTCTGCTCCGCGGTGCCGTGGGCGGCGGCGAGGAAACAGGCCTGTGGCTCCAGGCTGCTGCGCATGACGAGAAAGTGGCTCACCACCTCTTCGAAGTTATCTTCCGTGAGCCACCAGGAGAGTAGTTCCTTATCCAGGAAGTTCCAGCTGCTGCGCGGCATTACCCGGGTGCCAATGCGAGGGCGGGGCAGCAGCATGCCTTTTGCAGTCAGCGTCTTCACCGCTTCGCGGACGGCGGTACGACTCACGCCGAACTGCTCCCCTAACTCCATTTCGCCGGGAAGAATGCTTTCCGGCTGATATTCGCCAGTCAGTATCTTTTGGGCGAGCTTCTCGGCCAGTACCCAGGAGATGTTCTTTTGTGCCGCCAGTTGCTGTGCGCTTAAAGACATAAATGCCGTTCCTTTCTTTTCTCTACACTAACAGTATGCCACCAGGCGCCCCGTTTCGTCGGTTAAAACAGCAAAACGGCGGTTTTTTGCGACATTCCTCGCCGCATTGTTGAAAAAAGAGACGGTTGAAAAGTTTTTTTGCATTTCCCCTTGTCACCTCA